>CAZVYJ010000007.1:1672-65257 GCA_964631565.1 uncultured Planctomycetaceae bacterium
TCCCTTCGGCTTTTGGAGGATAAGGATGAACTGATTGTGGATGTTAGGAACATACGAGTACGGATAGCCATAGGGAAACACCTTCTTGTGCCGCTGATACAGGACGGTTAGACCGCGCATTTCCAGACCACGAGATTCCATCTCCCTTGCAAGATCGGCATGAAACATGACATAGTGCGACTTATCTCGGAAGTCGCTTACAACCAGAGTCATGTGCCCACCATCCTTCAAGAGTCGAACGCACTCACCAAGAATCTCAGATAGTTCGTGCAGGAAATGGTCGTAGGACTCTATGTTGCCGAGGTCTCTTTCATCGCTCCCGTAGTCTGTACGGAGTCCATTTGCGATTCGCTCTTGCTTAGCCTTGTGGTCCTCCTTTTTCAGGATGGCCCAATAGGGCGGACTCGTGACCACCAAATCAACACTGTCAGACGGCAGAGTTGGGAGAACATCGCGAGCGTCACCTTCAATAACCTGCTGTGACTCTACTGAAGCGAACAAATCTTTCACCTCTTTATTCAGACGCTCCCGTGTCAATTCAACGAACGTCGGATTCAACTCGATACCAATGCCACGGCGTTCCTCTAGGGCACATGCCTTGAGAGTTGAGCCAACACCTACAAATGGGTCAAGGACAGTTCCGTCGCGCTTGGTGAAGAAGCGAATCAAACGCCCTACATCGGTGAAGGAAAAGGGGGCTGGATGCTGCCTCTCAATCTGTGCATCTGGATGCTTCGCGCCAAGCCCCTTCTGGGTCCAGACGGACACCGTCTCCGGTATCCACTCCTTGGCCGTCAGATGATTCAATTTATTGCGAGGGTCGACGGAGGCTTTGCCATTTTCGGATTCGTTGGCTTGAGTTGTAACCTCTGGTTCGGTGTTCTGTTCAGGCGTCATTATTTCCCTTCGATTTTCGCTTTAAGCGCGACAAGCTCTGTGTACTTGTACAACCGATACCCGTTCATCGGGTGCCGTCTTGCTTTCAGTTTGCCCGAGCGATCCCAGTTTCTCAGTGTCGATGGCGAAACTCCAAGCTTCTCGGCCGCCTCGCTAACGGTCAAATAGTCTGACAGATGCACTGTTTCGTCTTTGGCGTCTAACATTGCCAAACCTTACCAAAGATTCGAGTACGTTTCAAGGCAGATTCTGAATAGCGGTATATCCGCTGCAGCATGACTGCTTAGGTATTCTCAAGCTGGAAAACCAGTATGGGAAATCGCCGACAAGGCATGAGAACAAGACGGCTCAGAGACGGTTAGGCGCACCGTCGATTCACTTGTCGGTCAGCTGAGAATAACCGTTCACCTTGCCCGAGACAACTGAACCATTACCTTCTGCCTCGGTGTAAGGGAGCCAACCCTGCGTTAACCCGACCTCCGGGGGCGCCGAGAGACTCAGAGACCTTTCAACCAAGGGTATTATTGGGGCCGAAAAGAGGGACCGCTGGGCGTGTCTCTGCGGCGGCTGGCGAGAGACGCCGCCGGGTCACAAACAGTCGCAAGTTCTTGCGTAGCCTCGCGTAAAATGCGAAACGCCGTGGCTGGTTGGCCACGGCGTCTTGCGTTAACCTGCGGCACGGGTTTGTTCTAACCCGTTTGCCTCACTAGCGGGGGGAGGATTCGAACCTCCGACCTCCGGGTTATGAGAAATTCCCGGCCGTTTTTCGCAAGTTGTTGCAGGTAGGGAATTAACTTAAATTACAAGCACTTACGTTTCTATTAAGCAACGTCCATATATAGCATATTTGCCATTTTTGCAAACCGTAGTGACAAAATAGTGACAGAAAACAGAAGGTGTTTTCGAAAATCCAACCTGTTTCAAGCCACGCAAATCAATCTTCAAGCAATTTAAGCAGATTGTCTTTTGTCAACATCTGCAAATCACGTTGCTTTTCGATAAACGGACTTATATCGGCAATTATCTTATCCCAGTCGAAGCCGGAAATAACTGTAACCATTTCGTGTTTCCAGTTATCAGCAGTGATTGCCGGACCAGTCCAGCCGGTTTGCGATAAAGCATTATTGAGGAGAACAATATTAGGGCCCGGCCAGGTTCTGTCGGAAAGGTACCACATCAAATCATATACATCCCTTCCCTTGACATATTTTCGACTTAAAAGAGCATGAAGCTTGCCTGCCAGTAAAGAGCTTTTGTCATAATGCTGAAGATTCAAAAGGCAGTGTTTCCTCAAAATGCTTGTTTCAAGACTTGCCCCGGCCGGTGGATTGGTATCGATTTCCACCTTTATGGAAATTGTCTCCGACTGATGAGGCGAGAGATCCATCTCATAAAGCAGGCCGTCAAATTTGACAAAGGCGGATTTGACAGTTTTTTCAGTCTTCGCCTTGATTGTCAGTGAATAATCTTCGGCCTGAAATGAACTCTTGGCCTTTTTCATAAACTCTGCAAACTGATCTTCGGTGCCCGGACGTGCAAGAGAAAAGTCCAGGTCCTCGGAAAACCGGGGCATGGAATACAGAAACCTCAAGGCGGTCCCGCCAACAAAAGCCCAATTCACAAAAGCGCCGGCGTCCTGGAGAGATTCAAGTAACCTCGCCTGCAGATATTCCCGGATAGTGCACCTCGCGAGATTGTTGTCCTCGATCTTTTCTATCAACTGCCTGATATAATCCTTCACAGTTCAACCCCTTCGCCTTCATGGATAATCGATTCGATATTCTTCTGAGCTTTTTTGAATTTAGGCTTTTTCAATTTCTCGACAAATTTTCTTAAAATCTTTGTATCGATTGTTTCAAGGTTTTGCAGCCTCAATTCCTCCAGGAATTCCCGCTTGTCTCCGCCCGGATTCAGGTGCACCAGATCCAGCAGCGCTTTTTCCGGCCGGGCAATGAACGCTGTCTGTTTATCCGCCAGTTCAACCAGCTGATATCCCCAAAAGTATCCCTTATCAATATGCCGGAATTCAAATCTTCCCAGCGGAGTTTCGATTGACTGGGGGCGCTCCGTTGAAACAGACGTCACAGCCGGCACAAACTCGGGAATCAATCCATACCACGCCAAGGCGGACTGAAGGCTGACATAAGAATGGGCTTTCAAAGTATTGGCGACATAGAAAGGTTCAGCTTTCGCCTTCCTGTAATGCTGAGCAAGTGTGTACAGCCCCTTATGAATTCTGACAAGCCTGCCATCTTTCACCCAGCGGGCAAGTTGCAACCTGATCTGAGGTAGACTTTCACCGGCCGCTAAAAAACCGGTCGAAAAACACGGTAAATCCGCCACTCGTTTTAGTAGATCGTCAAATTTCATGGCTATAATAGATCTTATCGGATATAATAATGCAATATAATAAAGATTTCCGTACTAGAAACGGCATTTTATCACTGACACCCTTTGTATTGTATTTATCATACTCAAATATTATGTTTGAATTATAGTAAACATTGGCGATTCATGACAACTTCACAACTTCGGGGAAAATAACCTGAGTTGCTTCTATGAATACATAATGCAACCCTGTGTCCTGATTTTTGCGAATCGATTCCGATCATTCTTCTATTCGGCCGGCAGAAGCTTGGCCACTGTAGCGTTGATCGTCGGCGGCTTAATCTCTGTAAGAACTCGACACCCGATAGATGCTGAGGGGGTCAGTTAAGCAATTCCCAAGCCCGCCGAAGTTTGTTTTATCGCCGCACATGGCAGATAGTCTCGATTGTCTTTCAATACTCGATACACAATTGAGAGCAGTCGCCTCGCGACGGCGATCTTTGCGACATTCGCGCCTTTTCTTTGTGCAAGCCGCTTGTACAATGCCTGCAATGACCAGTCTTTCCGAATCGCCGGCCAGACTGCTTCGGTCATTGTCCAGCGCAGATACTTGTTGCTCGCCTTGATGATTCGGCCATGATAGGTTCTGCCGCCGCTGGCGTGCGCGGGAATAGGGGACAGTCACCTATTTTTGATACGTAAAATAGGTGACTGTCCCTAATTTTACCGCGGTGACAAAAAGGTCAAAAATAATTGTCTTAGTGGTTTGTGTAATAATTGTAACTTGGATTGTCGTATTTTTGTGGATCATTAGATATCAAAGTTACATGGGGATCGCCGATGGTTTTTCCGGAGTTCCACATCTCGGATCTGGAATGGATAGCTTTCAAACCGTTGACAGTGTGAAATACAAATACTATCGAACATATCGGAATGATGCAGTTCATATGGTGACTACTCTTGCGGAAGGATCTATTGAACGCAGTTTGGCTGCCCATCCTGACTGGATTGTATACAAGGAATTTTCTCATGTTCCTTCGGGTCTTATAGATGGTGTTATTCATGATTTTCCAACAGAGGCAAAAGAAGGACCAAGGCGGTATTGGCTAATCAACGGGACTTTAGGGGACAATACGGAATTGTTTTTGGTGTATGATTTAGAATCTAGACAACTCTGGGGGTACTTTTTCTGTTCACGCGGATTTGTATTTGAAACACATAGTAAATAGAAACTATGTAAGCCGGGTCTCCCGCCGAGGGGGGGCTGGTTTTATGAGCGATGAACGGCTGCGATGATATGCAAATTGCAGCATACGAGTACGACGGCCGCTTCGCTTCGGGGCAATGACGGGGTTGGCCGTGCGTTCGACAATATCGTGGTCGAGCGGCTGTGACGGACGGTGAAGTGCGAGGACGTGTATCTTCGGGACTACCGGACTCCGGCCGAGGCCCGCCTGGGGCTGGGACGCTACTTTGCGTATTACAACCATCAGCGGCGGCACAGAAGCCTGGGCCGTCGGACGCCGGCCGGCGTGTACGGCCTCAATCCGTCAATGTTGGACCGGAAGGCTTTCGCTGCGTCGAGGAGAACAGATATTATTGAGACACCTGTCAGCCCCGGCGAGCCGGGACAGGGAGGCAGGGGCGATGGGCGTTCCATCGCCGCGATTGCTGCTATTGCTCCGGCTGCGCTACGATCCGCCTCCGCAACAGCAGCGGGAATGTTACCCATGGCGACGGTTCCACCTTATTCCGGGCCGGAAACTGTCCAGCACATGGGGACAAGCTAAACGGACTTCTCCTGCACCATACGATCCTGTGTTTGCCAATTATACGCCCGCAACTTTTTTACCTTCCCCCCTGTAAAAGCATTGGCAACAATGTCTCATATTGGTAATATTTGACCCAATTTGGCATAGTATGTCGCAAATGTCCAAACTGTGACGTGGTAATGGAATAAGCCGCAAGTAGGGTATAAGTATGAAATTACGAGTCAGAGACGCCGCCGAACTGCTCGGAGTGTCGGAAAAGACAATCTACCGATGGGTCGCGCAGAGAAAGCTGCCGGTCCATCGCGTAAACGAGCAGTACCGCTTTAATCGGGCCGAGCTTCTCGAGTGGGCGACGTCGCAGCAAATACCCATTTCCCCGAAGCTTTTTGAGGAGCCGGAAGACGCCTTCGTGCCGTCGCTCGAAGAGGCGCTTCGGACCGGCGGCATTCATTACCGCGTAGGCGGCACTGACAAGTCTTCGGCGCTGAAAAGCGTCGTAGAAATTCTGCCGCTTCCGGAGGAAGTTGACAGGGAGTTCCTGCTGCAGGTTCTGCTGGCTAGGGAATCGGTCGGTTCCACAGGCATCGGCGAGGGCATAGCGATTCCGCATGTCCGCAACCCGGTGACGCTGCACGTATCGCGGCCGCTTGTGGCGCTGAGCTTTCTGGAGAACAGCATCGAATTCCAGGCCATCGACGGTAAACCCGTTCACACGCTGTTTACGATTGTCAGCCCGACAATCAAGGCGCATCTGAATCTGTTATCGAAGCTGGCGTACGGGCTGCGCGCTTCCAGTTTCGCCGAGGCCGTCGCACGCAAGGCATCGAGGGAGGAGATATTCGCCGCTGCAGGCGAGCTTGAATCCCTGATGGGTGCGGCCGGCGGGCAGTAGGAGTCTGCGCAGCAGTATGTCCGCATGTCATCTTATTATCCTGAGTGCAGTTATTCTCTGCGGAGGCGGTCTGGCCTGCCTGCCTGTCAGGCGGCAGGAAATCGCCAACCGCATGGGCGCGATTGTCGGCATTCTCGGCGGGCTGCCGGCGCTGCTTGCGGCGGCGATGACGCTCGCCGCCGGGCGCGAGGAAACTTTTCGCGCTGAGTGGAGCGTTCCGTTCGGCTCGTTTTATCTGGCCCTGGACGGCCTATCGGCCTTCTTCGTGCTGGCGATTGCGGCTGTCTGCATTCTTGCGGCGGTGTACGGCGCGGAATACATGAAGGCCCATCTCGGTCGAAAGAATCTCGGCTCGCCGTGGTTTTTCTACAACGTCTTGTTCGCCAGCATGCTGCTGGTCGTGACGGCCCGCAACGGCGTGTTGTTCCTGATGGCGTGGGAATTCATGTCGCTGGCGTCGTTCTTCCTGGTCATGTTCGAGCATGAAAAGTCGGAAGTTCGAGAGGCCGGCTGGACGTATCTTGCGGCGACGCACCTCGGCACGGCGTTTCTGCTGGCGATGTTCGTGCTGCTTGGCTGGGGGAATCAGACGTGGGACTTCGATAAGTTCGCCGCCCCAGCCGGCGGGCAGGCGGCGGGAGTGATTTTCCTGCTGGCTGTCGTCGGGTTCGGCACGAAGGCGGGCTTTTTGCCGATGCATGTCTGGCTGCCGGAGGCGCATCCGGCGGCGCCGTCGCACGTGTCTGCCGTCATGAGCGGCGTGATGATAAAGACCGGCATCTACGGCCTGCTGCGGATATTAATCATGCTTCCCGGCCAGCCGCCCGCCTGGTGGGGCTGGACATTAATCGGAATCGGAGCGGCATCGGGCGTCGGCGGCGTGCTGTTCGCGCTGGCGCAGCACAATCTCAAACGTCTGCTGGCTTACCACAGCGTGGAGAATATCGGAATTATCTGCCTGGGACTGGGCCTGTGGCTGGTCGGAATGAGCACGGGCAGCGGCGCAATTGCCGCACTGGGGCTTCTTGGCGGACTGCTGCACGTCTGGAACCATGCAATTTTCAAAAGCCTGCTGTTTCTCGGCGCCGGGTCGGTCGCACACGCGACTGAAACGCTCGACGTTGAAAAGCTTGGCGGCCTGCTGAAGCGGATGAAACAGACCGGCCTGACATTTTTAATCGGCTCGGCCGCCATCTGCGGCCTGCCGCCCCTGAATGGTTTCGTGAGCGAATTTCTGATCTACCTCGGCGCTTTTTCCGGCATCGCCGGGACGGAGGCGTCGCATATTACCGTCGCAGGTTTGACTGTGACGGCTGCTCTGGCGCTGATCGGCGGGCTGGCCGTCGCATGTTTCACAAAGGTGTTCGGAATCGTATTTCTCGGCGAGCCGCGAAGCGATGCAGCAAGCAAGGTCCACGAATCGCCGAAGCCGATGCTCGCGGTCATGTATGCGCTAGCCGGCATGTGTGTATTAATAGGTTTGCTCGGGCCGATGGTTGTCCGTGCGGCTGCGCCCGCCGCGGAACTGCTGCTGCCTGAGTCGGCAAACACTGAAACAGCGACGGCGGAATATGTGCTGCGGCACGTGAGCTTCGCTGCGGCAGCCGTCGTGCTGCTGGGGCTTATTATATGGTTTGTCCGCCGGCGTCTGCTGGCGGGCCGGACAGTGGACCAGGCCGGAACGTGGGACTGCGGCTACGCCGCGCCGAACGCCAGGATGCAGTACACCGCGTCGAGCTTTGCCTGGCCGATTCTAGACATGTTCCGCTGGCTGCTCCGTCCGCGGATGCATCGCAGCCCCGGCGCGCCGGGGTTGGGCCTGTTCCCGGCCGAGGCGGGCTTCGAGTCCCACACGGAGGACTTCTTCCGTCGGTATTGGTACGCGCCTGTTTTTGGTGCGTTCAGCCGGCTGGCAGGCAGACTGCGCTGGTTCCAGCAGGGCCGGAACCAGTTGTATGTGCTGTATCTCGCCCTGGCGCTGCTGATTCTGCTGCTGTGGAACCTGGGATAGCTATATGACGATTTCTGCATCCATAATTCATGTTCTGCTGGCGATGACGCTTTCGCCGCTGCTGCTCGGCGTGATTCGCCGCGTCAAGGCGATGTTCGCCGGCCGGCGCGGTCAGCCGCTGCTTCAGGCATACTACGACCTGGCGAAACTTCTGCGCAAGGGCGCCGTCTACAGCCGCACAACAAGCTGGATATTCCGCGCCGGCCCGACAATTGGTCTGGCGGCGGTGCTGGCTGCGCTGGCCGTCGTTCCGCTCGGCGGCGTGCGCGGGCTGGCGGCTTTTCCGGGCGACCTGATTCTGCTGGCGTACGTGCTGGGACTGATGCGGTTCGTAACGGTTCTGGCGGCGCTCGACACAGGCTCGGCGTTCGAAGGCATGGGCGCCAGCCGCGAGGTGCAGTTCTCGCTGCTGGCCGAGCCGGCGCTTCTGCTCGGACTGGCGGCGATGGCGGCCTGCACGCACAGCCTCGGCCTTTCCGACATTTACGCTAATCTCTCCGCCGCCGAGCCGGCGACAATCGGCCCGGCCGCCGTGCTCATCGCCGGTGCGTTCCTTATCGTGCTGCTCGCCGAGAACGCGCGAATACCCGTCGACGACCCCAACACGCACCTCGAACTGACGATGATTCACGAAGTCATGGTGCTGGACCACGGCGGGGTTGACCTTGCCTTCATAGAGTACGGCGCGATGCTGAAGCTGTGGGTTTTCTCGGCGCTGCTGGTCGGCGTGGCCATGCCGCTGCGGACGGGCGAGCCGATGCTCGACGTGCCGGCCGGAGTCGGCGGAATATTCGTCGTAGGCGCGGCGGTGGGCGTAATCGAATCGACAATGGCGAGACTGAGGCTGCTTCGCGTGCCGCAGCTGCTGGTAACCGCATCGGTGCTGGCGATTATCGCCGTTTTATGGGTCCTGAGGTAGCAGATGACGATTTTCTCCGACATTCTGGTGATGCTGCTGTTGCTTACGAATCTCCGCCTGCTTGCGTCCAGCCGGCTGGCTGCGTGCATCCAGACGGTCGCCATACAGGCGGTCCTTCTCGGCGCGCTTCTGCTTGCCGGCGCCGCCGGGCGGCTGACGCCGGAGCTTGCAGCCCTGGCGGTGACGACACTTGCGATAAAGGGCCTGCTGCTGCCGTGGCTGCTCCGCCGGGCGATGCGCGAGGCGCAGGTCGTGCGCGAAATCGAGCCGATAATCGGCTACACGCCGTCGGTGCTCATAGGCGTGGCGCTTCTGGGATTGTGTTTTGTAATTTCCCAGCCGCTGCGGCAGGTAGCGCCGGCCGGCATGGCGCTGCTGATTCCCGTCGCGATGTTTACGATCCTTGCCGGGCTGTTCATAATCATCTCTCGCAGAAAGGCCCTCACGCAGGTGCTGGGGTACCTGGCGATGGAGAACGGCGTCTACGCTTTCGGCACGGCCCTGGCGGTTGAAGAGCCGCTGCTGGTCGAGATGGGCGTTCTGCTGGACGTGCTGGTGGCTGTCTTCGTAATGGGCATCACAATTTTCCACATTAACCGCGAGTTCGACCACATCGACACCGACCGCCTGTCGGCACTGAAGGACTGATTCCATGCTCTGGGCAGTAATATTAATTCCGGCACTTGCAGGCGCAGCGGCGCTGGCGATCCCAAGCAAGGTTCTGCGCCGCGGTCTGCTGGTCGCGGGAGCCGCCGGGCACAGCGGCGCGGCGGCGTGGCTGTGCATCTCGGGCGAAACCGGCGGCGGTTCATGGGTCGGACTCGACTCGCCTGGCATGCTGTTTTTGTGCGTAACGAGCGGGCTGTTCCTGGCGGCGGCTGTCTACGCGGTCGGCTACCTGCGGAGGGAAGCCGCCCACGGCACGCGCGACGGCGAGGAAGGTTTTCTCTTTTTCAACGAGCCGGAAGGCATCTTCGTCGGCTGCATGCTGCTGTTCCTGGCGACGATGAGCCTGGTCTGCATCAGCCGGCACATGGGGCTGCTCTGGGTGGCGGTCGAGGCGACCACGCTGGTCAGCGCGCCGCTCATCAGTTTCCATCGCCACCATCGCAGCCTCGAGGCGACGTGGAAATACCTGCTGATATGCTCGGTGGGCATCGCGCTGGCGCTTCTGGGCAACTTTTTCCTGGCCTACGCCGGGCGCGGGCGCATCGGCCACCTGGACCTGCCAAGCCTGCTTGCCGGCGCGGCCGAGATGGACCGCGTCTGGCTGAAGACGGCGTTCATTCTTTTCCTCGTCGGCTACGGAACGAAGATGGGCCTCGCGCCCATGCACACGTGGCTGCCCGACGCGCACAGCGAGGCGCCTTCGATGGTGTCGGCCCTGCTTTCGGGCGCGCTGCTGAACTGCGCGTTTCTCGGCATTCTGCGCGGCCATGCCGTTCTTGATGCCGCCGGGCTGCAGGGCTTCAGCGGCGAGCTGCTTGTGCTGTTCGGCCTGCTGTCGATGGGCGTCGCGGCGGTGTTCCTCATCCGCCAGAGCGACTACAAGCGTATGCTCGCATACTCCAGCGTCGAGCACATGGGCATACTGGCGCTTGGTGTCGGCCTGGGCGGGCTGGCCTGCACCGGTTCGATGCTGCACGTGATAAACCACTCGCTGGCCAAGGGCATGCTGTTCCTCGCCGCGGGCAACCTGCTTGGGCGGTACGGAACCAAAAACGTCGCCGACGTCCGCGGCGCGATTCAGGCAAGTCCCATAACCGGCTGCCTGTGGGTGGCGGGCTTCCTGGCCATTACCGGCTCGCCGCCGTTCGGGCTGTTCATCAGCGAACTGACCATTCTCCGCGGCGCGCTCGAGGCCGGCCGATGGGGCGTCGCAGTAATTTATCTGCTGGCGCTCGGCGTAATCTTCGTAGCCATGGCAAGGCTGGTGCTGCCGATGGCGTTCGGGCAGGCGGACAAGGGCGATATGAAGACGCATTCGCGCAGCGAGCCGGCATGGTCAGTCGCACCGGCCATCGCGATGGGCTGTGTGGTTCTTGTGCTGGGGCTTTACGTGCCGGGGCGGCTGTGGGATTTCCTCCAGTCGGCGGCCACGCAGATAGGAGCCTATCGATGAACGACGGTTTTCTGTCATTGCATAACGGCCAGTCGGTGGAACAATCCGCCTGTCCGCTCGTATCGCAGGAGCGATTCCGCGAGATGGTCATCGGCGAGGTGTCTTCCGGCTCGCGGCTGTCGGCGATGCTGGTCGCGGCGGCTGAGGGCGGCGATGCGCGCCGGTTAATCGCAGCCGTTGCAAGGCCGGCATCGGGCGACATCGGGCTTGTCGCCTGCAAGGTCGGCGATTCGTATGCCGCACTTACGCCGGACTGTCCGGGCGCCCACATGTTCGAGCGCGAGATAGCAGAGCAGCACGGCATCCGCCCGCTGGGACATCCGTGGCCCAAGCCGGTGAGGTTCCCTGCTCCGCAAACCGTCGGCGTCATGGATTTCTTCCGCATGGAAGGCGAGGAAGCTCACGAGGTGGCCGTCGGGCCGGTGCACGCCGGCGTAATCGAGCCGGGCCATTTCCGCTTCCAGTGCCACGGCGAAACGGTTTATCACCTTGAGATATCGCTGGGCTACCAGCATCGCGGCGTCGAGAGCGCGCTGGCCGGCGGCCCGGACCGGCGCAGCATCCATTACGCAGAAACGCTCGCAGGCGACACGACAATCGGCCACGCGACGGCGTATTCATCCGTCGTCGAGTCGCTGTGTGGTGCGGCGGCGCCTGCACGCGCGTGGACGATACGCACCATTGCGGCAGAGCTTGAGCGGCTGGCCAATCACATCGGCGACATCGGAGCGCTGGCCGGCGATGTCGGCTTCCTGCCCACTATGAGCTACTGCGGGCGCATTCGCGGCGATGCGCTTAACATGACGGCGCTGCTGTGCGGCAACCGGTTCGGGCGAGGTCTGGTCGAACCCGGCGGCGTCGCTTATGACATCGACGCAGACATCGCCGCTGCGCTGCTCAGCAGGCTCGACTCGCTCCAGCGCGACGCGACCGGCGCCATTGAACTGATGTTCGATGCCCCTTCTGTGCTGGCGCGATTCGAAGGCACCGGAACCGTCCCGCAGGAGCTGGCGCGGCAGATCGGCCTGGTCGGGCCGGCCGCGAGAGCGTCGGGCATGGCATGCGACGTGCGGCACGAGTTTCCATACGGCATCTACAGCTTCTCGCAGCTTCCCGTGTGCACGTGGACGACGGGCGACTGTTTCGCCCGCGCATATGTGCGCTGGCTGGAAATACTCCAGTCAATCACGTTCGTTCGTGAGCTGCTGAACTCGCTGCCCGGCGGGCCGATCCGCAGGAAGCAGCCGAACCTGCGGCCGGGCATGCTTGCGCTGTCGCTTGTCGAAGGCTGGCGGGGCGAAATATGCCACATGGCCGCCACCGACGAGGCGGGGCGGTTTGCATGGTACAAAATCGTCGATCCGTCGTTCCATAACTGGTTCGGCCTGGCCTGTGCGCTGCGGCAGCAGCAGATTTCCGACTTTCCGCTGTGCAACAAGAGCTTCAACCTCTCGTATTGCGGGCACGACCTGTAACAGGTGGAGATGTATGATATGCTGCGAATTCTGAAAACCCGACTGCTGCAGAAATACCGGACGATGTCCTACCCGGCCGGCTCGCCGCCTGAGCTGCCGCCGCGATTTGCAGGCAGGCCGGTTATCGACGAGTCGCGCTGCGACGGCGACTGCCGGCAGTGCGTCGAGGCCTGCCCTGTCGGCGCGATTACCCGTGACGAGAAGAACGGTTCGCCGCGGCTGGACACCGGCTCGTGCCTCTTCTGCCGGGCGTGCGAAAAGGCATGCCCGAAAAACGCAATCCGGTTTACCGGCGAATACCGGCTGGCGGCGGCCAGACGCGAGGACCTGATTATCACGGGCGCGGCTGCGGATATTCCGCCGGCCAGGAGTGAACTCGCCGCGAAACTTTTCCGCCGCTCGCTGAAGCTGCGCCAAGTGTCGGCCGGAGGTTGCAACGCGTGCGAGGCCGACTCGAATGTGCTCACGACCCTGGCATGGGATATCAGCCGATTCGGCATCCAGTTCGTCGCGTCGCCGCGTCATGCAGACGGCCTGCTCGTCACCGGGCCGGTTACGGAAAACATGCGTCTCGCGCTGCAGAAGACCTACGACGCCGTGCCCGGCCCGAAGATCGTCATCGCCGTCGGGTCGTGCGCGATTTCGGGCGGCCCGTACGCCGGCCGACCCGAGCAGCATAACGGCGCCGCATCGGTGGTGCCGGTTGATTTGTTCATACCCGGCTGCCCGCCGCACCCGCTTACGATACTGGATGGCCTGCTGCGCTTCCTGGGGCGGGTGCAGGATCAGGCTCCGTATGAATAGTTGCATCAGGCCGGCCTTCCCGAATCGCCACCGATAAACGGCTTAAAAACTCCGCCTGCGGGAGCCTCAAAGGGCGATTTATTCGCTGACAACCTGATATAAATCCGAGCCGGAGCTATGCTTCGGTACCCGTCATTGCTATACTGCCCCCTTAATCGTATTCGCAGCTGCATATACTGTAGTGTGGGAAGGGCAGGACCACCGGCCCAACCTTAATATAACTATACAGGAACCTCATGCAGCTGAATGTGTTGAAGAAGCTGGATGCAATGTTTTTGAACGTCGCCCGGTTGAGGGTGAACGCTTATAAGGAGACGTAAATGATGAACCGGAACCCGTTAATGTGTGCAATACTTCTGGCGGCAGTCGGCTTGTTTGCAGGCGTGTGTTCGGCTGGGCAGGAAGTCATTTTCTTTGATGATTTCAGCGGCTATAAGGCCACTGAACCGGCTGAACAGGCGAAGGAACTGGCCCAAAAGTGGTCCGCCGTCTCCGGTCACTGGTATGTCAAGGACGGCGTGCTGCACCAGGACGCCGGTTCGTTCGACTACGGCCTGCTGGTCAAGGACCTTTATCTGCGGTGCGATTACAGCATCGAAGCCGAGGTGCAGCTGGTCGGCGGCGGAGCCGGCGTAGGATTTTACTGGAACGTCGCTGACCAGCTCGGCGGCGCCAACGGCAATATGCTTCGCTATGACGGCACGTACCCGATAATGTACGGCTGGATGCGAGGCAACGGATTCGTCGGCACCGGCGGCGCCACCGGCTGCCTGCAGATAGACGGCAAGTGGCATACCATGCGGATGGACGTATTCAGCAGCAAAGGCACGTTCGATCTGTACTGGGACGGCAAGAAGATAGCCGACGGAGCGGGCATGTTCCATCGCAGCGGCTACGTCGGGCTGCAGTGCTCGATGGGCCACTGCACATTCAAGAGCGTAAAAATCTCCGTCGAAAAAGGCACCGACTGGCGTGCCCAGCCCACCGGCAAGGTCGTTCCCGAATGGATCCGCTCGGTCGGCGTGCTTCCCGACGGCAACTACGTTTATCCAGTCTGCAACCTGAACCGCATTCAGATTGTCACGCCGGACGGCAAGCTCGTGAAGGAATTCGGCACGATGGGCCAGGGGCTTGGCCAGCTTTATCTGCCTACAGCCCTCAGCGTGGGCGGAGACGGCAAAATATACGTATCCGAGCAGGGCAACAACCGCATCCAGATTTTCTCGTCCGACGGCCAGCCGCTGAAGATCGTCACCCCCAAGGATGACCCGCTTGGCGGCCTGAATCGGCCATTCGGCGTCGTTGCGGACGGCAGCGGTCAAATCTGGGTCGGCGATACCCTCAACAAGCGCGTCGTGGTGATGAAGGATGACGGCACAATAGTGGCCACCATCGGCTCAGCCGCCGACGTCGCAGCAGCCAAAGACCCCAGCATAGCCGTCAGGGAGCCGGGACAGTTTGCATCCCTCTGGCACCTCAGCTTCATCAACGGAAAAATTTATGTCGCGGATCCCTCACTCAACCGCATCCAGGCATTCGATGCATCAAATCCGGCGGCGAAGTCGGAAATTTTCGAAGTCCCCAACGCCGCCTCGATAGCATACGATCCGAAGACCCAGACATACGTCGTCGCCAACGGGCGCGGCGTGAGCCTCTATGACGCTTCGCTGAAAAAACTCATCGGCCAGTACGCTTACGACGCCGCCGGCGAGGTCTGGAGCGAGCAGGCTGTCTTCGGCGCAGACGGCAACATCGTCATTTCCGACTGGTGGAGCCATCGCATTCTTATCACCTCTCCCAAACTCACGCCGGTCAAGCCGGTCGTTTCGGACCTGACGGAGAACTCGGCCACTATCACGTGGGACACCGACCTGCCGACGGCGACGAAACTCATGGTTCTGGATACGCCGCAGCGGTCGACCTGGCCGTCATCTGTGGACTACACCAAGGCCAAAGTTGTCGGCGACGACGAGCTTACCACGCATCACGTTGTGAAGCTTACCGGCCTGAAGTCGGCTACACGGCACGTTTACGCCATAGAGTCGCCTCGCAAGATTATTCCGGCCGGCTCGCATTCAGCCGATTTCCGCTTCTGCACCAACGCCCCCGAAGGCAAGATGGCCTACTCCGAAATTCCGATAGCCATCCTGTGCTACGCCAACGTGACCTTCGAGAGCCAGAAAGACCCCAACACCGGCAAGGTTCCCGCGCCGGTCATCCGCGACGACGAATGGTTCCAGCACGCGAATACCCAGCACGAAGCGATGCGATACTTCTACTGGACCAACTCGTACTTCAGGATGGACACGAAGTGCTACAACTACAAGGTGACCCGCCCGGTTGATTTCGGCTACCTCGGGTCGAGCAGCGAAGAAGTTTACAAGGACCTGAAAGCCCTTGCAGACAAGGAAGGCATGCAGCCGGAAGATTTCGGCGCCGTGCTGGTTATCGGCGGCAACGGCACTTACGCTTATCCGTGGCCGACTCCGTGGTGGGGCGGCAGGCTTACCTACACGACCGGCTGCTGCTTTGCCGGCGGCGGCGACCTGTGGCTGAGCACGCATGAATTCCACCACGACACCGAGGGCTGGATGAACATGGTCGGCGAACTGGGCCAGGGATACGTCTGCGGCGATACGCCGTGGTGCAGCCCCGGCGCTTACGGCGAAAACTTCGACTTCCTCGGCTGGACGCTCCGCGTCATGCCGACGGCGACCTACCTGAACCTGCCTCTCGGCAAGATAGTCGTCACAGATGACAAGGACGGCGACGGCGTGCCGGACAACGAACCCCGCGCCTGCTTCGACGAGAAACGCGGCGGGACCGATCCGAACAACAAGGAAAGCTACGGCAACGGTCTGACCGATCTTCAGAACCTCACGGCCGGAACGTTCACTCCGGCCGTGCGAGGCCTGAAGCATCCGCTGGTGACAAAGCAGATAGACCTGCGGTATCCGTTCGCCATATTCGACTACAAGTTCGAGCGTCCCAAAAAGACGCCCAAAATCGACGGCACGCTGAACGACGGCGAGTGGGACGAGTTCGCCTCTTCGCCGACCCCGTGCACGCCGCACGATCCAAACACGCTTATCGGCAAGGCTTGGCCGGCCCCCGCGGGCGCGGACTACACGATGAAAACGTACCTCAACTGGGACGACGATTATGTGTACTTCGCGTTCACATCGCCGGTGAAGTTCGGCACGAGCGTCGAGCTTGACGGCAAGGGCGACGGCTACTTCCACGGCAGGGATAACCCGCGGACGTACTTCGCCATTCCTCGCGACGAGAGCGACACGAAGGCCCAGCCTAACACGCTCCTGCCGCCTCCGGGCGTCATGGTATGGAACAACGTTGACCCGGTCAGGCAGATCAACTGCCCCAACTGGACCAATGACATGTTCGACACCCGTGACAAGATTCAGTGGGCATGGGGCAAGGCCGCCAACGGCTGGTACGTGATTGAAGCGGCCATTCCCAAGTGCGCCAACATCGATTTTGTTCCGGCTGACGGCCAGGAAATGGGCGTTCGCTTCTGGATCAACGGCTACCTGCCGCCGACCGAGAAGAACCCCAACCCGGTCTACATCTGGGAGATGTTTGAATCCTGCGAATACGGCCACTTCAAGCTGGTCAAGTAAAACGCAAGTTCATCTGATTCACCCGGAAGCCCCCGTACGGGGGCTTCTTTTTTGCGCATAATCATTGATTCGCAATTATCTTGCCAGACCGGGCGGAAGTGCTATAATTAGCTATGTTAGCGATAACGGCATCGATAACATGGCTATAAACGAGCAAATAAGCAGGTAAGGACGATTATGAAAATGCGTTCCAGAGTGACTATTTCCGATGTCGCCAGGGAGGCCGGCGTCTCTGCCCAGACCGTATCCCGCACGCTTAACGGCAAGGGCGAGATAAGCCCCGGCACGCGGCAGCTGGTGCTCGATGTCATAGACAGGCTGGGGTACCGGCCGAGCAGCATCGCCCGCAGTCTGGCCACGAACCGCACGCTCACGCTCGGCCTTGTCGTCCCCGACATCGCCAACCCGTTTTTCCCCGAGGTCGCCAGGGGCATCGAGGATGTCGCATGGGAAGCCGGCTACGGCGTAATCCTGTGCAACACGCTCGAGAGTCTGCCGCGCGAGGAAGCCGCCATACATTCGCTCGATGAAAAACGCGTGGACGGAATCATCGTCTGCAGCGCCCGTCTGCCGGATGAAGAACTTTTCGAGCTTCTCAGGCCGCACCGCGCCGTGGTGACGATCAACAGGAACATTCCCGAGCATATAGGCGGCACAGTCGCCATCGACGACGCTTTCGGCTCGGCTGAGGCTGTCAGGCATCTGCTTTCCTGCGGGCGGCGGGTAATCGGATTCCTGGCAGGCCCGGCGACTTCATATTCAGGCCGGCGCCGCGGCGCCGGAATCAGTCAGGCCCTTGCGAAGGCCGGTCTGCCGGCAGCGGACGCCGGGCACGTGCCGTGCACACCGGACGTGGCGGGCGGCTACGGGGCCGCGATGAAGATGCTGCACGACAACCCGAAGATCGATTCGCTCATCTGCTACAACGACATGGTCGCGGTCGGCGCCCTGCAGGCGTGCGGCGAAACCGGGCGGCGTGTGCCGCAGGATGTCGCAGTCGTCGGCTGTGACGACACGCTTCTCGCGAGTCTTGTCCGTCCGTCGCTGACGACGCTTCGTGTCTCCAAGTACAACCTCGGCGCCGACGCTGCGCGAATGCTGCTGCAGCGAATCGAAAAACAGAAGACAGTGCATGAAATTCTGCACAAGCCGGAACTGATTATCCGCGACAGTGCGCCGGCCGGCGAAAGCAAAGGTGCAATATGAGCGCGAATACGGGTGATATTTTCAGCATTGAAGGCAAGTGCGTCGCCATCACGGGCGGGGCCGGCATACTGGGTGGCGAAATGGCGGTCAGCCTTGCCCGCCGCGGTGCGAAAATCTGCGTAATCGACTATGACGCAGTGCGCGCCAATCAGGTCGTCAAAGCAATCGAAGGCGAAGGCAACTTCGCGATTCCAGTCCAAGCAAACGTGCTGGAAAGGGACGAAATCGCCGAGGCGTTCAGCTGTGCCGTCCAGAGCCTCGGCCGTATAGACGTGCTCATCAACGCAGCCGGCGGCAACAAAAAAGAAGCCACCTGCACGCCGCCCCAGACATTTTTCGACCTGGACGCTGAGGCCATTCGATGGGTCATGGACCTGAACTGCCTCGGCACCATTCTGCCGTCGCAGGTTTTCGGCAGGCACATGGCCGAGAGAGGCGAAGGCGTGATAATCAACATTTCGTCGATGAACGCATTCCGCCCGCTCACCCGCATCGCTGCATACTCCGCCGCGAAGGCCGCAGTAAGCAACTTCACGCAGTGGCTCGCTGCGTACATGTGCCGAAACCATTCCGCGAAAGTACGGGTCAACGCCATTGCGCCCGGTTTCTTCCTGACCAAACAGAACAACTTTCTGCTGATGCAGGAAAACGGCGAATTGACCGAACGGGGCCGGCAGATCCTGGACCATACTCCCATGGGCCGTTTCGGGAGCCCCGACGACCTTATCGGCACGCTGGTCTGGCTGATTTCCGATGCGGCGAAATTCGTGACCGGAATCGTCGTGCCCGTTGACGGCGGATTCAGCGCATACAGCGGCGTCTGAGCCGCATTTATCGGTGCAAAAATGACAGACCATACGGAAACATTAAAAGGGTTGAAGCGGGAAAAGGATTTCTTCATCGGCATCGATTCGGACGGATGTGCTTTTGATACGATGGAAATAAAGCACAAGGAGTGCTTCATTCCGAACATCATCAACTCGTGGAATCTCCAGGCGGTTTCGCGGTTCGCCCGCGAGGCGGCCGAGTTCGTGAACCTCTACAGCGTTCATCGCGGCTGCAACCGGTTCATCGCCCTCGAGCTGGTTTTCGACCTGCTCGCCGACTGGCCCGAGCCGCTGGAACGCGGCTACAGAACGCCCGAAATCGGCTCGCTGCGACAGTGGACGAGGCAGGAAACCCGCCTCGGCAACCCGGCGCTGGCTGCGAAGGTCGCCGAAACGAATGACCCCGTTCTGCGGCAGGCGCTGGAATGGTCGATAGCCGTCAACGACACGGTGAAAAAAATAGTCCGCGGCACGCCGCCGTTTCCGCATGTCCGCGAAAGTCTGCGGAAAATATTCGATCATGCCGACATCATGGTCGTCTCCGCCACGCCCGGCGATGCGCTGCAGCGGGAATGGGAGGAGTTCTCCATCTCGCAGTACGTGCGGATGATTTGCGGCCAGGAAATGGGCAGTAAGGCGGAGCATCTCAGGTACGGCGCGTGCGGCAAATATGAGCCGGAAAAAATCCTGATGATCGGCGACGCCCCCGGCGACATGAAGGCTGCAAAGCAGAACGGCGTGTGCTTCTATCCGATTAACCCCGGCCGGGAATCGGAATCATGGCAGCGGTTCTACGAGGAAGCCGCAGACAGATTCTTTGCCGGTCGATACGCCGGAGCTTACGAAGCCGCAGTCACGAAAGAATTCACGAGCAGTCTGCCTGAAATTCCCCCGTGGAAAAAACAGTAATGCAGAATATCGCGGAAAATTCGGGTCTTTGGGCAAGCGCACAGACCGACGGCGGGCCGCTTGGCGAATCGCAGGTCAGGTCAGTGCTCGCAAAGGCGATGCCGCGCGCGAACCTGAAAGGCCGAAGCGTGCTGGTGGTTATCCCCGACAGCACGCGGACCGCGCCGATACCCATGATGTTCCGCCTGCTGAACGAACTGCTGGAAGGCGCGGCGGCGAAGCTGGATTACCTCGTCGCGCTCGGCACGCATCAGCCGATGGCCGATGACGCCCTCGCCCGGTTGGTCGGGGCTGAGGTTCGCAGCGGCATGGCGGGCGGACACAATGTATTCTGCCACAGATGGGACAGGGCGGAAACTTTCGTCGCCATCGGCGTCATCCCGGCCGGCGAGGTTGAAAAGCTGAGCGAATCGCGGCTGTCGCTGGAAGTGCCCGTCCGCGTGAACCGCCTGGTGCTGGAATACGACCGCGTTATCGTATGCGGCCCGGTGTTTCCGCACGAGGTGGTCGGCTTTTCCGGCGGCAACAAGTATTTCTTCCCGGGCGTCGCCTCGCCGGAAATCATAAACGTCACTCACTGGCTCGGCGCGCTCATCACGAGCATGCGGGTTATCGGGACAGCCGACACGCCGGTCCGCCGGATGATAGACCATGCAGCCTCGATGATCCCGACGCCCAGGATGCTGCTCGCCATGGTGATGCACGGAGAGTCGCTGGCCGGCCTGTTCGCCGGCGACATGCAGACCGCATGGCGGGCTGCGGCGAAGCTGTCGGGCGAGCTGGACATCGTCCGCGTCAAAAAACCGTTCAGACGCGTGCTTTCGATTGTGCCGGAAATGTACGACGACCTCTGGACCGGCGCGAAGGGCATGTACAAGGTCGAGCCGGCAATCGCCGACGGCGGCGAGGTTGTCATTTACGCCCCGCACATAACCGAGGTCAGCTACACTCACGGGCATATAATTGACCGGGTCGGATATCACGTTCGCGATTATTTCGTCTGCCAGTGGGACCGGTTCAAAAATTATCCGTGGGGCGTCCTGGCACACTCCACTCACCTTCGCGGCGGCGGAACTTACGAAGGCGGCGTCGAGCGGCCTCGCATCAATGTCACGCTGGCGACGGGAATACCGAAGGAGCGGTGCCGCAGAATCGGCCTGGGCTGGATGGACCCGGCCGGCATCAACATCGCCGAGTGGGAAAACCGCGAGCATGAAGGCGTAAAGGTCGTCCGCCGGGCCGGCGAAGTGCTGTTTCGGGTCTGACAGAACAGGAAAATCGTATGGCTAAACCAAAAAATGTTCTGGTTGCACAGTCCGGCGGGCCGTCGCCCGTCATCAATAACTCGCTGCGCGGCGTCATCGAAACCTGTTTTTCCATGCCGGAATATTTCGGCGCCGTTTACGGCGGGCGGCATGGCATCGAAGGCGTGCTGCGGGAAGAACTGATAGATTTATCGGCTCAGGACCGCCAGGAGATATCGCTTCTGCGGAACACGCCGGCTGCCGGCGCCATCGGCACGTGCCGCTACAAGATAAAACAGGACCAGCAGGAGGACTTCGATCGCATCATAGATGTTTTCCGCGCACATGACATCGGCTGGTTTTTCTATATCGGCGGCAACGATTCTATGGACACCGCCCACAAGGTCGCGCGTCTGGCCGCCGCAAAAGGTCTGGAGGTCGTCAGCACCGGCGTTCCGAAAACCATTGACAACGACGTGGGCGACGGCGAGTTCAAGCTGGTTGACCACACGCCCGGCTTCGGCAGCGTCGCGAGATACTGGGCGCTGACGGTCCAGAACGCCAACGAGGAAAACGCCGGCTCATGCCCGGCCGACCCGGTGCTGGTCATGCAGGCTATGGGGCGCAAGATCGGCTTCATACCCGCAGCCGCCCGGCTGGCAGACCCGGACCGTGAAATGCCGATGCTGATTTTTCTCAGCGAAGCTCGCCTGACGCTGCAGAACATCGCCGACTCGGTGAACGACATGCTCAAAAAACGCGGCAGGGCGATGGTGGTAATCGGCGAGGGCTTCGATGTCGGCCCGCTCGGCGAGCGGAAGGACTCGTTCGGGCACACCATGTTTTCCGCAAGCCGAACGACCGTAGAGCAGATTGTCGTCAATTATCTCAATGATGCCGGTCTGCCTGCCCGCGGAAACATACCCGGCACGGACCAGAGGCACAACATGATTTACGCATCGATGATCGATCTCGACGAGGCGTATAAAGTCGCGCAGAAGGCGGTGCACATTGCCGTCAAGGACGGCTCGGGCTGGATGTCCACGATTATCCGCGAACCCGGCTACGCCTACCGCATCCGCTACGACAGGGTTCCGCTGGAGATTGTCGCCAACTCCGAGCGGGCGTTCCCGCAGAAGTGGCTGTCGCCGGAAAAAACCGACGTGACCGACGACTTCGTCCGCTACGCCCGCCCGCTCATCGGCGAGGACTGGCCCGCCGTCCCGCTCGCAGACGGAATTCAGCGGTTCGCGCGCATCAGGCCGATTTTCGCGGAAAAAAAATTGCCGCCTTACGTGCCGCAGATGCACAGGAAATCTTAATCAGGAGCTTTCATCAATGACCAGGCCTCAGGCTGACATAGGGCTTATTGGGCTGGCCGTCATGGGCCAGAATCTTGTTCTCAACATGAACGATCACGGCTTCACGGTGGCCGTCTTCAACCGGACGGTCTCGAAGGTTGACGACTTTCTCAACAATGAAGCCAAGGGCACAAAAGTCATCGGCGCCCATTCCATCGAGCAGCTGGCGGACTCGCTGAAAAAGCCCCGCCGCGTGATGCTCATGGTGAAGGCCGGCGACGCGGTCGACAGCTTCATCAACATGCTCATCCCGCATCTTGAGAAGGGCGACATCATCATCGACGGCGGCAACAGCAACTTCAACGACTCCATCCGCAGGACGCGATACGTCGAGGAAAAGGGCCTGCTCTTCATCGGCACGGGCGTGTCCGGCGGCGAGGAGGGCGCGCGTCGCGGCCCGAGCATAATGCCCGGCGGCAGTCCGGCTGCATGGGAACATGTCAAGCCGATCTTCCAGGCCATCGCCGCCAAGGTTGACGACGGCTCGCCGTGCTGCGACTGGGTCGGGCAGGGCGGCGCGGGCCACTTCGTGAAAATGGTCCACAACGGAATTGAGTACGGCGACATGCAGCTGATATGCGAGGCATACTCGCTGATGCAGGCGGCCGGCCTGAAACCGCAGGAAATGTCCGCCGTCTTCGACGAGTGGAACAACGGCGAGCTGAACAGCTATCTCATCGAGATTACACGGGACATTCTCGCCAAAACCGACGATGAAACCGGCAAACCGATGGTGGACGTGATTCTCGACACGGCCGGCCAGAAGGGCACCGGCAAGTGGACCGGCATAACGGCGCTCGAGCTTGGCCAGCCTCTGACGTTAATCGGCGAGGCGGTCTTCGCCCGCTGTCTGTCGGCGATGAAAGACGAGCGCGTCGCCGCGTCGAAGGTGCTCGCCGGGCCTCAGACAGCCTTCACCGGCGACCGCAAAGCCTTCACCGACGACATCCGCAAGGCTCTTTACGCGTCGAAGATAGTTTCATACGCGCAGGGCTACCAGCTCATGCGGGCGGCGGCTGAGGAATACAAGTGGAACCTCAACTACGGCGGCGTGGCACTCATGTGGCGCGGCGGGTGCATTATCCGCAGCCGCTTCCTCGGTAAAATCAAGGAAGCGTTCGACAGGAACCCGCAGCTGGTGAATCTCATTCTCGATCCTTACTTCAAGGACGCGGTCGCCGGCTGCCAGGCGGCGTGGCGGAAAGTGGTGGCGAAGGCTGTCGAACTCGGCGTACCCGTTCCGGCGTTCAGTTCTGCGCTGGCGTATTTCGACGGCTATCGTTCGCAGCGCCTGCCGGCCAACCTGCTGCAGGCCCAGCGGGATTATTTCGGCGCGCACACTTACGAGCGTGTGGACAAACCCAGGGGCGAGTTTTTCCACACAAACTGGACCGGCGAAGGCGGCTCGACGACGGCAGGGACGTATCAGGTCTGACAGGCACGACTAACTGCGGAGAACAGGCGTGAAAAAATGCGAATTCATCACCGAAGATTTTCTCTTGGAAAGCAGCCGGGCGAAGACGCTTTACCATGACCACGCCGAGGCGCTTCCGATAATCGACTTCCACTGCCACCTGCCGCCCCGGCAGATAGCCGATGACGCCCGCTGGGAGAACATCACGCAGATATGGCTGTACGGCGACCACTACAAATGGCGGGCGATGCGGTCCAACGGCGTCGATGAGCGGTTCTGCACCGGCGACGCCTCGGACCGCGAAAAGTTCGAAAAGTTCGCTGCGACCATGCCGTATCTGCTGCGCAACCCGCTGTATCACTGGACGCACCTGGAACTGAAGCGATACTTCGGCGTCTCGCAGCTATTGGAGCCGGCAACGGCGGAAAGCATCTGGGAAAAATGCAATGCCGTAATCCGGCGGAGCGATTTTTCGTGCCGCAGCCTGATGAAACGGAGCAACGTCAGGCTCATATGCACGACCGACGACCCGACGGACACGCTGGAGCATCACCGGGCCATCGCTGCCGACAAATCGTTCGACATACAGGTGCTGCCGACATGGCGGCCTGACAAGGCGATGGCCGTCGAGGACGCCGCTGCTTTCAACAACTGGCTCGACAGGCTGTCGGCCGCTGCAGACGTTGAAATTCGCAATTTTTCCTCATGCATTGAAGCGCTGCGCAAGCGGCACGATTTTTTCGCCGCAGCCGGCTGCCGGCTCTCCGACCACGGCATCGAAACCGCATACGCCGAGGATTACACCGACGTCGAAATCAAGGTCATCTTCGAGAAAATCCGCAGCGGCGTAAAACCCGACCGCGACGATGTGCTGAAGTTCAAATCGGCCATGCTCTACGAACTGGCGGCAATGGACCACGAAAAAGGCTGGACGCAGCAGTTCCATCTTGGAGCGATGCGGAATAACAGCAGCAGGTGTTTCGCGGAGCTTGGCGCCGACACGGGTTTCGATTGCATCGGCGATTTTGAAACAGCCCGGCCGCTCGCGAAACTGCTGGACCGCCTCGACGCAGCCGGCCGACTGGCGAAGACCATAATTTACAATCTTAACCCTCGCGACAACGAACTGCTGGTGAGCCTGCTCGGCTGTTTCCAGGACGGCTCGACGCCCGCCAGGATGCAGTTCGGCAGCGCCTGGTGGTTCCTCGACCAGAAGGACGGCATCGAGCGGCAGCTTGAAGCTCTCAGCCAGCTCGGCCTGCTTCGCCGGTTTGTCGGCATGGTCACTGACAGCCGCTCGTTCCTCAGCTACACGCGGCACGAATATTTTCGCCGCATCCTGTGCAACATGCTGGGCGACGACATGCAGAAAGGGCTGCTCCCGGACGACATGAACCTCGTCGGCAAAATGGTCCGGGACATCTGCTGGAACAACGCCGCGACTTACTTCGGCTTCAACCTGCAGCCGCTCGACAGGGAAGGGTAGCGCACAGCCGTGATTCTCGAAAAATATTCAATGGGCATAGGCGATCGTTTCGCTCACCAGGGCATGGCGCAGCTTCAGGCGATGGTCCTGGCCGCAGAAGACGGCATCAACATAACGCCGGTGTGGAACAAATCGCACCGCGAGCATACCATAATCGGCACATTGCCGGCCGACGTGCAGGCCGAGGCCGACGCGGCCGTTGCGGCCCTCGGCTGGACTGGCGCATATCACATCGACGCCGACCATATCGGCATGAAGAATGTGGACCTGTTCATTGCCTCCAGCGACTTCTTCACGCTGGACGTCGCGGATTTCACCGGCAAGCCCGCCGGCAATGACGATATCGCGGCGTTCGCGGGCAAATACGGCAGGTACGCCGGCCAGTTTGACATAACAGCGACCCGCGTCGAGGCGATAGCGCGGAAGTACCTGGCCGCCGTCAGGGAAGCGGGCAGAATTTATCGCCGCATAGAAAATGCGAAAGGTAAAGAAAACTTCATAACCGAAGTTTCCATGGACGAAACCGACCGGCCCCAGACGCCGGAGGAGATGTTCTTCATCCTCGCCGCAATAGCCGACGAAGGCATCCCGGCCCAGACAATCGCGCCGAAGTTCACCGGCCGATTCAACAAGGGCGTCGATTACGTCGGCAACGTCGGACAGTTCGAGAAGGAATTCAACGCAGACCTCGCCGTCATCGCAACGGCGGTTAAAGAGTTCGGACTGCCGTCGAACCTGAAGCTCAGCGTTCATTCCGGCAGCGACAAGTTTTCGATTTACGAACCCATCCGCAGGGCGATGAAAAAGCATGACGCCGGGCTGCACCTGAAGACAGCCGGCACGACCTGGCTGGAGGAGCTTATCGGTCTGGCGTCAGCCGGCGGCGAAGGCTTGGCGATTGCGAAGGAAATTTACCGCGAAGCCCTGGAGCGTTTCGACGAACTATGCAAGCCCTATGCGACTGTAATCGACATCGACAGGAGCAGGCTGCCTGCGGCCGATGACATCGAGAAGTGGTCCGGTGAGGATTACGCCGATGCGCTGCGTCACGACCAGAACTGCGAGAAATACAATCCCGATTTCCGCCAGCTTCTCCACGTCGGCTACAAGGTTGCTGCGGAAATGGGGCGGCGGTATCTCGATGCCCTGAATAAGTTTAAGGAAACAATCGCCGCCAACGTCACGGAAAATCTTTACATTCGGCATATCCTGAGAATATTTCCGAAGGTATAACTTCTTTCCCGGTGCGCGACCGCCTGCTGATCGAGCTGCGCAGGCGCCGCGGGTCTGTCGCGGTGATTGACCGGCAGCTGTCGATGATTTATACCGACGAAATACAATTTTGAGGTGTCCGCGATGCGAATACTGCTGCGATGGGGCGTGTGGATATGTTACTCCGAGTGGCGGCCTGACCAGCCTCACGAAGACTGGAGCGGCCAGCTGTCGGCTGAGGGCGGCGAAATACGCAATCCCCAGCTTGTGATGTATCACGGCTGCTGGGGCGCACAGCGGAGAACCTTCATCCCGCTGAGCGAGCCGCGATGGAAGTCGCCTCTGATAAACTTCGAGCGACCGGTGTTCGGCTACAAGGGGCTGGAGGGTCTCGTCATTGACGTCGAAGGTGGTCCGGACACGCTGCTGCATTTCCGCTCGGCGATGCTGAACGCCGACTTCCGCCTTGGCGACATTCCCGAAGGCGGCTGGCTGTGCAGGCCGGCCGGCGCGAAATATTCCTGCTCGCAGCTCGTTGTCTGCCGCCTGGAGGACGAGGGCGTTTACTGGAACGCTCAGCTCTCCGCAGCCGAGCAGCAGCGAATCGGCCGGCGAAGAATGGAACTGGGCGTCAGGCAGTTCCGCGGAGACTTCGTGCTGCGAGACTTGCACCACCGCTTCGCCGCGTGGATTCCTCCGCAGGGAACCGTCGAAGTGCCATTCCGCTGGGACGCATCGGGTCCGGTCGTCGCAACATGGCGGTTCACAGGCTCGCAGTGGGCGCACCAGACAGCGGGACTGGCCGAAGTTTTCGACGGAACCAATAACCTCAACGTCGATATCGAAACTTGCTGCTGCGGCAGGAAACTGTCTCACGGCAGGTACAAGGCCAAGTACATGCGCGGCGCATGCAGCGCAATGGAGCACACGGACGAACTTGGCCCGCTGCCGGACGATTCCGAGAGCGTCCTGTCGATTACCAACGTTTCAACGAACGGCGCCTACCTCGTGCTCAACAGCGTGACCGTCGAGCAGGCCCCGGCTGACTGGGCCGCCGCTAAAAAATATCTGCCGTTCCGTGCGGAATGGTTCGACGGCTCCATGCCGATTGGCGACATGTCCGCCGATATTCCGTCCGGCGGCAAGGGTATTCTCGTCGGCTATGATACGAACATGATGGCCGCCGAAAACGGCTGGATCGATTCGACTATCCGTTTCCTCGCAGCCACCGGAGCCGCCAATTACATACTGTTCCGCACCGAGGCGGACAAGGTAAGCGAGGCCGACTGGCGGCGATGGTTCACCGCCTGCCGCAAAAACAACATCAGCTTCGCCATAAATCTCTCGTTCCTGCCCGATACGGTCCCGAACGAAAAAATACTGCAGCTCGCCTCCGAAATCGGCGGAGAGCTGTTCATCGGCAGGAAAAATCACGAAATGAGCCTGCCCGTCTACGCCGGGTGGAACGACACTGCCGGCATACCGGCCGCCACAACGCTGGCTGACGCACACCGCGACTACGTCGTGCGACTGCGCGACTCGTACAAGACATCGGAGCAGGTGCAGCGGCTTCTCGGCGAGGCGGCCCTGATGCACCGCTACGATTACGAAGCCGGCGTGGACCTGATCCTGTCCGAGACGATGACCGGCCACACGTGCCTGCTGCTGGCCGAGGCCCGCGGCGCAGCCCGCGCATACGGCCGAAAACTGTGGGGCATGCACATCGCCTGCCACGTCAACTGCTCGCCGGAAGACTGGCGGCACGAGCGGATGTTCCGGCTGAACCTTTATCTCGGCTACCTGTCCGGCGCGAGCATACTCGAGGACGAAGAGGGCGGCCTGGCGAAGGTCCACAGTTTCGTCAGCGGCCCGAGCGACCCGCTGCCGGCAGCCCGGCAGAAAACAATCGCCGAGTTTTACCGCTGGGCTATGAAGCATCCGCGCACCGAGCCGCTGAAAGTCGATATCGGATTTCTCTATGGCCGATACGAGATGCTCACCGGAGGCATGAGCCTTAACACGAAGCGGCCCGTCCGCGTGTGGGAAGGCTTCGGGCCTGCCCTGCCGGAGTGGGAATACGGCCGGTGCGAATACAGCTGGCTGCTGATGGATATCTTCATGCCGGGCGTCTGGCTGTGCCCGGTGCTGCGCGACGAGTCGAGCCTCCGCCGCTGGTTTGCCGGCACGCCGTTCGGACAGACCGACATCGTGCCCATCGAGGCGAGCGCAGAATGCCTCTCGTCATACAAACTGCTCGTGCTGCCGGGCTGGCACACCATGCAGCAGGGCGACATGGAAAAGCTCACGCAGTTCGTCGAGCAGGGCGGCGTGCTTGTGCTCGGCGTTCCGCAGCTGCAGACTTCCGCCGACCGGACGGCTGTCATGTCGTCGCCGAAGCGGGATTTCGTCGACGCCAAACTCATCGAGCGGCTGTGCGGCCTGCGGATTAAAGGCCGCGGAGCAGCATGCAGCAGCGGGCAGGCGCTCGGCGAAAACTGGACATTCAAACATGCCGAAGACGGCGAGCTGCACCTGGCGGATGTGACGCTTCACGGCGGCCGGACCGAGGTCGAAATCGCCGGCCGGCCGATGGTCGTCGCCAACAGGCTCGGCAAGGGCTGCGTCTATACATTCACCGCGTGGGACTACCTCGGCCATCGCGGCCTGATGCCGTTCGCACGCAGATGGCTGGAAAAACTCGCGAAAGAAACGGCGTTCGATGTGCGCCTGGAGGGCGGCGACGGCGATGTGGCCTACTTTACCTATCCGGCGGGCGATCGCCGTCGCGTTGTACTCATCAACACCGACTGGACCTCAGCCGGCAATGTAAAACACTGCAAGCTGCATTCCGGCGACGGCAGAATACTCGAAGTCGATGTTCGCGAGGGAGAAATTGCGGAAGTTATTCTCTGATAAATCGATTACATCACCGATACCGACACGAATTACGAACTGTTCAAACCAGATAGAAAGAAGTCATGACTTTGCTGACATCCGCTGAAATAATGACGAACGCCCGTAAGGCCGGCATGGTTATCCCGGCTTTCAACATGCCTTACCTGCCGATGATGGAGCCTGTAATCCGAGCACTGAAGGATACCGAGTGCTTCGCGCTCATCGCCGTGTCGAGGAACGAGTGGGAAAAATTCCGCGCAGGCAGCCCGAAGGCCGTTTACGACCTCTACCAGCAATTGAAAGACGAGCGATATACGCGGCTGCACCTGGACCACGTACCGGTGATAGACGAGGACGGCCTGGCGGTCGATTACTCGCCCATCCTCGCCGACGCCATAGCGCTCGGTTACGAATCGGTCATGGTCGACGGGTCGCGCCTGAGCCTGGAAGACAACATCGCAGCCACGAAAACCGTCGTCGGCCTGGCCCACGACGCCGGTATTCCAGTCGAGGCGGAATTGGGCATGGTTTACGGCCACGAGCCGGGACCCAT
Organism: uncultured Planctomycetaceae bacterium; assembly: GCA_964631565.1. GTDB lineage: Bacteria > Planctomycetota > Phycisphaerae > SM23-33 > SM23-33 > CAZVYJ01. Next base: position 31,638 of record CAZVYJ010000007.1, read on the forward strand.
GCCTTCATACGAGGAGCTTTACCGGAGCGGCAGGGGCTTCACCGACCCGAACGACGCGATGAAGTTCGTCCTCGAAACCGGAGTCGACTGGCTGTCCGTTTCCGTGGGCAACATTCACGGGGCCATTTCCGGGGCAGCCAAAAGCATGAAAAAGGTCGAGGCCAGGATTAACATAGAGCATCTGGCGAAGATCTCGCGGCTGGTCAACCGGCCAATCGTTCTTCACGGCGGAACCGGGATTAAAAAGCAGTCCATTCAGGACGCAATACGTCACGGCCTGTGCAAGCTGAACATCGGCATGGCGATTCGCCAGCCGTTCGAGGCGGCGATGAACGACTCGGTTGCAGCCGCCCAGAAAAACGTTTACAAAACAACGGTGCAGCTTATCCGGGAATATCTTGAAATCGCCGGCTCGGCGCGGATTCTGAATCCCCAGGATTGAGATTCCGTTTTTCCGGCCGGCCTGGAAAATTGCCCGCCGCGCCACGAGACCTCAGAGGGAATCATGAGTCTTCTGGGACTGGACATAGGCACAACCGGCTGCAAGGCCGTCGCCTTCAACGAAGAGGGCGACGAGCTGGCCCGCGCATATCGCGAGTATTCGCTCGACCATCCAAAACCGGGTTGGGTCGAAATCTCTCCGCAGCTTCTCTGGCTGAAAGTTTCGGAAGCGATTACAGAAGCCAATTCGAGCCTCGCGGGCGATCCGGTCCGCTCGCTGGCCGTCTCGTGCCAGGGCGAGGCCGTTGTTCCGGTAAGTCGCGACGGAAAGGAGTTGTACAACTTCATAATCACGTTCGACGCCCGAACCCAGCCGCAGTGCGACTGGTGGCGCGAGCGGGTCGGCGCAAAGAAACTCTTCGGCATTACCGGCATGCCGCTGCATCCGATGTATTCCATCAACAAAATCATGTGGCTGCGGGAGAACATGGGTGATGTTTTCGTCAAGGCGTGGAAATTCCTCTGCGTCGAAGACTACATCATATACCGCCTGACCGGCGAGGCCGCCACCGACTGGTCGCTCGCGTCCCGCACGATGGCCTTCGACGTGGTCCGTCGCGACTGGTCCGACGAAATACTCTCCCTCGCCGGCGTCGGCCGCGAATTGCTGCCGGCGGTCCATCCGTCCGGGCATGCCGTCGGCGCCGTCAGGCCGGATGTCGCCGAACAACTTGGCCTGTCGGCGAAAACCGTCGTCGCTACGGGCGGGCACGATCAGCCGTGCGGCGCGCTTGGGGCCGGCATCGTCGGAAGCGGACGGGCGATGAACGCAACCGGAACGTCGGACGTCGTATGCCCGGCCTTCGACCGGCCGCACCTCACCGACGCCATGCTGCAGTCCAATTACTGCTGCTACCCGCACACATGCGAGGACCAGTACTGCTCCATCGCCTTCAACCTCACCGGCGGCCTGCTGCTGCGATGGTATCGCGACACGCTCTGCCGGGATGAAACCCGCCTCGCCTCGCAGTCCGGCCGGGACGCATACGAGGTGATCCTCTCCGGGATGGCCAAGGAGCCGGTCAGCACGTTTTTCCTGCCGCACTTCGTCGGCGCGGGCACGCCGCACCTCGACCCGCATTCGCGCGGCGCGATACTCGGCCTGACGCTCGAAACGCGCAAGCCGCAGCTTACGCGCGCCGTCATAGACAGCGTCAACTACGAGCTGAAGCTCAACATCGACCGCATGGAGCAGGCTGGAATCGGAATATCGGAGCTGCGCGCGATAGGCGGCGGGGCGAAGTCGGCCGTCTGGCTGCAGATGAAGGCCGACGTGTTCGGCAAACCCGTCGTCGCGCTGAAAACGCAGGAAGCCGCCTCGCTCGGGGCCGCGATGCTCGCCGGCAAGGCCATCGGGCTGTTCCCATCTGCAAAGGCAGCTGCCGAAGCCCTCGTCAAGACCACCAGAACCTACCAGCCTGACCCGCAGCAGGGAAAGCTCTATAAGGACAAATACCAGAGATATCTGGGAATCTACGAAACGCTGCGAAAATTCAACCAAAGCCTGGATTAGGAAAGGAGCTGCATCATGGGAAAGCAGAAACTGACATCGTTGCCCTGGCCGATTTCGGTCGGGCTGTGGTTCATCGAGGGGAAGGGCGGCGACAGGTTCACGTCATCATACAAGGACGGCATCCCGATACTGGACCGCATCCGAGCCGCCGGCAAGATGAGGGGCGTAAAGGGTATCGAGCTTCACTACCCCTACGAAGTCACCGAGGACACGTTCGACGAAGTACGCAAGTGCGCCAGGGAAGAAGGCCTGAAGATACTCACGGTAATCCCCGGCCTGTTCAACGAGCGGCAGTTCAAGGACGGCGCGCTGATTTCATACGACAAGAAAATACGGCGCGACGCCGTCAAACGCATCATCACCGCAATTCAGATGAACGAGGAGCTTACCAGGGCCGGCGAAGGCGGACGGTTCGCGATTTACTGGCCCGCGGCGGACGGCTGCACGTACAGCTTCCAGTCTTACCATCCTGACCGCAGAAAAATGATGCTCGACGGGCTCGTGGAATGCCTGCAGGCCACCAAGGGCAACATAGTCGTCGAGCACAAGCCCTCCGACCCGGCCGCCAAGACATACAACGGCACGACGGCTGAGGCGATTATCCTCTGCAGGGACATTATCGACGCCATCGGCGCAAATCAGAAGCATCGCGTCGGCATCAACCCCGAAATGGCGCACCTGCTGATGGCCGATGCGGACCTCGGCGAAGAAGTCAGCCGCATTCTCGCGGAAGGCCTGCTGCGCCACACGCACTGGAACACGTGCCGCCGCAAAGGCGCCGACACGGACATGATGGTCGGCTCGGACAACTGGATCGAGAGCATGGAAGTGTTCTTCTGGATGGACGAGTACAAGTACGACGGCTGGCTGGGCCTGGACCTGCTGCCCAAGAGCGAGGATTCCGCTCGGGCGGTCGATGTGAGCATCCAGGCCATGGAGAGAATGTACGCCGAGGTCATGTCCATAAAGGACGAACTGAAGGCCAACATGAAAAACCCGGCCAAAGACGCCACGTGCAACCAGGAGCTGCTGATGAAGGCAAGAGGCGCAGCATACAAGCCTCTTTAAGCCGCCGGTCCTGAAAAATTCAGCGAAAAAGGACGTTATATGGGCGATATTCGTATCGGTATCGTCGGTGCGAACCGCGGCATGTTCGCCGCAAAGGCCTGTGATATTGTCGGCTCGATGCGTGTGACGGCTATTTTCGACATAGCCGAAGAAAAAGCCCGCCAGGCCGCCGCCGACATCAAAGGCTGTCGTGCGTTCGGCCCGGACAAGTGGGAAGATTTTCTGGACAGCGGAATCGACGCAGCCGTCATCGCTTCTCCCATTCCATTCCATGCCGACCAGTCAGCGGCGTGCCTGGAACGCGGCCTGCACGTGCTGTCGGAGGTGACCGCCGCAATAACGGTGGAGCAGGCCCGCAAGCTCGTCCATGCAGTTTCGCGCAGCCGCGGCACGTACATGCTCGCGGAAAACTGCTGCTATCTCGACGAGGCGGTGCTGTTCAGGCGGATGGCCCGCGCCGGCGAACTCGGCGAACTGTACCACGCAGAGGGCGGCTACCTGCACGACCTTCGGCCGCTTTTTCGGAATCCCGACGGTTCGCTGACCTGGCGCGCCGGTGAGCTGGGCGTGTACTGCACGCACCCGCTGGGGCCGATTCTCGACATCATGAACGACCGCGTCGCGAGTGTCTCGTGCCAGGCCCTCCCGATCGCCATCATCGACAAGGAAATCCCCGGCATGAGCAACCACCTGATGCTGATGCGGACCGTCGGCGAAAAAAGCATTTACCTGCGCGTGGACCACATGTCGCCGCGCCCGTACCGCTGCTATTTCCACGTGCAGGGCACGCGCGGCGTGTGCGAGTTCAACCTGACGGGCGTCGGAGAAATCGCCGGCTACAACGGCGACAAGGACGGCTGGCCGAAAATATGTTGCAACCGCGACGAAAAGTGGGAAGACCCGGCCGTCTATCGAAAGCGCCCATCTGTCGGACCGCACGGACGTGCCCAAAAACGTCGGCGAACTCGGCCACGGCTCCATGGAGTACTGGATGCTGAAGGCTTGGCTTGCTGCATTGCGCAACGGCGAGCCGATGCCCATCGACGTGCATCGCGGCCTGGACATGACGCTGCCGGGAATCATGGCGGAGGAATCGCTGCGGCGCGGCGGCGAAGCCGTAGCCGTCCCCGATTCACGAAACTGGTAAACCTTATGAATACAGAAGAACGAATCCTCGCCGCCCTGCGCCTCGAGAAACCGGATCGCGTTCCGGTATTTCTCTACCTCAACCCTTATGACAAAACCGCGTGGTATGCCGACGACCCGTCCTACGCGGAGGTAATCGACGCCTGCCGGGAACTGTCGGACATCGTGTACGACTGGTATTGTCCGTGCAACATCTCATGGACCGGGCAGGAGCTTGAAAAAGAAACGCGGCCGCTGCCAGACGGCGGAACGGAGCACATCGTCCAGACGCCGCTTGGGCCGATATCGTGCGTCACCGCTCCCGATTGGCGCGGAAGCGGACTGGTGAAAAACTGGATATGCACCGAAGAGGACGCCCGCAGGCTGCTGTCCATGCCGGACACTGACTGGCAGCCGGACGTGACGGAATTTATTCGTGAGCGCGGTCGGCAGCAGGGGCTGGCCGTCGCACAAGTTACATTTCCTGACCCTATATGCTGCGTCGGCGGGATGATTCACGATGAAACCCTGGCCATGTGGACAATCGAGCATCGCGACCTGCTTCGCGAAATGCTCGACATGTTCTTCCGCCGCCTGCAGCGGGCCGTCAAACACTGTCTGGAAAATGACGTTGGGCCAATTTATTACTTCAATGGGCCGGAATACGCGCTGCCGCCCCTCATGTCGCCGCGAGATTTCGACGAGTTCGTCGTGCCGTACGACACGCAGCTGATAGAGATGATACACTCATACCCCGGCCGGTATGTGATTGTGCATTCGCACGGCCGGGTTAACAGATTCCTTGAGCGTTTCGCCGATATGGGAACCGACGGGCTGAACGTTCTCGAACCGCCGCCGATAGGCGACGTGATTCTCGCCGAGGCCAAGCAGCGGGTCGGCGGCCGAATGTGCCTCATCGGCAATATCCAGTATGACGATCTCGCCCGCAGCAGCACAGCCAAGGTGGGCAGGCTCGTCCACGAGGCGATACAGGCAGGGGCGCCCGGCGGCGGATTCATTCTTTCGCCGAGCGCATATCCTTATGAGCGCCCCCTGCCGCCCAGGGCTGCAGAAAACTTCATCGAATATCTGCGCAAGGCTCGCGAGTACGGCGCATATGAGTGACGTGTGATTTACAAAATTAGAGGCTGCCCGAAGCCTGTTGTATGCCATGAAACAAGATAATTCGGAGTTCTACCATGCCGAAAGCTGACAGAATGATGCCCGATACCCTCGACCTCGCATCACGAGCCGAGCTGGTTCTCACCGCAATGGGCGGATGCATCGATCAAAAGTTGATGACCATGTACGGCGCAGTCCACATCTGCTGCCGTCGTCCGCATTTTGCACACTGGGCCTCGGCCGACACGCTGCTGGACCCGAAATTCGGCGAGTCTTTCGCACTGATGCGGCTGATGTGCGGCGGCAAACAGCATTTGGAGCTGGAAGCCGCCTATCGTCGTGACATGCTCAGCCGGATCGATAATGGATTATATTGGAACCGATACGACCCTGCCCGGCCTTGGCGGAACAGCTACGCCCCCAAATTCTACGGCAAGGGCAAGGATGAGGATTTCTGCACGCTTGCCGGCACCGGCCGTCTGGCCCGCAGCCTGATGATCTGGAACGAAATCGACGACGATGAAACGTGGAACGCTCATGCCCAACAGCTAATATCCGGCATGCGCCGCATCGCAGTCTGCCGCGAAGATTACTGTTACTATCCCGAGCGCGGCGGGTGGGGCGAGCCGTGTTCCTATCCACGCAGCGGCTGGCTCAACACCGACGAAGCCAAAAGCGAAACCGAAGGCGGCGAGGGTTCCGTGACGTGCATGCACGGACACCAGCTCTACGCCGCCGCCAACTGGTATGCCCGCACCGGCGACGCCGACGCAAAAGACCTGGCCCGGCGCCTGGCGAGATACTGCATGAAGCCCAAGTTCTGGGGCGGCCTGCCCGACCCGGACGGCAATCGCGAAGGCCTGCCTGATACCATAGCGCCTCGTCGCGGCGAACCGGCCTACTTCGCAGGCGAGGAACAGGGGCACTGGTACAGCCATTTTCACGCCCGCGCGATTGCACTTCGAGGCATTCTTGAATATGCCCGGCTGATGGAGGATGAGCGGGCACTGGAGTTCGTCCGCCGCGCTTACGAGTTCACGCTGACGCAGGGCATCGCCCGAATCGGCTGGGTCAACTGCTGTCCGGTCACCGTGAACGGCATGGAGGGCTGCGCTCTGGGCGACCTTGTAGCGATGGGCATACGCCTGTCAGATGCCGGCGCCGGCGATTACTGGGACGACGTCGACGCCATTGTCCGCAACCAGCTCGCCGAGCAGCAGCTCATGCGGGCTGACCTGCTCGAGAAGGTGTCAGCCGCCCACACAAATCAGTGCTGCGAGGATGCGCCCGAGAGCCAGCTTTCATTCGAGAATACGATTGCCCGCACTGTCGGTTTCTTCGGCGGCTTTTCTTTGCCCACGAGCTTCCCATGGGTGCACGTGATGCACTGCTGCACGGCCAACGCCAGTCAGGGACTGTATTACGCATGGGAGGGCACGCTTCGCGAAACGGCTGACACCGCGCAGGTAAATCTGCTGCTCAACCGATTCGGCCGGCTCGTCGATGTGGAAAGTCATCTTCCTTACGAAGGCAGGGTGGTAATCCGCAACAAAGCCGCCCGCCGCGTTGCCGTCCGAATTCCAGCATGGGTCTGGCGGCGAGAGCTTCGGGCCGATGTTTCCGGCAAACCCCGCAAGCCGGACTGGATTGGAAAGTCGCTCGTTTTCGAGGCCCTGAAACCGGGCGACGTCGCGACTATTACGTTCCCGGTGCGCGAAACGACGGCTTCCTACACCATTAACGCACACTCGGCGGCGGAGCAGGTTTTCACCTGCACATTCCGCGGAAGCACGCTGGTTGACATTACTCCGCGCGACAACGCACCAAAGAGCTATCCGTTATATCTGCGGGATCATATGCGAACAGACAAATCGCCCATGACGGCCGTAAAGCACCATGTGCCGGAGCGAATCGTCTCAGGCTGGTAGCACACGTATTGAAACTTTCCGCCTAACGCTGAGTGCCCGCAGGCCGGTCAGTTCGGCGGCACGAACAGGTAAGTCCGCTTGCGGTTCCAGATGACGTTGTGCTGCGCGACCCTTTTTTCCGCTTCCAGCTGCGCGTCGATTCCGGCGGATTTAGCTATGCCGGGCGGCACGCTTTCGGGCAGCCAGTGCAGCGGCAGGAACACCAGCGCCTCGCCCGGCGAGTTGACGACCGAGCTGTTGGCCGGCGTTTCCTCCAGGCCCCACAGGTCGGCTATCCAGTCGCCGAGTTTCGCGCCCACAGTCCAGCTGGCGAGAATCACGCCGCCCCAAGGTTCCAGGGCGCCGATGCCGGCATTGAACGCGCTGGCGATGGTGTCGTTGGCGGCCTGGTTCTTGTCGATCGGATTGTCGATCTGGCTCCATTTGTACGCGTTGTAGCCGGTCTCCAGCACGCCGACCGCGACGCCGACGATGCTTATTTTCGAGCCGCCGGTCTTCGTGATGGCCAGCCCGCTGACGAACACGCTGTCAACCTTCTTCGCCGATGCGATGATGTGAGCGCCTTCCACCACGCCCTTGGTGAAGAAGACGGCCATGCCGACCTTGTCGCCTTCCTCGTAGCACTGGTAGAAACGCAGACCGTTGCTTACCACAACTGCTCCCACTTTCAGGCCGGTCGTCACGCGCTCCATGGTAATCTGCCACTTCGACGGAACCGTGCCCGGGAACTGCTTGCTGCGCTCGATGAGTTTGGAGTTGTCCGGGTCGACCACGTTCTCGGTGCGATGGAGGATAAGCTCCTGGCTGCGGCTTTTGTCGGTGATGGTGATGCCGGTCTCCGGGTCGGTCCAGACGGTGTAAGGCCGCTTCACGACCGTGCGAGTGCTGATATAGAACCCGCCGTCGAACCGTTTTTGAATCGCGATGCTGCGCTGGGCGGTCAGCATCTGGCCGGTCATCGGATCGGCCGTCTGGAGATTGAGCACCTCGCCGAACCGCTTGGAATCGCCGGCAGCCAGATTCCAGTAGCCGCGGGATTCATTCCATTTTTTTACGTCCTTGTAGCAGCTGTACCACGTCTTCAGATTCATCACGAACGTCTTCGCCTTCGCCATGTCGGCGCATATGTCCCTGCTTTGGGCGGTATCGGCCGGCGTTTCCTCAGAGGCGTTTTCCTGGCCGGAGCCTGACGATGTTCCGCTTTCGGGCGGTGCGGTCGTGCCCTGGACATCGCTGAGGCTTACCGACACCTGCCGCCACACGCCGTCGGCACCCCAGTTCACCTCGTTGGCAAGCAACTGAAGCTGCCGCTCGGTGTTGGCGATCAGGCAGACGACGTCCATATTGGCCATTTGGCTGCTCAGCTGCTGCGCTCGCTGTTTCATGTGTGCCTGCTGCTCGGACGTCTTGAGGTTTTTCGGCATGCGCGTCATGCCGCGAACGCTGCAGATCGCAACCCGATAGCTCTTGCCGCCGACCGATACGTTCAGCGTCTTGACGTCGTCTTCGAGCGGCCAGTGAAGGCTGGAATTTCGGTCTATCGCGTTGATGGCCTCCACGCAGACCTGGTCGAATATGTCCGCGTCCATCGCCTGGTTGGCCCTCGGCTGGAGGCGCTGCACCCATTGCACGCACTCTGAGGCGGTCTCCATCTGCACGCCGCTGACGGACAGATACGACTTGTCTATCGGCTTGAAGCTGAATCGGTTCAGTCCGCAGCCGCAGTACGGGCAGTTGTCGAATTCGTCGCCCACCCTGCGGTTGCAGTTGGTGCAGGTTGCCTGCCCGCGCGTCCTCACCATCCAGCAGGGGGTTAGTTTCACATACACGCCGCAGTTCCTGAAGAACTTCTCGCCCGGCATGAAGGCCTTCGCCTCGTACGTATTCGCGCACACCGGCGAAGTTACCGCGAAGGTGCTGAACAACATGTGTTCGCCGCGGAGGTTCGACTCGCAGTAAAACTCGACCAGCCAGGCCAGTTTCATCATCGGGCGCGCCCAGCTGCCTTCGCCGGTGAGGTCCTGGCCGACAATCTTGCACTGAATGGTCAGCGTGCGGTCCACGTATTCGTCGCAGCCGGGAAAGCTCACTTTCAGATAGTTGCGGTGGATGCCATCGGTGTACTTCGTGCCGTCGATTCTCTCGACGTTCTCGATTATCGGAGTGCCTTCGGAGCTGAGCGAGTAGTAGTGGAAATAGTACTCCGGATGCCCCGTTCCGCCGTAGTTGAAGACTCCGAGTTTCTCTTCGCCTTCGGGCGGCGTCACGCTGAAACCCTTCCAGCCGACAACCTCGAAGGGCTTGCGCTTCGACTTGTCCTCATTCTTGCGGTCGAACAGCAATTCGTTGAGGTAGTCCTTCATCCGGTCGCTGGTGTAGGTGCGTTCGCTGCGCACGATGTTCTTTCCGCTGCACACGTCGCCGTACTTGATCACCTTGCTGTCGCCTCCGCCGACGCCGAAGAACTTGAAATCGGCGGTGTAGCGGATCATGCCCGGCTCATAGATGCTCGACCAGTCCGAGCTGCCGGAATAGTTCGTGCGCGGCGCAAGGTCATAGCCGTCGATTACGCCGTCGCCGTCGGAATCGGGATTGTTCCTGAACGAATCCGCGCCGTTATCGCTGCCGGGCGCGATTTCCGCCGAGTCGGGCATCCAGTCCCGGTCGTCGTCCTGCTGGACGTCAAGCTCGAACGCAGTCGTCGCGGCCGGGTAAATCACGTTGTTGATGGCCTGCTCCGGGAAATTCACTGTAATGGTGATCGTCTGCTGCATGACATGCGGCGGGGTGTATTTCAGCCGCGTCGATGATGTAGTGGAAATCATGTTTGCGCCGTTTTCGCCGGCCGAGCCGCCCGCAAACTGCCCGGCGTCAACGCTGACATCAAGCCTGGCGTGGTCCAGCCTGACGGGGTATGCCGGATCAACATTGTCCCACGCCGACAGCTGCATCTGGTGCTCGTGCCCGCCGGACAGATAAGGCAGCATGAGCGTGGCGACGTCTATCTGTATCTGTATGTCTCCGGCTTCGCGGATTCGGGTGGCCTCGCGGGGCTTGGTGCCTTTTTCAACCTCGTAGGAATTGCTCATGCCGTCGCCGTCATCGTCGAACTGCACCTCTATCGGCAGGGATTCCGACGAATTGCCGGCCGTGTCCCACGCAACGACTTTCACTTCGATTCCGCGGTCGCGGAACGCGCTGGAAACCTTGATTTCGCCGAGTGCGCCGCCGGTGACCGGCTGGGTATAGTCCTCGCGCCGCGCCTCCTGCCAGCGTGTTGGGCCGGATTTCTTGTTCGCCATGGCGCGGAAGTAGATCATGTATTTCTGGAGATTGCGGTCGACAACCGTGCCGCGAATCTCCAGAGGCTCATCCTTGCACTGCACGAGCTGCTCGATGCTCTCGACCTCGGCGATGGGATTGGTGTTGTCGATTTCGACGGTCGTTTCGGCCAGCACGCGCGGGTTTTCGGCGATTTTCCAGCATTCCACGTGACCCGTCTGGTCGTTGACGACCAGCAGCCGGCCGTCGTCGTACAGCAGCGCCTTGGCGCGAAGCGGCTTGTCCTGCATGCCGCCCAGCGACCAGAGATATCTGCCGGTCCCGTCGTAGCAGGCGATTTCCCCGACGCCGCGGTAGAAGCATCCGCCGCCGGCTGCCAGCGGACCGTCGTATGTAATCCGTACCGGACCGTTGCTGTCAACCAGTTCCGCCGTGGCGATTATGCCCAGAACCTTGGCGGCTTCGGATGAGCCGGTTTTCGACTTTCCTTTGCCCTTTCCTTCGGGCGGGCTGGGCTTTTCCATGTGAATCTTGCCGTCGTCGTCCATAACACGGATCGGCTCGCCCGGGCGGATGTGCAGAATCGCCAGTGCCGCGGCGTCGCTATTCTTTTCGCGCCAGGAATACTGAACGGCCACGCGGTCGGGCTGCTTGGGATCATAACTCACCACCTGCCCGAAATATGCCCCGCCGTCGACCGGGGCATCAACGGTCTGAATAATATTGCCCTCGGAATCCAGCACGAGCATCTTGCCGATGAGCGGGGCGGACTGGCTGGTGGCGATCCCGAACTGCCCGCACGCCAGCAGCATCGTGCCGTCTCCGTCAACGAACATGCCGTTGACCGGGACGGCCTGGCCTTTCGGCAGCTGTATCTGGACAGTCCGCTCCGGTTTGCCCTCCTCGTCCAGCACCGATATCGCCAGCGGCGACGCCATGTAGACTTTCCTGTCCGTTCTGCTGCCGCCGAAAATCACGCCGGAGCCGGTGTTCATCGGCGTCAGGTTCCAATAGGGCCAGCACGCCGTCAGCTCGCCGTCGCGGTCCAGCACGGTGCAGCGGCTCAGGCCCTTGTCGAAAATCGCGTAGTGCTCCGGGCCGAACGGAACAATCGCAACGGCATCGATAATGACGCCCGGCGGCGTGGCGTATGTCTGCTGAACCTCACCGGACGGGCTCATGCGGACTACACGGTGATTGTCGTAGTGGTCGGAAACGGCGATTTCCCTGCCATTTGTCGCAATGCGACTGACGAATTGGAACTGGCCATCGCCAGAGCCGTACTCGCCCCACGAATCGAGCAGCTTGCCTTCGGCCGAAATGTGCGCGAAGGCTTTCATCTTGTTGGTGTTCGTTACATACGACAGCGAACCGTCGGAAACGACCAGCGAACCATCATCCAGTGCTGCAATCTGTCGGGGAAAGGCCAGCGGCAGTTCGCCGCCGTTATAAAAAGTGTTAATGGAACGCAGATATTTGCCGTTCTTGTCGAATACAGCTATCCGGGCGATGCGCCCGTTCTGGTCGGTCACGTAAATTTCGTCTCCCGGCCCGACCGCGATATCGCAAGGTTTGCCGAGCTTTGCGTCGCCGGAGCCCTTGTCGCCGATGGCGCCCGCCGGTTTGCCGTCGGCCGAGAAAACCTGCACCGCGCCCTGGCAAATAAGGAGGATCCGCCCGCGCGAGTCGACGGCCATCCCGTCCAGCCAGTCCATCCGCTTCTTCTGGCTGGACAGATCGACCAGAATGCTCGCCGCTCCATTGGCCGTGTCAACCTTGGCTACACGCTGGTTGTCCCGCACGAGCAGCGTGTTCTTGTCCAGCAGCGCCATGGCGTGTATCCAGCCCAGCCGAGCGGCGCCTTTGGGCAGCGTCGGCTGAATGCGGCTGACGAATTTGCCTTTCGGGTCAAAAATCTGGATGGTTCCGTCCGAGCCGCTTACGTAAAGCGTTCCGTTGCCGGCGAGTGCGATTGCGTGCGGCTCGCGAATGACGCCCGGGCGGTTGCGTTCAGCCGTCGGGTCGCCGAAGCGCCAGGCCAGCTCGGCCCGGCACATCGCTCGCAGCGTATACACGCCGTCCTCGCAGGCTCTGCCGGAGCCATCCCGGCCCAGCCACACGTAGCGATCGTTGCCTTTTCCGACGTGGCGGCGGATATCGGGCGACTCGACGACTAGAACCGTCCGGTCGTCTTTGCTTATCTCGATCCAGATGGGAAGTTCGCGGGTCAGTTCGAAGTCGATGCCGGCCTTGTCCAGCTTGCCGGGACTGTTGGCCGGCGAGAAGGGGGACGGCTCGGCCTTCATGGAGCTTATCGACCCCTCATCTTCCGCGCCGGCGATTCCGGGCAGCAGGACAAACCAGCAAAATACCGCGCCAAGGACCAATGCCAAAAGTGACATGCGGACCATTGCGTTTCTCCTTTGGGAAGACTGGTGACGAATGCGATAAATTATATCCATGCGATGCAATCGCTGTAAATGACCACGGGGAGGCAAGAGAATCAGAACCGGTTTCACGTTCTGCCGCCGCAGGTGAAAGCCGGTCATGTTATCCGTGAAGGCTTCGGCGATATTTGCGCGGCGTCTGGCCCACGATCCGGCGGAACGCGCTATAGAACTGGGTTGCGCAGTTGAATCCGCTTTCCAGTGCGATGGTCAGGATTTTCTTGTCAGTCGTGGCAATCAGCCGCTGGGCATGCGAAACGCGGTGCTGAATGATGCACTGCTGAATAGTCGTGCCGCTCATCTTCCGGAAAAGACGGGTCGCATAAACCGGGTGCAGCCCCACGGACCGCGCCACATCGGGCACGCTGAGCGGCTCCAGATATCGGCGGGCCAGCAGCGAAACCAGCTGTTCGTACTTGCTCCAATGGGCCTGGCCGACGACGGAACCCTTATCGTGCGAATACAGTTTGGGCGAGAGATCGCGGGCCAGACGGCGCAGGCGCGATTCCAGCTCCAGCAGAACCATCCGACGGTTCTCTTCGCCGCCCTTTCGGATCAGTTCCGCCCAATGCCGCATGAGGAGGATGTCCGAGCAGGGTTTCGATTGCGGGCGGTCCATTATTACTTCTCCGCGCAGAATCGCCTCGACGAGCCGCTTCGGAAGGTTCCACCCGAGAAACCACGGCAGGGGAATGAAGATCGAGACCGCGGTGTTCCCCGGATCGACGCGGATGGGTCCGTGCGGCGTGTTGGCCCAGAAGACGTGCAGCCGGTTGGGGGGAATGAGAACGTGCCGGTGGCCGAACATGGCGGTCTGCGCGCCTTTCAGCAGAATGCCAACCTCCAGTTCGTTATGCCGGTGCAGGTTCACAAAGGGGCGCCGCCGCCCGGTGAGCACCGTGAACCCCATCTCGATTTTGTCGACGCCGCGAGGCAGGAGGTTTTTCATGTCAGGTTGAATTTCCTTATAAAATAGGCCAAATAACCGAAAGACGTACGGATGATTATATCATATCCTGACGCATGTGAATAGGAGAGTCGTCCCGGCGATACAGACATTTCCGGGACAAAAGCCTTTTAGAAGGGAGAGCAGTTATGGGAATAAAATCAAAAACATTGATACTAGCGGCAGCCGTGGTTTGGGCTGCATCGGGAATGGCGCATGCATCTGTCATCTCGCTCGATCCGGTTCAGGATGTCCGCGTTTTATCTGAATCGTCGAATCAGGTCGGGAATGACCGTTACCTGTCGGTCTGGCAGGTCGGCAAGGAGCATCGCTCGCTGGTGCAGTTCGACTTGAGCGGAATCCCGGCGGGGCAGCAGATTATTTCCGCGACGTTTACGCTCTATAACGAGGTTGGCGCTCCGTGGTCGGCCAATCCCGACGGCAATCCGATGGATATCTATGCTGTCACTCAGGCCTGGAGCGAGACGACGACTACATGGAACAACCAGCCGTCCGTCAGCGCCGCCGTTTACGCCTCTTCCAATGACAATCCGGGCAGCCTGCAGCCGGTTACGTGGGACGTGACGAGTCTCGTCCGGGCATGGTATGGCGGCTCGATAGCAAACAATGGACTCGAAATCCGGTCTTCCGGGACCAACCAGCTTCACTTCCTGAGCCGCAACGAGCAGGCGCCGGGAACGTATGGTCCGAACCTTACCGTCGTATACGAGCCTGTGCCGGAACCCGCGACGCTGGCCCTGCTGGCGGCGGGCGGCCTGGGCATGATGGTTCGGCGCCGGAAATAAGACTGCTCGCGGTTTCTCTACAGAAGTAAGGATTGTTTATGCGGCATGGCGAAGCGAACTTTCTTCGTTTCGCCATGTCGTTTTTAACGGCCGGCTCATAACGGCCGATGGGCAAACCCGCCCGGGAAGTTTAGGATATATGCCATGCGTTCACTCCCGATTATTCTGGCAAGCGCGTTGTCCGCATTCGCTGCGTCGAATTGCCGTGCAGAGTCTGAAGGAGCCGCCATGCAAGTTAAACCCATGCTCAATCTGACCGCCCGGCCGGACCAGCTTTTCAGTTTCACCTATGACGGGGCATCCTCCAGGACGCTGCTGGCCGATTGGCGAACGGAACATGTTTCCCGGTCGGGCGAGGCGCGGCTGGTCGTCACGACGACATGGACCGACCCCCGGACAGGCCTGCGCGTCACGTGCGAACAAAAGAGTTTCAGCGATTTCCCGGCCGTCGAGTGGATTCTCTACTTTGAGAATACCGGCAAGGCCGACACGCCGATTATCGAGGATGTACAGGCGATGGACCTGCTGCTGGAGACTCCGCGGCCTGACGGAGCCCCGTTTGTCCTTCATCGCACCAATGGTGCGCCTTCCAATCCGAGCGATTTCCAGCCGACGACCGTGGAGATTCAGCGTAACCAGGCCGTCACGCTTTCTGCAGTCGGCGGCCGGTCCAGCAACGGAGACCTGCCGTTCTTCCGAATCGATACCGGTCGCGGCCCGGCCGTCATCGCCGTCGGCTGGTCCGGCCAATGGAAGGCACAACTGCAGTGCCGGGATGACGGGAATTTGCGAATCCTCGCGGGCATGGAGTTGACGCACTTCCGGCTGCACCCCGGCGAAAAGGTTCGCTCGCCGCGAATGCTCGTCATGCTTTGGCAGGGCGAGGAGGCCGCCTGCGAATCCCGGTTCCGCCGGCTTATCCTGAAGCACTATGCCGCCCGACTGGCGGGGAAAAAGCCCCAGCCGGTGCTCTTCTGCAACACCTGCTTCACCCGCGGCGGCGCGTGGCTGAACGAGTGCAACGCGGACAACCAGATATCGCTCATCAAGGCGCTGGCCCCGCTAGGGGTGCAGGCGGTCATCACGGATGCGGGATGGTTCAAAGGCGGCTGGCCTTACGGCGCCGGCAACTGGGACGTCGATCCTGAACGCTATCCGAACGGCATGGGGCCGGTCGCCGCGGCGGCGAAGGCCTGCGGCATGACCTACGGCCTGTGGTTCGAGCCGGAGCGAGTGGTTGCCGGCACTGCAATCGGCAAGGAACACCCGAAGTGGGTTCTGCACACCAAAGGCCAGAGCGGCGAATGGGGCGGCCTGCTCAACTTCGGCCTGCCGGAAGTGCAGGAATATTTCTTCCGCATCGTGGAAGGTTACATGAAGCTTCCCGGCTTCCGCGTCTACCGCCAGGATTTCAATATGGACCCGCTGGCGAACTGGCGCGACAACGACGACCCGGATCGCCAGGGCATCACGGAGATGAAATACATAGAGGGACTTTACGCCTACTGGGACCGCATTCGACAGGCTTTTCCGGATGCTCTCATGGAGGAGTGCGCTTCGGGCGGAAGGCGGATAGACCTTGAAACCGTCATGCGGTTTCAATTGCACCAGAAAACGGATCACTGGTTCGACAACACGCTGGATCAGGCGTCCCTGTTCAGCCTGGCGAGGTTCCTGCCCAACAGCATCATCGTCGCCCACCTCAACCGCCTTGACGACTATTCCTTCCATTCCACGATGGCGTCCTCGCTGTGCCTGGGATGGATAGCGGACGATCCGAAATTTGACACAGCCCGGGCCAAAAAGCTCACGGCGAGATACCTGGCTGTCCGGCCGCTGCTCATGGGCGACTGGTATCCGCTCACGCCGCCGGCGCGCGACGGAAAAAGCTGGCTGGCGTCGCAGTACCACAGGCCGGACATGGGAGAGGGCATGATTCTTGTCTTCCGACAGGAGCAAAGCCCGGCCAAGAGCCTGACTGTGAAGCTCCGCGGCCTTAATCCCGAGGCGACATACCGCGTCACGAGCGACGCCGGCTCGCCGGAGCGAATTTTCACCGGCAAGGCGCTTATGGAAGGGCTTGAGATTGTCCTGCCTGATGCGCCGGGTTCGGATATTATCGTCTTTCGCGCCGAGAAACGTTGCGCAGAAGGCGACTGAGACAGGCCGCCGAGAGCCGACAGCTTCAATTCGGTCAAGCTTAAAGCGCCTTGATTACTATCAAGGTAATGTCGTCGGTCTGCGGGGCCGGTCCGCGGAACGCCGTCACGGCTTCGATCACCGTCTGGCATATCTGTTCAGCGCTGCTGTCGGCATGCTCTTTCAGCACAGCCATGAGGCGTTCCTTGCCGAATTGCTCGTGATCGGGGCCAAAGGCCTCCCATATGCCATCCGTGCCGATAAGCAGCATATCGCCGGGAGCCATATGAATCGGCTCGCCTTTTTCGAAGACAGCTTCCTCGATGATGCCCAGAGGCATGCCGCCGGTAACCGAAACCTCGCTGACGGCCAGGTCTTTCCTCTGCAGCCGGATGGCCGGATCCTGTCCGCCCGATATCCATCGCAACTCGCGAGCCGGTCCGTCGAGAATGCCGAAGAACATCGTTATGAAGCGATTCGACGCGGCATCGCGAAGAAAATCGGCATTGACCCTTTTGAAGATTGTCTCCAGGTCCGTCTTGTGCATTGAAACCTGACTGCGAAGAGCGCTTCGCGCCGAGGCCATCAGCAGCGCCGCGGCTATTCCGTGTCCGGTCACGTCGCCCAGAGCGATGCCGACACGCTCGGGCCCGAGTTCGACGATTTTTATGAAATCATAGAAGTCGCCGCCGATCTCGTCGCAGGGGATACTGCGGCCGGCCAGCTCAAAGCCTTCGATTTTGGGAACGCTCCGCGGCAGCAGATTTTGCTGAATCTCGCGGGCAAGAGCCAGCGACTGTTTCATCTTCTCGTTCTCACGCAGCGCCGGGCCTACGTGGTTGAATGTGCGGCACAGGTCGCCGATTTCATCGGAGCGGTTCACGTCCACCCGTATATCGAAATCGCCCTCGGCCAGTTTCTCGGCGGCTCCGGAGAGTTTGCGCACCGGTCGGGCAATCGCCGCCGAAACCATGGCGGCGATCAATATGCAGACGACAAGCGCGCCGCCGAGCACATACCCGCCGGTGTGCAGCCGCTCCATTTCCTGCTCACGGATGAAAGCCTCGGACTGGATCGCCTCGGCCGCGATGGTATCAAATGGAACGATGACCAGCGCTACCGGCCGCCCCGCGCGCCAAGGCCCATAAGCCAGCAGGCTATCGGCGCCTCTGTAGTCCATACGCAGCACGCCGGAGCGCCCGGCAGTCATGTCAGCCAGTATCTTGCGCAAGGTATCCTTATCCACGTCCAGGTACTGCCAATCTACGTCGGACTGCCACTTTTCTCCCTCGGCGACATAGGACTCCTGGGCGAGAATCTGCAGCCGCTCCAAATCCGTCTTCATCTCTGAGGTCGAATCGACCGGAATGACCTGCATAACTATGGCGTCTTTGTGCCATTTTTGCGGCAGGTGAATGGTGTCCAGCACGCTGGCCAGGGTCGCATCCAGGGCCGTAACGCCGGCGAGGCTTCCGTCAGGTCGATGCACAGGCATAGACGCCGTCAGCTCCACCTTTCGCGTGGAGACGCTGGGCATGACGGTCCAGATAAGCCGGTCGGCTTTTTGGGCTCGCTTATACCATTCGCGCTTGCGCGGGTCGTAATCGGCTGGATATCCGCCGTGGCCCGGGTAGCAGTTGTGCAGGCCGGACTCCATTCCCGTGTAAAGGATTGTGAGCGCATCGGGTTTTTTGTTGTACAGTTCCCGGTAGACGCCGGTCATCGTCGAGAGGCGCGCCGCGTCCTGTGAAAGTCGTACCGCATCGACATCGTTTCCCTCGGCAATGAAAAACACCTGTTCGTCAAATGTGACGGGCAGGGGGACAGATTTACCGTTCACAAGCTTCTGGTACTTGGGCAGCTCCACCAATCCTTTGATGTCCGGATCGGGACGGTCATATTCCCGGCAGTAGTGAACCACAGGGTCGGCCGGCGGCGGTTCGGCCAGGCGGCGTTCGACCTCGCCGGCCTGCTGACTCAGTATCAGCTCCATCGACAGCATGTCGCGGTCGACGAAGCCGGCGAAGTCCTCCACGACGGTGCACAGGTAAACGGTCGCGTCATCGAGCAATGACTGCCTCATGCGGCCGGCGGTCGCTTCGCTGGTTCGGGCCATCGAACTGCTGTGGACGGCGAACAGGACAACCAGAGGGGCGACCGAGACCACAATCAGCACAATCAGAAGTTTTTCGCGGATCTTCATTTATTCTTTCCGCATTTCATTTGTGAGATGACACCGGCTGCACCTTGTCGCCGCGTTCGCAATTTGAAGCATGGTAACACCAAAGTAGTGGAATTGCGAGACGGCCCTGCGTTATACTGCCGATAACTTCGATTCCAGTGTAACTGTCGCTTTGCACTTCGAGAAGCGCGCTGCGCAGCGTGCAGACCAGTAGCGACCGGGAGTCGTAACATGCTCGCTGGCCATGGAAGGCTCGATTTGCAAAGGGGTAACAGGGAAGATTGAGGACAGGCGATGGACCGAAAAGGCTGGCAAATGCGAGCTGTCAGCTGGCATTTCAGCAGCTGCGCAATCCTTTTGATATTTCTAACGGGATTCATTGCGGGCGGCTGCCGCAGCTCGAGCGCTCCCGGGTCGTCATCGGCGGCGGAAGTCGATGTGGTCGAGGTATCGCCTCAGGACACGCCCATATCTTCGGAATTTGTCGGCCAGACTGAAAGTTCTCACCAGGTTGAAATCCGTGCGCGAGTCAACGGCTTTCTGAATGAGCGTCTATACGAGGAAGGGTCGCTGGTCAAAGTCGGCCAGACCATGTTCCAGATGGACCCAAAGCCGTTTCAGGCCCAGCTGAACGCAGCGAAGGCGGCCCTGGCCATGCATGAGGCCCGCTACAAGGTGGCCCAGGCGAATTTGGCTCGGGTGCGGCCGCTGGCGGAACAAAATGCCCTGTCACAGAAGGATCTGGACAATGCCGTCGGCGAAGAAGCATCGGCCGCTGCGGCAGTCGAAATGGCGAAGGCCGACGTTGAGCAGGCTGAGCTTAATTTGAGCTACACGACGATAACGACGCCGGTTACCGGACTGTCGAGTTACGCGCGGGTGCAGGACGGTGCATACGTAAATCCGCAGAACAGTCTCCTTACGTACGTGGCGCAGACCGATCCTATATGGGTCGACTTCAGCCTTTCCGAGAACGATGTCCTGGAGTACCGCAGTCAGAGCGAACGCGGCGTAGTTCGGCCGCCGGCTGGTGATGCATATGAAGTGGAGATAGTGCTCGCCGACGGGTCGATATTTCCGCAACGCGGGCATATTACTTTTGCCGACGCCGAGTACAGCCAGCAGACGGGAACATTCCTGCTGCGAGCCACGTTCGCCAACCCCGGCGCGATTCTGCGGCCGGGACAGTTCGTTCGCGTGCGCCTGCTGGGCGCAATCCGGCCGAATGCCATCACCGTCCCGCAGCGTGCGGTAATGCAGGGCGCCCAGGGGCAATTCGTATGGATCGTCGACTCCGACGGAAAGGCGCAGATTCGCAACGTGAAGGTTGGGCCATGGCATGGGGACGACTGGTTCATAGAAGAGGGCCTGTCAGCGGGCGACCGTGTAATTGTCGACGGGCTGATGCGGCTTTCTGCGGGAACATCGGTGAAGATAGTGGACTCCCCGAAAAAGCATGCAACAACCGGGAGGGCGGAAACGAAAAATGGGCTTGAGGCATCCGGAAAGGACAACTGATGTTCTCGGCCTTCTTTATAGACCGGCCAATTTTTGCGATTGTGGTGGCAATTGTCATTTCCATCGCCGGCCTAGTGGCGATGGTGACGCTGCCGATCGCCCAGTACCCGCAGATCACGCCGGTTCAGATACAGGTTTCAGCGACCTATCCCGGGGCTGACGCCTCCACCGTGGCGCAGAATGTCGGCGCGCCGATCGAAGAGCAGGTCAACGGCGCCAACAACATGATGTACATGTCGTCCGTCTGTTCCTCCACGGGCAATTACACATTGACGGTCTACTTCAAGATCGGCACCGACCCCGACCTGGCGCAGGTGGATGTACAGAACCGCGTAGACCGGGCGATGTCGCAGCTGCCGCAGGCTGTCAAGGACCAGGGAATGACCATTCAGCAGAAGTCGCAGACATTCCTCATGGTGCTGGCCGTCTACTCGCCGGACGACCGATTCAGCGATGACTACGTAGCAAACTACGCAAACATATATATCCTCGACACAATCAAGCGACTGTCGGGCGCCAACCAGTCCTCAATTCTGGGCATACCGGACTATGCCATGCGCATATGGCTGAAGCCTGACCGCATGGCCCAGCTCGGAATCACGACCACCGATATTGAGAACGCCGTTTCAGAGCAGAACAACCAGTTCGCCGTCGGCAGTATCGGCCAGCCGCCGACGCCGTCTCCCGTCCAGCAGATGTTTTCGGTGACGACAACCGGCCGGATGACCGAACCAAAGCAGTTCGAAAATATCATTCTGCGGGGTTCGGACAAGGGAGCGGCCATCGTAAGACTTAAAGATGTCGGATACGTTGACCTGGGCAGAAAAAACTATGTGATGCGAACCAACTACCAGGGAAAGCGCGCGACCCTGATAGCGGTTTACCAGCAGCCGGGGGCCAACGCAATCGACGTTTCCAAAGAGGTGCGAGCGACTCTGGCGGAGCTTTCAAAGAGTTTTCCGGACGGGCTGAAATATGACATAGCCCTGGACACGACAATGTTCGTGCAGGCATCGATTCGCGAAGTGACGCGGACGTTCTTCGAGGCGGTCGTCCTCGTGGTGCTGGTGGTGTTTGTATTCCTGCACAGCTTCAGGCTGACAATCATCCCGACGCTGGCGGTGCCGGTGTCGATCCTCGGGGCCATGATCGGGATGACGGCGTTCGGCTACTCGATCAACATGCTGACGCTTTTCGGAATGATCCTGGCTATCGGCCTGGTAGTCGACGACGCGATTGTGGTCGTCGAAAATACGGACCGCAACCTGAAGCAGCTTGGGCTTTCGCCCAAGGAAGCGGCCAAGAGGGCCATGAAAGAAGTGTCCGGGCCGGTGGTCGCTATCGTGCTTGTGCTGAACGCGGTATTCATACCCGTGGCATTCCTGGGAGGCGTGACCGGGCAGCTTTACAAGCAGTTCGCCATTACGATTGCCGTGTCGGTGGTGTTTTCGGGAATCGTGGCCCTGACGTTGTCGCCGGCGCTGGCTTCCCTGCTGATTCGCGCGCGGCACGGCAGGAAAAAGGGCCTGTTCCACTGGTTCGATACCGCCTTCGACCGCGTAGCCGGCGGCTACGTGAGCGGAGTTAAGTGGGTCATGAGGCACTGGGCGATGGGCCTGGGAGCGGTGGTGGCGGTCTGCCTCCTTACTGCTGTGCTTTTCCACATGTGGCCGACCGCTTTTGTTCCGCAGGAAGATCAGGGATATCTGTTTGTCTGCTACTACCTGCCGGACAGCGCCAGCCTGGACCGCACGGAGGCCGTCGGTAAAAAAGCGGCGGAATTCATGCGCAATCACCCCGCAGTGGCGAACGTGACGCAAGTGGACGGTTACAGTCTCATCGATTCGCAAAACCGCAGCAACGTCGGGCTGCTGTTCGTGGCATTGAAGGATTACGAAGAACGCGAGTCGACGGACATGCAGGCGCCGGCGATCATCCAGAAAGCCAAGGAAGCATACGCCAAGATCCGCGAAGGGGTGGTCATCCCGATGAATCCGCCGTCCATTCCCGGACTTGGCATTACGGCCGGCTTCCAGATGTGGCTGCAGCAGAAAGGCTCCGGAGACTACTCGCAACTGGTCGCTCTTTCCAGGGAGATTGTCGCCAAAGGCCAGGCGCGAAAGGAATTGATTGGCGTGAACACGACCGCCGGTGCGAATGACCGCCAGTACTTTGCGAATGTGGACGAGGAAAAGTCGATCATCCTGGGAGTTCCCGTCCAGGACGCCTACAAGACTCTCCAGACGATGTTCGGATCTTTATACGTCAGCCAGTTTCCCAAGGATTCGCGTCTCTGGCAGGTTATTCTCCAGGCAGAGCCAAAGTACCGGATGACACCGGAAGACATAACGCAATTCTACGTACGCCGCAAAACCGGCGAGATGGTGCCGCTGTCGGCGATTGTGACCGGAAAATACGTCACCGGACCGAACCTGGTGACGCGGTTCAACAACTACCCGGCCGTGCAGATTACCGGAGCCGCCCGCCCGGGTGTCAGCTCCGGCGAATCGCTGTCAGCCATCCAGGATGTGGCAGAGCAGATCATGCCGGACGGCTACGGCTTCGAGTGGTCGGGCGAGGCGCGGGAGGAAGTGGCGTCCGGCTCCACCTCGGCAGTGGCGATGATCTTCGGGCTGATTTTCGTGTTCCTGATTCTGGCCGCCCAATACGAAAGCTGGTCGCTGCCGCTGGGCGTGATGCTGGCTGTTCCGTTCGCCATTCTGGGAGCAATTGTGGCGATTGTTCTGCGGCGCCTGCCGGATGACATTTATTTCCAGATCGGCCTGCTGACGCTGGTCGGACTGGCCGCCAAAAACGCGATACTGATCATCGAGTTCGCCGTCGAAAAGCACCGCCACGAGGGGCTATCGCTCTTCGACGCCGCAGCCGAGGCAGCAAAACTGCGACTGCGCCCGATTGTCATGACCTCCTTCGCGTTTATTCTCGGGTGCGTGCCCCTGGCTGTCGCGACGGGAGCATCGGCCAACAGCCGCCATTCCATCGGCACTGGCGTAATCGGCGGCACGCTGGCGGCCACGGTAATCGCGATATTCTTCATCCCGATGTTCTTCTGGCTGCTTGGAACTGCCGGCCAGAAGTTTTTCGGCAAACGGAAATCACCGGCCCCGGACGCTTCGGCCGCACCGACAAAGCAGGAGGGCCAATGAAATGCGGCGACTTCTGATCTTCTCGGTTGCGGCAATTACCCTGGGCGGCTGCATGGTAGGCCCGGATTATCAGCGGCCGCAGATCGATACGCCCCAGTCCTATCGCTACGAGCCGGATGAAGCCCGCGATGCAGCAAACCTGGCGTGGTGGAAACAGTTTAATGATCCCGTCCTTGATCAACTGATTACCGAGGCGCTGGCGGCCAACTGGGATGTAAAAATCGCCGCCGCTCGCGTACAGAAGGCGGCCGGCGTGCTCCAGACAACCCGCTCGGCGCTGTTTCCGCAGCTTGATTACTCCGGCGAAGGCGCACGCCAGCGAATTTCCGAAAATAACATCTCCGTACCGCTGAAGAACCCTTACAGCAGCTTCGAGGTGCTCGGCCAGGCATCGTGGTCCATCGATCTGTGGGGTCGGATCCGGCGACTCAGCGAGTCGGCGCAGGCAAGCCTGCTGGCCTCCGAGGAGGCACGCCAGGGCATTATTCTGTCTCTCGTGTCGGAGGTAGCCAGCTCGTATATCCAACTGCGAGCTTTCGACGAACAGCTTGTAATAGCCAATCGTACAGCCAAGGCGTATGACCAGGCTCTCAAGCTCTTCGAACTGCAGTTCAGGCACGGCCAGGTGGACCAGATGATTGTCGAGCAGGCGCGGTCGCAATATGAAACGGCGGCCGCGATCATCCCTCAGATACAAAACCAGATCGTTCAGACCGAAAACGCCCTGTCGATTCTGCTGGGTCGCAACCCCGGCCCGATATCGCGAGGCAAAGCCATCGGCACGCTGGCAGCGCCGGTGATTCCCGCCGGCCTGCCGTCCGAGCTGCTCCAGCGGCGGCCCGACATCCGCCAGGCGGAGGAAAACCTGATCGCGGCAAATGCGCTCATCGGTGCGGCGAAGGCGTTATACTTCCCGACCATTTCGCTGACCGGGTCCTTCGGAACAGCCAGCATCGAGCTGGACGATCTCTTCCGCGGGCCCAGCCATATGTGGAACTTCGCGGGATCCGTGACCGGCCCGATCTTCACCGCCGGAGCAATCGCGGGACAGGTCAAACAGGCCGAGGCCGATCAGCAGGCGGCGCTTTTCGCCTATCGCCAGGCGATTCAGAATGCTTTCGCCGACGTTGAAAACTCCCTTGTTTCGCACCAGAAGCTTTTTGAGCAGCTGGCGAGTCAGCAGCGGCAGGTCGCCTCATTAACCGAGTACAGTCGCCTTGCGTGGCTTCAATACAACGGCGGTTACACGCCGTATCTGACAGTGCTCGACGCCGATCAGCAGCGATTCCAGGCGGAGCTGAATGAAACCCAGACACATGCAGCGGCTCTCATCTCCCTGGTCGAAATTTACAGGGCGATGGGAGGCGGGTGGATTGTCGAAGCGGAAAAGATGACCGCTCCGGCCGCTCCCCGAAGCGAGACACACAAAAATAAGCTGCAAAACCAGAACAAAACCGAAAGCGATTGAGGACAAATCTATGACAACCATCTCTCAGGAGTCTGCAGGGCTAATAGTGCTCATGGCTGTGATTCTTTATGTCAACAACCGGGTGCTGCGGCTGCATCCGACCATCGGCCTTCTGCTTGGCGGACTGGTTGTTTCAGCCATATCGATGATCGGACAGTCCCTCGGCCTGCCGATAGGACGCCAGCTGATTAATACCATGGTACAGTTCAAGTTCAACCAGTTCATCCTGGATTTCCTTCTGGGGTTCCTGCTTTTCGCCGGCGCTATTCATGTCAGCAAGTCAGACCTGCTGAAGGAAAAAGGGACCATCACCATCTTCGCACTGGCAGGCGTGCTGATAACCGCCTTTGTGGTCGGCGGCGTTCTCTGGACAGTCTGCCTGTGGCGCGGCATTCAACTGGAGTTCACGGAATGCCTGCTCTTCGGCGCGCTGATCAGCCCGACCGACCCTATCGCCGTTCTGGCCATCATGCAGAAAGTCGGCGCTCCCAAACAGATTACCACCATCGTATGCGGTGAAAGTCTTTTCAACGACGGCGTCGGCGTCGTGCTCTTCATGACCGTGCTCGCGGCTCACCAGGGCCAGAACGTGACGGCATTGTCAGTCGGCGGCAATTTTGTCCTCATGGCAGGCGGCGGCCTGGTGATAGGCATTCTTTACGGATGGCTGGTTCGCAGGTTTGTGCGAAAGTCGCAAAGCTCGGAACTGGCGGTGCTGATTACGCTGGCGTTGGCGGGAGGCGGCTACACACTTGCGAACAATCTGCATTGCAGCGGCGCTATCGCCATGGTCGTGGCCGGCGTCATGGTCGGCGAAGAACTTTCATCACTGTCTCCCGACGTCGGGCTGCACCTGGGCGTGTTCTGGACGATTATCGACGAAATCGGCAACTCCCTGGTCTTTCTGCTCGTCGGGCTTGAGTTGGTCGTAGTCAAAATTGAGCCTTTCTGGAATTTAAACGGAATCATTCTCGGCCTGTCATGCGTAGTGGTCGTGCTCCTGGGCCGATTCCTCAGCGTCGCCGCTCCCGCGGTCGCGATGCGCCCGTGGGAACGACTGCATCGAGGCTCGCTGAGTATTCTGGTCTGGGGCGGATTGCGCGGCGCGCTGCCGCTGGCTATGGCGCTTTCAGTCCCGCATGAGATCCGCACTCGCGGCGCCATTATCGTAGCCACTTATGCAGTGGTGGCATTCTCGATTATCGTTCAGGGCCTGACCATGCCCGGCGTCATTCGCCGGGTGACGGCTACTGAGCCATCCCACGAATGATCGAGCTGTGGCGTATTTTTAATATTGGAAGCACAATGCCGTGCGATGGAAACAAGGGAAACGGCGATGAAAAACCTGCACAAAAAAACATGGGAGTTTCTCGAGGCGTCAAGGGCGGGCGATAAGGCCGGCAGAACCTTCAACATATTCATGTTGAGCCTCATCTTTCTGAACGTGCTGGCCGCGATTATCGGAACCGTAGATTCGGTATATCGCCAGTGGGGCGTTTTCCTGGACTGGTTCGAGTTGCTCTCGGTGGCCGTCTTCACTGTGGAATATATAGTCCGGATGTGGGCCTGCACCGCGAGTGAAAAATACGCCGGGCCGATTGTCGGCCGGATCAGGTTCGCCCTTCGCCCCATGACGCTGGTGGACCTGGCTTCGATTCTGCCTTTTTACCTTCCGTTCGTCAGCATGGATGCGAGGTTCCTCCGAATGCTGCGGCTGCTTCGTATTATCAGAATAGTCAAAATCGGGCACTATTACAGTTCCTTGCAGGTTATCGCGGACGTTCTTCGCGACAAGAAGGAAGAGCTGATTCTCACCACCTTCATGATGCTGATGCTTCTGCTTTTCTCCGGCTCGGTTATGTATTACTGCGAGCACGACGCCCAGCCGGAAGTGTTCCCCGATATCCCGACTACACTGTGGTGGGCGGTAATCACGCTTACGACTGTCGGCTACGGCGACATATATCCGGTTACTCCCATAGGGAAAATGATGGGGTCCATAATCGCGATTCTCGGCATAGGCATGTTTGCGCTGCCGACAGGCATTCTCGGCGCCGGCTTTGTTGAAAGAATACAGAAAGCCAAAAAGGGCCTCAGCTGTTGCCCTCACTGCGGCAAAAGACTGGATCAGAAGCCGGGCGAAGAGCCGTAACCGTATCGGGCATCCCGGCAGCCGGCGTGTCTGCGGCGGCGTCAACGGCCTGCTGGTGCTCTGTGTGGCGAAACACTGCGCATAATCTTGTTTCCGCGTAAGCCCATAGATTTTATGAAATGTTCCAGCCGGTCTGTGCGTTAGTTCTGAGATGAATTCTGACTGCAGAAATTGCGAACCGATTTGCTTTCGGCCGGGTTGTATCTGACTGGCGTTGAGATGCAGATACTGGAATCAGGCAGTTAAGACAAAATCAAAACCGCCGCAAGGGCGGATGTCGCGATAAAAGGAACCACCCGGATGTCATTTGTTAACGCACCGTATCTCCCTGAGATGACAGTTGTTACGGTAATAACCTTACTTCTGCTGGGCGTTGCCGGCTGTCGGCCCGCCGTAGTCGAACCGGTCGAACCGGCCCAGCCGGCTGCCAGCGCTGCGCCGCTGACAATAACGGCCGACACCGTTCTCGAAAAATACGCCACAATCACGCAGCCGATTATCATCGCCGCCGACGGCGTCACACTCGACGGCAACGGCGCGACGATACAAGGCCCCGGCGTTGACCCCTCAAAGCCGGACACGTATGTCGGCATCGGCATCAAGGCCGACGGCGTCTCGAACGTCACAATCCGCAACATAAAGGTTCGCGGCTTCGCCGTCGCCATTTCCGTCAGCAACGCCGGCGGCTGGGTTATCGAGGACAATTACCTGTCCGACAATTACACCGACCCGGAGTGGGGCTGGGGAAGAAACGGCCGGCAGGGCGGCATCGTGCTGACGGACGTTCACAAGAGCGTCATCCGCCGCAACGTCGCAAACCGCGTCTGGAACGCCCTCGACATGTCATGGTGCGACGACAACGAGATAGACAGGAACGACTTCGGCCACTGCAGCAACTCGGCCCTGGTTTTCTGGGGATGCAGCAGGAACAAGGTGACCGACAATAATTTTTCATACGGTATCCGCCTGCGGCCGGGCGAGAAACACGCCCGCGATTCGGCCGGCGTGATGATCGAATGCGCGTCGAACGACAACGTTTTTCTCCGCAACGACATGACCTACGGCGGCGACGGCATGTACATCCGCGTATACAACGACCGCGTGTGCACGGGCAACGTGTTCATCGAAAACGACGCATCATACGCAAACAACAACTGCTTCGAGTGCCTCTGCCCGGGCAACACGTTCATCCGCAACAAGGCCAACCACGGCAGCTACGGCTTCTGGCTGGCCGGGGCGGACCGCAGCGTGCTCATCGAGAACGAAGCCGGCTGGAATGGCCGGCCAGAAGGCAACCACAACGCGCCGGAACCGCTGTTTGACTTCGCCGGGATAACTATGGTGAGCGGCTCGTCGTATCATTCGACGCTCATCGGCAACTACTGCCACGACAACAACGGGCCGGGCATCGCCATACGCGGCGACCTGAAGGAACGCGGCGCGAAATGGCGGACCAGCCACTACGTCATCCAGGGCAACCGACTCGAAAACAACCGCTGGGGCGTGCATGCACAGTTCGTTGACATGATGTTCGTCAGCGGAAACGAATGCAGCGGCAACGGGCAGGATTATTTCTTCGACGACGTGACGCAGCTTACTCTGCTTGAAAAGCCCCTCGATGAGGCGGCGCCGCCGGTCGCGAAAATCGCCGCCCCGACGACCGCGAAAGTCGGCGACGAAGTGACGTTCGACGCATCGGCCGGCGGCGACCCGTCCGGCGGAAAGCTCAGGTACGAGTGGAACCTCGGCGGCCAGGCGGCCGAAGGCCCCAGGCAGACCCGCAGGTTCGACGAGCCGGGCTACTACCGAATATCGCTCACCGTCAGCGACGGCGGCGTGGCGGGTTTGGCGTGGCATGACCTGTACGTCGTGCCGGCAGGCGAGGAAATCGGCACCGAGAGCGGGGCGGCAGCGTGGCAGGCCGTCTGCGGTGCGGAAACCCGCGTCGCCATCAGCGACTGTGAGGGCGTCTGCGGCTCGGTGGGCGTCAAGGCGCGCGTCGAGCCGTACATGGGCGGCGAGGTTGAGCTGCGATATCGCAAGGACGCCGCCGGCGGCACGTGGGACCTGAGCGGCAGGAAGCGGCTGCTGATGTGGGTTAAGACCGAGCTTGACGGTCCGCGCGGCTTCCGCGGCCTGTACCCGGTTGTTACGCTCCGCGGCAAAGACGGCCTCATCAGGCTCACGCCGCGCGGCAGGCTGATGTTCTGGGATAACGCGCTGAGCGAGGCGCGGTGGTCGTGGCGGCTGATTTCGGTCGATCTGGCCGGCGAGGGAATATGGAGCAGGGAAACCGAGGGCGACGTTTCGCTGTCAGCCATCGAGAGCATCGGCGTGGGGGCTACCTACTCCGACCATCCGCAGGAAGCGTTCACGATTTATATCGACGGCATCGTGGCGGAATAGTGCGGCGTGACTTTGTTTGAGCGGCGGTTTTTTAACCGGCTTTACCGGCCGGGACGCAGCAGCGCGTGATCGAATGCTCTCTTGGGGAACATCTGTCCGGGCGAATCGCTGCCGAGAACCAGGTCGCTGTAGAGATAGACGTGGTCGCCGGAGATATCGCACTCGCGCTGCAGCTGCCATACGAGCTTGAGCAGGGTATTGTACATTTCCTTGCTCGGCGAGCTGTGCGCGAAGTCGCCGCGCAGGCAGATGCCTATGCTGGTGGCGTTGTAGTTGAAGCCGGGCACCTCTATGTGGTTGCCTTCAAGCTGCTTTTTCCAGAGTTCCGTCGCGGCGATGTTCACTTTCTCGCCGTCGTTGTCGTACATCAGGATGAAATGGCAGTTGTCTTCGATATCCCTGGCGGTGGCCGACGAGTGAATGATGATGTTCGACCACTTGAGCGCCTGTATCGGAGTGTCGGTCTGCCTGACGAAGCTCTCCGGCGTCTGCGACGGCGACATCAGCGCAGCGAGGCTCTTGATAGGCGATTTGATGGGATCGGGTTGAAACACCAATAGCGCGAACGCGCCGAACGTCATCGCGCCAACGAGTACAGCCAATGTTTTGATCGTCCGTGATCTGGCCATGGGCTTTGCCCCTGACAGGTCGATAAGGTTAAAAGATACACAGCTTTGAAGAGAAAGCTTCCATACTCTAAAGTTGCTATCGGCAAACCTCAAGGAATTACGATACATTTTTGTAAGGTGTTTTTAAGTTTTTGTAAGTTTTTTTGTAACAATCTCTCGCCGGTCGCCTGTGGATAACCGGTGGATAACTTTCCCGCCCGGTTATTTCTTGTTGTGGTTTATCAGGCCAAGTTCGATAAGGGCTTTCATGGCCGCCTGTTGCTCGGCCTCTTTCTTGCTTTTGCCCCACGCGCTGGGGAACTGCCTGCCCTCGATGCCCACAGAAACCTCGAAGCATTTGTCGTGGTCCGGGCCTTTTTCGTCAAGGTAAATATATTCCGGCGTCGTCTGGTGCTTCCGCTGGACATACTGCTGCAGCAGCGACTTGTAATTGCTGCGGTGCTCGTTTTCGATGGCCTCGTCGATGAACGGGCGCGTGTGCTGGAGCACGAATTTGCGGGCCGGCTCGAATCCGCCGTCGATGTATATCGCGCCGATAATCGCCTCGAACACCGCCGCCGCCACCGAACCGGGCAGCCCGACGGGTGTCGGAACGCCTTTGCCCGTGGAAAGCAACCTGCCGATATCCAATTTGCGGGTAATCTTCGCGCAGGTCAGCCGCGACACGACAGCCGACTTTATGCTCGTCATCTCGCCTTCAAGTAAATCGTCGTACTGGTTGTACAGCTCCGCGCATACGCTTAGCCCCAGCACGGCGTCGCCGAGAAACTCCAGCCGCTCGTTGCTCTCGACGCGTGTAGCGGCCACCGAAGAGTGGGTAAGCGCCTTGGCGAGCAAAGAGGGATCCCTGAACGTGTAGCCTATAAGCTCCTGACAGTCTTTTAGGGCCTGTTCTTCCACAGTGGTCTCCTGCGGAGGGCCTTTTACGGAGCCTGCCTGGTCGGGGGCAACCTTCGTGAAAAGCCCTGCGTTATGTTGTTTAAGCGGCATTTTACGTACTGCAGTGCCGGAATGTCAAAGGTCAAGCTTGCCCCGCTTCGGCCAAAAACGCTAAGATGTGTTTCATGAGCGGCAACGAAAAAATCAACCAGGCGGACATCAAATCGCTGAAGGTCATCCACTACCCCGACCCGCGGCTGCGCGAGGACTGCACGCCCGTGGACGACCCGACCGACCCGGCCGTCGCAAAACTCGTCAACAAGATGTTCGAGCTGATGTTCGCCTGCCGCGGCGTCGGGCTGGCCGCCCCGCAGGTTGGGGTGACCGTGCGGCTGTTCGTCGCGTCGCCTTCGTTCAGCCCGGACGACCGGCGGGTTTACATAAATCCCGAGATCGTCTCGCTTGACGGCGTGCAGGACGGCGACGAGGGCTGCCTGAGCTTCCCGGGGATAAGCTGCAAGGTCAAGCGCGCCAACAAGGCGACAATCGCCGCGACCGACCTCAACGGCGCCAGCTTCGAGGAAACAGGCGAGGAGCTTGTCGCGCGAATCTTCCAGCACGAGAGCGACCACCTCAGCGGCCGCCTGCTGGTGGACCGCATGGGCAGCATCGCCAAACTCAGCAACCGCCGTGCGCTCAAGTCGCTCGAAGAAGAGTTTGAGGAAACGTAAAATTAGCCAGCCTTTATGGGGAGATTCGATATGGGTGAAAGAAGTCACATCCTTCGAGCTTTATTTATTTTCATCGGCCTGCTGATGTTTATCGCAGCCGGCTGCAGTTCCGAAGACCAGTCGCAGGCCCCTACGGAGCCCGGCAAGCCCAAAGCCGCATCCGGTTGGATCGAAGTCACACTGAAGCCCGCCAACTCCGAGCCAGACGTAAACATCAGCGGCGAATGTAACGAGAGGGACCTGAATAATATCGCTTCCACCATGGCGTTCTATATTCCTTTCGTCGGCGCGAAAGTTGCAAAGGACGTCAAGGAATATCCGGCGATTATCATGTATGTGGACGTCGGCATATCGTCTCCACTGCAGCCGGAGAAGTATCAGTGCGAAAACGGCGAATCGCAAGAACAGATGATTATCACGCTAAGCCAAACGCTCTCCCAGGTGAAACCATACACGCTGGTGCAGACAGCTCCGCATGAATATTCATGGTCGGACACCGAAATCCCGCCGGATAAAGTCGCCGAGAGATACAATTCAGATCCGACTTACGACTCGCTCGAACTGGCGGTCGAATGGATGGCCGACAGGCTTGCCGAAAGGTACATGAAACCGGATTTGTTGGCCGAAACTGCCGGCAACGGCTCTCCGACCTCCGGCGAAGCGGAGAAACTCGAAAAACAGCGAGCCCTGGCCGATAAGCTCCTTCAGACGATGCGCAGGACGATCGAAGGCTATGCCGAAATCAGGAAGATCCGAAGCGAGCAGAAGAAGGCGGAGCCGTAGTTTATCCTCTTGTTGCCGTTCCGTTCCAAATCTGCCTTGGCGAAATGCCGCTGTGGGGCTAGAATAGCTCCCTTTATGCAGTCCCTTAGGGACTGCGAATCATGCACGGCGAAGGTACGCCTGCATCTTAAAAGTGGAACTAAGCGGTCTTACATAAATCTGTAGCGTGGCGGCCTTCCCAGGCTGCCACGCAAACGTCGTTTTCTGCAACTCCGGCGGCCTTGAAAGGCCGCCGGACTGGAAACAAACTTACGTAAGACCGCTTAGAATAAAAAACATGAAGAAAACCTGCGAAGACATCCGGCGAGAGTACATCGAGTTTTTCGAGAATCGCGGCCACACGTTCGTGCCGTCCAGCGCGCTGCTGCCGGCCGAAGACCCGACGCTGCTTTTCACCAACGCCGGCATGAACCAGTTCAAGGACATCTTCCTCGGGCGGGAGAAGCGCGACTACGTCCGGGCGGTCAACACGCAGAAGTGCATCCGCGCCGGCGGCAAGCACAACGACCTTGAAGACGTCGGCCACGACTGCTACCACCACACGTTTTTCGAGATGCTCGGCAACTGGAGCTTCGGCGACTACTTCAAGGCCGAAGCCATCGACTGGGCGTGGGAACTGCTGACGAAGGTCTGGCATCTGCCGGCCGACCGCCTGCACGCGACATATTTCGCCGGCAGCGAGGAAGAGGGCCTCAGGCCCGACACCGAGGCCCGCGACCTGTGGCTGAAGCACCTGCCGGCGGAGCGCGTCCACGCCGGCAGCCGCAAGGACAACTTCTGGGAAATGGGCGAGACCGGCCCGTGCGGCCCGTGCAGCGAAATACACAT
>CAZVYJ010000007.1:65357-80781 GCA_964631565.1 uncultured Planctomycetaceae bacterium
GACGTCGCCTGCCGCGTCATCGCCGACCACGCCCGCTCGCTGACGTTCGCGATTACCGACGGCGTGATACCATCCAACGAGGGCCGCGGCTACGTGCTGCGGCGCATCCTGCGCCGTGCAGCCCGCTACGGCCGGCAGTACCTGAACATCGAAGGTCCGTTCCTCGTGAAACTCGTCGATACCGTCGTGGACGTGATGGGCGGATTCTTCGGCGAGTTGAAGGAACGCAAACAATACGTAATCGAGACAATCGCAGCCGAGGAAGAAAGCTTCGGCAAGACGCTCGACCGCGGCATAGACCTGTTCGACAAGCAGGCCGAGAAACTAGCCGCCGCCGGCAAAAAGAAACTGCCCGGCGACGTGGCGTTCGACCTGTACGCGACGTACGGCTTCCCGGTTGACCTTACGCAGATAATGGCCTCCGAGAGAGGGCTGGAAGTCGACCTCGACGGCTACAACGAGGCGATGGCCGCCCACCGCGAGCTTTCCAGCGCAGCCGGGGCGTTCAAGGCCGTCGACATTCCCGACCTGCCGGCCACCGACAGCTCGGCCAAGTACAACTGCCACCCGATAGAAGCCACCGTGCTCGGCTGGGTGCAGGAAGGCAAATTCATAACCACCGGCGAGCTTAAGGCCGGCGACGAGGCCGCCGTCGTGCTCGACAGAACGAACTTCTACGCCGAGCAGGGCGGGCAGGTCGGCGACACCGGGCATCTCACTGCTTCCGGCGGTCAGTTCGCGGTGAGCGACACGCAGCTTGCCGGGACTTCGGTTCTGCACATCGGCTTGGTCGCCGGCGGCACGATAACGGCCGGGCAGAAAGTGACCGCCGAGGTCAGCCCGCACAGGATGGACACGATGCGCAACCACACCGCGACGCACCTGCTGAACTGGGCGCTTCGCCGCGTCCTGGGCGATCACATAAATCAGGCCGGCAGCATCGTCTCGCCGGACCGCCTGCGGTTCGACTTCACGCACAACAAGGCCGTCACGCCGGAGCAGCTCGCCGAGGTGGAGCGGCTGGTGAATGAGCGAGTTCTCGCCGACGAGCAGGTGAAGGTCGAAACCCGCCCGCTGGCCGACGCGAAGAAAATTCCCGGCGTCCGCGCGGTCTTCGGCGAAAAGTATCCCGACCCGGTCCGCGTGGTATCGACAGGCGCCGGCGAGACTGCCGCGGTCGAGTTTTGCGGCGGCACGCACCTGCAGCGGTCCGGGCAGGTGGGGCTGTTCAAGATTATTTCCGAAGAGTCCATCGCAAAGGGTGTGAGAAGAATCACAGCTGTCACCGGGCGCGAAGCGGTCAGACATGTCGCGCAGATGGACGCCACGATAAAGGGCATGACTGCGGCCCTTCGCGTGCCGGCAGAAGAGCTTGCGGACCGTGTCATCGCCATGCAGAAGGAAATCAAGCAGCTTCGCAAGGGCAAATCGTCGGCTCCCGCGTCGGCAGGCGGTTTCCAGCCGCTGGCGGAAATGGACTGCCCACAGGGCAAAGTTCTTGTCGCCCGGCTGGACGAGGCCGACGCAGCCGCCATGCGTAACCTCTGCGACCAGCAGAGGCAGAAAGGCGCCGCAGCGCTGTTCATCGGCGGGGTATGTCAGGGCAAGGTAATGCTCGTGGCGATGGTCAGCGACGAGGCCGTGAAAGCCGGTCAACTCAAGGCGGGACAATGGGTTAAGGAGGTCGCCCCCATAGTCGGCGGCGGTGGCGGCGGGCGTGACAACATGGCCCAGGCGGGCGGAAAAGACCCGTCGAAGCTTGACGAAGCCCTGGCGGCTGCGGCCGATTACGCCCGAAGTAAACTATAACACAATCCCCCTCCGAGGCGCGGGATGCGTGATTTTTCTTGACAAAAAAGGCTTATGTTTCTAGTTTCCGGCACACAAAACGTTGGATGTCGAAGCGATTTTGTCCCTAAGGGACGGCGTTTTGGGTTGCGGAAAGCAACTTTAACTACAGGAAAATAAAAGATGTTACCGGTTCAAAAATTAAGTCGTTCCAAGACGCGCAACAGGCGCAGCCATCATGCCAAACGTCCCGTCGGGTACGTTGATTGCCCGCGCTGCAACTCGCCGAAGTTGCCCCACGCGGCATGCGACAACTGCGGTTATGTCAGACCTGGTCTGAGTCTGGAAATCGACAAGGAGAGTTAATCGATGCGCATAGGCATCGACGCCATGGGAGGCGACCGAGCGCCCGTTGAGGAAGTGAAGGGCGCTCTTGAAGCATGCGCACTGCTTTCAGCCGACGACAAAATTATACTTGTCGGCGACAAGGCTGCCATCCTCGAACAGATCGGTGACGCCAAGGGCTGGCAGGACCATATTGAAATCCACCACGCCTCGCAGGCCATCGGCATGAACGAAAAGCCCGTCGAGGCGCTTCGCACCAAGCCTGACAGTTCGCTCCTGGTGATGACTCAGCTTCACGCTGACGGCAGGCTGGACGCCTGCATATCCGCGGGCAACACCGGCGCATTCGTTGCTGCAGCCCAGATGAAACTTCGCCGCCTGGAAGGCGTTATCCGTCCGGGCATAGGCATAGTGACTCCCACCTATTACGGTCCTGTAGCCGTCTGCGACGTCGGCGCCAACGTAAGCTGCCGCCCCCAGCACCTGCACCAGTACGGCGTCATGGCGTCGGTTTATCTCAACGCCATCTGCGGCGTCGAAAATCCGCGAGTCGGCCTGCTGAGCGTCGGCGAAGAAGACGCCAAGGGCAACGAACTGGTGAAAAAGACCCGCAATCTCATGAAGAATGACCCGGGCATAAACTTCATCGGCAACGTCGAAGGGCGCGACCTGTTCAGCGGTGCGTGCGACGTGATGATATGCGACGGTTTCGTCGGCAACGTCGTGCTGAAGCTTATGGAAGGGATGGCCGAGGGCGTTATCATGTCGTTCCTCCAGGAGCTTGTCGCGATCATGCCCGATGCGGCGGTCGAGATAAAGCAGGCCGCCGGCGCCATAAAGAAAAAATTCGACTTCAATGAATACGGCGGCGCCCCTCTGCTGGGCGTCGACGGCATCTGCATTATCTGCCACGGCGCCAGCAGCTATAAGGGCATAATGAACGCCGTGCGGGTAACCAAGGAATTTTCCAAACATCATGTCAACGAGCAGATAACCAAGCTGCTCGCGAACTAGAAGGACTGTTCATGGTTGGCGACCTCCGTGCGGCGATTACAGGTTTTGGGGCGGCAGTCCCGGATAAGGTTATGACCAACGCGGATTTCGAGAAAATTCTCGATACGTCCGACGAATGGATCACCAAGCGAACCGGGATAAAAGAGCGCCGCATCGTTTCCGACGGAGAAACCACGGCGACACTCGCCATCCAGGCCGCCCAAAAAGCCCTCGCCGACGCAGACGTCCGGGCGACGGACCTCGATTTGATTATCTGCTCGACGGTGACGCCGGAAATAATGTTTCCGGCCACCGCGTGTTTCGTGCAGGAAGCCATAGGCGCCACCGATGTCGCCTGTTTCGACCTGTCAGCCGCGTGCAGCGGCTTTATTTATGGACTGGCCGTCGGCAGCCAGTTCATAGCGACCGGAATGTACAAAAAAGTCTTGGTCATCGGCGCCGACACGCTTTCACGCGTGAGCGACTACGCCGACAGGGGCAGCTGCATACTCTTCGGCGACGCAGCCGGCGCGGTCGTCCTCGAACCGACCGCCGAGAAAGACAAGGGCGTTCTTTATAACGTGCTTCACGCCGACGGCGGCGGGTGGGATTACATTCACGTGCCTGCCGGCGGGTCGAGATACCCCGCTTCGAAAGAAACCGTAGAACAGGGTCAGCACTTTGTTAAAATGCGAGGCCGCGACGTGTACAAGTTCGCGGTCGATAAAATGCAGTGGCTGCTCGGCGACTGCATGGAGAAGTGCGGCCTGACGCCGGATGACGTAGACCTGGTTGTTCCACATCAGGTCAACGTGCGAATCATCACCTCGGCGGCGGAGAAATATAACTTCCCGCTCGAGAAGATTTACATGAACATCGAGAAATACGGCAACACGTCAGCGGCGTCGATTCCGCTGGCGCTGGCCGAGGCGAGAGAAAAAGGACTTGTCAGACCCGGCTCGACCATCATGCTCATCGCCTTCGGCGCCGGCCTGACCTGGGCCGGTTCGGTAGTGAAATTCTGAGAAATACAATGAAAAAAGCTTACCTGTTTCCCGGACAAGGCGCACAGCACGTCGACATGGGCAGGGATATATGCGCAGCCTTCCCCGCCGCCGGCGAGTATTTCGACCGCGCGGAGGCCGCCACCGGCCTGCCCGTGAAAAAACTCTGCTTCGACGGTCCGATCGAGGAGCTTTCCCGCACGGACATCGCCCAGCCGGCCATCTTCACCGTGTCGGCTGCCATACTCGCCTGTGCCGGCGGCGCCCCGGGCTTCGCCGAAGGCGTCGGCTTCATGGCCGGGCTTTCGCTGGGCGAGTACACGGCGCTTTATGCCGCCGGCGCGATGGATTTCGAAACGGGCGTGAAGCTCGTCGCCCGCCGCGGCGAGCTGATGCAGCAGGCCGCAACGGCCGTCCCGTCCGGAATGGTTAGCATCATCGGCCTGGACGAGGAAAAGGCCCGCGAACTTGCCGCCGCCGCCGCCCAGGGCCAGATACTCAGCTGCGCGAACTTCAACTGTCCCGGCCAGATAGTGCTCTCCGGCGAGGCCGAGGCCTGCCAGCGGGCCGCGGAAATGGCGGAACACTTCGGCGCCCGCGGCGCCGTGCCGCTTCAGGTGGCCGGCGCGTTCCACAGCGAGATAATGGCGCCCGCGGCCGAGCAGTTCGCCAAAACGCTGGCCGGCGCGAATTTCACCGAGCCGAAAACCTGCGTGATTGCAAACGTGGACGCAAAACCTTACGCCGGCGCTTCGGAAATAAGGGAAAAGCTCCTGGCACAGCTTACATCGCCGGTCCGCTGGCAGCAGTCGATGGAATATCTGCTTGCACAGGGGGCCGAGCAGTTTTATGAAATCGGGCCGGGAAACGTCCTGGCCGGGCTTATGCGGCGAATTCACCGCAAAGCCGATTTTACCAGCTTGAATTCCCGCGAGTCACTTGAGAAACTTGCGGAAGCATAACGTTCGAGGAGAGTCATGGCTGACAACGAAAAAGTGGCGATTGTTACGGGCGGCGCGCGCGGAATAGGGCTTGAGATCGTCCGCGAACTGCTCGGCATGGGTATGACGGTAGTTGCTGTGGACCTCAAGGCGGACCTTCTGGCTGATATTCCGGGAAAACTGGGAAATCCGGGCGATAAGCTTGTGACGGCTGTCTGCGACGTGACCGACAGCGAGGCGTTCACGAAGGTAGTCGATGATACGGCTGAGAAATACGGCCGGCTCGACGTGCTGGTTAACAACGCAGGCATTACGCGCGACAATATCGTGCTTATGCTCACAGACGAAGACTGGGACCTTGTCATGAAGGTCAACCTCAAGAGCGCGTTTATAGGCACGCGGGCGGCCGGCAAGATAATGATGCGCAAACGCAGCGGGTCGATTATCAACATGTCCAGCTACAGCGGGCTGGAAGGCAACCGCGGACAGGCCAATTATGCCGCCAGCAAGGCCGGCATGCTGGGCCTGACAAAATCGGCCGCCAAAGAACTCGCAAAGCGAAACGTTCGCGTAAACGCCGTGGCGCCGGGCTTCATCCAGACCGAGATGACCGACGTTCTGCCCCAGGAAGCCAAGGACATGGCCTTGGCGCAGATACCGATGCAACGCTTTGGGAAGCCTGCAGATATCGCCAAGGCGGTGGGTTTCCTGGCTTCGGATGCGTCGAGCTACATTACCGGCCAGGTCATCAGCGTCGACGGCGGCATGCACACATAAGAGGCAACCGGTCGAGATTCTTTACGGTTAGTATTGCATGACCGTTTGGGCCAAGCTATAGTACCGCGGCCAATCGGCAGGGATGTTAAGTGGTTAGTTAAAAGTTAGAAACGTTAAACATTAAGTACCTTTTCAGGGAGGCAAGTACAGTGCCTGACGAAACAGAAGTAAAAGTAATCGAGATCGTGGCTGAGCAGATGGGTGTCGACAAGAGCGAAATCACACGCGAAACCTCATTTGTCAATGACCTGAACGCCGATTCGCTCGACACGGTCGAGTTGGTCATGGAATTCGAAGACGAATTCGAACTGAGCATTCCCGACGAGGAAGCCGAAAAGATTCAAACCGTCGGCCAGGCTATCGATTACATCAAGGAACACACCAACAAGGCCTAAGGCTTGTCGGACAGGCGTCGTGAGCGGCGGGTTCCGGATTAGTTGCCCGCCGCACGACTCGCCCCCGGGCGGGCCGCAACGACGATGCCGCATCGCCTAGGCTACGTCGAAGGGAATCTCCTGTGATGGCCGAACGTCGTGTAGTATTAACGGGGCTGGGCACGGTAAACCCGCTCGCCCATAACGTTAATGATTTCTGGCGGGACCTTATAGCCTGCAAGAGCGGCATCAGCCGCATTACGCGCTTCGACCCCAGCCCGTACGCCTCACAGATAGGCGGGCAGGTCGATAACTGGGACGGTGTGCCTGCGGATATGTTAGATCCCCGCGAATCGAAGCGCATGGACCGGTTCTGCCAGTTTGCAGTGGCGTCCGCAATCCAGGCGGTTCGCGACAGCGGCCTGGATTTCTCCAAAGAGAACATCGACCGGGTGGGCGTGTTCGTCGGCAGCGGCATCGGCGGGCTGGAGGAGCTGGAAGTCCAGCATCTCCGCATGCTGAACAAGGGCGCCAGCAAGGTAAGCCCGTTCACCGTTCCCAAGCTTATGTCCAATGCCGGCAGCGGCAACATTGCGATTATCTGGGGTCTTCGCGGCCCGAACTGCTCGATAGTCACTGCCTGTGCGTCGGCGGCCAATTCCATCGGCGAGGCGTTCCGTGTGATTACCCGCGGCGAGGCCGACATGATGCTTACCGGCGGCAGCGAGGCAGCCCTTACCCCGCTGGGGCTTGGCAGCTTCTGTGCCCTCAAGGGACTTTCCACTCGCAACGACGACCCGGAGCACGCCAGCAGACCGTTCGACAGGGACCGCGACGGCTTCCTGCTCGCCGAGGGCGCCGGCGTGGTGGTCATCGAAGAGCTTCAGCATGCACTCGCACGCGGCGCAAAAATTTACTGCGAGCTTATCGGCTTCGGCGCCAGCTGCGACGGGTATCACATCACTGCGCCGGAGCCTGAAGGCAGCGGCGCGGCCCTCGCAATGAAACGCGCACTGGCCGACGGAAAGGTCAATCCGGAAGACGTCGATTACATCAATACGCACGGAACCAGCACGCAGCTCGGCGATATCGGCGAGACAAGGGCCATCAAGAAAGTCTTCGGTGATTACGCAAAGAACGGCCTGATGGTTTCCTCGACCAAGAGTTCTACAGGCCACCTGCTGGGCGCATCCGGCGGCGTGGAGCTTGTCGCCGTCGCCAAGACGTTCGAGACCAATATACTGCCGGCGACGCTGAACCTCGACAACCCCGACGCGGAGTGCGACCTGGACTACATTCCCAACACGCCGCGGGAAAAGAAAGTCGATATCATACTGAGCAACAGCTTCGGCTTCGGCGGCCACAACGCCTGCCTGCTGCTGAAGAGATACGAAGGCTGATAAACCAGGGCATTCGGACAAAAAGCAACAGTCAAAAAAACCCCGCTCAATCGGACGGGGTTTTTTAATGGAAACTCGTGCTGAATGGCGGCCTTCCCAGGCCGCCACCTGCGGGAAACGATTAATTCTGGCGGCCTTGAAAGGCTGCCAGACTGGGCATTTGTTACCGTTTGCCGCCAGATAGTTTTTTATTTTTCCGCCAGTTCGCGGGCCAGCTTCATCGCCTTTGAACGGGAGGAGATTTCCTCGTTCAGCTGCGCCTCGTAAACCGCATGTAGTATCCTGCCGACCTTCGGCCCTTCGCAAAGTCCCATGCGGGACAGGTCGGCGCCGGTAACGAAGGGGCGGGGCGTGATTTTTTCCGGGTCGACGCCGGCTGCGCGTTTCGCGATGCGGCGGGACTGCGTGCTGCCGCCGGTCTGCAGTTTTTCCTCGGCCAGCCACAGCCGCCTCAGCCGGTCGAAGTCGCGGCTGGCCATCAGCCGCTTGAAATCCGCCAGCGCGCAGTCGGCAGCCTTTCGCCAGCCGTCCAGGTGGGCGGAGAAAAATTTCAGCGAGTTCCGCAGCTGGTTCGACGCACCCCAGCGGCGCACGATGTTCGGTATCGCGTTCGGCTCCAGCCCGGCAAGCAGCGCTCCGAGGCTCAATACCATGTCGCACCGCGCGGCGACGCATTCGGCGCGGGCCTCGGCTCGCTTCCACTGGCCTTCAGTGCGGAAAAGTTCCGGCAGTATGCTGCCGGCCAGGCCCAGCTCGCCCAGCAGCGCAAGCGACCGGGCCGCCGACTTGTGCGAGAGCATCTTCGACATTTCGTCGAATATCCGCTCGCCGCTGATGGATGTTATTTTCGGGGCGTGTTTGCGGACGGCCTCGGCCGTCTCGGGCGCTATCGAAAAACCCAGCCTCGTCGCGAACCGCACCGCGCGGATCATGCGCAGATAATCTTCGGCGAATCGCCTGTCGGGGTCGCCTATGGTGCGGATGACGCCGCTTTTCAAATCAGCCCGCCCGCCGACGTAATCTATCACCTCGTCGGCTATCGGGTCGTAGAACATGCCGTTGATCGTGAAGTCGCGACGCTCGGCGTCTTCTTGCGGCGAGCTGAACCGCACGCCGTCGGGCCGGCGGCCGTCGCTGTAGGACAGGTCGCTGCGGAAAGTCGTGACCTCGACCTTCCTGCCGTTGTGAATCACCATCGCCACGCCGAACTTCGCGCCGATGAGCAGGACGCGCCGGAACAGTTTTTTCACCTGGCCGGGCTCGGCGTCGGTCGCGATGTCGTAATCGCTGCAGCGGACGCCAAGCAGCATGTCGCGCACGCACCCGCCTGCAAAGAGCGACTGGAATCCAGCCGTCCTCAGACGCCTGAGCACCCACAGTGCGGTCGATTTGTCGGCGGCAGCTTTTCCCATAGGCCAGATTTTATATCGGCACAATGCCCCTTGGTGGCGGATTTTTTACGACGCCTGCCGGCGATTTGCGATGACCGATTCCGCCACCAGCACCAGGAACGCCGCGACGAGCAGCATGTCCCACCAGTTGCGCCCGCGGGCGGTTTCCGCGGCTGCGGCATGGGCGTCGGCGCAGCTGGCTGCGATGTATACATGCTCCACGCCCGCCCGATGCAGCGCCGTGAGCAGCTCGCTCGGCGTCATTTGGGCCAGGTCGGCTTCCTCGCCGCTGGGATTCACCACGAACGCGCCCTCGTCCAGAATTTTATCAGGCTGCGACGGCGAGACGACGCGCCAACGGTACTCGCCGGGCGTCTGCGTGTCCGTGAACACTGCGGCCGGTCCCTTAGGGGCGGTCTGCTTTATCGCTACCGGCAGCACACGCTTGTCGCCGGGGGAGTTTTCAGGCAGCGTGACGGTAAGCACCGCGCCGTCGGGCAGGCCGGTTTTCATCGCCAGCGTTACCTGTGCGCCTGCCTGGTATGAAAGCTGTTTAGCGCCTTCATTTCGGCCGGCCGACATGATTGCCGCACGCTGCATCGCGGGCATCATCACGACTGCGCCCTCGGCGCTGAGATTCGCCCAGTTCTGCGAGATGGCGGTCGTGCACAGCACAACCCTGCCCCGGCCGAAGTCCTTGACGAGCAGCAGTGGGTCGCCGTTGGCCAGTCGCATCAGTACATGCGGCTCGACCGGCGAAGGCTCCAGCCGGAAGTACCGCTGCGTCAGCACGAGCAGATACTTGTTCATGTCCTCGAACAGGCCCGCCAGATAGGG
Source organism: uncultured Planctomycetaceae bacterium (assembly GCA_964631565.1). Taxonomy (GTDB): domain Bacteria; phylum Planctomycetota; class Phycisphaerae; order SM23-33; family SM23-33; genus CAZVYJ01. Next base: position 75,208 of record CAZVYJ010000007.1, read on the forward strand.
GTGCTCCATGTCAACCCACTGCAGCGACGCAGCCGGTGCGGTCGGCCCTATTTCGCCGACGGCCCCGACGAGCCGGCCCGGAAGCAGGCCGCCGCCTTCGGTAGTTTCCTGCATGAAACGCTGGTTGTAGTTTTCCTTATCGACGGCCGGACCGAGGAAGAAAACCACCGTCCCGCCGCCGGATGCGAAGTCGGTGATATCTTTCGCCTGCTCGGCCGTGAACGCCGGCACGTCGTACAGGAAGACGATGTCGGCCCCGGCGAGCCGGGCGGCGTCGAGTTCGCCGATTGCAGCCGTCCGCATGTTAATCGGCCAGGGCGTCTGTGGGTCGGTGAACGGCTCCAGGCCGATTCGCAGCGGGCGGGTCGCGGCGTAATCGCTGTCGCCGTGCACTATAATCGCCTCGGCCCGGCCGCCGATATTCAGACAGAACCGCCGGACGTTGTCGTCGGCCAGCGCGTCGGAATTTTCAAGCAGCACCGCGCCGGTCGCCGTTCCGCTCTCCGAAAAACGATGCCGGAAACTCACCGTCGCCCGCGAGCCCTTGCCCCCGGCGGCCGAGAGTGTCTTCTTCGCCCGCCGGATAATTTTTTCGCCGCCGCCGTCGCCGCCGTCCGCACGCAGCAGAACGTCCACCGTCTGGTCGGTCGGTGATGAATTCACAAGTTCAGCTTCGAATGTCAGCAGCGAATCCGCAATCGGCTGGCCGCCGATTTTCAGACTCCTTATGCCGACGTCGCGCGTATCGCGGGCGGACGTGTCGATTATGAAGACGTACACGTCCTTGTCCTCTGCAAGGTCGCCGGACTCAACGAGCCGCTGAAAGCTCGACCGCTGCATGTCGCTGAAAATGTAAATTGACTTTTTCCCGACGTGCTCGCCGCGAAGCATGTTCATGGCCTGTGCGGCTGCGGCGTCGAGGGAAGCCTGGCCGCCGGTCGGCGGGGCCTGGAGAATTTTCCGGCGCAGGTCTTCGAAGCCGGCCGTCATTTCCAGCGAGCTGTCCGGGCTGTTCGTGATTATCACGCCCGCCAGCTTCGGCTTGTCGTCGCCGCCGAGCAGTTCCGTTGCCTCGGTTTTGGCCAGGGCCAGCCGGGTCGCCTCGCCGGAGCGGGCCGACATCGACATGCTGTTGTCCAGCACGATGACCGCCGCATGCTGCTCGCCTCCCAGCCAGCTTTCGCTGCCGCGCGTTATCGGCTCGGCCACGGCGATGGCCAGCACCGCCAGCAGCAGCGACCGCGTCATCATCAGCAGCAGGTTCTGTATTTTCCGCCGCCGGGCCGTCCGCTCGACGCTCATGCGCAGGAACCGCAGCGTCGGGAAGGCCAGCTCCTTCGCGCGGACCTTCGACAGCATGTGCAGCAGGGGCGGAATGCCGGCCGCGGCCAGGCCGACAAGCAGAAGCGGTGTTGAAAATACGATCGCCTGCGTCATTTCCGCATCGTCCTCCGCCGGGCCAGATATTCCATCAGCATCACGTCGTAGGGCGTGCTGGTCGTCGCCTGGACGTATTCGATATTCTTGTCGCCGCATTCCTTGCGGAAGCGGTCGATGAACGTTTGCATTTCTTCGCGGTAGGCGCCGCGCACCTGACGGGCGTCGATCTGCATTTTCTCGCCGGTCTCCATGTCGTTAAGCGCTACGATGCCCTTGAACGGAAACTCCAGCTCGGCCTTGTCCAGCACGTGGAACACGATTATCTGGTGCTTCTTGTGCACGAAGTGCTGCAGCGCACGCGAGACCTCGGCCGGATCGTCGTAAAAATCGGAAATGATGATGACAAGCCCTCTTTTTGCGATGGTCTCGGCGAGCTGGTGGCAGGTTTCGGCGATGGCGGTCTGGTTCCGCGGGCGTAGCTTCTCGAGATTGGTGAAGATGCGGTCCAGATGGGCCGGCGTCGAGCCGGGCGGCAGATGGAACCGCACGGCGTTGTCGAACGCTATCATTCCGACCATGTCCTGCTGGCGGCACATGAGGTACGACAGGCACGCCGCCAGGAAGCAGCCGTAGTGGAACTTCGTCGCCCTGCCGGAATGTTTGTAGTCCATCGACCTGCTGACGTCGAGCAGGATGTACGCACGCAGATTGGTTTCCTGCTCGTACTGCTTGACGTAGTAGCGGTCGGTCCGGCCCCACGCGATCCAGTCCATGTGCCTCAGGTCGTCGCCGGGTGAATATTCGCGGTGCTCGGTGAACTCGACCGAGAAGCCCTTGTGCGGGCTGCGATGCAGGCCTGATATGAAGCCCTCCACCGCCTGTCGAACCAGCAGGTTCAGGTTCTTCAGCCTGGCGATGCGGTGCGGCTCGAAATAGAGATACGGCGACCTGGCCATTGTCAGCCTCTATTCAGGATGCCCTAAAAGCACAACATGCATGTTTCCGTATCGCCGGCGCCGCAGTGCGACCAGGCCGGCCAGCTCCTCCGGCAGGCCGACGTCGTCCGGCACGCGCAGCACCACGATGCCGCCGCCGGCTAGATGCCCGGCCAGCGGCCGGAATATGTTCTCCTCAACGTCGCTCCAAGACCACTGCCTCGCGTGCGCGTAGGGCGGGTCGACGAATACGACGTCCAGTTTCATCGGCAGTTCGGCCAGCCAGCGGGCCAGCCGGATGTTTACGTCTCCCTGCCACACGACGCACCGCTCGGAGGCCTGGATTGTTTCTATGTTCCGCCTCAGCCGCTCGACGACGCGCCGGTCGCGCTCGGCGAAGTAGCATCGCGCGGCTCCGCGCGAAAGCGCCTCGATGCCCATTGTGCCGGTTCCGCAGTACAGATCGGCGACGACTGCGTCGACGAGGTTGGCGCCAAGGATATCGAACAGCGATTTTTTGGCCGCCCCGGTAATTGGACGGGTAATGCTGCCCGGCGGCGGGGGGAGAAGCTTTCGGCCCTTGTATATTCCTGCGATTATATGCAATTGAGTTCCTCTTATGAACTAACGTGCCGTATCGTTGAATTTTGCCGAGAGCAGATTTTAACTGACGGAGGGCGATTATCAGAGTAATGTTTTCCGCCGGTTTTTGCTTTGATTTGCAGGCCGCGGGAGGGTATTTGTTTGGGGGCGCCCTGAGCGCAAAAATTTTGCCCCGGTCGATTGGGCAGGAACCGGGGCAAGGGGCATTGGTGCGGGGTCCCGTGAGGGACCTGCTTGCGGCTGCCAAGGTTGTGCTAAAATAAAGCTAGGATACAATTGGCCGGCACGCCAATTTTTACGGACGAAAAATGAAAAAGTCTGCAGCAATTCGACCCGCGACGTTCGCAACAGCCGTTCTGCTGGCGTTTTCGCTGTGTTCGTGCGGCACGTACAGCAAGCCTTTGGGCACGCAGCCCGAGCTTACGCCCGCCGAAAGAAATTTCGAGGTCACTTGGCGGGCCAGCCAGGATGTGCTCACAAAATACCGTTTTGAGCTGGACCGCCTGGACCGCCGCGAGGGCGTTATAGTCACGGAACTGATGGTCGGAAGGCAGTTCTTCGAATTGTGGCGGCACGACTGCGTGACGATGCGCGACAAGGCCGAGAGTTCGCTCCAGACCATTTATAAACGCGCAATCGTTACGATCCGTCCCACCTCGCCGGGCGCCAGCACGTGGAAGGCCACCGTCGTCGTCGAGGTTGACCGTTCAGACAGGCCGACGCTGCAGCTTACGACCACTTCCGACGCTTATGACATGTTTGTCCTGCCGGGCGGCGGCGAGGAGCGGAGCAAGTATCTGCTGGATTACGGCAAGGACGAAATGGGCAGGGAAAAAGGCGGCATGGTCGAGCTGGACCAGGATAAGGATTTCGCAGCCAAGATAGAGGCCGATATCTCCTCGCTTGTAGCAAAGCGGATGCTTCGCTGATTCCGCCTGTTTCTATAACCACAGAAAACATACCGCCAGCGCCATCAGAACCACCGCCCCGGCCGTTTCCGCGTACCGCCCGAACGCCTTGCCGGCGTGCCGGCCTATGATAATGCCAATCAGCGACATCATCGCCGCGACCACTCCGATAATCGCACTGGCCTGCCATATTTCGTGGCCGCGAACGCCCAGCGAAAAGCCGACCACCAGCGCGTCGATACTGGTGGCCACTGACAGCACCACCAGCGACCAGCCGCGGGTCGGATCCTTGGCCTTTATGCGGAATTCTTTTTCCGCGGCGTGCTCGGCCGACTCGACAACTGCGCCCGGGTGGTTTTTGACGGCTTCGATGAACATCTTCAGGCCTATGGCGAATACAAGCCCCGCGGCGAGGTACGTTCCGAAAGTCTGAACAAACCCGGCCAGCTGGGCGCCGCCGAACCAGCCCAGGAGCGGCATGAAAAACTGGAAAAGCCCCATATGCCAGGCCATCCGGAATTTCTGCCTGGCACCGTGCCATTTGACGCCGATGGCGGCGCAGACGCTCATTGCGTCCGCCCCCAGACCCGCCGCGATTGCGATGATGTACCAGATCATGTTCTTGCCTAAGCGATTTGAGGCTTTTTAGCCGATGTTCAGTTGTGCATGCACAAAACAGGCCCGCCGGTTTTTTGGGCATTTTTTCATGTTTTACGTTTGCCGGCGCGGGCAATTGCGCAGAAAGTATGCAAAACATGAAAGCCGAATGATAGTAGGAGAATAGCACATGAGCGAAAATAAGTTAAACTTCAACCTGCTGATTCCGCCGGAAATGGCGAATCAGGTTCTTGCCGCCGGCGTCAAGAAAGTGCAGATGGACACGATGAGCACAATGCTGCTGGGCATTCTGGCCGGCATGTTCATCGGGTTCGGCACCGATTTGTACATCATACTCATGACGGGCTCGTCGGTTATGCCGTTCGGCGCGGCCAGGTTCCTGGGCGGTATCGTATTCAGCTTCGGCCTGATTCTGGTGGTCATCGCCGGAGCGGAACTGTTCACCGGAAACAATCTTATCGTAACGGCCGTCGCCGCCGGCAAGGTCAGCGTCAGATACCTCCTGCGAAACTGGGTTATTGTCTATATCGGAAACTTCATCGGCTCGGTGGCGCTGGCTGCGCTTGTCTGGCTGGGGGGGCAGGGCAGTATGGCTGACGGCGCCGTCGGCAAGCTGGCCGTCGCGATAGCCGGCAGCAAATGCGAACTGACGTTCGTCGAGGCGCTGCTGCGGGGCATTCTCTGCAACATCCTGGTGTGCCTGGCCGTCTGGATGTGCTTCTCCGCCAGGAGCACGACCGACAAGATCGTGGCCATCATCTTCCCCATCGCCGCGTTCGTGGCCTGCGGGTTCGAGCACTGCGTGGCGAACATGTATTTCGTGCCTTTCGGCATGTTCCATGCAATCGGCATGGACAATGTGCCGGAAAACCTCACATGGGCGAACTTCCTTGTGAACAATCTCGTCCCGGTGACCATAGGCAACATTATCGGCGGCGGCGGCTTCGGCCTGCTGTTCTACATCATCTACCTTCGCAGAACCCCAAGATACAAGGACGAGGCGAAGTAGAATTGAAATCAGAACGTACGAGCCGCGACTGTAAAGGAGCGGTCGTTTAGTGCGTGTCATCGGGCGGACCGCTCCCTGACGGACATTATGCACTAAGCCTCCCCAAGTACGTATCTCTTGC
>CAZVYJ010000008.1:0-79885 GCA_964631565.1 uncultured Planctomycetaceae bacterium
GTTTAGGGCCAGGACTACCGGGGTATCTAATCCCGTTCGCTCCCCTGGCTTTCGCACCTGAGCGTCAGGACAATCCCAGCACACCGCCTTCGCCACCGGCATTCCTCTTGATATCTACGCATATCACCGCTCCACCAAGAGTTCTGTGTGCCCCTGATTGCCTCAAGACTGACAGTTCGCCGAGCAATTCCTCGGTTGAGCCGAGGGCTTTCACAAGACGCTTGACAGTCCGCCTACGTGCGCTTTAAGCCCAGTAATTCCGAACAACGCTAGCCACCTTCGTCTTACCGCGGCTGCTGGCACGAAGTTAGCCGTGGCTTCCTCTGGAGTTCCTCAACTTCGAAGGGTATTAGCCCTCGTCACTTGGTGACTCCTGACAGTGGTTTACATCCCGAAAGACTTCTTCCCACACGCGGCATCGCTGGGTCAGGCTTGCGCCCATTGCCCAATATTCGTTACTGCAGCCTCCCGTAGGAGTCTGGGCAGTGTCTCAGTCCCAATGCGCCGGGTCAACCTCTCAGTCCCGGTACCCGTCATAGCCTTGGTGAGCCGTTACCTCACCAACTAGCTGATAGGACATGGGCCGCTCTAAAGCCAATAGGTCCCGAAGGATCCCCATCCTTTGACCGCATTCCTTTATGAAACGTGGTCTCATCGAGTATTACCTGTAGTTTCCCACAGCTATCCTCGTGCTTAAGGTACGTTACCCATGTATTCCTCGCCCTTTCGCCACTCTACCGGCCTCGACAAGTAAACTTGCTTTGGCTTTCGCGTGCGACTTGCATGTCTTAGCCATGCCGCCAGCGTTCGTTCTGAGCCAGGATCAAACTCTTCACTTGAATATCGATTAATCCCTTAGGGATTTTTTCGAAAAAATTCGAATGAACTTTTGATTCTGGTGACCGGAGCTTTTTTTATGGAGTGCTCCGGCCGATGGTCAGGTCTTCCGATTAAATCAGAAGGCCATCGCTTAAAACTCAAAATCCTTTGTAGGGCAGTCACGAGGATTTTGAGCCGGACGTTCTCGCAAGAAAACATCCGTTCGATAATCATGTCTGATGCAACCGGCCGTGACAGCCGGCCTTCACCAGACCACATCCTCGTGACGGCATCACTGTTCAATTTTCAATCAGCTTTTTTCTTCCTGCTTCGGCCTGAGCGCCTCACAGGGTCAAAGAGTAAGGGATTTTAGGGCTCGACTTGAAACAGTCAAGATGTTTATCCCAATATTCTTATATTCTTTTGAAATTTTTTTGAGAGTTTCTGAATCGGGGAGCTTTTCAATTTCAAATCTGAAACCTCAAATCTCAAAAACTACCCGAAAATCTTGAAAACTTCTCAAAAACATCTAGGACACCGAAAGCACAACAAGTACGTCAAAAAACGCAGCTTTGGGTAGGTGTGCTATTCACACCTCTTTGTCCGCAGCACTACAAATATATCGGCCGCAATTTCAGGAGTCAATATTAATGCGATTGTTTTGTAACATTTCTAACACATTGTAAAAATTGACAATACACATGCCTCCGCCGCGCCGGAAACGTCTGCCGCACCGGCCATCTGGTAGAATCGCAAATTTGCTCCACCACGGGCGGGAAAATCCGATTCCGAAATCTGAAATCCGAAATATTCTACCCGAGCCTGTCCCAATATAACATCGCTATACCAACTGCCGCCTCCTGCCTGTTGCCCGGTGCCCTCGATTGCCTTTTGTTGCTTCGCCTGCCCGTTTGTGCCCGATTCTGAGGAACTTAAGTATGTGCTGTCTAAGCACTTAGACGGTTTCGGCAGTATGTTTGAGAGAGTAATCGGTAAACAGTAATCAGTAATCGGGAAATCGTAAACTGCGAATCGCGATTCGAGATTCGCAGTTCGCGATTTTCCGCCGCAGGCGGATTGGCGATTTCGAATTTACTCTGAACTCAGAACACGGAACTCCGAACTATTTCTTGCAAATGACGGTGAAATCGTTCGGCAGGTAGTTGTCGACAATCTGCATCTTGCAGCCGAGCGGGGCGAGCAGTTCGATGACATCGGCCGGGTTGTAGAAAAAGTATTTTTCATCCCGCCATGGCGTGCGTGCGCTCAGCAGATTGAAGACCAGATGTTCGCGTGCGTGCGACAGCAGCCGGCCGACAGCTATCGGCAGGAACTCGAGATTGTTGCCGAGATTGAGATTGAATATGCCGGAGCAGTAAACCACGTCAAAGCTGTCCGGGCCGAACGGGCTGTCGGTGAAAACGTCGGCATGGATGAACCTGGCGTTCGGGTGCCGCCTGCGCGACTCATCGACCATCTTTTTCAGCAGATCGATGCCGGTATAATCGACGTCAAGATGGTTCTGTCTGAGAAATTCCCACAGGTCGCCCAGTCCGCTGCCGACGTCCAGCAGTTTTTTGCCGTTCAGTTGTATGTGGTCCGTAAGTACGCGGAATCTTGCGATTTGTGACTCGGCATCGGCCCAGTCGAGCACTTCGTGATTCTGCCGCCCCGGCGATATCCTCCATTCGTAGTGCGAGTGGATTCGCTTTTTCCTACTCATGGTCGTGTCCTTCATGCAGCGGCTCGTGAGTTATCTCGGCCGCAGCCAGAAGTTGATTATAGAAGCCCTCGCCGCCCAGGGCCACGCTCACCGGCCAGATGGGGCCGCGGGAGTCCCAGTAACCTGCATTACTGATGTGCCAATCGCTGACAACCTGCCTGAGCAGACTCTCCAGCATTTTTGCCTGCAGATGCCTGACGCGATGGGACATTTGGCGGATTTGCTGCGATTTGGGGGCGGTTTTGGCGAGTCGGCGTCTTGCAGCGTCGAGTTCGTCGAGTTCTGATGCGATGTCCGGGTGCGACTTTCGCTGCCAGTCGATGCGGAAGTCGGCATTGCAGAAGTTTTCGAGGCGCTTGCCGGCGTCGGCGACAAGGTCGCGATAGCTGTCGGCGAATTTTTTTGCCGGCAGTTCATCCGCACCGAAAGCGGCTGCAAGGTAATCAGGCAGCCGGATAGCCGTATCGGCCAGCTTCATTGCGTCGAGCAGGTTGAAGCGGACGCGGACGACCGGATGCAGTTTCCCCGGCAGCAGCCGCCGTGCGGCGAGTTTTCCGGCGAGTTTTTCTGCGGCCGGCATGTAAAGCGAACCGTTGTGCGGCATAGCCAGCGGATTGCCGCCCGGTCCGATGCACGCCTGGAGCACGAGCAGGGCGGCTTTGCCGGCGAGACATTTTATGCCGGCGTCGGCGAGTTCCGCTGTCGGCAGACATCCGGTGTCGGTAAGTCGGAATATTGTTTCGCCGACGGCGATGTGCCCGTCGCGAAGAAATACCGGCGTTCGCGTCAGATGGCCGGCGTGTTCGACCACGGCGAAAAACGGCAGCTCGTTTTCGTCGGTGTTCAGCGGGCGCAGGCCGACGTCGGCTTCCAGTATGGCCCGGTTATAAAGTTCGGAGGCGGTATGATAGTGAGTCGTGAAAAGTTCAAGCAGTGCGGTCCGCATAGGGTCCGCGCCGGTGGCCAGCAGGGAAGAAGTCATGTCAACCGATATCCAATCGGTTGCGTACTCTTCGAGCCAGCTTCTGTAGATATTCACCAGCCGGCCGCCAGCATGCCTGGCGAAGAGACGCTCCATGAGTTTCCGTTCGCGTGCGAACCATTCGGCGAGCCTTTTCTGCGAGTCGGCCTGCGGGAACTTGGCTTTCAGGTCGCGCTCGGCGAGCGAGAATATCTCGCGCAGGAACGGCTCGACCTGTGCGGCTGTGAGGTCGCCGATGAGCCTGTGATGCAGCCGGTCGCCGACATAGCTGGGACCGATAAGCTGCCAGTTATCGCCGGGCGAAAATTCGTCGTAGATGTCATCGAGGGTCCGCCCGATCTGGCGGGCAAGCGTCGAGAGTTTCATGCCGAGATATGGTTCGAGCCGTTTCACGTCGAGCGGGAGCCGGCCGAGAAACTCTGAGTAGAACAGTGCGGCGCCCCAGTCCTGCCCTCCGCCGGCGTAGAATCTTTCCCTCGCAACGGCGAACTGTTCCTGCAGCAGCGGCTGAATGTCCGACCCGACCGACGTGAACGCGACGTCGATATCTTCAACGAAATGCGTAACCCTGCAGCCCTGCATTCCGATGGCCTGAAGCTTCGGCAGGACATCCCACAGACTGTGACAATTCTGATCTATGCTGAACATGACAGATAATTATAGGGAATCAGATTTCGGCCGCTTCATCCAGGGCAGCGGCGGCAAGCTGCTGCTGCAGAACGCCCCGGTAGATATATCGCACGACTGTTTCGAGACAGACATCCGTAACGCTGCCGTCGTCATGAATAGTGAAGTAGATTTTCAGAGTGTCTCCGCTGCGTGCGAGAATTTTTACCGGCTCACTGCCGCATTTGTATTTGCACCCCCAGCCGAATCGCATGGCGCTGAGAATCGCCGCCGCAGCCGAACCTGTGCCGCAGGCGAGCGTTTCGCCCTCGACGCCGAACTCGTAAGTGCGAACGGCCAGCCTGCCGGCGCCGAGAACCTGGACGAAATTGATGTTCGCCCCCCTCGGCTTGAATCGCTCGTGGTGGCGCATCCTGCAGCCGAGACCCGCGACGTCGGCGGCGTCGATATCATCAACGTAATGCACCACGTGAGGCACGCCTGTTACGGCGAAGTCGTATGCCACGCTTTTGCCGGCTACGCTGAGCTGTTGGTTCGTCTGGATGTTTTCCGGGCTTGGAATGCAGACCCGCACATATCGGCCGGTGCTGTTCTGGCCGCGCACGACGCCGGCCGGTGTGAGGATTTTGACCTCACCGGCGGGTACCATGCCGGATTCGATAACCCAGTGAACGAAACAACCGGCGCCGTTGCCGCAAAGCTCCGCTTCACTGCCGTCGGCCTCGAAGAAACGGGCGCCAATGGCGGCGACACCTTCTATTTCCGGTGTGCATGCGAATATCACGCCGTCGGCACCCGCGCCGATGCCTCGGTGACAGAGTACTTTGGCGAAGCGTGCAACCCGGCCGGGAGCGCCAATGATGTCGTCCCATCGCCCGTTGCGATTGTCGATGCAGATGAAGTCGTTCCCGCTGCCGGACAGTTTTGCAAATTCCAGATAGTCGCCCATGACGGTCTCGCTGACAGAGTTCATATAAAACTATATCCACTATGAGGCGGGTATGCAAAAGACGTTGAAGAAAACCTGTTTACTGCTGCGGCTCTGGAGCAGAGGAGAGAATGCGGAACAGCCACACTCGATGTTTGTCACTGTGAGCGTATTCGCCGAGGAATTCGAAACGCCTGTCGGTCTTGAGCTGCGTGACGATATTTTTATTGGGACATTTTTTGTCGTTCACCATGTAGGCGGTTATCGCGACCAGTTCGGGCCGCGGCGAAGCTGCCGCTGCGCGAGCTATTATGCTGTCCGGCGATGCGAGGTTTTCCGGACCGAGCATGTAGGGGAATTTCGTGGGGCTTGCAAACTGCGCCCGCGGCGCTCCGGCGAAAAATTTGATCCAGTTATCGTCCGTCAGGACATAATTGCAGTCGCCGAACTGCCTGTTGAGCGCAAGACCGGCCTGGCGGTAGCAGTCCTTGGACTCGTGAAGTTCCTCATGAAATTCAGGCAGAGTCCTTATGACCGAGATGGCTATTGCAACTGTAAGCCACCCGGCCACGGCGATCCATATTCGACGTTTCCACCTGAGGACATCGAAAAACTTGAGTGTCCACGCAACGCAGATGAGGAACCCGACGCCAGTGGCCGGCACGAGCATTATCGCGGGCATCATCGTATGACGCATGGAGAGATAATCATCGCCTTTCTGGCATGCCATGGCGGTAACCAGCGGCAGCATCACTACGGTCATGCCGAACATCGCGATGACGGCTTCGCCGCTGATTCTGACGGCGACTTCTCTAGGCAGCCTGAGTCGAAACAGGTACATTCCGAGCCACGTCGCCCATGCGACTACGGCAAAGAAGCCGACAACATGCCCCATGGCATTTTCGCCGCAGTCGAGGGTTTTTCGCAGTGCGAAAAGTATTTCGAGCGGGAAGGATACAGCCGCAAGAATATAGCGGCTTCCGCCGAACATGACGAAATCTTCGAGGCCTTTCTTGTTGGTCAGTCCGCCTATCGCCGTGGCGTACGGCAGGACGCAAACGAGCGTTGCGGCGACGAGCGTTATCATGGAGACGGCCTGTATGGTTCGGGCACGGCGGTCGAGTTTCTTTTTCGTCAGGAGCAGTATCACGATGCCGGCGGCGAGAACTTCTTCCGGGCGGGTGAGGTATCCGAGTCCTGCGGCCAGGCCCGCACATGCAGTAATCGCCGCCGCCCACCAGTTGCCGGATTTTATCTTTCTGCCCGCCCATATTCCAAGCCCGACGGCAACCACTGCAAATGCGACTGCCGTCGGGTCGCTCACTACGTCGCAGCTTATGCGAGTGAAATTGTCCGACAGGCCGTAAAGCAGAACTGCAACCATGGCAACGGTGCGATTGAAAAGTGCCGCCGAGATGAAGAAAATCCCGGCCAGTGCGACGAGGCTCATGACGATGGAAACAACTCGCCCGCAGGCTATCCATCCGTCGGGCCAGTCGGCGCCTGTGAGTCTGGCTGCGATTGCGACTATGGCGGGATACGCGGGGTGGTAGTCCTGACTGCGGATTACGCTTTCAGAGTCTATGGTAAGCTGCTTCGCCATGTGCAGGTATATCGTGCCATCGCGTGCGATATTCTGCGCCCGGCTAGCAACGTGCAGCCTGACAAGCAGTGCCATGGCAAGCAGAACCGTCAGGATTATCGCTGTTCTGAGAGGCTGCCGGATTTTGTTGTCGTCAGGCTGTTTCATGTATGGCGACCTGGGAAAATACCGCGTTCAACCACGTGTATGATGGAAGAGCGATTATTCTTTTTCAAGCAGGAGCATTTCGAGCCAATTGGCGCCCGGAGCCATATCCTTGTCATTGATATCCGCCATGCTTCCATCATGATTGATTTTTTTGATGGAGAATCCCTGCTGCCTCAAGCCGGCAATGTATTTCAGCGGATCCCTGCCGATGGACCTCACAAAAAGTGGCGAGAATTCCATTACGATTTTAATTTGTGGATTTGCGGCGATGACTTTCTTCATGCCGTCCAGTATGTAAAGCTCAGCGCCTTCGACGTCGATTTTCATGACGTCAACATGATTATCGTCCTTCAGGAAATCGTCGAGGGTAATCGTTTCCACCTCGACGGACGGCCCGGCCAATCGTTGGGGGGTGGACAGCAGCGTGTGGCCGCCGATAACGTTCGCATCATTGCTGGTGAAGAGGGGAGCCTTGCCTGTTTTGTCAGAGAGTGCGCGATTTTCGGCTTTCACCCAATACAGGCCGTTAAGTATCACATTTCTGCTCAGGAAGCTGAACGTATGCGGTTCGGGTTCGAACGCATAGACCTTGCCGGCCGGCCCAACAGCTTTTGCGCCCAGAAGCGTAAAGAAGCCCACGTTCGCCCCGGCATCAATGAATGTCATTCCCGGTTTCAGGATATTGAGCAGGGTGGAAGTGGTCCACTGTTCGAGGAACCCGTCGAACAGAAGGCACGGCGTGATGCTTGTATCATCGGAGGGGAGATACATCTTCGACCCGTATATGTCGCCTGCGAGAATCGTATTATTGCCCATGTAATACACGGGACGCTGCGGAGCGGAAACGGCCGGTTCTGTCTTCAGGCAGCCGAGTCTTTTGAGAGTTTCGCCAACCTGGTGGTTGAAGCGAATCTGCTGTGTCGCAAAAGGTCTCATCAACTGCAGCAGGATGCGTTTCATCCAGACGAATCTGCCCGGCAGCGCCTTGAGCGTGGGCTGGACGCGGGCGACCTCATTGATGAACGATGCGATATTTTCATCCACCTCTGCCGGGGGCTGGTTTACCGGAACGTGTATTGTCTCTGTAGCGGTTTTGACGGGAGGTTTTTCTTCCTCTATCACCGTCGGCTCGATGCATTTGCCGGTTTTCACCGCGTCTATTTCAAGCGCCGTCGCGTTGTAAATCTTGACCACCTTGAAACCGACCCGCTCAAGTTCGCTTTTAAGCCAGTTGGCCGAGTAACAGGCGCAATGCCTGTCTTCGCCAAGCTGCGAGCTGAACAGTTTGAAGTTCGCCCATTTGTCCACGCTGGGCTTGCCGTTGACGCTGCAGAACTCTTTTTCGCCGGGCTGGAATATGTCGAAGTCCTTTTTCCATCTGCCGTCGCGCATGGCGGTGGTGATGAAGTCAAGACTCGGCGTGGCGATGAATATTTTTCCGGCGGGCTTGAGTACACGAGCCCATTCCGTCAGCACCTTGTTTACTTCCTGCCACGGTATATGCTCGATGCAGTGAACCGCGCGGATTTCCTCCACCGAGCTGTCATCGAACGGCAGACTGCGAAGGTCTGCTACGACGTCAGGCTGGACAGAGGGGTCTATATCGACCCCGATAAAGCCGGGTGCAATATTACGTCCACAACCCAATTCCAGTTTCATACTGCGCTCCTGTTGGCGGTTCCAGCATCGTTTGCCGCCGGAATTGGCAGACAATCAATTGCACCGCAGGCTGCGTTGTAAACTTCATCAACTTCTATGACTGACATGCACGGAGTTTCGTCGCGACTGTATCCCATACTGCATTTGTCCGGAGAGCCTTCCTGGGGGCATCCGTTGCAGTCGGCGAAGTGGCATATAATCCGGCTGTTCGGCCAGCGAGGTTCGAATATCTCCACGCTTCCCGGTCCCCAGAGCACCGCCAGCGGCGTGCCGAGCGAACCGGCGAGATGCATCGGGCCGGTGTCCATGCATATAAGCAGATCGAGGCGTTTCATGACGGAGGCGAGTTCCTGCAGAGAAACGGTTTTCGGAAGCTCAGCCGGAGTCGTCATCAGCTCAGCGATTCGTTTTGCCGTCTCCTGTTCGTCCGGACCGGCCAGCAGAACAATACGCGCATTTCTGGTTTTTGCAAGCCTGTCGGCGACGGCGGCGAATTTTTCCTCAGGCCAGTACCTGAAACGATATCCGCTGCCGCAATGTATCCCGACGATAGGGCGGTCATCACACAGTCGTGGCAGAATGGCGTCTGCGAGCGACTCGATTTTCGGGTCGAGCACCAGCCTGGGCAGCGATATTTTGTGCTCCGGCCTGACGCCGAGCGGGCGGAGCAGGCGGATTGTCTGGTCCGTAAGGTGCATTCGATGCGGAGCGATCGGCATACGGAGGTTGAATTCCCATCGCCGCAGGCGGGTATCGAAACCGAGTTTATACCGGCAGTCGCATCCTTCCAGAAAAGCGATTTCCCAGCTTCTTTCGACATCCAGCAGGTCTACCACGAGGTCATAATGAGTCTGCATGAAATCCTTTCTGACGCGATTGAACTGCTTTTTATCGCTCCATTTGACGCCGACTATCGAATCGCAGCAGCCTGCCTGGTCAATAATGAATTCCAGCCCGCGCGTAACGTAAGCGGTGATTTTCGCGGCCGGATAATGTTTTCTCAGAAGCTCTATGGCCGGAAGCGAGCATACCAGGTCGCCGAGGCGATCCAGCCTGACTACGGCAATATTATGAATTTCACTTTGCGGCGGAGGCGTATCCAGCGGAAGAATGCGGCTCTTGCCGTGATATCTTCCGAGGCTCACGATTTGAGCGACTCTCTCCCTGAACAGCGGGGAAACGAAAATTTTTCCTATCATATAACAGAGAGTCTTCAGCGACTTGAAGAATTTCTTGTGCCTCCATGCGTATCCCATCAGGTATAGATAGCCGGCTTTCAGCAGCCGCGGCGAGTAGCAGGCCCATGCCCGTCGGATGGCTGCTGAAGCACATTGCTGAGCTTCTTTAATCGCTTTCAATTCTTCAAGGGCGCGAGCTTTGTACACGCTGAGCAGGCCGAATTCGCCGAAATCGCGGTAATGGTCGTTCTCCGCGTCTTTGATGACTTCAAAGGCGCGGGCATATTCACGACCGCTAATCAGCAGCCTGGCGAGGAAAACAGCCGACCTGAGTCGTGCCCATGCCGGCTCGGGCAGTCCTCGCTGACGAAGATAGCATGCAATAGACTGCTGTAAGGCCCCGATAGACTCCCACGCCTGGCCAAGGTCGAACCAGAAGGCCTCATGGACAGAAAAAATTTCTTCCAGCACTTCCGAAGGCTGGGCGGCCATGTAATCCTGACAGGCATTCAGCAAAACCCAGGCGGTTGGCTGCAGGAGGTGCAGTTGATATTTTTTATTCTTGCGGCGTTTTATATTATGACTTCCAAGATATTTTGCGGTCAGGGCAACCAGGTGTCCTGTTTCATAGTTGCTGAGCGGTATGCGTTTTTCGCCGATGATAAGCAAAGATTCTTCATTTGAAGAGAATATGACCTGCAGCGTTCCTTTAGGTGCGGCGCCTTCAACATAGCGGTCCTGGAACATCGATTCACGCCACAACGCCAGCTGCATGCCGCTGGATTGCTGAAGGCCCTGCAGATGCAGTATGAAAGTGGCCCCGTCTGCCTGGAGTCGGCAAAAGACATCGAAGACATCTTCCGCATCGCGTGCGATGCGCAGCGATTCGCTTAATGTTGCTGGTTCTATCGTCAATTTGACTCCATTTGAACCGCTTTGAAAAGTGACCGACCCTCGGCGGGGCAATTCTAATCGACACGATCTGCTTTTATCAAGCCGCGGTCTGTTCCTTAGTTAGCGAAAAATACTACTCCGATAATGCCTAAGTGCATATAATCCCTTCACCATTAAACCGTAGACGGAACGCCGACATATGAATTGCAAATACAACGTGGTTGTGTCCATGGACGAATTGGCCGGGCTTGGAGATTTTTACCGCAAACTCGGCAGGAAAATCGTCACGACCAACGGCTGTTTTGACCTGTTGCATGCCGGTCATGTCCGCATGCTTGCGCAGGCTCGAAGGCATGGCGATGTTCTTGTTGTCGGATTGAACAGCGACGAGTCCGTCAGATCGCTGAAAGGCCCCAGCCGTCCGCTGATGGATGAAAAGCAGCGAGCCGAACTGCTTTCGGCGCTGCGAATGGTTGACCATGTTGTGATTTTCGACGGCCTGCTGCCGAACGAGATGCTGGAGCTGCTTAAACCCGATGTCCACTGCAAGGCTGCCGACTACTCGCCCGAATCGCTGCCGGAAGCGGAAGTGGTTCGTCGCAACGGCGGGCGGATTGAGATTCTTCCGCTTTCCGAGGGGTTTGGCACTTCGGAACTGCTGAAACTCGCGGCGACGGCTGCCATTGCCGGCGGGAACGGGAAAAATGCCGGTGAATATCGGCAGGTGCAGGCCCGTGACGCCATATCGTGGGCAATTTCGCGAATGCTGTCGTTCGCCAATCTGCAGCGGCAGACGGCCTACAGGCTGGGCGATAAAATCGTCGAGACGGCGAAGCTCATGGCGGACACGAACTCGCGGGGCGGCAACATATGCATATGGTTCAGCCCCGGTCTGCGTGATTGTGCAGTACATCTGGCGGCCCGCCTGAATGTATCGCTCGGCAGGGTGGGCACGGAAAGCACCGAGATTTCATCTGCGAGCATGCCGCGGTGTCCCGCCCGCGGCGACCTGCTGCTGGTTCTCGGCACGGTGGATGTGTCGAATGCCGTCATAGACATGGTTGACAATGCGATCAGGGGCGGCGTTGAACTGGTTGTGCTGGATTCCGGCGTGCTGTCTCACATGGGCAGCCTTGCAGGCGTTCATCTTGCGATGACGACGGAAGCATCAGCCGATCAGGTTAATATATTATGTCCTGTCGTAATCAACACGCTTGTTGACGTTCTAGACCATATTGCCGAAGGCGACGCCGTCGTGAAATGACGGGCCTGGGCCTGGTCAGGCGGTTTTCGACTGACGATTCATGTATCCGTTGCAGACTTCCGCAGAATCGCCGTCCATTATTATTTTTCCCTTTTCCAGCCAGATTGTCCGGTCGCACATCTTTTTTATAAGGTCCAGATTGTGGCTGACGAGCACGGTAATCTTGGAGTTGCCGACAAGTTCCATCATCCTGTTCGAGGCTTTTTTGACGAACTCCGCGTCGCCGCCGGCGAAGACCTCGTCAACCATGAGAATTTCCGGCTCGATATCGGTGGCTATGGAAAACGCCAGCCGAAGCGTCATGCCGGTTGAGTAATATTTGACCGGCGTCTCGGCGAAATCCCACAGTCCCGCGAATTCGAGTATGCCGCGAACCTTGGTTTCCATGGCCTTCGGACCGAATCCGAGCAGCGCACCGTTCAGATATATGTTCTCTATGCCCGAAAGCTCCGGGTTGAACCCTGCGCCCAGTTCGATAAGCGGCGCGATTCGTCCTCGGACGCGTATCGTGCCGGTCGTCGGGTGGTATATCCCGCAGATAAGTTTCAGCAGCGTGCTCTTGCCTGCTCCGTTGGGGCCTATTATTCCAAGCCGCTGGCCGTGCTCGATTTTCAGATTGATGTCCTGGAACAGCCAGAAGTCACTGTGGCTGCTGTACGACCGGCGCAGGAGCGTGTTGAGAATCGTCTGCTTGATTGACGGATATCTGTCCCCGTACTTGCGGAAGCGCAGGGAAGCACTGCTTATTTCGATTTCGGCGTATCGGCCGTCGCCGTTGTTACAGTTTGAATATGAAGTCACGCTCATTTGCCTTGTAAGCAATATAACCAACCGCAAGAATGATAAATGAGGCCGCCGCAGCCGACACATATGCCGGCCATTCAGGCCACTGCCCACGATAAAACGCGCACTGGAAAAACGCCAGGATGTGCGTCATGGGGTTCAGTTTCATTATCCACTGGTGCCGCCCGATCATCTGCGGTTCGTACATTATCGGGCACAGGAAATAATATATCTGCAGAAGCACGGTTATGATGTGCTCGAAGTCCCGGAATTTTGTTTCGAGCGTCATGCCTATCAGAGTCACGCCGAGCGTGAAGGCCATCAGAAAAACAAAACCCAGCGGAAGGAGAACCAGCTGAATGTAAAGCGGCGCTCCGATGAACTGTAAAATTATGAAAAGGGCGACCATGGCGAAGCACATGTTCACGCCCGCGACCATCACTTCGGAGAGGGGGAATATCAGTTTCTGGACGGAAACTTTTTTTATAAGCCCTTCGTTGGACAGCAGGCTTTTGCTTCCGCAGGCGACCGACCCGGCGAAAAACTGCCACGGAATAAGCCCGCTGAAAAGGAACACTGCGTAGTCCGCCAGATTGATCTTCATTATCTGGCTCCATACGAGGGCCAGGACGGTCATCATCAGCATCGGGTTCAGCAGCGTCCACAGGAACCCCAGCGCGCTGCGCTGGTAGCGGACCTTTATCTGCCCCAGCACAAGGTTCCGCAGGACGAAGCGGAACCTCTGCAGGTCCCTGATGTCCGCTGCGACAGCTTTGACTATGCGGAAAGGCGACAATCGCTGGATCAGCGTTGTCCTTTCCGCTGTAACAATTGTTTCCAGGAAATCCGTACCCGGCATCTGCCTGTTTCTCCGACTCGGCATTTTTATGGAACTGGTGTCAGTGTAAGAACACCTTTGCGGAAAGGTCAATATTCGTTCCGATGTTATTTGTAAAGTCTGTCTGTTCCACGAGGGTGCACATGGGCAGGACAGGCCGTGATTGTACTGTCCTTGTCAGCTTTTTTGCATGACTGCAGCAATTGCCTCTTTGTGCTTTGCCGCGGCGAGAGACCACGAAAATTCCGCCGCTCTTGCCCGACCGGCCCGGCCGGCCGCCAGCCGCCAGTCCGCGTCGGATATCGACCGCAGCATCGCTTTCCGCCACCCGTCCGTGTCCGTTGGCGGCAGGTTTACCGCGGCGTCCGCACCGACCTCGCGGAAGGCCGGTATGTCGGAGCAGATAACCGCCGTGCCGCAGGCCATGGCCTCGAGAACAGGCAGTCCGAATCCTTCATAATAAGACGGCGCAAGCAGCGCATCGGCGCCGGCAAGCAGCACCGCGAGCTGGCCGTCGCTTGCATAGCCCGTGGTAAGCGCTTCGCCGGCGATGGGGTGCTGAATCAGGCTTCGCCAGAAATCGGGCCGTCCCCAGCCTATCGGTCCGGCAAGCACGAGTTTTACTTCGTTTCGGACATCGACAGGCAGCGACGAATACGCGTCGAGAATGGTAGAGATATTTTTTCTAGGCTCGATAGCGCCTACATGCAGCAGGTATCGCTGCGGCAGGTGGGCCGACTTCTTTACACCGGCGATTTTGTCCGACGTCGGGAAAGGCAGCGGGCGTGCAGCCAGCGGAATCACGCAAATCTTTTCCGCCGGAATGCCCCATGTCTCCTGCATTCTCTCGCCGGTGAACTCAGATACGGCGATGAAGCGGCTGGTGGCCGCCAGCGATTCTGCCAGGTCCGCCTCCCACTGTTTGACGCGGTCCGGCGGGTGCCACTCGGGGTGCTCGACGACCGAGAGGTCGTGAATGGTTGTCACTGTCGGACAGCCGCAATCTATCGCCAGGTAATTTGGTTCGAAGCAGGCAGAGTATTTTCCTCGTCGCATGGTTCTCCGGAACGTCCACGCGTACATTTTCTGAATTCGCCTGCGGGACCAGTTGGGCAGTCTCACGGCCAGTCTTGCCGGCTGGCCGGCTGCACTAAGAGGCCTGAGCGTAATCGGGCGGGGATCGGAACTGTGCATCTCCGTCAGATTTTTGCCGCTCTTGTCCATGTACATCGAACAGAACCCCACCGGCGATATATCCGCCTCGCCCGGCCAGTTGGCGAGTATGTTCCGCAGGTAAACCGACACGCCGGTTCCGCCGCGATAAAGGCATCTGTCATTGACGAGAAATTCACGCATTGTTTTTCAAAACCACCCGGCTGGATATCAGATATTTTTGCCGCTTATGAGTGCAGCAGTGAACTTGCCGAGGATGTTCTGGTTCGCGAACAGCAGCGGCAGCAGCATTTGCAGCGATGTGCTCGGCGGACGAAGATAATTTGCGAGCGACTTGCGCCAGTGCGTTTTGAACTTCATCAGGATTTCCTGCAGTTTCACGCCGGCGAGGGCTTCTTCGGTGACTTCCGCGCCAAGCAGGGCCGACCGCACGCTTGGCATGAGAGTGTGTCCGGTTACGCTTTCAGCGAATCCGCCTGCGGTTCCCACCAGCAGACATCTTTTGGCGACGTGGGTTTCCATGTCCAGCGCCGCCCCGGCCGGCGGATGCCACACCGCGCCTTTCGCCCGGCCCAGCGGCAGGTTAGCCGGAAGCAACTCCGCCTGCTGGAGGCCGGCCAACATTGCGGACAGCCTGTCGCCTTGTGTGCCCGATGACGGCGACGATGAAACTATCCGCACGTGAATCACGGACCCGGCTACGAAAAATATGCCTATCTCCGTCCGCTCGGGACATTCGACGACGTGCATGCTGCCGGCGATTTTTCTTGTCGCCTTGCCGGCGGGAATGGGGATGTCAAGGCCGGCGGCCACGATTTCGTCCTGTGCCACCGTCCGAATCGGCAGGGCGAGGGCGTTCAGAACCGCGGCGGGCTGGCCCTGGGCTATTATCAGCAGCCGAGATTGTATTGGATTACTGTTGAACAGGCGGACGCCTTCCTCCTCGATGTGTATCTCCGGGAAGTGCTTGGCATGACGAAATTCGACTTTGGCTTTTTGGGCCGCAGCCCGCATCGCCGAGCGCAGTTCGTCCGAACGGACAAAATACCCCAGTGTCGAGCGTGATTTGTATTCTATGTGCTTGCTGAAGTCGGCATTGTGGTAGCAGACGCTGTGGAACTCGGACGCCCCTGATGCCTTTATCAGGGATTTCGGCAAATCCCGCTGCTTGAAGAAGTCGCCCGGCGCCCATTCCGCTATCGGGCTTTCCGAAGTTTCGCTGGGGCAGTCCACCAGCGCAACACTGAGGCCTCGGCTCGCCAGTCGGTGCGCCGCGGCGCAACCGGCCGGATTGGCGCCTATAACTGCGACGTCATATATCTTTGACATGGGCGATAGGCTAACTGGGCATGGCTGCTTTGGCAAGTGCGACAGCAGGGCATTATATGCCCTGGTGCAAAATATGAACAAAGGTGTAAAAATGTGAAAAAAATTCATCTTGTTATCCCGCCTGCCTGTGGGTAAAAAAATGCCATGAAGATCAAGATTGCATTATCGGTGCTGCTGACCACGACGCTGCTTGCCGGCTGCGTCGAAAGGAAGATGACAATAACCTCCGAGCCGTCGGGAGCGCTGGTAATCATATCCGACAAGGAAATCGGCCGAACGCCGCTGACTCATCGCTTCACGTGGTACGGCGATTACGACGTGATACTCCGTATGGAAGGGTATGACACGCTGAAGACGCACGCACGCCTTACACCGCCGGCCTATGAGATTCCGCCGTTCGACCTGCTCAGCGCCATCGTGCCGTGGACCTATCACGATGAGCGATATCTGCATTTCAAAATGGAAAAACTGACGCTGCCGACCGAGGCGGAGCTTATCAAAAGGGCGGATGAAATGCAGAAGGAAACGCTCGAACCGGTGGAACGCTGAAAAAAGCGTTTGTCGTCGTCTCGGCGGGGGTTCTTCTGTTTAATTTACTGCCACCCCATTTTCTGAAGCATCTCCATAAATGCCGCTGATACCGGTATCTGTTCCGGCTGCACCCTAGTAATGGACACCCGTGTAAATGTTATCCCATGATCCGGCAGGTCTATCTGTTTGATTTCGCCGTCGCTATCAAGGTGATATATCTGGGTTAATCCGCCGAGCATTGAACTTCTGGTCCGTATAGTGTTCTTATCAAGCGGTTCTATGGTCAGGTCGGTGAATTGAACATTGTTTCCGATGAAAATACTGTCATCAACGGCCATACAGAAGCCTGCCGATTCACCGCTTTTAGCCACAAGTCGGAGTACAGGCAGCATGGCTCCGTCCGGGATATAGTTTGCGGGGATATCTGCGGTTCCTGACAGCGGCTTCCACATGCCGTGGATTTTCTGATGACTGGTGACGGAAGATTTTCCGTCCTTGAGTATTATTTCGGTCCGGAGCTGGTTGGTCCGTCCCTGGTAATAGCACTCGCTCAGGTCGTCGGCCAGTCCGCAGGTGCTTTCAACATCATTTCGCCCCTCATTTGTCAGGCGCGTTTCTTCTGTTTCGCTCAGAAACCGGCCGTCTCTGAACCATCGGAATTCCGTACGTTCTCCTATTATTTTGCCCTCGTGGTTACGGGCAATAAAGACGGCCTGCATGAACTGCGTGTCCATCTGTTCTGACAGGTTTTTGCTGCGGAGGGTTTTGATGATTTCCTCGCCTCGCCCTCTCGGCAGCGTGGTTTTTACCGTTATCAGCCAGTAAACGCCTCCGACACTCAGAAGGAGAATTACGAACATTACGACAGCAATAACTGCGGGCCTTCCGTGCGGGGACTCTATTTTGAAATTGTTTGTCATACAGGCATGTTAATCGTCATGAAGGCTTGATGTAAAGGGTTACGCTTGACGCTTATATACGGCATAGGTCACAATAAGACGAAATCGTAGCCGGCAGAGACGATCAGGCTGCAGCGTTACAGGAGTAATCGCTTTTGGCAAAAAGACGAAATCGCACCATATCCGTCGAGCAGACCGCAGATTTAGGCATACTTGAGCATAATCCGCCGCAAGAGATATTCCGGCGGCGGCTTGAGTTGCGCAGGCGGCTTAGCGTGGCGCTGCTCGCGCTGCTGACGGTGGTGCTGCTTACTGTTTCATTCGCTCCGTTCGATTGCTGGTATCTGGCGTATTTTGCGCTGGTTCCGTGGGTGCTCGCCCTGGATGCCGGAACGGGACGAAAATGGGCGCTGTTATGGGGGTGGCTGGCCGGCGTTGTTTTCTGGGCGGCAAATCTGTACTGGCTGTGGTGGATAACACTGCCCGGTTATGCCGCACTGGTTCTGTACCTGTCCGCCTACTGGTTCGTTGCGGCGGCATTGACCCGCTCCGCCACGAAGCGCAACTGTCCCATGTGGATTGTGCTGCCGGTCGTTTGGGTTGCCCTTGAATTCGCCCGCGCGTACGTCATCGGAGGATTTCCGTGGTTCTATCTGGCGCATAGCCAGTATGCCCAGACGAGGCTGATACAGATTGCCGATACCACCGGCCAGTATGGCGTATCCTTTTTCGTCGCCATGGTGAACGGGGCCATCGTTGATATGCTTGCCTCGCCGCTGTTTGTCCGGTCACGGCTGGGCGGCAAAATAGGCAAACGCATACTTGTCGGCATTGGAGTTTCTATTCTGGCATGTGCGGCGATGCTGTTTTACGGAGTGTGGCGGGTAGGGCAGGACACCTGCAAACCGGGTCCGGTAATAGGAATCGTGCAGGAATCATTCCCCATTACACTGAATGGACAGGAAGCCTCGCCTGAAAAAATTTTCGACGACCATCGCAGGGCATGCGACAAATTCATTGGACACAACTGCGACCTGGTCATCTGGCCGGAAACAATGCTGCCAAGAGCGATAAACGCAGAAATGCTCGATGTAAAACTGGACAAACTCGTCGGCGATGACCTCCGGGCGCTGGCGGACAGGTTTTTCGCAGGCTCAGTGAAACTGTCGGACTATTCCAACGAAGAAATTCTCTCCGCCCTTACGAACATCATCGAAGGCTCGGGTGAGTCCGGCACGAAAAACGGCTGCAGACGTTTCTATGCCGGACAGATGGGCGAGCTTTCTAAGGCGCTGGGATGCCCGATACTGGCGGGCGGCTCGTCGATACATCGCAACGCGCTGGCGGCCGACCCTCGTGACAAATGGGAAGTGCGCAACAGCGCATTGTGGTTTGACGGATCGTGGCGGAATTCGGCAATATATTCAAAAATGCATCTTGTTCCGCTGAGCGAATATGTTCCTTTCAAGGACAGCTGGCGGGGACTGCATGACCTGCTGCGAAGTTTCGTTCCGCAGTCGATGGACCAGCTCGCTCCCGGCAAGTCCACCAGGCCGTTCGAGCTTAACAGAGGCGGCAAAACATGGCACATTGCAAGCCCGATATGTTACGAAGGCACTTTCGCAAGAATCTGCCGGAAGCTGGTTATGGCCGACGGGAAAAAACAGGCCGACATCATAGTCAACCTGTCGAACGACGGCTGGTTCGTTTATAAATGGAAAAATGTATACCGCGCCAGCACGGAACAGTCGCAGCATCTGGCGTCGTATTGTTTTCGGGCGATAGAAAACCGGGTGCCCGTCGTAAGAGCGGTTAACACGGGCATCAGTGCATCTATAACGTCAAATGGAAAAATAGAGACGGCTGTCGAATTCAGGCAGGGCGATTTCGTGAAAAGAACCATGATATCCGGTACACTGCTGCTGAACGGCGAGCCGACCGGTTCAAAGGAATATGTGCCCGGCCGGGGGCCACGAGTACTTGTAGATTCGCGGGTTAGCGTGTACAGTCTTGTGGGCGACGTTTTCGCTCTCGTGGTCAGCGGGGCCGCCCTGGCTCTTGCAGCTGTGTTGATATTATTCAAACGAAAACGCACGGATTTAGGAGCTGCATAGTGATTCGGTTCATGTTTTTGGCTCAGATTGCAGCAGCGGTGACGGCTTCATGCGTCATGCCTGGATGCGTCGACGGACGTAAAAGCTACGACCCCACACTGGCGATTATCGATGCACGTGCGCAACTTTATCAGGATGCCGACAATATCGGCCAGACAGACGGTTCCAAAAGCGCTGACGCGATAGCCGAAGCACGAACCTGTCGTTCCAATGCCATCGAGGCACTTGCCGAAGTTGAAGGCGCCAAAGCCGGCGGAGTATTCATGCAGGCCCTCAAGGACAAAGACCCCATGATCCGTTTCGCCGCAGCGATGGCGATAGGGGACACTAGGTATGCGCCCGCTCTTAATTATCTGAAAAAGATGGCCGACCCGGCCGAAAGATTTGAACCTGATAAACGCGTATTCTGCGCGGTCATTTATGCTCTTCATAAACTGGGTAATGATGACTATGCGAGCGAACTTGGCACTTTGTTGTTTGATCCGCAGCAGGAAGTCAGGGCCGACGTTGCGCTGGTTATGGGCAAGATGGGGGAAGAATCCGCTATAGAACCCCTCAATACACTGCTGTCAGATGAGCGGGAAGACAGCGTGAAGCTGGTTATCGTCGAGTCGCTCGCACTGCTGGGCGACCAGAAAAGCGCCTCTATGCTGGAGACGCATATAAAGCGGCGCTTTATCGAGGATCAGCTGATAGCGATAAATGCCATGGCAAAGACTCCGACGCAGCACAGCGCTTATGTGTTGTACAACGTAATGACGCGGCTCAAGGAAGAAGTAATCGTCCGCTGCGCCGCCGCCGGCGCCTTGGCGAAGATCGGGCATCCGGAAAATTACGGATATGAATTGTGCGTCAACGCCCTGCAGCACCCTGAAGAGATAATGCGGGAAAAGAGCGGCGAAGGCAGGCCCATTACGGCAGTGGAGATTCGCAGGCTTCAGCAGGTTGCGGCGATGTCGCTTGGAGATATGGGCCGCAACGACGCAGTAGCCGTTTTGCTGCCTGTACTTAAATCAGACAAGCCAGCCGTCCGCATAGCCGCCGCCCGCAGCATACTCAAGCTGCTCAGTACGCCGGAACCGAAACCGACGTCGGACAAAGCTGAACCTGAAAACATCGCAAAACCGGATGAAACCGCCAAGTCTGAAAAGAAATCTCCGGAAGAGACGAAAGATGCCGAGGACGGCGAAACTCCGGCGGACGACCGGCCCAGGCTGCACACTGCAGGCGGCAAAGACTGAATAATGCTGTGATTCTGAAACCTGAAATTTGCTTGACTTAACGTCCAGTAGAAATAGAATTTGCTCGCGAAGGCTTGTTTATATAATAACCACGCACTATATAGTTTTTTATCCTTATAAACACGGATGGTTTCGGAAGTAAAAGGCTGGTCCGAATATGTAACCGCTGCCGTACTGAGGCGGCGAACTCGAAGGAGAACTCGGTTTGAATATCTTGACTAAGATCTGCATCGTCATACTGGTGGTCCTGAACCTTGTGATTAGCGGCGTTTTCATCAAGTTTGTAAGCGAATCGGCTAATTACAAGGACCTTTATAACGTGGAGCGCCAAAATAAGCTCGCTGCGGAACAGACTACCAAGCACTACGCCCTTGCCTTGGAAACTTCCAACCAGATGCACAAGGCCGAATCGGAAAAAAACAACAAGGCGCTTGCCGACGCCAAGGCTTTTATCGCAGACCTGCAGAAGGAAATCGCCAAGCTTCAGGGCGAGGTTGTCACGCTGCAGTCCGACAAACAGTCGCTTCTGGCTGACACCACCAGGCTGACGCTGAATGAGCAGAAAAGCACCCAGATAACCGAAACAATCAGGCTCCAGCTTCAGAAAGCCAATGAAGATCTGCAGAAGCTCAACGAAGAAATCAACGCCCTGACCGTCAGCCTCAAGGAGGCCGTCGCACGGGCCGATCGCCAGGAAAAAGTGGTTCGTCTGCTTCGTGAACAGCTGCATGAGGAGCGGGAGCGTATAAAAACACTCATCGCCAGCGGCGGCAAGGAACAGACGGGCGACACGAGCGGCGCCACTGTTACCGCAGACGTTGAGATTACCGGCAACATCACAAGCGTTGACCAGAACATAGCCGCAATCGACGTAGGCTCGGCCAAGGGCCTCAAGAATGGCATGAAGCTCATCGTATATCGCAACGACAAGTTTGTTGCGTATCTTCGGATTGAGGAAGTCGACGTTGACAGTGCTGCCGGCGTGATAGAGAAGAAACAGCTCGATCCGATCGTCGGCGACAAGGCAACCACAAAACTGGATTAGTTTCAGGGAGTGCCGAAATGACCCAGATGTCTTCAGGTTCCGTCATACGCGTTAAGCCTCAGCCGAATATCTATACGATTCTGCTGGTGGTCGCCATATTGGTAGTCAGCGTTACTCTGGGGCTGGTGCTCTACAAGCTGATGTCGCCGCTGCCCAATGGTTATGGGCTTGAATTCGGCGATATTTTTAAACCTTGGCAGAAACCGGTCTAGGTAAGCCGGCGTTTACTATAAGTTAAGTCTCCGGCCAGCAATTTGTCGCCGGGGAGAGATTCATGTCGTTCGGGTGCCCGGCGCCGAGTCGTCGCGCGACGGCTGAATGAGAAACCCGACCGGTCTGTGCGTTGCAATCGACCCCTGAGGGGTCGCTGTGCAGCATGGCCCGATGTCGGACAGAGTAAGCTGTCGACGCAATGGGAAGGCTTGCAATGATCTTAAACTCGATATTAGGTCTGTTCTCGATGGACATGGGCATCGATCTGGGCACCTGCAACACGCTGGTGTGCGTGCGTGGACAGGGTATCGTCCTGAACGAGCCGTCGGTAGTCGCCGTGAAACGCGGCACCAACAGGGTGCTCCAGAACGGCAACGCGGTCGGCGTGGTCGCCAAGGAAATGCTCGGCAAGACCCCGGGTTCTATCAGCGCAATCAGACCGATGAAAGACGGCGTCATCGCCGACTTCGATATCACCGAGGCGATGCTCAGCTACTTTATCCGCAAGGTTCACCAGCGGCGTTCCGTGCTGGGGCTGCGGCCTCGCGTGGTAATCGCCATTCCGTCCGGCATTACCGCAGTCGAAAAGCGGGCCGTGCTTAACTCCGCAGAGCGGGCGGGCGCCAGGCGAGTGTACCTCGTCGATGAGCCGATGGCCTGCGGCATCGGGGCCGGACTGCCGATTACCGAGCCGACAGCCTCCATGATCGTGGACATCGGCGGCGGAACCACCGAAGTGGCGATAATGTCCTTGGCCGACATTTCAGTGTGCGAATCCATCCGCGTCGCCGGCGACGACATGGACGAAGCCATCTCCGCTCACATGAAACGCACCTACAACCTGATGATCGGTGAGCAGACGGCGGAGAAGATCAAAATCGAAATCGGCTCGGCAGCTCCCATGAACCAGGAAATGACCATGGAAGTAAGAGGCCGCGACATGATATCCGGCCTGCCGAGAAAAACGATTATCTCGTCCGAGGAAGTCCGCGAAGCCCTCAAGGAGCCTGTCGGCGCCATCATCGACTGCGTGGTCCGGACGCTCGAAAAAGCAGAGCCAGAACTTGCCGCGGACCTGGTGGACAACGGCATCGTCCTTGCCGGTGGCGGGTCGCTGCTGAAGGGCATCGATACCGTGCTTTCCAACGCGACTGGCCTGGACGTCCGCATCGCCGAAGACCCGCTTACATGCGTGGCGCGCGGGACGGCTGTCTATCTGGAGAACCTCGAAATCTGGAAAGACACGATGGAGTCCGACGAGGACGAATTCTGACAGATACCGAATCGCCCCTTTTCCCCGGAAATATTTGTTTGTATTTAACCCCCCGTTGCTTGCAACGGGGGGCTATATAGAAATCGTACGAACCTCCCCATTTTGCGGAACCCCGGTCGCTCGCGACCGGGGGCTATATTTTTTCCTTCCCAAACACCGGAATTTTGCCGCGTGGAATCTATTTCTTCAACAGGGCGAGGCGGACGAGATTAAGTGCGAACTGCGAGGTGCGAAGACGCACTATTTCACGTGTTCCCGGGAAAATATTTTTATGGACTTCCACGCCGCCATCGGGCGAGGCTATGGCTATATAGACCAGCCCGACGGGCTTTTCAGCAGTTCCGCCGGCCGGGCCTGCGATTCCTGTGACGCTGATAGCCCAGTCGCTGCCGAACCGCCTTCTGCAGCCGGCCGCCATGGCGGTTGCCACTTCTTCGCTGACTGCGCCGTGAGATTCAATCAGTGCCGGCTCAACGAAGAGCAGATCGGACTTTATTTTGTTTGAATATACCACGGCGCCGCCGAGGTAATAGCTGCTTGAGCCAGGCGTGTCGGTAATCAGCTTGCCGATAAACCCGCCGGTGCAGCTTTCCGCGGTAGCCAGGGTCTGGCCGCGTTTTTTCAATGATTCACCGACGGCGGAGCTGAGAGTGTCGTCGCCTTCGCCGACAACCAACTCGCCCAGTCTGGCGCGGATTTCATCTGCGATTTTCCTGATTTGCCGCCTGGCCGTAATTTCGTCGGCCGCCCGCGACGCAATTCGCAGCGAGACCATGCCTGCATGCACCGTAATGCCGACCGTGACCGCGCCCTGCAGACGCATCAAATCGGCGACGGCTGCGCCGATATCCGACTCGCCTTTACCGAACACATGCACCTCGTGCCTGAGCACAACACCTTTCGCGGCGGGCAGCAGGGGGCATACGCCGTTGGCGAACATGGCCTCCATTTCCATCGGCACTCCGGGCAGAAGGAATATCCTGCTCCGGCCTATGCTGGCGGCGATGCCCGGAGCGGTGCCCATATCATTGTCGATGGCCTTCGCCCCGGCCGGGACCATCGCCTGCACGCGGTTGACGTCGGACATTTTCCAGCCGCGACGGGCGAAAAATTTCTCGATGCGGTCGAGGCTTCTTGTGTCCGTGACAAGCTCGACGCCCATTGCGTCGGCGAGGGCCTGGCGGGTCATGTCATCCACGGTCGGGCCAAGCCCGCCGGTGACAATCACCACTTCGGCCCGGCCGGCCGCCAGGGATATCGCATCGGCGATATCCCTGAGATTGTCGCCGACGGTAAAGTGAGCGTCGGTTTCGATACCGTGCTCGGCCAGTTTGCGGGAAAGATATGCGATGTTGGAATCCACCGTCTGTCCGGATATCAGTTCGGTTCCTACGGATATTACGACGGCTCTCATACTTTTCATACTATGGGTCCTTCCTGCAGCGGGAGGCGGCAGTGGGGGCACAGCCTGACGCCGCCGGTTTTTTCAATCAGCCCGGCCTGGATTATATGACCGCAGTGCGGGCAACGATCAGCGAAACTGGAAGCGGTGTTTTTTTTCGACTGCCCCGCCGAAAGCCTCGGCCTGAAGTATTCGTAATTGAACAGAATCATCGCCGGGATGGCCGTGAACAGAATGCTTATGAAGAACCAGAAGAATGGGTTGCGGCCTATTTTCCCAGCGTGCATGGCGACGCGAACGCTGGCCAGAATATATACTGCGATAAGTGCGGCAATATACCACCACTGTTCATTTGTGATTTTTGCAATCATTGGAGATATATTAGCGGCTGGGAGGCGAACAGTTAATAATGAAAACCCGCTACCGCCCGACAAGTTCGGGATGCAGTTTGGCCGACAGGGCGAATCTCTCCCAGCTGTAGCTGCCGCACTTCGGACAGCAGCCGTCCGGCGGGATGCGATCCGGGCAGTATCCGCAGCAGTGGCAATTCACCAAGACAACCTTTTTTCCGGCGTTGCTGGGCGGCACTCGCATAAGCAGGCGCCGCAGGCTGCCTCTATCCCTGCGGTGTTTACGCGGCAAGGATGTTTTCTGTCTTGATACCCGGTATGGATGGGCCATGGCGTTAACCTCATGCAAACTCACCGCTAAACGTAAGATACGCACCGATCATGCCTTCATATTATTTCTACGCTGAGGAACCCCGTCAGGATGGCGAAAACCCAACATATTTATTACAAAAGTGTTGCGTTCGCGGCGTCGGCAGACATTTGGCTAAATAAGGATTCTCTTGCGCAACAGGCTTGGCTGCGGCTTACAGACATGTATAATGTCCACTTCCGCGGCAAAACAGATACACAAGGATATTGCCGTAAATAGATAGGATGTTTGCAAATGGCCGCCCACGTTCAGTAAAAGGACGGCCGATTTTAAGGGTTAAGAATTGGCGTCTGATTCAGTCAGGTACAACCTGTCGATATGCTTATTACTCGCTGTCGCTCTTCTGTGCGGCTGCGCGGGGCCTATATATTCCAACGTTGACAAGGCGCCGGCCGCCGCCATTACGCCAAAGAACGAATGGGTTATTACGGGCGATCTGAAAAACCCGGCAAACATGTCCGATTCCAATGTCGGCACGTACTCTGTCAGTGAAGATGACTATCAGAACGCGGTGGTGAACATTGACCTAAAGACCCCGTGCATGTTCAACACTGTCATAATAGATCACGGCCCGGCGAAAGAGAACGGTTACTGCCGGCGCGTCGTGGTGCTGGTCAGCAATAACGGCAGGGATTACAAGAAAGTGCATTCCGTCCCGGGCACGAAACGCGTTACGTTCGTCAGCTTCATCACGCCGGTTCTGGCGAGATATGTCCGGCTTCAGGCAGTCGTGCCCGGCAATGAGCCGTGGGCGATTGCTGAAATATATCTGAGATAACTCGTGCAGCAACGCTGCTCTGTTTGCTAGGAGTCGCCATGTCAGATAATGACAGACAAACCGTTTCGCCGGCAGGCGACGGCAAATATCTTCTTCTGGTCGGGGGCATACTGCTGGTTATTGTTTTGACGCTGGCGGTTCTGTGGCAACTTGAGCGGCACCGCAGGATATCAGCACAGGAAAAATTCACGAATTGCGCGGAGGAGCTGAACAAGGCGAATCTTTATTCTGAAATGCTCAGCCGGGCGAATAAGGCTATCGAATCGGTCGGCGTTGACAGGGAAAACCTCACTTCCCGTCAGGTCGATCTGGACGGCCGGCCGCGAAAACTTTTCCGCATAAGCGCCGCTGCGGGCGAGAAAATGGGGTTTCTGCCCGGCGATCTCGTGGAGATTGATAACCCGCCTCCGGACTCGGCGCCCGAAGAGCATTAGTGTTTCGGACGCATACTTGCTGATGAGTGCACTTAGGGGGTATCATGCCGGCATCTGTCCGGCTATTTCGGCATATTCGGCATGAAGATTACCCGCAAACTCAATAAAAAATGGCTGCTTGCAGGGCTTCTGACAGCTTCGTTTTTTACTGCGCTGCTGGGGCCTGATTTTTCGGGCATAATTCGCAGTCATCTCGAATGGGTTTATGTCCCGATAGGCGATCCTGTAATGTGGCTGGCGACAACGGTACGGTCGAGCTTCTCCGGCGACTCCGACGAAGCCGCTCAGCGCGAGATAAACGCCCTCAAGCATGAGCGTGACGAGGCGTACAGCCTTCTCGATAAGTTTCTTGAACAGTATTACGGCGAGCGGGAGTTTCGCAAGCTGTACGGCCTGTCTATGGACTCGCCGATTGAACTTATGCCGGCGAGGGTGGTGTCGGCCGATTCGCTTCCTTACGGATCGATGCGCCTGCTGAATATAGGCAGGAACAAGGGCGCAATGCCCGGCCTGAAGGTTACCGAACGTATCATCCTGACCGGCCAGAATGAGCCAATGCGAAACGACCTGTTGGCGGTCACGAGGACTTCACTTGCAGGCCAGATTATCCAGGCCGGTCCATTCACCGCAAAGCTGCAGCTGGTTACGGACCAGGGTTTCAAAACAAGAGGCTGGATAATCCGCCGGTTGAAAGAAGGCAGAAAGTTCATTTCCACAGAAGCGGGCAATGCCGGCGAAAGGCTGCTTACTCAAAACAACAATCTTCCGATTGCCGCAAATGCGCAGGGCGACGGCAAGGGCGGATTGATTATCCGGAACATTTCTGACGAGCACCGCATCATGGCCGGCGACAGTCTTATAACATCCGATGACGACGCACTCATGCCGATTTCGGTTCGCATAGGAACGGTATCGCAGGTCGAGAAAGACCCCCGGCATCCGGGGTTTGTGATAATCACGGTCAAACCCGATGTGGATATGGATTCGCTCCGTTATGTATACGTGGTCGTATCAAAGGCCGGCAGGTTCCTGGAAAAAACCGTCAGCGGGGGGCACAACTGATGCGATGGGTGTTTTTCTTCATCCTTGCCGCGGTGTTTATTATCGTCCAGGTAACGCTGGTGCGGATGGTGGTCGTCCGCACGGACCAGTTCGGCCTGGTCGGGCCTGACCTGCTCGTGCTGCTGGCGGTAGTTATCGCAGTTAACGTCCGGTCATCGGTTGACGCCATGCTGGCGGCGTGGGTGCTCGGTTTCCTGCTGGATATCACCACTTCCGGCGGTCCGGGCGGTCAGACCGTGGTAGGGCCGATGGCAATCTCGTATGCGGCTGCAGCGTTCTTCATTTACCGTGTCCGCGAGGCTTTCTTCCGTGAAAGGTGGAGCATACAGGCGCTTTTTGCGGCCGTGTTCTGCCTCATTACGCAATGGCTCTGGCTGACCGCCCAGTCGCTGCTGACCGGCGATGTCAAAATGTCGGCATATCTTTCGATGCTCGTCAAGGCTATGCTTGTTTCACTTTATACGGGTCTGGCGATGATTTTGCTGAATCCTGTTGTATCATGGTGTAATCAGTTGCTGATAGTGACCCCAAAGGGCAGAACCAGACGCAGCGGCAGGTAAATCAGCTGCTTTTGTCCTCCAGGGCGATTTTCGTCGGGTTCGGGCATGTATAAGAAAAGAATAATCATTTTCCTCAGCATCATCATGCTGATGTCCCTTGCAATAGCGGGTCGGCTGTGGGATCTGCAGTTTGTCCAGGGCGAACACTGGATCGAAGTCGCCGAGAATATGCTGCAGGATACCGATCTTCTTCCGGCTGAACGCGGCAAAATCACGGACCGCAACGGCAATATCCTGGCGATGGACAAAAGCTGTATCGAGCTGTGCCTTGATTACCGGTTCATCACACTCGACGACCGGACCGCCCGGCAGGATGAATGGCTGGACAGGCAGATAACGCTGTGGCGCAATGCCCGCCTGAAGGAAATCCGCAACTCAAAGGGCGTGGACGCAGCTGAGGCCAGAGAAATTTTCGCTGAGAGACAGGCCCGCACGTGGGAGATAGTCCGGGAAATGACTGCCGCAGGCGGCGTTGACCTGGACAGTGAAATAGACCGCATAAAGAGCCGCATCCGTGCCGTGAGAGACCTCATCAAGATGCCTTCGCATCTCGAAACCCAGTCGCACATGATAATGCTCCTTGACGAGATGCCCGCGGAGGATATTGAAGAAACCGTCGGGCTTGTTTTTCGTCCCAGCACGAAGCGGCTGTATTACCACAACAGCGCCTGCCACATAGTAGGCGTGGTAGGTCAGGTAAATGATAATGAAATGTCGGAGTATAACATTTCTGAAGGCAAGGCCGACAGGCTGACGCGGATGCTGAATAACTATCTGCCGGGCGATTGCATCGGCAAGATGGGCGTCGAGAAGATGTGCGAGTCACGCCTGCGCGGCAAGCGGGGCTTCATCCGCTATCGCCGCGACGGCAGCAATGAAGAACTGCTCGGCGAGCAGGCGGTCAGCGGTCAGGATGTTCGGCTGACTCTGGATATAGAACTTCAGAATACCCTTGCCGAAAAATTTGAAGAACTCAACGCGAAGGGCTGCGCAATCGTTCTCGACGTGCCGACGGGCGAAATACTCGCCATGGTTTCCATTCCGACTTACGACCTGAACCTTTACAAAAGCGATAAGACTTACTACCAGTCTAAAGTGGAGGATACCGCAAATCTGCCGCTTCTCCACAGGGCGATAAGCGTGCTGTACCCGCCGGGTTCGTCGGTCAAGCCGATGACAGCCATCGCCGGCCTGAGCAGCGGAGTCATTACGCCTTCGACCGTTTTCAATTGCCGCGGGTATTTCCGCGATCCGCTGGCCGAAGTCTTCAGATGTCACAACAGAAATGGGCACGGCCCGCTGGATATGTATGAAGCTTTGCAGAAAAGCTGCAACATTTATTTCGAGGAAATAGGCGAGCGTCTCGGCGCAGCGAGACTGACGGCCTACTTCAGCCTGTTCGGCATAGACCAGAAGCCGGGCACGGGCCTGCCGGGCGAAAAAACCGGCATATTGCCTACGGAGGAATACATACTCCGGCGTTACAATCGCCATTCGTACCTTCCTGCCGACGCCAGATTCATGTCCATAGGGCAGGTGGTTATAGAAGCCACACCGCTGCACATAGCCAACGTAATGGCGACCATCGCACGTAACGGTGAGTTCTATTCGCCGATCATAACCCGCAACGGCGGGCCTGAGCAGGTCAGGCAGCTTCTGCCGCTGGCTCCGCAGCATCTGGCTGCCGTGCGGAAGGGCATGTACATGGTGGTCAACGAGCCGGGCGGCACGGCTTATAACAAAATAGCCACCAGAACCGTATTCTGCGGCAAGACCGGCACGGCCGAGACGAGCATCAACAACAGTTCGATGTCGTGGTTTGCCGGGTTCGCTCCTTATAACAGTCCGCGTGTTGCGTTCGTGGTGATTATCGAGCATGCTGACGACCCCGAAGAACTGCAGTACAAGTTCAAGGTCATGCAGACACTGATGGATAAATGCGAGGAACTCGGATACCTCCCGTAGTACCCGAGCAACAGGACCATGCTGGAAACTTTCAGGCGATATCTCAAATATACAAGCTGGCCCATCATCGCCGCCATGCTCACGCTGCTGGCCATAGGGATAGTGTCCATACGCTGCTCGGAGAAGGTTGACCCGTCGCTTCAGGGTCACTCCGCCAAGCAGATGGCCTTCGCCTGCGCCGGACTGATATGTTTTGTCATTTTCACCGTGATTCCGTACCGGCGCATCGGACAGTACGCATACGCGATTTTCGGCGCCACCCTCGTGGTGCTCGTGATGCTCCTGCTGCCTCGATATATCGGCTCAAACGGCCTGATCGACTCAGTCATGCCGGAAATCCGCGGCGCGAGGCGGTGGATAAACATGGGGCCGGTCAAGCTTCAGCCCTCTGAAATCGCCAAGCTCAGTTTCATTATTCTTCTGGCGTGGTATCTGCGATTCGGCGACCACTATCGCCATTTTCGCGGGCTGGCCGTTTCGTTCATCCTCACGATCGTGCCGATGGGGCTGATTCTCAAAGAGCCGGACCTCGGTACGGCGCTGCTGTTTCTGCCGACGCTGTATTTCATGCTTTTCATGGCCGGCGCCAGGATGAAACACCTGCTGACCGTCGTAGTCGTCGCAACCGTGTTGGTCCTGCTGCCCATACCGCAAAAGCAGTCGAACCTGTCCGGGCAAAAGGCCAAACTTCTGCCGTCCGTCGCGTACTTCACGTTCGGGAGCGATGAAAACAAATATATCGTCACTGCTGCTCCGCTGGCAGTCATGGAGCAGCACCAGATAGAGCGTATCGTCGGCTGGCTGAGGCAGGATTCGCCCGAAATATCGGGCAACATGGGCTATCAGCTTTATCACTCGAAGATGGTTCTCGGCTCGGGCCAGATGAGCGGCCGAGGCGGCATGGAAGAAGGCAACTACTACATCCGCATGCTGCCTGACGACCATACCGACTTCATATTCAGCGTAATCGGCGGGCAGTGGGGGTTCCTCGGATGCATGGCTGTGCTTTTCCTTTACGGCGTGATATTCGTGTTCGGCGTGGAAATCGCCACCATAACCTACGACCCGTTCGCCCGCCTGCTGGCCGTGGGGGTGCTGGCGCTGCTGTTTTCGCAGCTTTTCATCAATGTTGGCATGACAATGGGGCTTATGCCGATAACCGGCATGACACTGCCGATGATAAGCTACGGAGGCACGTCGCTGGTTATCAACTGCATCGCGCTCGGGCTGCTGATAAACGTCGGCCAGCGACGGCCGATACTGCTGGCCAAGCGGCCTTTCGAGTACGGCCCGAAGCGGCAGAAGCTCATGCCGGCCGAGAAGGACAATATGGTTCACCGGAGAAACCATAAATTGAAAAAAGTCGGAGCTGAAACC
Organism: uncultured Planctomycetaceae bacterium; assembly: GCA_964631565.1. Classification (GTDB taxonomy): domain Bacteria; phylum Planctomycetota; class Phycisphaerae; order SM23-33; family SM23-33; genus CAZVYJ01. The sequence goes on from CAZVYJ010000008.1 coordinate 31,562, forward strand.
GGCTGGGGCGATACCCAACCATAATGACTGCCGATACCGAAAATTTTTCAAACGATGCACTGCCTCTGTCGCGCCCCGTCCCTGAGGGAAGGGTAATTGAACATCGCAAACTGCGCCTGGCGGACGGTTACGAAACGGATATGTATATTCATGCGCCGGCCGGCGGTAAAAAACTGCTGCCGGTTCTGTATATGCACGGCATACAGTCGCATCCGGGTTGGTTTATCACATCGGCTGTGAGCCTGGCGGAACGCGGCCATGCGGTCTATCAGGTGACCAGGCGGGGCAGCGGGCTGAATAATCGCAGACGGGGGCATGCAGGCTCGCCCAAATGTCTCCTTGACGACCTTGAAGCGGCCTGCCGATTTGTGCTGGAAGATACCGGCTCCGATAATTTCCAGAAAAAGCTTCATCTAATGGGCGTAAGCTGGGGCGGGAAACTGGCGGCCCTTTACGCCGCCAGGCCGGGGGCGAACGAGCATCTGGCGTCACTGACGCTTATCGCCCCGGGAATCGTCCCCAGGGTCAAGGCTTCCGTCGCGATGAAGCTGGCGGTTTTTGGTTCGTTGTTCGTAAACCCGTTTCGGTACTTTGACATCCCGCTGAACGATGTGAAACTGTTCACCGACAATCCGGCGATGCAGCAATATCTTCGCGGCGACCGTTTCAGGCTGCATCGCGCGACGGCGAAATTTCTGTATGCCGATTATCTTCTGAACAAGATGCTGTCCCGCTGCGCAAAGGGAAGCCTGGAAATTCCGACAACGCTGCTGCTGGCCTCACGTGACAGGATTATCGACAATGCCGCGACCAGATCGGTTGTGGAGCATCTTACCGGCGGCAGGGCGGTGGTAAGGGAGCTTGCGGGCTGCCATACACTGGAATTTGAAACAAATCCCGGCCCTCTGTTTGATGCGATTTCAACCGCGACCTGGCAGTAAGAACAAAAAACTTCCCGCCGTCATTTGCTGCTCTGGTAATGCGTATCGCGCCAAACCAGCTTCGCGCCTTTTCGCAGCTTTGAGAGCGACATTATCAGGGCGATCATCGCTATTACGCAGCCGATGGAATATGACCAGGCGAGGTCGTATCTCGCGCCTATCAGCTTGTAGAAGCGGTATATCACGCTCACCTGCAGTGCCACGCCTGCGAGGCCCGTCAGTCCGCATGCCCACAGCCAGGCTGCCGGCTCGAAACCCGCCGCAGCCAGCGGCAGGCAGACGGCGGCGGTGATGTAAGGCAGCAGGCCCATCGTCACAAGGACGGCCAGCGATATCGACAATCGCTTCAGCGTGCCGAATGTTCCGAAGAAGATGCGGCTCCATCCTCGCATTATCTGCCTGAACGATGTGTACATGCGAACCTTGAGAAGGCCGCTGTTACGGACGACCCGCAGGTTAAGGCCTGCCTGCTTGACGCGGGCGGCCATGTGCATGTCTTCGTTCAGCTGGTTTTTGACGGCCTCGTGCGTGCCGATTTTTTCATAGACGCTGCGTTTCATCAGCATGAACGCGCCGTTGGCATAGGCGTTGGGATAATCGGGCGAGTTGACCTTGTCGGGCTCGAACCAGATCATCATTATGCCGCTGCACACCGGCTGGACAACGTTTTCCCAGAAGCCCTTCATCTCAAGGCTTGGCAGGATGCTGAGCAGGTCGGAACCCTTGTCGAAGGCGTACTGCATCGCCGTCGAAAGCGTGCGGCGGGATGTCTGGCGGCAGTCGGCGTCTATCATGCATATCCACTCGCCTTTTGAAGCGGCGATGCCGGTCTGCATGGCATTGTTCTTGCCGCACCAGCCTTCCGGCAGATGCGTTATGTTGATAAGCCGGACTCGCGAATCCTCGGCGGCGATGCGTTCGACGATTGCAGCGGTGCCGTCGTTGCTGCGGTCGTTGCAGACTATCAGCTCGAAATTAGGATAATCCTGATCCAGCATCGTTCGAACGCAGGATTCGATGTTTTCCTCCTCGTCCTTCGCGGCGACAACCACGCTGAGCATGGGTGCGTTTTCGGGCGGACCAGCGTAGTCGGCGGCCAGCAGGAAACCCGTCCGCTTTTCACGCCATATCTTGAAATGGCGGCTCAGCCAGACCAGCGACACAAGTGAAGTAAGAACAAACAATATTATCGAAACTGTCAACATCGTTCCGTCTTTCTCCCCGCCGCTGTCAAACGGCAAAAACTACGCACTCCCTCTGCATCGCTGCAGGCCGAGCACGAGTTCCACCTCGCCCACGTTAATGTCAAGCCTTCTGGCGATTTCGATATCGTCCAGGCCCTGGCCGCTCAGCCGGATTATTTCATCGGACAAAGGCAGACAGACGGTCCTGTCGGGAAAGCCGAGGCGGCTTTCATCATTCGAAAGCATCCTGTCCGCCGCCCTCAGGTTTTCTGCAAGGCGGTCTTCCAGTTCCCGCATTTTTCGGTCGAATTCATCAGTGTGTGCGACGGTGTCGTGCTTTGCGATTATCCGGATAAGCACCAGGGTTAAAACCAGGGACGTTGCGGACAAAAGCAGTGCCATTGAGATTACCAGCCAAATAAGCCACGTCATGCATTGCTCTCCGCACGGTAGGCTGCCTCCGCGGCAGAGAAAACTTCCTTGACCGGTACGTGGTGCGTCTCAGCTGCTGTGGCGCAGTCAGCGTACTCGGGCTGGGCCGTCATTGTTTTTGCGCCGAGCCGGCCGATTTTGACGCGGATCGGACCATAAGCCGTTTCGACCGTCTTGTGCTCGCGGCGGAGTTTGGCCCTGTTGCACTGCCTGCGGCGGATGCCGAAAGTCGTCGTTTCGGAGAAAATGATTTTCTCGATGGCGGCCGTGTCGGCTGCGTCGCAGATGGCGGACAGCATCCATCCCGGCCGGGACTTCTTGGCGACTATGGGTGTGGCCCATGCATCTAAGCAGCCGGCCGCGAAAAGTTTCTCGATGGTTGCGCCGAGAATTTCGCCGCTGCAGTCGTCTATATTCGCCGACAGTTCGATGACGGTATCCACGTCGCCCTCGCCGGCCGATTGGCCTATATAAACCCTCAGCAGGTTGGGCAGCGGGCCGTTGTTCTTGCTCCCGGCGCCGTAGCCGACGGCGGTTACGTCCATTTCCGGTATGGGACCGAAAGATTCCGCCAGTGTCGTCAAAACAGCCGCTGCGGTGGGGGTCGTTACCTCACCGTCTGCGTCCGACTGAACCGTTTTTGCGCCTACCAGCAGCTTGGCTGTGGCGGGGGCAGGTGCGGGCATCATGCCGTGCCGGCAGGTTATTGTGCCGCTGCCGACAGGAATCGCCGAGCAATACACGCGGTCGATATCCAGCAGTTCCATGGCTATGCAGCCGCCCACGACGTCCATAATGCTGTCAACTGCTCCAACCTCGTGGAAGTGCACTTCCTGCACCGATATGCCGTGCACGGCGGCTTCGGCCTCTGCCAGGCGGGTGAAAATCCGGCTTGACCGGTCTTTAACCCGCTGAGGCAGGGCGGCAGCGTTTATCAACGAAAGAATATCGTCAAGATGGCGGTGGGCGTGTTCGTGCTCAAGCGGCGCTACCGTAAACAGCGTGCCGGAAAGGCCGCGGCGCAAAACCGTCTCGGCCGTCAGTTTCACGTTAACCAGTTTCAGCTTGGCGAGTTCGGTTTTGAGCGAGTTGAAATCGGCCCCCGCATTCAGCAGGGAGGCCACTATCATGTCGCCGCCGGCGCCGGCAAAACAGTCGAAATAAGCTATAGTCATATGGCACATTTCCTGGTCGCAGGGAACCTGTCCAATCGGGGATGCAGTTTAGAACGCCGGCATGGTGATTGCAAGCGGGCAGCTGCGCGTCTCACAGCTTTAAAAGTGTCCGCGTGTGTCGGAATCGTTTGCGCGATATTTTTTCTCAGGCTTTTATTCGTGTGCACTTTCTTGACGCAGTTAGTGTTACGAACCGACCGCGGTTGTTGGTATTTTTTTGAGGCCTGGATAATTTGATAACCATGATATTGGCGCTAGAATTCTCTTGAACGTTCGAAATCGTCCAGATGAGACGTTTGAGGGGTTTCGACGCTTGGAGTTGCCGCAGGGAGGCAGGCTTTTTAAGTGCCGCTTTTGATTGTTGTTGAACACACACGACTGAACAGCCGGCGGAGGCACTTTGCGCTATCGGCGAGGCATAAAAAAATTGAAATCTGTAACTCGCGTTCTTTAAGTCGCTTGTGAGTTTATCCGATTGGATGTTGTAGAGGCTGCCAAGCCCCACAGTGGCCACAGAGGCCGATGGATGCGGTTAAAATCTGAAATATAAAGGATTTACAAATGGTCAATGTTATCGGTGACAGCGTCGAATTCACGTTCTTTCGACCTGAAGCGTCGCAGGTTCATCTGGCGGGGGATTTTAACGGTTGGCAGGAAAACAGTCTGCCGATGACGCCCAGCGGCAACGGCTACTGGACCGCCATCGTTTCACTGCCGGCAGGAGAGTTCAAATTCCGCTACTGTGCAGACGGCGAATGGTTTACAGACTATGCGGCATTTGGAGTTGAGCCGGGCAGGTTCGGACTGGACAGCATTGTTCGCGTGCCGCATAAAACTCTTCAGATTGTTCCGCAGACTCTCGTGGCCGCCGGAGATACCGCTGCCGCATAAAAACAACAGACTTTATCTCGCATAAAATCGGCCGGGAAGATCAATCTTCCCGGTCGTTTTCATTTTCATCAGCTTCGTCGGCGGCGTTTACAGTTTCAATCTGACAGACCGGCTGTTCGACAGGCTCGTTTGCGGCGGGCTGAATTTCTTCGGTGGTCGGCCCGGCCGGTTTTGCGGCAGGGGCCGCGGAGGCTCCCACACGAAGTTCTTCGACGCGGGGCAGGTCATCCAGGCTTGGAAGCCCGAACACCTCCAGAAACCGCCTTGTCGTTCCGTAGAGCATCGGTCGTCCTGGCACATCGGCCCGACCGACGATTTTTATGAGCTGCCTTTCCATCAGGCCCTTGAGCACCTCGCCGCATGCGACGCCGCGAATCGCTTCTATGTCGGCCCGGAGAATCGGCTGGCGATAAGCTGTTATCGCGAGGGTTTCCATTGCCGCCTGCGACAGCCGAGAGTCATTCCGAACGCTTAGCAGACGCGAGAGCACGTCGTGATACTGCGGCTGGGTGAGCATCTGGTAGCCTTCGGCGATGTTCTCGATGCGGAACGCCGCGCCGACTTCCTCGTAGCGGGCGTTCAGCGCTTCGATGGCTTTCTTTATTTCACGAATGCTGAGTTCCGCCACCTGCGATATCTTGGCCGGCTTGAGCGGCGAGTCGCTGGCGAACAGGATGGCCTCTACTGTAGCCATCGCTTCGGCCAGGCCGGCTTCGCCTGCATCCGTTTCATGTGACGTCTGAGGTTCTGTTGAGTTACTCATAGTAGGCGTAACTTATTTACGCGCCTGCAGTCCATATCCAGCAGGAGCCGGGCCCGATTTATTGATATTCCTTTTCGTTCACCGGATTTTGGCCTGGCTCCGATTCCACCACCGGCAGTCCCGTCGGGGGCAGCGGGTCGGCGGGATCGGCTGCCTTTTCAGGTTCGGCGGGTTCCTTTTCTTTTTCTTTCGTGGCGGGCGTCTGGTCTCCCGACTTTTCAGTATCATCCGCCTTCTTTTCTTCAGTGGCTTCTGATTTATCTTCAGACTTCGCTTCAGGCTCCTCGGCGGATTCGTCGTCTGCAGTCTTTGGAGTTTCAGGTTCTACTTCGACTTCCACGATGGGAGCCGGCATCTCAGGTTCTTCATCCGACTCCGTCTCGGGTTGCTTGGCCGCCCCTTCCTCTTTGGTGGGATTGGCGGATTCGCCGTCGTCGCTCGTTTTGTCGATATCAATCAGGCGGGTCGGACCTTCATTATCTTTATCTTCCGATTCTGCGGGTTCAGTTTTCGGTTCGGTTTTAGGCTCTGTCTTAGGTTCTGTTTTTGGTTCTTCTTTTTTTGGCTCTGCTTTCGTCGCGGTTTTAGGTTCGATTTTCGGCAGGTTGGTGATAACCGGTTCTGCCGGGCCTGGGGCCGGAACGTCTTTTTTGAGCACGACAACCTGCGTGGCGTCGACTATGTTGAGAGCCAGGCTCTTGTCGAACCGCACGTCGCCAAAAACACCGACCAGATCGCCGACATAGCTGTCGAGGTCCACGTTGCCGCTGCTGCATTCAACGTAAGCATTGATTCGGCGGGTTTTGCTGTCCCGAACGACATATCTCTTCAGTCCAACCTTGCCGTTGTATATTGCACTGGCTGACAGGACGCCTTCCACGGAATAAGGTTTTTCCTCGATTTTTTCAGGCTTGATCGATCTGATCTTCGCCCGTTCGATCTCTATTTCACTCTGTCTCTGCTCGCTCTTGGTGAGCATTTCGGCAGCCAGGCGGGCGTCTTCCTGCTTTTTGATGTAAAAGCGGACATAGCGTATTCTCTCGTCAAGCGGCGCCTTGAGGGAACTGCCTTCGGCGAGCTTGACGGCTTCGTATTTTTCCAGAAGCCCGAGCAGATCGCGATCGTTGAGGGGCTTGGCCATTTCCGCTCTGAGCTGCTTGTCCAGATCCGTTATTGCCGTGATGGCCGTCTTGAGCTCTTCGATGGTTTCAATGGAGACCGGCTCTGTTTTTTCGCTGCCGCCGGTCTTTTCAACCTTCTCGGCGCCTATCTTCGTTACAGGGTCTGTCTTTTTGGGTTCGGTGGACACGGCTTCGTCGGTGCGCTTGACGAAATTGGAGTGTATCCACAGGTATGCTCCGGTCGGCGGTGCAATCTTGTAGAATTCACTGCCTGCCTTGTCGGTTATTGTTCCCAGAACGGTGACTTCGCTGTCGCGTGGGAGCCGGCCCTGCGACTTGGAGAAGACGACCTCTTTCATGGTCGTGCCGGCATATACGCGGACATACTCGGCTCCGATTACGACGCCGGTCCTGCCGTTTGCGTCAAGCTTGACGTTCGCCTTGGGGATAACGCTGAAGCAGCCTGCAGGCGGCTCTATTTTCAGCCACGTGCCGTCCGTGTTTTTGCCGAGAACGGTTACTTTGGTCGGCGCTGAGACCATGGCGCACTCGTAGCACCCGACAGGATCGATCGCCGGTCCGGACCGAACGTTTACGTTCTGGCCGACAACTTTACCCGTGTATGGAAAAGTTTCAGTGTTGTTTTGCTGTGCTATTGCCGGAGTTGCTATCGCAACAAGGCACAATATCAAACTTATCCTGATTTTCATGATATGCTCCTTCTCCTGAAGGTATATTTCCCTGCTTTTGACAATTCAGGACGGTAGCATTTTGCTCATCCCATGTCAACAAAACACCGCATATAGGTACTGGCCCAAAATCCGCAAAATGATAATAGTGAAAACCGCGGCAGGTGTACAGGTTACGCCTCAGTGCACATTTCGAGGGCGATGGGGGCGGGGAAAAGGCTTTTCAGGAGGAGGGAATGCAAAAGGCCCTAGCCGGGTATGCATACGGTAAATACCGAGCCTTTGCCCTCCTCGCTTTCAAAATAAATGTCTCCGCCGAGTGATGTGACGATATCCTTGCAGACTGCCAGACCCAGCCCGTGGCCGCCCAGGCCTTTTTCGGGTTTGGTCTTGGTGGTGAAAAACGGCTCGAAGATACGATTCCGGTTTTCCCGCGGAATGCCTATGCCGTTGTCGCTGACCTTGATGACTATATTTCGGCCTTTGCGTTCCGCGGACACTTTAACGTGCCGCAGACCGCTGCTTTCGAGAACCGCTGCCCGGGCGTTGATTACCAGATTCAGAATAACCTGCTGCAGTTCGGTCCTGCGCGTAACCATCGTCAGGTCCGTCGGGGCCTCCAGGAAAAATTCTATGCCGTCTTTCTTGGGGTCTCTGGCCATCGCCTCGAGCGTTTCAGCTATCATCTCGGAGATACGAACCTCTTCCGGTTCCGAGCTTTCCTGGCGTGTCATGCCGAGCAGCGCCTTGCATATTGTCGATGCCCGTTCCCCGCCGTTTTCCGCCCGGGAAATCGCTTTTTCAACCAGATCGGGATTGGTTTTTGCCAGTCGCGCGTAATTTATGATAGGGGTGAGGATGTTGTTGAATTCGTGGGCCACCATCGCCGTCATGGTTCCCACGGTGGCCAGCCGCTGTGCCCGCCTAAGCTGCTCGCGAAGCGCCTCTACCTCCGCCTGGAGTGAAGCCAACTGCTCTTCGTGTGTACTGATTAGCGTATTCTGGGCAACATTCATATCGTAACACCCTGGTAGTTAAAATGATGCATTCGTCTTGTAGACAAAGGACACCGCTTCACATAGATTATCGGTACAAGGCAAGCTAAACTTGAGGGTTAAGATGACCGATATGGACGTTTCCTCTCAACTCGCTGCGATTCTCGAACTTGCAGAATCGCTTGGAATTACAATTCGGCGTGCTCCGGCTGCGGGAGATTCTTCCGAGCATCCCGGCGGGGCGATGGTGCGTCTGAAAAATGAAGACATTCTTTTTCTGGATCCGACCGCCTCACCGGCCGACCAGATAAGCGTCGCAGCCTCGGCCCTGAGGACCAGGCGCGAGCAGTTGGACGGCATTTTCGTTCCGCCGAAACTCAGGGAATTGATAGAGGCGTCCGATGACCTGCCGTAGGCGGGTTTCAGGATTCAGAATGTTTTGAGTTTCGAGTTTCGAGCTTTGCGCTTTCTAACCCGACGCTTGCCTAGTAACATTTCCGCCATGCGAATCATAGCCCACGGAATAGATATGGTTGACTGTGCCCGCCTGAAGGAATCCATCGATTCCCATGGCGAGAAGTTTCTTGACCGCGTGTTTACGCCTGCCGAACAGGAATACTGCATCGGCAGGAAGCGTGAGATAGAGCATCTGGCCGGCCGCTTTGCCGCCAAGGAAGCCGTGCTCAAGGTATTGGGCACGGGCTGGCGGGATGGCATATGCTGGACTGACATTGAAATAACAAATGCACCTTCTGGCCAGCCCAGGGTGTCGCTGACCGGCAGATGCCGCGAAATCGCCGACGAGCTGAACCTTTGCGGCATACTGATATCCATCAGCCATATTGAGACACACGCCATAGCGTCGGCCATCGGGATGGCCGAAGATTCGGGCGGCGCGCTGGGAATAGGAGACTGACGGTTTTAGATTTAAAAAAATTAAAACCGGAAAGTCTTGCCGCCGACCTTGTGAAAAATGACCTTTGAGAAACCGACAATTTTTCTGTCTGCAGCCGAAGCCAGCGGCGATGAACACGCCGCACGGCTGATACGCTCGCTTCGCAAGCGGCTGCCCGGCGCCCGTTTTGTCGGGGCGGCCGGCAAAAAGATGGCCGCCGAAGGGTGCGAAGTTCTCGTGGACCTTACCGAAACCGCCGACATGCTCGGCGGTCCGTTCCTGAAAATCGGCTACTGGATACGGACGGTCAAAAAACTCCAGCGTGAAATAAAAGCGATTCGCCCGGATATATATGTGCCGGTCGATTCGCCGGCGCTGAACTGGCATCTGGCCAAGGCTGCCAAAGCTGCCGGCTCGACGGTTGTTTACTTCATCGCTCCGCAGGTCTGGGCGTGGGCGACATGGCGGGTCAAGAAACTCGCCCGCCTTACCGACCATGTGGCCTGCATACTGCCGTTCGAGCAGGAATATCTCCGTCAGCGAGGCGTTAACGCCACGTATGTGGGGCATCCGCTGCTGGAGCAGCTTCCGGAAAGGCCTGCAAACCAGCCTGACATTCTCGAAGCGTGGGCTAACGGCAACTGGCAGATTGCGATGCTTCCGGGCAGCAGGCCGGGCGAGATTCATTACCATGCGCCGGCGCTGCTGGAAGTGCAGAAAAAAATACACAATCGCTGGCCCGAGGCGAAATGCATATTCACGATGCGGAATCAGCAGTCGGCCGATCTGCTGCAGAAGGCCTGCGGGCAGAACAATCTGGAAATCGCCGTCGGCAGGACTCATGAAGTGCTCGCCGGTTCGCACTTCGCCGTCGCAGCCAGCGGAACGGTAACGCTGGAGGTGGCGTATTTCGGCGTGCCGATGGTTATTTTCTACCGCGTCAACCGATTCGGATATCCGCTGATATGGCCGATGATTCAGACGCCGCACCTGTCGCTGGTTAATATTCTTGCCGGTCGCCAGCTCGTGCCGGAACTCATGCCGTGGTACGGCAACAAGCGCATCGTCACCGACATGGTGATGGAAGTCATGGAAGACCCCGGCGGCATGCTCGACGCACGGCAGGCGCTTCTGGAAATGGTCGGCACGCTGGAAACTTCGCAGAAGGGTTCGGCGGCTGACAATGCTGCCGATATCGTAATCGCCGAACTCGAAAAACGCTGCGGCGTTTAGGACACCGGCGAACCGGGCGGGACTTCCCGGTCTATTGTGAGTACGACAACTCTCTGCGCGTCGCCTTCGCCGCTGGATGCCGCAAGCAGCATGCCGTGAGACTCGATGCCTCGCATCTTGCGGGGCTCCAGATTGGTGACGACCACAATCTCTTTGCCCAGAAGCGACTCATGGGCGTAATGTTTCTTGATTCCGGCGATTATCTGTCTCTGCTCGCCGCCTAAATCTATTTTCAGGCACAGCAGCTTGTCGGCGTTGGGATGGTCGGCGACCTCGATAATTTTGGCGACCCGCAGGTCGAGTTTTGCAAAATCGTCGTATGTGATAACAGGTTTTTGCTCTGGCATTTGTTCAGACATCGCAGCACCTTTCTTTGCATATGAAGCCGATGAGTGTATATGTTTAACACGGCGTGGGCAAGGCTGACGCTGGCAAATACGCCGGTTCGCAACTAAAATCTCCGGATAAGACCAAAAGTTATGGACATTTACCCGTTTAAATTCAGGCCCATATACAAAGAGAAAATCTGGGGCGGCCGAAACCTGGAGCGGCTTTTCGGCCGCAGGCTGCCGCCGGAAAAACTCATCGGTGAAAGCTGGGAGCTTGCGGACCTGCGGGAAGGCGTGAGCGTTCTCGCCAACGGCCCGCAGGCCGGCGCTTCGCTTACGGATCTTACGCGACAGCTTGGCGAAAAGCTGCTCGGCCGGGCCAGGCCGATGCCGGACGGCAGGTTCCCGCTGCTGCTGAAGCTGCTCGACGCGAACGACATTCTCTCGCTTCAGGTGCATCCCGACGCGGCCGCGGTCGCTAAAATCGGCGACGATGCAGCCTTGAAGACCGAATGCTGGTATATCGTCGAAAGCCGCCGCGGCATGATATACAAGGGTGTGCTGCCCGGCGTGTCGCCGGAGAAATTCCGCGAGGCTATTGAGACGGACACGGCTGCCGCCATCGAAAAAGTCGTTCGCCGCGTGAATGTTTCCACCGGCGATTTTCATTATCTGCCTGCCGGCACGGTGCACGCCCTTGGCGCCGGCGTGGTTGTGGCCGAGGTGCAGACTCCGTCGGACACGACATACCGGGTTACCGACTGGGGTCGAGGACGCGAAATACATGTAGAAAAGTCGATGCAGTGCATCCACTTCGCCCCGGCCGACGACGAATCGCCGGGTGCATCGGGCGAAACGCTCCTGGTCACAGACTTTTTCACTGTGGCTAAACGAGCCGTCCGGGCCGGCGAAAATGTTCCGCTGCCGGAAGGGCGATGCGCCGCCATGATGATGCTTTCCGGACGTGGGACAGTCGTGCACGGAGGGGCGGTCGAGCCGGCTGTGGATGTCGGCGGAGGCGATACTATACTGGTGCCCGCAGCGGCACTGCGGCCTGCAGTAAAGTCTGCAGGCTGCTGCTGGCTGGAAATAACACTACCAGAGGAATAACTTGGCTAAAGTACGAATACAAAAAGCGCTCGCCGCCGCAGGTGTCGCATCGCGGCGGAATATTGAGCAGATGGTCGCCGAGAGGCGGATAACAGTTAACGGCAGCGTTATCACCGAACTGCCGTGCTTCATCGAGCCGGAGACGGATGACGTTCGCTGCGACGGCAGGAGAGTAAAGCTCCAGGCGGCGAGGAAACTATATTTCCTGCTGAACAAGCCCAAGGGCGTTGTCTGCACGCAGCACGACCCGCAGGGCCGGCCCACGGCTGTCGAACTGCTGCCCAAAACGGGCGAGCGGCTTTATTGCGTCGGCCGGCTTGATGTGGAAAGCACCGGCATCATACTGCTGACGAACGACGGCGAACTTACCGAGCGCCTGACGCATCCGCGGTACGGCGTCGCCAAAACGTATGTGGTCGAGGTGGACGGCTGCCCTGAAGCCCAGCAGATAGAAGCGATCAAGAAAGGCGTGTATCTCGACGGCGTGCGAACCAAGCAGGCGGCAGGCGTCAAGGTGCTGCATCGCGGCGTAAAGCAGAGCGTGCTTGAGGTTCATCTTACTGAATCGCGGAACCGCGAGATACGCCGCCTGCTGGCATTCCTGGGGCACAGGGTTCGCCGCCTCAGGCGGGTGGCTATCGGACCCGTGACCGATAAGGGACTGAAAGTCGGCGGCTTCCGCCAGCTCAAGCCGGCGGAAGTAGCCAAACTTGCGGCATGCAGCAAAGGCGAATCTGCGAAATAAGTAAAATGGAGACTGGGAGTATGACGAAGCCACATAACTTTCTGGCGATGGACCTCGGTGCAGAGAGCGGCAGGGGGGAGTTGGTGACCCTTACCGGCCACAAGGTTGAGATGAAGGAAATCCACCGGTTCGCGAATCGTCCCGTCCGGCTGGGAAACACATTGTACTGGGACTTTCTTTCGCTTTATGCTGAAATAATACAATGTCTGAAAATCTGCGCCGCCCGCGGCATCAGCCTTGACAGCATCAGCGTCGATACGTGGGGCGTGGACTTCGGGCTGCTGGACGACGACGGCGAACTGCTCGGCAACCCTGTGCATTATCGCGACAGCAGGACCGAGGGCATCCATAGCTATTCAAACCCTGTAATGTCCACGGATGACATTTTCGCCGCAACCGGGTATGAGCCGTGGGCCATCAGCTCGCTGTTCCAGCTTCTCTCGATGCAGCGGGACAAATCGCCGCTGCTGAAGTCGGCCAGGGCGTTTCTGAACATGCCCGACCTGTTTTTGTATTTCCTTACCGGTATCAAGGCCAACGAACTGTCCATAGTCAACACGTCCAACCTGCTTGGTGTGGACTGCCGGTGGGCGAAGGACATCATCAGCCGCTTCAAACTGCCGCAGATGTTCGGCCGGCTTGTCAGCCCGGCGACGGTGCTCGGTCCGCTCCAGCAGTCCGTTCGCACCGAAACCGGCCTGGGCGAAGTGCCGGTCATCGCGTCGTGCGGGCACGACACGTCGGCCGCTGTCGCCGCAGTGCCCGGGCAGGGCGATAACTGGGCGTTTCTGAGCTGCGGCACATGGAGCATCATCGGGGCTCTCATCGAAAAGCCGATAGCGACCCGGCGATGCCTGGAACTCGGCTTCACCAATGAATACACAATCGGCGGCTGGTATCTCGGCAGGAACATTCTGGGGCTGTGGCTCATTCAGCAGCTCCGGGCGAAGTGGAATAGCGACTCGTCGCCGCTGGATTATCCCCGGATGGCGAAGGAAGCCGCTGAGGCCGGATCCGGTCCGCTTATCGACGCCGCACACGACTCGCTGATGGCTCCGGCGGATATGGAAGAAGCATTGCTGAAGCTCATCAAAGCAAGCGGCCAGAAGGCCCCGGCGACCCGCGGCGAGCTTATACGCGGCGTTCTGGACAGCCTGGCGCTGGAATACAACTGGCGGCTGGACTCGATAGGCGAATTGACCGGCTCCAGGCCGACGGCCGTCTATATGGTCGGCGGCGGCATTCACAACAAGCTGCTGTGCCAGCTTACCGCCAACGCCTGCGGCGTAGCTGTTCACGCAGGGGCCGATCAGTGCAGCGCGCTCGGCAACGCACTGGGACAGGCCCTTGCGCTGGGCATACTCAAAGACCCGGAGGAAATCCGCCAGGTCATGCGGGCTTCGTTCGAGACTACGGTCTACCAGCCTGAGAACCAGAACGTCTGGAACGAGAAACGCAGGCGGTACGCGGAATTCAGGAAGGCCTGAAATCCGGCTTTACCGGCGGGGCGGCTGGAGAACAGTCAACTCCCCGGATTTGACAGGCGCAAAAAAGCGGCCCACCGGTGGTAGGGATACCGGCGGGCCTTATCTTGCCTGCGCTACTAGCCGTACTTCTTAACGTTTCCGGCGAACGCGACGCAAGAGGACTGTAACTCCGCCGAAGCCAAGAATGGCCAGCGTAGTCGGCTCGGGAACGATGTTCACGCGAGCTATGTAGATTCTGTTCTCCGGGAACCATATCCAGAGATCTTCGTTTTCAAGGTCATTCGGGTCTTTCCAGACGAGCATGCCGTCGACCACGTAGAAGCGTATCGCTCTGGGATTCGTCTGCTGCGTGCCGGAAGCCCCGACAATCGAATCGCCGAAATCGTAGAAAACCACGGTCTCGATGCCTTCCAGCGTGGCGTCAGACAGGTCGATACGTATAACCTGCTGCTGAGCCCAGTTGTTCAGCTCGGGGTCGTAATCGGTGTATCCCGACAGGCCGGCTATAACGCCGCCGTCCGTGGAGGTCGAGTCGTAAGACGAACGATCCTGGAAAGCGTCCTGATAGAGATAAGGAGTCACGCCGTCATCCTCGACCAGGTTGGCTGCAATTTCGCTTGGTGTCTTGTCGGCATAAATTGCGCCGGCAACGTTGTTCGGGTCGACTTCGTACTGATTCATCGAAGCGACGAGTGCGTTGAACTGAGCCTCGGTCAGGCCCTTTTCGGTCGCATAAGCTATGTTGCTGGCATAATCGTAGGTGCCGGTGGCTTCATTGAAGACCGGAGGCTGGAAGGTCTCATACTCCTTAGCCAGCGAGCTGATATCGTTGGAGCACGAAATGCTAGGATTGGAAACGCTGTCCTGAACTCCATCCTGGCCGAACTCCACTTGATACGTGCCGGCGCCGTCATGGACGTAAATGTCCATGGCTACATCGGTGGTGACGCCGGAACTATGCTGATACTGGCCGTTTTCATCCTTCACGACCTTGTTGCTGACCCAGCCCAGGCAGTAGCCGTTCTTGTTTATGTTGCGTTCCTTCAGCATTTCCTTCTGGTTTGGGGTAAGGTTCGGATCGCTGTCGTAGAAACTGGTGAAATCGTTGTTGTCGAACTGGCTGTAGCTCATGTAGAAGGTGAGCTGATTTTTTTCCATCGGCAGCCAGAAGTTCGGTGAACTGTGGTCCGTGGTCCACGCGCCGTTGATGGGGGCGCTTGGGATATCATCAGTCTCGTCATCATAAGTGAAATACCCGCCGTAGGGATTGATGCTGCCGTCGCTGTAGTTGTGCTGGCTGTGGGATGAAATCGCCGTCCACCAGTTCTGGAAGGTGTCTATCATCGTGTCGCCGGGATCGAGAATGCCGTCGGTCACGTTATCGTTGTAGATATACCATGTCGTGACGTAATCAGTACGCAGATCCCGCCATGAATCTACAGTTAACGGTTCTTTGAGGTTTGCTGCGGAAGCCGTCCCGTAACTGACGAGAACAGCTCCAAGAAGTGCAATCCCTACCATTTTCTTGAGCATTGAGCATGACATTTGAGCGTCTCCTTTGAGCTCCTTGTGCATATATCAAGCTTATATAAGCAAGACTCTCTCTAAAAAAGAGTGCTTAGAATGCCCCAAATATTTGAGCCGGGGCCTCGAAAATTCTCCTGTTCAAAGAAAGCATGTAAACCAGAAGGGGGCGAGCCCGGAGAGCAATTTCCTGCAGCTTGAGCCTTGCTGCAACACGGCCGCCTGAGCGACGACCATATATACGCTCTCCAACTCCGTCTCCTACCATTAGAATCCTATCCGACAATCTCATAACTGTCAAGGATAAACACACGTTAATAATGCCTTTTTCGGCAACTTATGTATCGGACTTACCATGTGGCAGCATAATGAGCCAATATGTTTGGGGCGTGCGTTGAAAAAACCGCGAAAGCCGCCTAAATCCCATGCCGTTTAGGTCATGTGGCGTCGAACCGCCAATTAAAAGCCGCCAAACCCAACGTCCGATAATATATGTTATGTGACACTCCGTGTGACATAGCGGGCAGAAATCGGCTATCCCGATAAATGCGCCCTTGGATCGGTATACCCCAACCTCTATTTGCCTCCATCTACTTTTATTGTACATTTTCCCCGGACTGCATGACGGACATGTCGTAAAGATATTCTTCAGATTTTTCAGGCCGGTTTTGGGCTGTCTGCGGCCACATCCCCGTCAAATCTTGGTACGACGCGTAATCCGGCGTCTTTTATCATCCTGAGGTCGTCTTCCGGCCTGCGGCCTGTCGTGGTCAAATAGTTGCCTATCAGGGCGCTTGTCGCGCCGGCGTAGAAACACCAGCTCTGAAGGTCCCTTAGATTGACGTCTCTGCCGCCGGCCATCTTCAGGTCGACTTTTGGCATGGCCAGACGGAATATGGCTATCGTCGAGAGTATCTCCATCGGCGGCATCGGCTTTACGTCGGCCAGCGGCGTGCCTTTTATGGGATGCAGGAAATTCAGCGGTATCATGTCGGGTTTGACATCATCCCGCAGCGTCAGGGCCAGGTCCACACGGTCAGCCCAGGTTTCGCCCATGCCGAACAGCCCGCCGCAGCATATTTTCATGCCTGCCCGGCGAGCGGTTGCCAGGGTTGCGAGCCGGTCGTCATATTTGTGCGTCGTGACGACTTCCGGATAAAACCGGCGTGAAGTTTCCAGATTATGGTGATATCTGGTCACTCCGGCAGCCGCGAGCGCAGCTGCGTCTTCCTCACTTAATTCACCCAGGGATGCACAAACCTCCACGCGACAGGCTGAATTGCCCCTGATTGCCTCGACGGTTCTGATAACATCCCTGATATCCTGTTTCGTGGGTCTGCGGCCGGAATTGACGATTCCGAAGCTGGACGCGCCCACAGCGGACGCATCAGCCGCGGCGTTTTCAATTTGGCCACAGGCGGGGCGTTCGGGTTTGACGACTCCGGGCGCGGAGATGCCCGACTGGGCGCACCATTTGCAGTCTTCGCTGCATGCGCCGAGCTTTCCGGCCGCTATTGAGCAAAGACGTACTGCGTCGCCGAAATGGGCGGTTCGCACCATCCATGCCCAATAAAACAGGTCGTGCGGCCGATTTTGCGACAACTCGGCAAGCTTTAACAGTTCGGGGCGGTTAAGGTGCTCGCCTTCGAGCACCCGCCGCCCCATATGGGCTATAGTCTCATTCACGTTTCTGCAACTCCGGGGCCCTTTTCCCGGCCCCCTGCCGCTTTTTTAACGTTCAGCCGCCTTGCTGAATTCCTTCTCGAGGTCGATCACGTCGACCGGCTTCATCGCGTTGGTATTGATGTCGCCTATATAGGCGATCAGTCTGCCCTGTACGACGTCGATGACATATATCAGGTCTTTTGAAGTCGAAATATTGCCGTTGATCATTATGTAATCGCCGGCTCTCGACGGCGACTCCGCATAAGCGGGTTCGGTGTTATAAGAGGCAATGAACAGGCCCGCAAGAACGGCAGCCGAAACAAGCAGCAACGCTATTGTGATGTTCTGTGGATTTTTCATTTTGTGTTCTCCTTAGGCTGCCCGCTTTAGCGAGTCTTCTTTTTCTCGGGTGTGCCGAAATCGTTCTTGAGGTCCTGCAGCCTGAACGGTTTCAGCTTGCCTGACGTGCCGCGCTGTTCGAATCGCCAGCCCAGCATGCTTCTGGACGCCGTGTCGATGACATAAATGGCGTCCACGTTGGTCTGTATCTTGCCTGTCACCACCAGGTAGTCCGTGCCGCCCCTGACGGCCTGAGCATTAGCCTTTTCCGCTCCTGTGCCGAATATCAACGCCGCAAGCATCGCGACATTGACGCAAGCAAGAGCCACTATAGCCGCTCTTTTCATATTTTGTTCTCCTTTGCATGTCTGCATAAAGGTTGTCTTGCTTATCTCACATTCCTATAGACACATTACTGTGAGCCACGGATAGTGCCGAACGGGAAAATTTCCCGCCGGCGCCCCTAGTCCAGATGCGTCCGCTTCGTGTTTTTGAAAGCGACAAAGCACACTGCCGCCAGGGCGACCAATGTGTATACCAGGGCGATCCACATGTTTGATGCTGACGTAGTTGTTTCGGCGGGAATTTCCTGGTTGATCAGATCGACATCGGTGGCGGCCAACAGCGGCCCTGCCGGCGGCAACGTGAGAATCGCCGCAATCAGGACTGTTTTTATTTTTTTGAAGATACTCATGTCAGTTGATTATATCCCCCGGGAAGGCATTTGCAACGCTCGCCCCGCCTCACTGAAGAAATGATGCAATGTCCGACACTCCTTTTGCGAACTCCGCCTTGGGCACGGAGATGGTCTGCCATTTATCGCTTCGCGGCCTGGCCGCCGCCACATAATCGCCCAGGGGCATCGCAACGAAGGCGTAATGCTTCTGGCGGAACAGGTGCACATCCTCGAACGGCCCCTGCTGCGGAGACCCCTGGAGCCAGTATGCAAAGACCAGGACGGCCTTAAAGCCCGGCGAAAAAACTTTCTCCCACTCGGCCAAACCCTCGAAGTCATCGCGGGTAATCCAGTTTTCCCACGCCCTGCTGGCGCCGCGTTTGGCGCCCGGGACGGCCGAAGGAAACTTGCGGCCCTTCACGTCGACCAGCAGATTGTCGCCGGTTTCGCTGTAGACAAGGAAGTCGAAACTCTTCAGCGACGCGCCGGCGAAAATGGCTTTCTTGGTTTCGTCGACGGCCACGTAGGGCCAGCCCTTCGCCCGCAGGTAGTCTTCAAAGGCTGCTTCATAATGTACGCTGCGCTGTGCCATAAGCCCCCGTAACAGTAATCGGTAATCAGTTGTAAGTAATCAGTTTCTCTAATCTCAAAGCGAGTCCATGAAATCGGCGATTGTCATATCGGCCTGATTTCCGGTTTTTAAATCCTTAACGGCAAGTTGGCCGCCGGAGCGGATTATCACGGCCTTTTTCGCGTTACGCTTGTCAGCCTCCTTGAGCTGCTTGCCGGTGTTCTGCCGCTTGACGCTGTAATCGGTGCTGAAACCTCTCGCCCGCAGCGTCCCCGTCAGCTCGATGACTTTTTCGAACAGGCCGTCTTCGCCGTCGATGACGAAATAGTCCAGCGTCCCCGCCAGCGCCTCCGGCGGAATCTTGCCCTTTTCATCGAGCAGTATTCCGAGCACCACGTCGCCCATGCCGAAGCCGGTCGCGCCGACCTTCGGCCCGCCGAGCACTTCCAGCAGGTTGTCGTATCGTCCGCCCCCCGCCACGGCCCGCAGCGACTCGCCCGCGTCGAACACCTCGTAAACGATGCCCGTGTAATACGCCAGCCCACGGACAATCTTCATATCGAGCGTGCAGTACTCGCTGGCGCCCATGATTTTCAGCAGGCTGAACAGACGCTCCAGCTTTTCAATATTTTCAGCATTTTCAACATTGCCGGCCGCGCCGCCAAGCTCGGCACGAATCGCGTCGACGCTTTTGGCGTCCTGGAACCTGCATATCGCGTCGGTCTGGCTGTCGGTCAGGCCGGCCGCCGCGGTGAGCTTGCGGAAGTCCTCGTCGCTGACCTTCGGCCGCTTGTCAAGAACAGGCAGAGCCTTGTCGATATCGCTGACGCCCAGCCCTTTCAGCATCGCTACGGTAAGCGGCCGCGAGCCGATGCGGACCTGAACGTCCTGCGGCGTCAGGCCGATTTCACGGAGAAAATCGACGCACACGAAAATGCACTCGGCGTCGGCAAGCACATCATCGCTGCCGATGATGTCGATGTTCCACTGGAAGAATTCTCTCAGCCGGCCCTTCTGCGGCCGCTCCGCGCGGCAGAGCCGCGGGATGGAAAACCACTTGATGGGCCTCGGCAGCGAGTTGATCTTCGCGTTCACCATTCTCGCAAGCGACGGCGTGATTTCCGGGCGGATGGCCAGATTCCGCTCGCCGCGGTCGGTGAAGCTGAAAAGTTGCTCGGCTATTTCCTCGCCGCTCTTGATGGTGAACAGGTCGAGGTACTCGAATATCGGCGCGTCGTACTCCTCGAAGCCGTTGCGCAGCGACACCCTTCGCCATGCGTCGGTTATATAGTTCCGCAGGCGCATCTGCTCGGGATAAAAATCCCGCGTACCCTTGACCGGTTGAATCTTCATCTCTTTCCAGCTCTTTTCGACTCTGTTTAGTTTTTACTGAATAGCGGCATTAATGCTATTTGGAAACCAGCTTTTTTTCGAGCTTTTCAATTTTTTTATAAGCAGCCTTTTTCTGCTTTTCATATTCCTTCTCGCCGAGTTCCTTTCGGGCATAGGCGTCAAGTTCTTCGGGGCTTTTGAACTCGTGCTCGTAATCGTAGCCGCCCTCGGTAAAGTCGCAGTTGCTCATCGAATACTTGCGGCATATCAGCGGGCGGTTCTCATATATCATGCATCGGCCGTCTTCGCCCAACATCTTGCAACTGTTCGCTATGGAAATATACCAGTCGCCTTCGTCAACGTGTATGGTCACGCCTTCGTGGCACAAATACCATCGCAGATCCTCGAACTCCTCGTAGTCGGTCGGCACGTCGATTTCGAAACAGAAATACCTGCAGCATCTCGAGCCGCACTTCAGACACTCAGCACTCATGCGAAATACATCTCCACCTGTTTTATTTTTACTTGCCGCCCCGCCCTGTACCGGGCGGAAATCCGAAATCAAAAAACGGCAAGGCGGGATTATAGACATTCGCCGCAATCTTGCCAGCAGTAGAATTGCATCGCGAATCTCGAATCGCGATTCGGGCATACCCATGCAGGGGCTTGACGCTCCGCCAGTATGGGCGTGATTCACGATTCGCAGTTCAAATTCAGAACGTTATGTTTCTGCGTTTGCCGGCGGCGATGCGTTTGCATGCCTTGCACAGCAGTGTGATGTAATGACTGGTAATCGGTTCGGTTTTGAGGCCGAGTTTTCGGGCGGCGGCGTCGATGAATTTTTCCGACGGCCCTTCGATTTCGACGAACCGCCCTATTACCGGCAGTTCGTCCAGCTCCACCATACAGCGGCCGAGCTGATAGCTGACCCGCCGTTTCTGGATTCGCATCGTCAGTTCCATACCGCATCCGGCCAGCACCTCGGCGACGGCGAACGGGCAGTCCAGATGCGTCTGGACCTCTTTGCGTATTTTCAGCCTGTTATGGTTGCTGCCCGGTCCTTTGTATGTGAGCAGCGGCCGCTTGTCGACGGCTGCGGCGCCTTTGCGGATGATTTTCGTTTTGCGAATCCGCAGGCCGCAGTCGCGGGCGAGCAGCGACTTGTCAGGCGTATCGTAATAGTCGTCGGTCTGTTCGACGGCACCAGTGAACACCGCCCCCGCCGCCCGCAGCGCCCTGCGGACAGCGGCGAAGTCGGCGACCTTGAACTTGGCTTCAATTTCGTGGCTCATGGGCGGAATTGTAACCTAGCTGCCGGCGGCATGGAACCGTCAGCATGCGGCGGAATCAGTTTCCGCGGGGACGATTGCCGTTTTTACTGTCGTTGTCGGACCGGCGGCCCCATCCAAAAAGGCGAAGCTGGTAGAAAATTCTGGCGCTGATGGCGTTGTAGATGTTTGCGACGGCCATTCGCAGCAGGTCGCGGGCCCGCGCGGCGCCCGGATTCGGCATTCGCAGCAGCCAGACAAATGCGGCGAATCTCGCCAGGGCCGACAACGCGAATGTCGCGTGCCAGTTGTTCCACAGGAAAGGACCGATAGGATGAGCCTGGAGATATTCGAAGTATTGTGCGACAAGGCCTCCGACCACGCCGCCAAGCACGCCGCCGAGGCTGGTGAGAAACGCGGCCGCCGCGATGAACTTGCTCCGGCCGTGGCTGTCGGCGAATCCCATGACGACGTTCGTCTGGGCTATCTGGACGCCGGCCCAACTGATGCCGCCGAGTATGTTGCCGATTGCGACAAGTATGTAAGCCCCGAACGGCGTGGCGTCGGTGATGATCTGATAGTTCTCGACGCCGAAAAGATGGCCGCCGTTAACGGAAAGCCAGTTTACGGCGTCGGTGAGGAACTGCGGCGCCGGGGAATTGCGCGTCGCGAAAAACCACGGCATGATGGACAGCAGCGTGCCGCTCGTGCTGATTATCAGCGTTGGCTTGTTGCCCCACTTGTCGACTATCTTGCCCCATATTCTCATGGAGGCCATCGCCGCAAGCGGGCTGATTACGAGGAAACACATGTTGGCGCCGAAATTGCTGAATCCGAGTTTATCGAGCACCTGCCTCCAGAAAAACCACGGTGCGACAGCGACTGTGAATGCGATGCATGCCCCGTATCCGACGTAATTCCGGAATATGCGGTCCTGGAAAGGATCAATGATGACCTGCTTGAAAGCTTTGGCTACATACACAAACGGAAACAACACCGACGAAAGCAGCGTGGGCCTGGTCGGTCTTTTAATCCTGATGTCGATGGCGGGCGGCTCGGTGCCGAGTTTCTTCGACGGCAGCACTTCGCGGATGCGGCGGACCCACAGAATGTCCATGATTCCGAAAACAGACGCCACCAGAAGGACGCCGCATATCGTCCAGAGCAGCAGCGGCTGTGCGCCGGCGGTTTCCGGCAGATTTTTATCGGCGACCGCGTCTATGAGCCATCCGAGTATCGCAGCGACCGAAAGAGCTACAATCGAACCCAATACGAAGCGGTTGGCCATGTACCGGCCGCGAATCCTGCGGGGAACCAGGTCGCTCAGCCACGTCAGCCAAGCCGGGTCCGCCAGGGCCGCCGTGAAATATCCGACCCCAAGCAGCACCAGCGAGCAGACCGTCGCGGAAAGGGACGGTATCGGCAGAAGGAACGGAATTATCACAAGCACGAACCAGCTGGCCCGGAAAAACATCGCACAATATACGAACTGGTACTTGGTAAGGCCTGTGCGTTCGATCATGATCGTCGCGACAAGCTGGTTGAGCGTGGCGACGTAAGGAATGGCCGCCAGAATGCCGAAAGCCAGGTCGTTGAAGCCGAGCATGGAGAAAAATATCTTCATGTGGCTGCCGGATATGCCGGCCGACCAGACCATGCAGAACAGCCACGCCGTGGTCACCGTTCGGAGAGAGCGTCGCAGATTCGCACGGCGAACGCTCAGGGCGGGCACTTCGTCATATGTTTTGCGTCGCCACAACAAGGCGAGCAATCCTTAACTTTAACCGGAAAACCTATCTTGCCGTTACAACAGAATTCTCAATACCCGGCACCATATCGAGCTGTAATCGAACGGCAAGAGCAATTCTGCATTTTCTCAACTATTTTTGCTTTCAACCGGATAAAGCAATTTTACCCTTGCCATGCCGGCTGGGCATCTGTATATTCGCCGGACTTTCACGGCAAGCCGATTTGCCCGTAAGAGCGTTAAAAAGAGGTAGATAACAATGCATTATCCGAAAAAGATTTCTAAGCGTAAACGAGCACGCAAGATAGGTTTCCGAGCCCGCATGAGAACTGCCTCCGGCAGGAAGCTCATCAGCCGCAAACGCCGCCTGGGCAGAAAAGTTCAGGTCGTTTAACCTTTACACCATCAAAAATCCAAGCCCCCGGTCCGGCTGGATCGGGGGCTTTTGTTTTGTCACAAAAGGCCCATTCCTTCTTGTTTTCAGTTTTACTCATGTCCCGCGGAGTGTTTTGCGAGGCATAAGTGCGCCGGGGAGCGCTTCGGATTTCGGCCGGCAGTTGCCGAGGACAGGGTCCTTGTCGAGGTAATATTCCCAGTGGCTCATGGCCTCGAGCATTCTCTTGCCGCGTCGGCAGTCGTCGATGCTCAGTTTGCCTTCGCGCACAAGATCGTAGTAAGGCCCGAGGTCGGTCTGGCGATACAGCTCGGCGAAATTCTTGTAGAATTCTTCCCTCGGCAGGCGTGTTTCAGTGACGGCATGCAGCGTGTCGAAGCACGTGTAATCATAGGTAAGCAGCGAATCGAACTGGTCGCGGTAAAGCTGCGTGCCCGGCAGCGGAGTGAGCACGGTAAACTGCGTGTGGGTGATTTCCTTTTGCGTCACGTAATCGCGAAGCTTGCGGAAATCATCTACGTTCCATGTCGGGTCCACGATAAACGCGCCCCATATAATCACGCCGTTATCGTGCAGGATGCGGATGGCTTCGTCGTTTACGCCGGCGGTATTGTTCTTGTTGACCTTCTTGAGGTGGCTGTCGGACGCACCTTCGAGGCCCAACAGGACCGCGTAAAGCCCGACATCCACCCATTTCTCGACCAATTCGGGATGGCGGACGATGGAATCGGTGCGGCATTCCATCGAGAACCGCATGTCGATGCCTTCGGCCTTGATCATGTCGGCGATGGCGTTTTCCCGCTTGTAGTTCATCAGGAAATTGTCGTCCACGAACGTGATGTGGTCGGTGTTGACGGCTTTCACTTCCTCTATGACCCGCTGCGGCGACATTTGTCGCGTCTTGCCGTGATAAAATTCCCACACGCTGCAGAAATTGCAGCGGTAAGGGCATCCCCGCCCGGTGGCGATGGACGTATCCGGCCTGTCGAAAAGGAAGAAATATTCAGGACGATATTTTTCCACCAGGTCGCGTCGCGGCAGCGGAAGGTCGTCCATGTTCAGCGAATTGTTCGTCACGGAGTTGAGAACGAACTGCCCGCTGCGGTCTCGCCTTATGATATTAGGCACGTCCTTAAGGTTGCCTCGGTTGGCCAGTGTTTCTACGAGCTGCGGGAATGAAAGCTCACCCTCGCCTATCGCCAGCACGTCGACCTGCGGAAGGAAAAAATCCTCCGGCATGAGCGAAACGTGATAGCCGCCGATCACCGTGAATATCTCGCGTGAGAATTCCTTGACCGTCCTCAGGACATCCTGTGCTGCGTAGACCTCGGTCGTAAGCGCGGTGACCGCGACCATGTCGGGCGAGAATTCGTCGAGCACGCCGGTGAGGTTCGCCTCGACGCGCATATCGAAAATTCGGACGTCGTGGTTCGGAACACAGGCCGCCAGCATCTCAAGCGCCAGAGGCTCCGGCATGGCGGCCAGGCGGAAGCCGATATCGGTCGACTGGCATTCTGGATGTACGAGCAGTATTCGCAATTTATCTCAATAACCTCGTAATGGATTTAAAATAATCATGCAGCAAATCAGGAGCAAGTTTGGAAGGTGGAGAATTATAGCCGAACAGCGGATAAAAAACACCGCATACATTCTTTCTTTTTTCGGATGAAGGACTCGGCGGGGAGAAATCAGCCGATCCAGCAGCGATTCGGCGAAGTGCTTAAAGTCAAGGGTCTGTGTTGTGAAATAATTCTCAAATGGGCGGAGATATCATCCCGACGGGCGTCGAGATGCACTATGGCGGTCTTTATATCCTCGCGACGGCGATAAAAACCCGCTTCCATGAGCCGCCTGCCCACTTCGCCAAACAATTCCGCAAGCTCCGGGTCATCCGCAACTTCAGAAGTTTCACAGAAATGAGCCATTATCTCGCCGGCTCGTTTGAGCAAATCGACGGCTTCGTCGAAATTTCCGGCGTCGATATCGTTCAACGCCCGCCTGCACATGCGGACCGCGCTGTCGAAGAGCAGAATTTCCAGCTGCTGCGGAGTAGCGGTAACAATATCGGCCGCCAGGTACGCCGATGCCGGCGCACTTGCGGATTTGATGACATCAACTGCTTCGGCAAGCAGGCCCCTGTAAATACCGACATTTTTCACAACAGGCATATATCGTCCCTGACATTGCTGCTGAAAACATCCGTGTCCGTAATGCTTATCGACCGGGCATCGGAAAAGACTTTAGGGCATGTATGAAAACCATGGGGCGCAGCCGCCTCGACTGAATGAACATCGGAATTAGGCACGTCTTGCGCAGAGACTGCACACCCGATGGCGGGTGTGCCACATGTCCTGTATGGTTTTCATACATGCTCTCAGGGTTTGGAAGAGTTCAGAATCGCCTGTATTTGGCGGGCGTCGCGTCTTTGGGAGGCGGCGCCTCGCCCGGCGGCAACGGCTCTTCAGGCTGGCTCTCGGCCTTTTGGGTCTCGGGTGCAGTTGCAGCAGTCTCCGGCGCCTCACCCGGCGGCGACGGCTTTTCAGGCTGGCTCTCGGCCTTTTGGGTCTCGGGTGCAGTGGCAGCAATCTCCGGCGACTCGCTCGACAGCTGCAACTGAGTGCACTCAGGATGCGTGGTTGTGGGTATACGGGCGAGAACGCGATCGATCATGCTCTGATTCCAGGGTTCTTCGACGGTGATAAAAGGCGCAACGTAAGTTGCAACAAATTTCGACGCGCCGCTCGAAAGATGCATCCCGATATTTCCGGTGTCGGACATCGCCTCGCTCCACGGAATCTGGAGGAGTTTTTCGTATAGCGCCGGCCGACTATCTACATCGGGCGTTTTGAACCCAACCTTGCCCGCAGCCGAGGTGTGTTCGCCGTCCATCGTGCCGTATATGGTGGTTCCGAAGCCCAGCAAAACGAAATCCCGCTCGGAATAAAAGTTCACAACGCCCTGTCGAACCTTGGCCAGGGCCAGCTCGATCTGATAATCCGGCGACAGTGATGCCGCTATCATGATTATGCCGTCCAGATTTTCATCGGGAGGAAGCGCCTCTGCCGCCCATGCCGCAATGGCGGCCCCGCCGCTCTGACCTACCAGCATTACCGGCCTGCCTGGATAAGAAAGACGATAGCGGACGATCTTGTCGGCGATCACAGCGGCCTGGTCCCTGTTGCGTCCCTCTGCCCGCAGGTTTGGCAATGGCCCCCAGATGCTCGTCCAGTCGTACAGTTCGATGGCCCAGTTCACACCGCCGTCATTGAGTCCTTTGCATATATCTTCGTTCAAGGCGCTGCGGCCTTCGATGCCGGTCAGAACTATCACCAGCCCGCGGTCCAGCCTTTCGGTTGTTACGTAAGGCTGTCGCGACTGGCAGCCGACTACGCCGGCACAGATAACAGCGACAAGTGCGCAAAGCGGAAAACCCCGACCTGCAGGGCCGGGGTTCCTTCCCGCCGTAATCATCCTGTTATTGAAGAAAACCAATAGGCAATTATTCCTTCACTTCATACTCGGCGTCGATAACATCGTCGTCGCCTTTGTCGTCCTTCTTTGAGGCATCCTTCGGCTGCTGTGCTGCGCCGCCTGAGGCCTTCTGGGCCTCGGATGCAGCTTTATACATCGCCTCGGCCATCTTGTGCGAAGATTTTTCAAGACTTTCCATCGCACGCCTGATGGCGACGGCGTCGTCGGTCTTGAGCGCCTCGCGGAGGCGGCTGACGGCCGACTCGATATTGGAACGATCTTCGGCCGAAACTTTCCCGCCCTCGTCGGCGAGCATTTTCTCGGCATTATACGCCATTGAATCGCCCTGATTTTTCAAATCCACCAGTTCACGGCGTTTTTTGTCTTCTTCCGCGTGGGCCTCGGCGTCTTTGCGCATCCTCTCGACTTCCGAACTGTCCAGGCCGCTGCTGCCCTTGATTTCAATCGACTGTTTCTTGCCGGTGGCCATGTCCTTCGCCGAGACATTCAGTATGCCGTTGGCGTCGATATTGAAGCTGACCTCAATCTGCGGCACGCCGCGAGGTGCCGGTGGCAGGCCTGTAAGATTGAACCGGCCGAGCGTGCGGTTGTCGCTGGCGAATTCGCGTTCGCCCTGGAGAACATGGATGGTGACCTCGGTTTGGTTGTCGGCCGCGGTCGAGAAAATTTCCTTCTTCTCGGTCGGAATCGTCGTGTTCCGCTCGATGAGCTTGGTCATGACGCCGCCGAGCGTCTCGACGCCGAGCGAAAGCGGCGTGACGTCCAGCAGAACCATCTGCTCTTCAACGTCGCCGGAAAGGATGGCGCCCTGAATGGCTGCGCCTATCGCCACGACCTCGTCCGGGTTGACCGACTTGTTCGGCTCCTTGTTGAAGATTTCTTTGGTGATTTCGCGGACCCGAGGAATTCGCGTCGAGCCGCCGACGAGCACGACCTCGTCTATGTCGCTGGCCGTCAGTTTGGCATCTGACAGGGCCTGCTTGCACGGCCCGACAAGCCGCTGGAAAATCGGGGCGCAGAGCTGCTCGAATTTCGCGCGGGTCAGCGTCATTTCAAGATGCTTGGGGCCTTCCTGGGTGGCCGTGATGAACGGCAGCGATATCTTCGTTTCTCTGGTAGTTGACAGTTCGCACTTGGCCTTCTCGGCGGCCTCTTTCAGCCGCTGCAGGGCCATGGCGTCCTTGCGAAGGTCGATGCCCTCGGTCTTCTTGAATTCGTCAGCGATATAGGCGATGAGCAGTTCGTCCAGGTCGTCGCCGCCGAGATGCGTGTCGCCATTGGTCGAAAGCACTTCAAACACGTTGTCGCCGATATCCATGATGGAAATATCGAACGTGCCGCCGCCGAAGTCGAAGACGGCGACTTTTTCGTTTTTCTTTTTCTCCAGGCCGTACGCCAGCGCCGCCGCGGTCGGCTCGTTGATGATTCGCTCGACCTTGAAGCCGGCGATTTCGCCCGCGTCCTTGGTGGCCTGTCGCTGGGAGTCGTTGAAATAGGCCGGAACGGTGATGACCGCACGGTCGACTTTCTCGCCGAGATAATCTTCAGCGGTTTTCTTGAGGTCCTGCAGGATCATCGCACTGATTTCCTGCGGCGTGTACTGCTTGTCGCCTATCTGGACCTTTACAAGCTCGTCCTGGGCGCCGACGACCTTGTAGGGAACTATCTTCTCCTCAGCATGCACTTCGCTGTGCCTGCGTCCCATGAACCTCTTGATGGAGAAGACCGTGTTGGTCGGGTTGGTAACCTGCTGGTGACGTGCGGGCTGACCTACCAGACGCTCGCCCTTGTCGGTAAAACCGACAACCGACGGAGTCAGCCGGCTGCCCTGCTGATTTATGAGAACCTTGGGCGTCGCGCCTTCCATAACCGCAACAACGCTGTTGGTGGTGCCAAGATCGATGCCTACTATTTTAGATGCCATAACTATCTGCCTTCCTGAATTCGTGCCTCTGCAACTGTTGTTTCTGATACTCCCGCATACGGCGCATATTCTACGCGCAATACAAATTGCAAGTCGCGTGCCAATCAACTAAATGCAGTATTATAAAGAAATTACGTTTTTGGCAGCGCCCCGCACTTATGCCATATCGGCCGCTATCAGGGCGCCGCTGATCGCTTTGGCAGGCTTTTTTACATTTATTATTCACAAACAGCCCTTATTGCGGCAAGCATCGCAATGGCAGCGGTTTCTATCCGCAGCACCGTTGTCCCCAGCCTGACCGGTTTGAAGCCGGCGCCCACGGCTGCCGCCAGCTCCGCATCGGTCATGCCGCCTTCCGGACCTACGAGTATTGTAACCGGCTGACCGGCGGAATGCTGTTTCATCGCCTCGGCCGGCGAAAGGCCCGAGTCTTCACACACGCCGACAATGCCGACCGCTTGGCCGACGGAAGCCAGGAGCGAAGCCAGCGGAACCGGCTCGCATAGTTCCGGCAGAAAGTTCAGCCCCGATTGCTTGGCGGCTGCGATGCAGTGTTTCAGCCATCTCCGCCGCTTCGATGGCGACATTTTTTCGCTCTCGCCGCCGGCAACGCTTCGCTCGAATATCACAGGCTGAATCGCCGCAGCCGCAAGCTCCGTGGCCTTTTCGAGCAGCCAGTCCAGGCGTTTTCCCTTCGGCTCGGCGAAGGCCAACTTCACACTGACGCCGGCAGGAGCATCAAACTGCCGTCTGTTTCGTATCGTCACCGTCACGCTGCCGCGTCCAGTTCCGGAAATAACGCCGTCGGCGACGCAGCCATGCCCGTCGAAAAGCTCTACCTCAGCCCCTGCCTTAAGGCGGAGCACATGCAGCGCATGGTGAGACTCGCCATTATCCAGAGTCCGTTCGAACCGCTGTTCCGCAGCCAGATCGGGAATGAAAAATCGATTTATTCTGCCTTCTTGTTTCAAATTGCCGAATCTCCTTCGTCCCTGCAAACCGCCCACCATTACGGCCCGGCGACGGCAAAGAGGCAACTACTTTTTCCCGCAATAGTTAGCCCAAGGTGAAAA
Source organism: uncultured Planctomycetaceae bacterium (assembly GCA_964631565.1). Taxonomy (GTDB): domain Bacteria; phylum Planctomycetota; class Phycisphaerae; order SM23-33; family SM23-33; genus CAZVYJ01. The sequence continues at coordinate 61,557 of CAZVYJ010000008.1, forward strand.
TGAATCTTATGTTTCAACTGTTCCGGCCCTTCCTTACGGAGTAGGAGGCGAGGAAAGCCTGACACGTAAGCCGTGGGAGGCACGGAATTTAAAGCTTATGAAGGGAAATGCGGTGAAAAGACTAATTGGGGCAGTACTGGTTTGTGCCATTGCGACGCCGATTCTGGCGAGCACAGTCGATCTGAATTCTCTCACTGTCTATGCAGGCGGCAGCATATCCATGGGCAATTGCTCCATCATAGATGGCGCCATAGCGGCCGGCACAAGCGTTTCGGCAGGACAGCAGGTAACGCTGCAGGACATATACGCACAAACCACTGTGTACCTCGGCCAAAAAGCGACGGTCACGGGCAACGTTCTGGCCAACCAGAGCGCCAACGCCGACAAGTATCTGAACCTCGTCGGCAACTGGTCCGGTCGAAGCGTGTGGATGGGCAAAGAAGCCAACGTCACGGGCGACATTTACGCCCGCAGCAGTTCGATAAGCATAGATCGCGACAGCAATATTGTCGGCGACATCGACGGCAACGGCAGCATATGGCTGGACCGTAACACCAGCGTCACGGGTTACGTTTCGCCGGGGCTGGGCCAAAGCCTTACATATGGCAGCGGCGTCAGCATCGGCGGCTCGACCATACCCGGCTACGTCGATGTGCCGACGTTCGAACTTCCGTCGATCGGCGATGAGCCGAGTCACGGCAGCGCAGGCAGCCAGAGCATCTGGCAGGGCAACAACAGTTCGCTCACGCTTGATGCCGGCGCCTACAACTACGTCAGCTTCGGCCGAGATGCGACACTGAACCTTTCCGCAGGCGAGTACACCATGCGGAGTTTCTGGATGGATCGCGGCGGTGAGGTCTATGTCGACACCTCGGCGGGCGACGTTGTTCTGAATATTCTCGGCTCTTTCAGCACGGGCAGGGACATCAATTTTTCCAAGATCGGCAGCGGCCAGCTTTACATCAACGTTTTCGACAGCAGCGTGTATTTCGACAGCGACGTAACCCTGGATGCGCAGATAAGGGTTTACGGCGGCAATTTCGGAGCCGGCAATAACCTGGAACTTACAGGCAGCATCTGGGCGTCCGGAAACGTGACATTCGGCAACGACGCCCACCTGACCGGCCAGCCCGTACCTGAACCTGCGACACTGGCGCTGCTCGGGCTTGGCTGCTCGCTGATAATCATCAGGCGGCAGGCAGTCAAAAAAGTGATTTGACGCTTGGCAAAAGCGTTTTTTCTCCCTCCCCTCCGGCGGACTTGTCGTTCGCCGGAGGTTTTTTATGAACTGCGAATTACGAATCTCGAATCGCGAGTTATGAGCGGCAAGCGGTGAGCCGCCCCCTTTAAGGACAATTCGCAACTCGCAGTTCGCAGTTCATTCTTTCGTCTCCCCTTCGATGCGCGTAATCAGAAGTTCCCAGCCGGTCGCGGCCATCGATTCGTCGGAATTCGGCGGCCGATACTGCTGGCCGGGATCGACAACGGTGATTTTCATTTTTGCGCCGTCGAAACTCGTGCCTTCAAAAGCATGTTCGAAGCTGTGGGCGAGGAAATCAGCTGAAACGCCGTGCAGCACGCCGACAATCATGTCTATAGCGGTGACTTTCACGAATCCGCCGTTGGCGGCTATCTGCTCAAGCTGGGGCCAGAGTTCGCGGGCAAGTCCGTGTTCGTGCATGTCAGTCGCCGCCTTTCGATATATGCGTTAAAACCGCCTCGACAATTTCCGTCGCCGCGGATACCAGTTTATCAAACGCCGCCAGAATCGGCTCGCTGAGCCGGCGGCCGAAGTCCACAGTCTGCGGCTGGACCGCGAAAATCCGCACGTCGTCGGGAGCGTGCAGAAACTGCCGGCAAAGCTCCAGCGTTTCCGTTACGGGCACATCGTGCATGCTGATGCGATTGGCCGGTGTGTCGTCGGAAACCTGCGAGGGCGATATGACCCGGAACTCGCCGGGCTGCAAGCCCATGTCCGCGGCGTCGAAAACAACCAGCCGCTCCGCCTGCTCTATAATGTTCAGCAGCCCCAGGCCGCCCGCCCCGCCGTCGATGAATTCCACCGCATCACCCCACTGCCGAGAGTCGCGCACAGCATCCAGCAGGCGCACGCCAACGCCCTCGTCGCTCATGAGAATATTGCCGATGCCAAGTACCGTAAGCTTCGCCATACACGTAAGTGTAGCACCGGCGGGGATGTCTCTCCAGAATTGATGGAAGAATATGCGGTGCCGTATGGGGGGTGCGATTTTACGGGCCGTCCCAAGAATCCTCGTCAACGGACTGTCCGAAAAACTTAAGGAACGACTCTTTCATAATAACGGCGGCCATGCCCCCTATAATAGCCGCCACTACGTAAAACCAGTCAAACGTAAAATCTTGCGCACATAGAGCTGCCACCGCTAATCCCGCCGCCGCCCCGATAATGAACCACAGAATCAGTCCGATGAGAATGCCCACGGGATGTTGTTTCATGGCAAGCCCCCCGGAATAATCACAACGTTCCTTTTGTGCTCGGCACTTCGCCGCGGCGGTCGGGGTCGATTGTCTTGGCACGGCGCAGCGACTGGGCAAGCGCCTTGGCGATTGCCTCGGCTATGTGGTGATCGTTGCTGCCGTACGGAACATTGACGTGCAGGTTCATGCCGGCTGTCGCGGCGAACCGCCGCAGGAATTCCTCGACCAGCTGCGTATCGAACGTGCCTATCTTGTCGCCGGAAAATTTCACGTTGAAAACGACGGCCGCCCGGCCGGAAAGGTCTATCGACACTTCCGCCAGCGCCTCTTCCATCGGCACCGAAGCAGCTCCGTATCGCGTTATTCCCGCCTTGTCGCCGAGCGTCTTGGCCAGCGCTTCGCCCAGGCAAATTGCGACATCCTCTACCGTGTGATGATCGTCAACATGCAGGTCGCCGGTCGCTCGGACCGTCAGGTCGCACAGGCTGTGCTTGCCGATATGGTCCAGCATGTGGTCCAGAAAACCCACGCCGGTCTTGCAGTCGGTCTTGCCCGTCCCGTCGAGATTAAGCGTCAAAGAAATCTGCGTTTCTTTGGTTTTGCGTTCTATTGTTGCGGTACGTTCTTTCATGGTCTTCAGTTTTCTTTGAGTGCCGTCAGTAATTGCGAGTTTTGTTCGTCCGTGCCGACGGAAATTCTCAGTTTGTCGTCGAGTCGCGGCCCATTGAAGTATCGGACCAATATGCCGCGGGCCTTGAGCGACTCGTATATCGCTCTGGCGTCGCCTTTGGGCGGCCGGGCCAACAGAAAGTTCGACTGCGACGGCCAGACCCGCCAGCCGAGCGACTGGAGGCCTGCCGTCAGCTTCGCACGCGAGGCCTTGACCTTAGCGGCATTGGCGTTTTTATGCGCCTGGTCTCGCATCGCCGCGGCGCCGGCCGCACACGCAACAGCGTCGACGTTGTAGCTGTCCTTGACCTTGGCCAGACCAGCCAGCATCGCCGGATTCGCCACGCCGAATCCCAGCCGCAGACCGGCCATCGAGTAGCCTTTCGACAATGTCCGCAGCACAATCACGTTTTCGTGTTTGCGGACGAGTTCAAGGGAGTTCGTCTCGGCGAAGTCTACATACGCCTCGTCGATAACCAGCACGCCGCTCAGCCGCCCAGCCAGTTCGGCCAACATTTCGTTGCTCGCCATCGTGCCTGACGGGCTGTTGGGGTTGGCGATGAGCGTTATGGCCCCGTCGGCGTCGGCGAGGGCGTCGACTGGAAGGTTGTAATCATCGTCAAATTCGATTTCGATAATCGCAGCCGCCTGGATTTTCGCCAGCGTCCGGTAAAGCACATAAGTCGGCGACGGATAAACGACCTTCCGTCCCGGCTCGGCGGTGGCCCGCATGAGCATCGTCAGCAGGTCGTCGCTGCCGTTGCCGGGCAGTATCCAGTCGGTCTCGAAACCGAGCACTTCGCCGACTGCCTCGCGAAACGTCTGCGCGAACGGATTTGGATAGCGGCGAAGCATTTCGCCGTCGAATTCACGCAGAACCTTCATCGCCGCCGGCGACGGCGGATAAGGATTCTCGTTCGTGTTGAGTTTGATGACCTTCTGCCCCGCAGCCGGCTGCTCGCCGGGCTGGTAGGCGGTCATCGCGTCGATATTTTTCCTGAAAAAAGACATTTTAAATAGTTCCGAGTTCTGAGTATTACGTTTTATGGTTTAACTCGGGTTTTGTCAGATTTTTCCAGACTGTTGGCCAATCCTCTCAAGAGCCTTTGCACCTCGTCAATACCGGCTAGTGATTCGGCAACATCATCGTTCGATACCATTCCCAGTTCAACACCAATGAGAAGGTGAGTCTCAAGCTCATTGGCCGAACCTCTCGCTACATCAAGAAACTGCGTAAAATCTTTACGCGTTCTCCTGCCATGTCCTTCTGCTATATTCGCCGCAATGCTCACGGCAGAATGTCTTGCCTGAGATACCAGACCGAATTTTTCTTCGGCAGGAAATCCTGCCGTTAATAAGTAGACCTTCTTGATAAGTTGCATTGCCTTCTGCCAGGCAATCAGGCTTTTATGGCTTCGTATTTCCGTCATCTAATCCACCCCTCAGAACTCTGAACTCAGAACTTTTTTAGTCTCTTCCGCACTGCTGCAGCGTGGGCTGTCAAGCCTTCACGCATCGCAAAGTCGATTACATCCTGGGCGTCGGCTGCCAGCGAGTCGGCGTCGTAGCTGATTACGCTGCTCGCCTTGAGAAAGTCATTACAGCTCAGCGGCCCGAAGAACCTCGCCGTCCCGCCCGTAGGCAGGACGTGGCTGGGGCCGGCATAATAATCGCCGAGCGGCACGGGCGTATACTGCCCGAGGAAAACCGCCCCGGCGTGCCGTATTTTTTTAAGGGCGGCCTTGTCGTCGGCCGTGATTATCTGCAGATGCTCCGTGCCGAAATCGTTCGCGACCATGCAGGCGGTGTCGATGTCTTTGACGACGATTATTGCGCTGTAAGCCTCCAGCGCCGCGGCTATCGCCTCGGACCGCTCAAGCGAAGCAGCCTGTTTATCAACTTCCTCGGCCACCCGTTTGGCCAGCTTGCCGGAGGTCGTGACCAGGACGGACGAGCCCGGATCGTGCTCCGCCTGTGCGAGCAGGTCGGCGGCCAGCCAGTCGGCGCGTGCGGTTTCGTCGGCGACGATGAGCACTTCGCTCGGCCCGGCTGTGCTGTCGATACCTACCGCGCCAAGCACCTGCCTTTTGGCCTCTGTGACGAATGCGTTGCCGGGACCGACAATCTTGTCGACTTTCGCGACAGTCTCGGTGCCGAACGCCAAAGCCGCGACCGCCTGCGCTCCGCCGATGCGGTATACGTCGCTGACGCCGAGTTCGCCTGCAAGTGCGAGGATCATCGGATGGATGTCGCCGTTAACGCGCGGCGGCGAAACTATGGCGATATGCTTCACGCCGGCCACCTGCGCAGGCACCACGGTCATAAGCACGGTTGACGGGTACAGCGCCTTGCCGCCCGGAACGCACACGCCGACGCGGTCTATCGGCGTGTATCTCACGCCAAGCTCCCTGCCGCCCCGAACGAGCGGCTGGGGCGCCTTGAAAAGTATCGCCTTCTGATATTCGCGTATATTGGCGGCGGCCCTGCGGATAAGCGAAAGGAACTTCGGCTCGGCGGCGGCGAGTGCGGCGGCTATTTCAGATTCGCTCACGCGCAGCTTTTTGACCGAAAGCTCGGCGTTATCCAGCCGGGCGGTGAGTTCCAGAAGTGCATCGTCTCCGCGGCTGCGGACGTCGGAAATTATGTCCGTCACGATGCCGCGGACGTCCATGTCGCCTTCGGACGTCAACCCGCCGGCGCGCAGCTTGTCCCGCACCGCCAGCACTGACGGGTCGCTCAATGGTTCGCCTGTCTGGATAATCCTGATGCTCATAGCCGGAAATTTACGCTTAAAGCGGCCGTTTTGCAATGAAGGGTTTTGCAGCGGCGTCGCAGTTCGGCTACTTCGGCAACCGGCCCTTGATTATGATTTCATGAATCGCCTTTGCGGCCCCGTCGGCGTCGTGGTGGTCGGTCACATAGTCGGCCACCGCCTGCACCTCCGGTATGGCGTTCGCCATCGCAACGCCGATTCCCGCCCACTGGAGCATGCCGATGTCGTTGGCGTTATCGCCGATGGCCATCACATGTTCCCGGCTGACATGCATCTCGTTCGCGACCGCACGCAGGGCCTGGGCCTTGGAGACAGTCGCATGCATAATCTGCAGGAGCGTGCCTTCGGTCTGCATGACGACAACCTGGTGCTCGAACTCCCTGAGTATCGCCAAACCGACTTCCCTGAGACGGTCCGGCTCGCCGAGCAGCAGCAGCTTGGTCATCTGCTGGTCGAACCACTCGTCAACCGGCGCGATCACATCGGGCTTGCAGTGCCTGGCGGTCTCCGTGGCGTATGTCATGTCCAGCCGATCGGTATACCATTCGTCCATGACCTCGGCCGAGACGAGCACATCCGGATAAAGCGTGCGGGCGAACGTCACCAGCTTCCTGACGTTCTCCGCCGGTATGGGCTTGTGCAGAATCACGCGACGCGAAAGCGGGTCGTACACCAGCGCGCCGTTGTAATTGATCATCGGCGCCTCAAGCTCCAGCAGATCATAAAACGGCATTACCGACCTCGGCGGGCGGGCTGAGGCCAGCACTATGTGCGTGCCGACGTCCCGGCGTGCGGTGCGGATGATGGCCGCCGTGGTGTCGGTTATCTGCTTGGACGAGTTCAGGAGCGTCCCGTCAAGGTCTATCGCCACGAGCTGAATTCGCATTGCAACTCCTTCGACCGGCAATAATAATGACCTTCATGCTCTTTGCCCACGGTCTTTTGTTGTAAGATAGGGGTTAAAAAACTAGAGTAAGGTGGAACTGTTGCCCTGCCGGAGCGTCATAAATTCCGGACGTAACAATCCGTGAGGTAAAAAATTATATTCAGTGGAAAGGTCTGCTATGACCATCGCCAAGGCTCTGATATCCATGACGGTTGCTGCCCTTTCAGCCGTTTTTCTCATCAATGCCGAACAAGCCGACGCGCAGGTAAGAGCTGCGGTGCCTGTTATGGCACGTCCGGTCAAGGTTGTGCCCGCAGCCGGCGCTGCTGCCGCTTCAGGCAGCACGAACGTTCACATCAAGAAAAACAGCCAGGTGAACTTCATATACAACATGAAAGACGGAGCGGGCTATAACTGGGACATACAGCGATACGGCAACGTAGGCCAGGGCACAAACTACGCCTACGGCAGCGGTATGATGTGCACGTTATGGGGCTCGACGGTGCGGTCGAACGACAACACGGCCGCCCTGAATGCCGCAGGAGACGAACTGGAACTCGGCCCGTGCCAGGTGAACAACATCAACTGCTATCGCCGGATTAAAGTTTACAAGGACATGGGGCTGGCGCGATGGCTGGATATCTATGAAAACAACACCGCCCAGGACATCAGCGTACCGGTGCAGCTGTACATCAATACCAACTGGACCATCTCGCAGACGGTCACGAATTCCGGACAGGCCTCCGTCGGACCGGATGACTGGGGCTGCGTCACCCGCAGCGGCGGCAACGCGCCGTGCCTGATGCACATCTTTAGCGACAAACGGGCCAAATTCCGTCCGACCGTGCGAATACAGAATAACCAGATCTATGTGCAGTGGGCCAATGTAACCGTGCCCTCAGGAAAGACGGTGATTCTCTGCTACTTCGAGGCCCAGAACACATCGTTTGACGAACTGGAAAAAACGATGAATTCGTTCAAGGCATACAAGATGCTGAAGGATCTGCCGATGTCCGTCAGGAAACTAATCCTCAACTTCACGGTTACCGGCGGCTTCACGGATGTGGACCTGAACCGCAATGAAAAGTCAGACATTGTATTTCTCCGGAACGGCGACGTTATACCATGCTCGATAATTTCCGCCGAATTCAATGTGGAAACGTTCCTCGGCAAACTCAAGCTGCCCGTGAATGAGATAGTAGGAATGGCGGCGCCTGAAACATCGGATGAAACCACCATGCGGTTCCTCATGACCGACGGCCAGGTCATATCCGGCAAAATAAACGAGACGGTGCTGTCGGCAACCGTGGGCGAAAGCGACAAGCTGGAAATACCCATGAATCGCATCGCCCAGTGGTCGTTCAAAATATCGAAGGAGCGTCCAGAAGACACCGGGATGCCCCTTCCGGCCGTGACGTTAAGAACTGGCGACCAGTTTTCATTCGACCCGGACTCGCTGGACATAGATTTCCTGACCCGCTACGGATCAGTCAAGCTGAAAGTCGCCGACCTGATGAGCATCCAGATAAGCAACGGTGATAACGATGCGCACAGGGTCGTTTTTGCGAACGGCTCGACCATATCGGGGCTTGTCAAGCAGGAAGTCATCAAATTCAAGCTGAAGCTTGGCGCCGAAATAGCCATTCCCCGCAACCTGATAATGAACATACAGTTCACGGAGGACGAGAAAACCGACGGCACGCTGACGCAGATGGCCCTTGTCGGCGGCGACATGTTTTTCGGCGAGATGACCGACGAAAAGCTGCACATACAACTGGACTACGGCACGAGAGAGATAAGCCCCTCAACGGCAAAACTGATAATGGCCCTCGGAGATGGACAGGACAAGTTCATCATAGACCTTTGGGACGGCGCCCGCCATACCGGCACGCTCAAGGAAGAATACATCGACTTCCAGATATTGCCGGGGCCGAAATTCATGATTCACACCAGCCAGATTATCGGCATCGCACGCGCCCAGGCCCTGCCGCCCGATGAGGTAATCAAGAAAGTCGAGGACCTTGTGGCGCGGCTGTCCGCCGAAAGCTTCGAAGAAAGGGAAAACGCCTCCAAGGAACTCAAGGCGCTCGGCAAGAGCATAGTTCCCCTGCTGGAAAAACACCTCAAGAACAAGGACCCGGAAGTGCGCCAGCGGATACAGGATATCATCGAAAGCCTGAATGACGGTTCGGCCAATCCCGGCGACCCGAATCCGCCAATGATTATGTTTAACAGGATGTAAATAAAACACCGCATGAAATGCACGAATCGGACATCACAGCAAGGAATATCTTAATGAAAAATATACAGATTGGTCTTATCGGTGTCGCGGTGCTTATGGCGGCGGCGATTACAGCGTCAGGCGGCAGCGATGATATACACATCACAAGCAGTCAGACCGTGAACGACTGGTGGCGAATCAATGACGCCGGATATCTGTGGGACATCTACACCGGCGGCGGGCACATCAACACCGGAACCAATAATGCATACAGCGGATCGATGCTGCTTCAGGTGAATAACGCCCAGATGGGCGTCCAGGCGACGGCGAAAATCAACAAGGAGGGAGACGAAATAGAAATCGGCCCGTGGACGCAGGGAGCGATTAACGTCTACCGGAGGGTATATGTTGACAGAAAAATGTCATACGCCAGGTGGATAGATATTTTCGAAAACACCTCCGATTCGCTGCAGAAGCTGGATGTCAGGGTCCGTTACAACATGGGCAGTCCGACTCAGCAGATATACACGACGCTCGGCCAGGCACAGATAACCGACAAGGACTGGGGACTGATAACACTTCCAGATGAAAAATCAGGCCAGCCATACGTCGCCCACATATTCGCCGGGAAGAACGCGAAATTCCGCCCGTCCCTTCAGATTAATATCGGCAGCAACACCCACTGGTGCATTTCGCAGTTGGAAATTCCGGCGAAGAAGGCCGTCGCGTTATGCTACTTCGAATCGCAGCATAACATGTATGAAGACGCTAAGAAATTCCTGGGAAACTTTAACCCTGCGCGAGAGACGAGGAAAATCCCGGCTGCACTGAGGGGAATAATCCTCAACATGGAAAGCAATCTGCTCACTCTCGGCTCGCTGGAACTGCCCAGGAAGGAAAACGCCGATTTTGCGGTTCTCGATAACGGCAACGAGATTACCGGAACGATAATAAACGATAAATTTTCGCTGGAAACGCCATTCGGCAAAGTTGAACTGCCGGCCGACCGTGTCATAGGGTTCCAATCGGACCCGACCAGCAAGGAATTTGTGCAGGCGGGTTTGGTTGACGGCCAGATAGTTTCAGGCAAACTGATCAGCGGGCCGATTAAAATCAGGCTTTCTGAAGGCTACGAAATCCCCCTGTCGCCGGGCAAATTTGCAACAGCAACGTTCATGGTTTCCGACAAACGCCCTGCTGAAATCCCGCAGCCTGATAAGGCGATGATTGTTCTGCTGCGTGGACAGCAGTTCTTCTTCGATACGACGGAAATTGAATACGTGTTCCAGACGGAGCACGGCGAGCTTAAACTCTCCTCCGACAATCTGCGGACAATTTATCTCACCGGGCACGAAGGCAGCATGCACATGGCGGAGCTGGCGAACGGAACGATGCTGTCAGGGCTGCTGACGACGGAAAAAATCAAACTCAAGCTCGAACTCGGCCTGACCATGGAGATATCCAGGCAGTCCGTGGCGAGACTCATTTTCCCCAAGGGCGAACTCAAGGAACAGCCGCCGTGGAACATCTTACTGAATAACAACAACGAGCTTTTCGGCACACTGGCGACCGAGTCGCTCGTGATAAACTCGGACAACACGCCGGTCACCATAAAAACCGACGATATCGCATCCGCCGAGTTCGACCCCGAAGCCATGAATATCGTCACGGTGAAACTGTTCAACGGCACGGCCATCACTGGCTCGGTGCAGACGGATAAAATTACTGTCCAGCTGCAGCCGAACCTGAAGCTGGATATCCACACAACGCATATTTCCGTGATGACGCACATGCCGCCGCCCCCGCCGCAACCGGAAACCACGACAACCTTGCCCGATGCTGCGACACCTGCGCCTGACGGAACGACGCCCCCTCATGCTGCGTCTTCGTTAACTGACGAAGAAAAAGCCAAAATAAATGAGGAACTTAGGAGGATGGAGGCTGAACTGAATGCGTTACAACAGGCTGCTGTATCGCTGGCGGACCAGCAGCAAAAAATGATCAGCGAGGGCAAAAAAGCGGCGGCCGCGGAAGTCGTCGCGAAACTGGAAAAAGTAAAGTCGCAGATGGCCGAAGTTCAAAAGAAGTTTGCCGAGCTCAAGGCAATGCTGGACAGTTAGCTTCAATTTGCTCTGTTCAGGCATACTCTAAGTGAGTATGCCTGGGGATTCACTTCCGCAAACCTGCAATGTGCAACTCATGTTTTTCTCAATACTTCCCGTATTTTTTCGCCGCTTCGTACATTGCGACGACATTTTCCGTCGGCGAATTCGACTGGAGCATGTGCGTCGGCGACAGCGCGTATCCGCCGCCGGGCTTCATTATTTCCAGCGTTTCGCGGACGTTTTTCACCACGTCGTCCACTGTGCCGTAAGCGACCGGGCCGGCCGTCGATATCATGCCGTGAAAACTCAGCCTGCTGCCGAACTTTTCCTTGAGGTACGCCGGGGCCATGTTCGCCGCTTCCGGCTGAAGCGTATCGACGACGCTGATTCCCATCTCGATGAAATCTTCAAATGCCCAGCTGCTGGACCCGCAGGAATGTATCATCACCGGGATGCCGTACTGTTTGCCGAGGTCCACGTATTTCTGCAGCCGCGGACGGATATGCTTGCGGAAAATCGCAGGGCTTATCATCGGTCCGATCTGCGTGCCGAGGTCTTCGCCGATCCACAGCACGTCTATCCGGCCGTCTGCGGCTTCGAGCGTTCTGCGCAGGACTTCGACCTTGATGTCGTTCTTGCGGTCGATGAGCAGCAGGCCGGCCGGGTCGTCGGTTATCAGGTCAACCAGCACCTGCTCCATGGTTCGCATCATGCCGCTGCTGTTTATGATGTCGCCGAAGCCGGGATGTCCGGTAATTATGCAGTAGTCTTTGTATTTCCTGCATGCCGGGACCACCACAGAATAATCGTAATCGTCCGGTGACGGCATGGGCCAGGCTTCGACCTCTTCCACCGTAGCGTTGGCAAGCGGCCAGTCGCAGTAGTCCATGTACCCGCCCGATTCGTGCTCTACCCATCGCATGCGGATGCCCCATGCGGCATCGACGCTCAACCCCTCTATTTCGGCGTGCAGCCTCGGGCCGATATACGGCACGTAAACGCGGCGAAAATCCACGCCGAGCTTTTCAAGCAGGCCGTCGTTGTCATCCTTGGCCAGGCCGAAATGCTCCTTCAGCCTCAGGTCAATCTCCGGATTTGCTTCGTAATCAATCGGAACACGATCCGGCTCGATGTGTGAAAACGCCGTGCAGACTCTTTTCTTCGAATTCATCGCGAACACCTTTCTGCAAATCTCGATGAAACTTCAACCGGCGCCGGATCCCGGAAGTTTTCCTGTTGCTGATAATTAATCTCCAGAAGATTCCAGAATAGCCAGGAACGCCTTCTGCGGAATTTCCACGTTCCCGACCATTTTCATGCGTTTTTTGCCCTCTTTCTGTTTTTCAAGCAGTTTGCGTTTTCTCGTCACGTCGCCGCCGTAGCACTTGGCGAGAACGTTCTTCCGCAGGGCCTTGATGGTTTCACGGGCGATAACCTTCGTGCCGATAGCAGCCTGGAGCGGTATTTCGAACAGGTGCCTGCTGATTTCCTTCCGCAGCCGCTGGATTATCTGCCGCCCGCGGATGTCCGCCTTGCTGCGATGGATAATGGTCGACAGCGCGTCGACTTTCTGGTTGTTGACGAGAATGTCCATCTTGACCAGGTCGTTGGCCCTGAAGCCGGCCATTTCGTAGTCCATCGTGCCGTAGCCGCGCGTGGCGCTCTTGAGCTTGTCGTAGAAATCGTAAATTATCTCCGCCAGCGGAAAGTCGTACGTCAGTATGACCCTGTCTGACGATAGATATTCGGTTTTCCTGTACACGCCGCGACGTTCCTCGGAGAGCTTCATTATCGCCCCGATGGAGTCGGACGGCACGATGAGGTCAACCTTAACGAACGGCTCGCGTATTTCCTCGATGTAGTTCGGCTCAGGCATGTCGCCTGCGGAATCGACTTCCTTCAACTCGCCCTTGGTGGTGAGCACCTGATACGGAACTGTCGGGGCGGTCTGAACCACCTGTATGCCGTACTCGCGTTCCAGACGCTCCTGGACAATCTCCATGTGCAGCATGCCGAGGAACCCGCAGCGGAATCCGAACCCGAGCGAATCGGCGCTGATTGCCTGGAACGTCAGCGACGAATCATTAAGCTGCAGCTTTTCCAGCGCCTCGCGAAGCTCTGGGAACTGCGTTGTCGTGCCGGGATAAAAATCGCTGAAAACCATCTGCTGAGGCGGGCGGTATCCGGGCAGCGCCTTGGCCGCAGGATTGTCCGCCAGCGTAATCGTGTCTCCGACGTGCACGTCGGCGATGGTTTTGACATTCGCCACAACGTAGCCGACCTCGCCGGCCGACAGCGAGTCGCACCGCACCGGGCGCGGGCAGAACTTGCCTATTTCGCAAATCTGGTACACGCCGCCGGTGCCCATCATGCGTATTCTCTGCCCGACGCTGAGCGACCCGTCGAACAGCCGCACGTAAACAATGACGCCGCGATAGTCATCATAGTTGCTGTCGAATATCAGGGCGGTCGTGGCAGCCTGCGGGTCGCCGCTCGGCGGCGGAAGCTGCGTGACTATGGCATCCAGCATTTCATCCACCCCCTCGCCTGTCTTGGCCGACGTGAAAATGCAGTCCTCAGCCGGCTTCTTGATGAGATGCTCCACCTCCATGGCGACATCTTCAGGCCGGGCAGCAGGCAGGTCTATCTTGTTAATCACGGGTACAAGGGTCAGGTTGTTCCTGGTCGCCAGATGTGCATTCGCGACCGTCTGGGCCTCAACGCCCTGCGCGGCGTCGACGACCAGCAGCGCACCCTCGCACGCGGTTAGCGACCTGCTGACCTCGTAGTGAAAGTCCACGTGGCCCGGCGTGTCGATGAGGTTGAGCATGTAAGTCTCCCCCTCGTACTCATAATTGATGGTGACAGCCGAAGCCTTGATGGTTATGCCTCGCTCCCGTTCCAGGTCCATGTCATCGAGCATCTGCTCGTGGAATTCGCGTGTGCTTATCGCGCCGGTGCGCAGCAGCATCCGGTCGGCGAGAGTGCTCTTGCCGTGGTCTATGTGGGCGATGATGCTGAAATTACGTATGTGCTTCAAATCCATTCCGGGGATTGTAACGAATCGTACGAAAGTAACAAGCGGTTAGAACGGAATCGGCTTTTCTGCGGCATCCGGCTTACACTCGGTAATGGCCGATTCGATGCATCAAATCCGAATCCGCCCAGTAAAACCTCTAGTCTCCTCCCAGCCCCGCCGTTGCCGCCGCGGTATAAGTCGGTCCGTCAGGAGAAAGCACGCTGGTATAAATGACGATTTCATCGCATCCCTGTATGCCAAAATCGGTTTCCGCCGATTCGGCGACCGCGCTGCGGACGGCGTCGGCATGCGCGACGGATTTGACCCGCCCCAGCGTCAGGTGCGGGCTGAATTTCCGGTGTTCACGCGGGAACCCGAGCGTTTCCATCGCGTCTTCCAATGCGGCGTTCAGCGAGGCCAGCCCGCCCGACTGGTCATCAACGCCCGCCCAGATCATTCGAAGCTGCCTGCCCGCAGTCGGCTGGCATGACAGGCCGGTTATGGAAAAATCGAACGGCTCGATATCCGCGGCGACCTGCATGGCGGCCCGGCAGACATCGTTCAGTTCGGAATCATCCACGTCGCCCAGAAATTTCAGCGTGAGGTGGATGTTTTCGACGGCTGTCCAGCGAACTTTCATGTCCGGGCAGTCGATTTGCTCCGCTGCCGTAAGCAGCCGGCGGCGAATCGTCGGATCAATGTCAACCGCGATGAATGTCCTGGCTGCCATGGCTATTTCCAGAGTATCTGCCGAAACTCAATCATGCGAGCGTCGATATCGTTTTTCGTCGTCGTCAGGAATTTATTCAGCGAGAAGTCCTCAAGCTCGATGCTGGCGACGACCGTGCCGTATGCTATAGCCTCACGCAGGGTTTCCACGTCGGTTTTGCCCTTTGAGGCCAGGTAGCCCATCATGCCGCCGGCGAAGCTGTCGCCGGCGCCTGTCGGGTCAACGACGTTCATGGCCGGGTAGCTCGGCATCGGAAAAACCCGCCCGTTGGCGAAAAGCAGGCTTCCGTGCTCGCCTTTCTTGACAACCACGAATTTGCGGATTCGCTTCGCTATTTTAAGCCCTGCCGTAACGACATTGGTATCGTCGGCGAGAAGTTTCACTTCGCTGTCGTTCAGCACCAGCCCGTCGAGTTTGCCGAGAAGCTCATGGAGGGCTTCCGGCTCTCCGTTAATCCAGAGGTCCATTGTGTCGGCCACTACGAGCTTCGGATTGCTGAGCTGGCCGAGCAGCTCCGTCTGGAGTGCCGGATGGGTATTGGCAAGGAACACATATTTGCTGTCGCGGAACTGCTGCGGAATTGTTGGCCCGCGCTCAGCGAGAACATTCACGTCAACCGAAACCGTGTCGCGAATGTTCACGTCATCGTGATATCGGCCATGCCATCGGAACGTCTTGCTGCCCTGCCGCACCTCAACGCCGGCGAGGTCTATGTTCCGGTTATCCCGGAGCGGCTTGAGGAAATCCTGCGGGCAGTCTTCGCCCACCACGCCGACCAGTCTGACCGGCCCGAAGAAACTCGCCGCATAGGAAAAATAAATGCACGATCCGCCCAGCACATCGACCACCCTGCCTGACGGGGCGTCAACCGTGTCAATTCCTATGCTGCCGGTTACCAGTAAGCTCATCTGAAGTTTCCTGTCCGTATTATGCGTGTTTCACTAATCCTGCCTGGCAGCCAGGCACCGTTCGATGCGGGCGAGCGTTTTATCTCGTCCGAGAATCACCAGCGTATCGTAAATTGGCGGGCTTATCATCGTGCCCGTAACAGCCACCCGCAGCGGCTGGGCTACCTTGCCCATGCCAAGCCCGCGGGCGGTGCAGTAATCGGTAATAAGCTTCTCAAGGGCCTCTGCGGTCCATTCCGTCACGGCGAGCAGTGCCTTGAACTCATTAAGAACTTCATAGCCCGCCCCGTCGCCCTTTTCGAGCACCTTTCGGACGGCCGCCGCGTCATATTCAAACGCGTCGTCAGCGTCGAACAGCACACCGCACTTGGCCGGGATGTCGGCAAAGGTGCGGAAGCCGCGGTTGATCCTCAAAAGCCTGCGGAGAAGCTCGTCATCGTCGGCTGGTATGGAAGTCTTGTTCAGAGAGAGATAATCCTTGAAACAGACCAGCAGGCGGTCCTCATCGGCGGCTGCGACTGCGTCGGTATTGAAGGCGAGCAGCTTTTCGCGGTCGAACTTGGCGTTGGCCTTGCCGATGCGGTCGGAGCTGAACAGATCGATCATTTCAGCCAGGCTCATCTTCTCGCTCTCGCGATCCGGCCGCCAGCCGAGAAGAGCGATATAGTTCAGCAGCGCCTCCGGCATGTATCCGTGCATGCGGAACGAGTGCACCTCGACGTCGCCGTCGCGTTTGGAAAGTTTTCGGCCGGCCATGTCCATGATGAGCGGCAGGTGGCAGTATCGCGGCTCGCTGTAGCCGAGCGCCTCGCGGAGCAGCACGTGCCGCCATGTCTGGCCGAGAAATTCCTGCCCGCGGCAGATGTAATTGACCTTCATCAGCTCGTCATCGACGACATTGGCGATGTGGAACACCGGCCAGCCGTCAGCCTTGCGGATGATGAAATCGTCCTGCTCGGCCGCCGGCATGGTGACGTCGCCGAAGGCGTCGTCATGAATCGTCACGTCTTTCCCGGGGCAGCGGAATCGCACCACGACCGGTCGGCCCTCGGCGAGGGCTTTTTCGACATCGGCCTTTGTGGGCGGGTTTTCCGGCCTGCGGTATTTGAACGACCCGCCTGATTTTTGGGCCGCCTCGCGCATGGCGTCAAGCTCTTCAGGAGTCTCGAAGGCGTAATACGCCTTGCCCTCGGCGAGCAGTTGCTCTATGCATTTATTGTAAACTTCCAGTTTTTCCGACTGGCGGTACGGGCCGTGCTCACCGCCAACGTACACGCCCTCGTCCCACTGTATCCCCAGCCAGAGCAGGTCGTCGGCTATCTTGGCGACGGCGGATTCGTCGTGCCGGGCCTGGTCCGTGTCCTCTATGCGAAGTATGAACGTCCCTCCGTACTTGCGGGCAAGGAGGTAGTTGAAAAGGGCTGTCCTCGCACCGCCTATATGCAGGTAGCCTGTCGGCGAGGGGGCGAATCTCGTTCTTAATTTTTCCATGTGCAAAAATCTCTCCTCAGTAGCGATGTAAAATGCTAACTTAGTGCTCTTTGTGGTATTTTGCAACAGGCACAAGGCCGGCTGAGGCCGGTATAATAAAAAGGCAATTATTGTGACGGAACAGACTGACAACCCCAACACGGAACCGGCCAGGCCGCTGGACTTCGTCCGGCAGATCGTCGCCGACGACTGCAAGAGCGGTAAATGGGACGGTCGCGTCGTAACGCGATTCCCGCCCGAACCGAACGGATACCTCCATATCGGCCACGCAAAATCTATTAACCTGAACTTCGGCATAGCGTCGGAATTCGGCGGCAGATGCCATCTGCGTTTCGACGACACCAACCCGACCAAGGAAGAGGACGAATACGTCCAGTCCATAATCGAGGACGTAAAGTGGCTCGGCGGCGACTGGGGCGAGCATTTGTATTTCGCCTCGGACTATTTCCAGTACATGCACGACTGCGCGGTGCAGCTGATAAAACTCGGCAAGGCATACGTGGACGACCAGTCTGCCGACGAAATCCGCGAGACTCGCGGCACGCTGACGCAGCCGGGCGTCGAAAGCCCCTTCCGCAATCGCAGCATAGAGGAAAATCTCGACCTGTTCGCCCGCATGACGGCCGGCGAGTTCCCCGACGGCAGCAAGGTGCTCCGCGCGAAGATAGACATGGCCTCGCCGAACATGAACATGCGCGACCCGGTAATCTACCGCATCCTCCACGCATCGCACCATCGCAGCGGCGACAAGTGGTGCGTCTACCCGATGTACGACTGGGCGCACGGGCTGGAAGACTCGCTGGAAAAAGTCACGCACTCCATCTGCACGCTGGAGTTCGAAAACCACCGGCCGCTCTACGACTGGTTCCTCGACCAGTTGGGTGTGTACCATCCGCAGCAGATAGAATTCGCTCGCCTGAATATCACGCATACCGTCATGAGCAAGCGGAAGCTGCTGGAACTGGTCCAGGGCGGCTACGTGAACGGGTGGGACGATCCTCGCATGCCGACGATATCCGGCCTGCGCCGCCGCGGCTACACGCCGGAGGCCATCCGCGAATTCTGCAGGA
>CAZVYJ010000009.1:0-77980 GCA_964631565.1 uncultured Planctomycetaceae bacterium
GCGAACTCTTTTTGGCGCAATGGGTAAGATGGGCAAAGCGCATAAAGTCCTACAGGACCGGGCCAAGCATGGCGGCGGTATTATTCCACAGCCGCCGCCAGCGAGGCCAGTTTTCCACCACTTCCGGGTCAACCGGCTTTGAGTCGGCGAGATATTCCTGCTGCCGGCGGCACACCTCGGCCGTCAGGGACGCATCGCAGAACAGGATGTTGTTCTCGTAGTCGAGGTCAAAGCTGCGCCGGTCCATATTGGCCGAGCCGATAAGCGACACTTCCCCGTCCAGGGTGAGCGATTTCGTATGCAGCAGCCCCTTCTGGTACTCATAGATGCGGACGCCTGCTTCAAGCAGTTCGGCGTAGTAGCTCCGGCTGGCCGCGGCCACAAACCATGAATCGTTCCTCGCGGGAAAGATAACGGTGGTGACCACGCCTCGCCTGGCGCTGGCGCAGAGGCCGGCCTGCATGGCGTCGTCGGGCACGTAGTACGGCGTCGTGATAGTCAACTCCCGCCGGGCGGTGTACATCAGCGACTCGAATATCTCCGGCATGGCCGAGTATCGCACGGTCGGCCCGGTGCCGATTACCGACGCGGTGAAGCCCGGACGGGCCGGCGGCAACGGCCGATGCAGCAGCTCGACGATGTCCTCGCCGGTTTCCGTCATCCAGTCGGTTACGAAGAGATACTGGCTCTGGCGGACGACGGGGCCTTCGAATCGCATCATTACGTCGACCCACGGGGCGTACTTCGCCTTCACGCGAAATTCCGGATCGGCGCAGTTCTGGCTGCCGCAGTAGACGATGCGGTCGTCTATCACGACCATCTTGCGGTGATTGCGGAGGTCGATTCGGCGTCGGAACGGCCTCAGAAGAATTTTGCCGATTGGCATAGCCGCAGTCACGCGGACCCCCGCTTCTCGCATCGCCCGCCAATATCGCGACTTTATCATGGCCCGCGAGCCAAGCCCGTCGGCCATCACCCGGCAGGCCACGCCTCGCGCGGCGGCCCGCTTGAGGGCCTCGACGACCTTCAGGCCGTTGTTGTCCGACAGCCAGATGTAGAACTGGACATGGACGTGGTCCGTCGCAGCGTCGATGTCGGCCACGATGGCGTCGATGGCTGCGTTCGAGTCGGCCATCAGCTTCGCCCGGTTGCCGCCGACCGGCGAGAAACCGTTGACGGTCCTGCCGACATGGAACAGGTGAGCATACTGCGGCGGAATGGCCGGCGGTGCGTCGCCCGCGTTGACCCCCGCCCCAGCGGCGGCCGGCAGCCGGGCCAGAACCGCACGCTCACGTGCAACACGGCGGCGGCCGACGTTTATCTCGCCCAGCAATACATAGGCCGCCACGCCCACCACCGGGACGGACAGAATGACTGCAATCCATGCGATTCGGGCGGCCGGCTGACGGTGACGACGCATCAGCACCCTGACGATAAATGCGAACTGCAGCAGAGCGTGCAGGAAGTACGTCGCCGTAATGCCGAATGAATGAAAATCCATACGCTGCCTCGGTATCCTCGGAACGCGCAGAACATCTTACTGATTTTCCCAATATCAAGCCGTGGAATCATTCGCCCTTGTATCGAACGATCATGTACGCCTCAACCCGGCTTTTGCCGGCGTTGGCGATGCTGTGCGGACGATCCGAGCGGTAGTGGCATGCGTCGCCGCGGCCGAGCCGGACGGTTTCCTCGCCGCTGCTGACCGTGACCCGCCCCCCGGCGACATAAAGGAACTCCTCGGTGCCGGGATAATGCGGCTCGGAGTCTATCCGCCCGCCGGACTCGAGCGTTATGCGATAGAACTCTATGTTCTTCTCGAGGCTCATCGGGCTGAGCGTGCGTATGCTGCAGCCGTCATCGCTGCGAAACGTGTACTTGTCGTCGGAAGCTGAAATTACGCGGAAGACATTCTGGCTGACGGGCGTTTCCACCAGGTCGCCGATGGCCATCTGCAGCGCCCCGGAAATCTTGAGCATGACCGCGACGGTGGGGTTTACCTTGTCCTGCTCAATCTGGCTGAGCATGGCCTTCGAGACGCCGGCCATCCGGGAAAGCTGCTCCAGGGTGAGTTTTTTGGCGGTCCGCAGGCTCTTCAGCCGCCGGCCTATATGGGCCGAGCGGTTATGCTGCATTTTTTCGGATTGTTTATTGCTTTTCGCCATTTGTTCGATATATTGAACTTCAGTATAGTGAACTTTATTTCACTAAATATTACATCAGGAGTTCCAAAAGTGCAAGCCATCATGAAGTTAAAACCCCAGGTCGGCCTGACCCTTACCGACATACCCAAGCCCTCTCCAGGCCCAAACCAGGTGCTGGTGCGGGTGAGCAAAACCGGCATCTGCGGCACGGACAAGCATATTTACGAATGGGACGAATGGTCGTCGAAGCGCATCAAGCCGCCGCTGGTCGCGGGGCATGAATTCGTCGGCATCGTCGAGGAAGTCGGCGTAGGCGTCAGGCGCGTCAAGCCTGGCGACCGCGTCAGCGGCGAAGGCCACATCGGCTGCGGCCACTGCTACGCGTGCAGGACCGGCGATATGCACATCTGCGTGGACGTGGACATTCTCGGCGTCGACACGCAGGGCTGCTTCGCGCCGTACGTCGTCATACCCGAAACGAACGTCTGGCAGGTGGACCCGCAGATCGTCGACGATCAGGCGTGCCTGTTCGACCCGTTCGGCAACGCGATGCACACCGTGATGGCCCAGCCGATTTCCGGCAAGCAGGTGCTCGCGGTCGGCTGCGGCACGATAGGACTGATGGGCATCGGCATCTGCCACGCCGGCGGAGCCGATATGGTAATCGCCGTGGACCCCAACCCGGTGAAGCGCGAGCTTGCCAAGATCATGGGCGCCGACGTCGTGCTCGAAAAGGCCGACCCGAAGGTAATCAGGGACATCACGGACCGCGGCGGCGCAGACGTGATGATCGAGATGAGCGGCCATCCCAAGGCCATCGCCGACGGCTTCGACTGCGTCCGCAGCGGCGCAACGGTGAGCCTGCTCGGCATTCCGCCCGGGGACGTCTGCCTGAAATGGGCCGAGCAGATCGTGTTCAAGGGCCTGACGATTTACGGCATCAACGGCCGGCGCATGTACCAGACGTGGTACCAGTGCGAAAGCTTCCTGAGGCGGCACCCGAATCTCATCGAGCCGCTGATAACGCACCGCCTGCCCTTCTACGATTTCGAGAAAGGCATCAAGGCCATGCAGAACGGCGACGCATGCAAGGTCGTGCTCGACTGGTCAGAAGCAGAGGCCTGATTCGTGAAACCGTGTTGAACCTGACAACTTGAGGAACAGACGATGTCCACAACCATAGAAGAGATTCGCAGGGAAATCGACGCACTTCACGCAGCCGGCACATACAAGCACATGCCGGTCATCGAAGGGCCGATGGGCGCGACCGTCACGCTGGCAGGCGGAAAGAAAGTCGTCAACTTCTGCAGCAACAATTATCTCGGCCTGGCCAACCACCCCGCCGTCGTCGCCGGCGCTAAAAAGGCGCTGGACGAGTACGGCAACGGGACGGCCTCGGTGAGGTTCATCTGCGGGACGTTCTCGCTGCACAACGAACTGGAAAAGCAGATAGCGGCTTTCCTCGGCAAGGAGGCGGCCACCACCTACGTTTCGTGCTGGTGCGCCAACGAAGCGCTCGTGCCGACGCTGCTGGGCGAAGGCGACACGGTCATCAGCGACGAGTTGAACCACGCGAGCATCATCGATGCGTGCCGGCTCTGCGGCAAGAAGGTGCAGCGGCTGGTCTACAAGCACAGCAACATGGCCGACCTTGAAGCAAGACTCAAGGAATGCGCAGGCGCACGGCGAAAGCTCATCATCACAGACGGCGTGTTCAGCATGGAAGGCGACCTGGCGAACCTTCCGGAAATCGTCGCGCTGGCCAAGAAGCACAATGCCCTGACGGTCGTTGACGATTCGCACGCGCACGGCGTGGTCGGCAAGACCGGCCGAGGCACGCCGGAACATTTCGGCGTGAGCGTTGACATCGTGACCGGCACGCTCGGCAAGGCGCTGGGCGGCGCTGCGGGCGGATTCATCGCCGGGCCGAAACCCGTCGTCGAATTCATGACGCAGCGGTCGCGGCCTCAATTGTTCAGCAACGCACTGCCGCCATCTACTGCCGGCGGCGCGCTGGCCGCGATAAAACTGCTGGCCGAAAACCCGAAACTCGTGACGAAGCTCAGCGAGAACGTCGCCTACCTCCGCAAAGGCCTCAAAGACCTCGGCTACAAGGCAATCGAGTCGTGCACAGCCATCGTGCCGATTATCGTCGGCGACACGGCCAAGGCGATAAGCCTCGCCAAGGCAATGCTGGATTACGACGTGCTGATTACCGGCTTCGGCTTCCCGGTTGTTCCGGAAGGCACGGCCCGGCTGCGGGCGCAGGTCTCTGCCGCCCACACGAAGGAAAACCTGGACAAGGCGCTGGCCGGCTTCAAGGCGCTAAAGAGCCGGGTCTAAACAGAATTGCGCAACCATCCCCTGCCGCAAATCACGGAGCATGGCAACCCATAGGGGCTGTCATGCTCCGAGTCGTAAATCTTATGCCGCGCCCCTACTCGTTGCGGAAGACTTCTTCCATGACGTGCCATATCTTCTCGTTTTCCGCGCGGGTGGGAACGGGAATCTGGCACTGGTCGCTCAGTTTCCACCAGTCCTGCATGGCCGGGTCCTCGGACATCTTCTGGAAGTCGGCCACCATGTCCTTGCCGACATATTCAAAGTAGCTGAACAGGTAATACTTGCCCGGCTCGACCTCGGCCACGTAGATGGAATAGTTCCGTATGTGGCACTTTTCGATTACTTTCCGAACCTGCGGCCAGGTGTTGCGCTGCATGACCTTGTAGTCTTCCAGCCTGTCGGCCTTAAGCCCGGTAACCATCGCGACCCGCTGAACCCTCGGCTTGCAGCCTGCCGTCATGGAGACTGCGGCCATAAGGAGAACCAGCATCGTGGTTTTTCCGATGTCTTTTCCGATGTGTTTCATCCTGGACATCTCCTTTCATCCGATCATCTCAAATTCAAAAACCGAAGCGCCTGCGTCCCTGTCCGCCGTCTCGGCGAGCGAATATCAGGGTTCCATTAAATCGCGATGTACATCGGAATTGCAAGCACCTTGACAAGTATATCGTCAGGCCGGGTTTTGGCCACCATGATGTCAGGCCGCCCCTCAGGGGCCGCCAGGCGACATTAAAAATGTTCCGCTTGAAATCAATCGTAAGCTTCGATTTTCTAATGCCTTGCCGAGCATAAATATATGCCGCCATATCCGAATTTCGCCAAGTTCCTCTCTTGTGTCGGCCAAATCCTCCGATAACAATACCGGCTGCCGTAAAATCAGGCTGCCAAATTGCTTTGAGCGGCATGAAGCCGACTGGCAATCAACAATAACAAC
Organism: uncultured Planctomycetaceae bacterium; assembly: GCA_964631565.1. Classification (GTDB taxonomy): domain Bacteria; phylum Planctomycetota; class Phycisphaerae; order SM23-33; family SM23-33; genus CAZVYJ01. The sequence goes on from CAZVYJ010000009.1 coordinate 5,422, forward strand.
TCGCCCCCGGAGGCGCAGCTGGCAGTACAACATGGAAGGAGCATTTAAGTGCATTACAGTAGTAAGAAGTCCCAGTGGGCCGGATTCCTGACAACTGTTCTGCTTTGCACATGGGGCGGGGCGACCTTGGCTCAAGTCGCCGAAACCGCCTCCACTTCGCAGCCGGACAGAACCTGGCTCGACATGATCAAGAATCCGACGCCGTGGCTGTCGATAGGCGGCGACTGGCGGCTGCGAACTCATTACGACAATAACTTCAGCAAACTCGACAAGGATTCCGCCGGCCACGAACGTATCTGGCAAAGGTACCGCACAAGGCTCTGGTGGAAGGTTACACCCGTCGAAAACCTGGACTTCAATTTCCGCCTCGTGTGGGAATTCAAGCAGTACTGCAAACCGGAAGGCTCACGCAAGGTCGATCTCAGTGAGGTACTGTTCGATGACTTCAACGTGAAATGGTCGAAGGCGTTCGGCCTGCCGCTGACAGCGACGATAGGCCGACAGAATTTTATGCTCGGCGACGGCTGGCTGGTATTCGACGGCACACCGAGGGACGGTACGCGGACAAACTTCATCGACGCCGCAAGACTGACCCTCGACGTCCAGGAATGGGACACGGTTTTCGACGCGATATACGTTGACCAGGCCGCTGACTCGGACCGCTGGCTGCCCGTGTTCAACGACCGCAATTTCGACCTCGTTGAGCACGACCAGAAGGGCGTCATTCTTTACGCCACCAACAAGTCTCTCAGGAACACGGAGCTGTCAGGCTACTTCATTTACGTCGATGAAGAACGCGTGATGTCCACGGGCGATAATGCCGACATCTACACTTACGGCGGCCGCGTCCAGCACGACTTCAACGAGAACTGGCGAGGGCGTGCGGAACTCGCCCAGCAGCTCGGCCACAAAAATTGCGAAGACCTCTGCGCGCTCGGCTTCAACAGCCGCCTGACATACTTCACCCGCGACAGGTGGGACAACCAGTTCCGCTTAGGCTATGAATACCTCTCAGGCGACGACCCCAGCACGGACACCAACGAGGCGTTCGACCGCCTGTGGGGCCGCTGGACGCAGTTCAGCAACGTCTATGAAAGCGTGTGGGGAATGGAAGGCCTGCCTTCGATGCAGACCAACATGCACCGCATTCAGTTCGGCTGGTCCATCTGGCCGGTAAAGGACATACTCGAACTCTGCTCGGATTACCACCTGCTGTTCGCCGACCAGAACTCGATGAAAGGCACAGCGGGTTTCAGCGACGCCGGGCATTTCCGCGGCCAGCTTTTTACAACGGTGCTGAGATATAAACAGAACGAGCACCTCTGCCACACCCTGACCGGCGAAGTTTTCTTCCCCGGCGATTATTACACGGACGATAAAAACGACCCGGCCGTCTTCGCACGATACGAACTCGTGATAAGCTGGTAATAAAAACGAGTTCAGAGTTCAGAGTTCGGAGTTCTGAGTTCAAACATGCCGGGGCAGACAAAACGCCTGCTCCGGTTTTTTATGCGCAATGTTTACACGAAGTTTCGCCATCACTCAGCCGGCCGGGTTGCAGGCTGCGTTTCAGGCTGGGTTGCAGGTCGTGTTTTAGGTTACGACTCCGGCTGGGACTGCGAGGCGGCCTTCTGCTTCTTGTCCGCCTGCTGCTGGAGATATGTCTTGTGGTTTTTGAAGCCTTCCAGCCGTTTCACAAATCTCTGCTTAGTCTCGGCGTCATTCTCGTATTCAACGGCTTTTTTCTGCGTTTCGATCGCCTTGTCCCACTGGCCGTCTTCGGCATAGGCGCAGGCGAGCGTATCCATATAGCAGGCACTGAAGTTTGTGTCATTGCAGGCTTTCGTGGCGTATTCAATCGCGGCCTTGACGTCGCGGTAGGCCGGGTCTTCGCAGGTCACATAAAACCATGCCAGATTGTTGCAGCAGGATGAATACGTGAATGTCTGATAGCCGATTTCAATGCTCTTTTTGAAATCGGCAACGACTTTTTCCATGTCGCCGAGTTTTTCCCACACCCGGGCCCTTCTGCAATACCACCACGCCTTTTCGTAGTCGTGGGTGCCAAGGCTGATGGCCGCAGTAATATCTTCAATGGCCTTTTCGTTCTCGTTGAACGATTCGTAGATATACGCCCTGCTTATATAGCTATCCGCATCGTTCAGATCCAGTTCAATGGCCCTAGTGCTGTCCGCGACGGCTTTTTCTCTCTGTTTGAGTTCACCATACGCCGCCGCCCGACAGACGTAGTACTTGGGCTTCGACGGCTTCAACTCGATGGCCCTGCTGAAATCAGTCTCTGCCTCTTTAGGTCTTTGGGTATGCATCAAAAACTCTCCCCGCAAACAATAACACTCGTCATTTTCGGGAGAGAACTCTATGGCTTTTGTAAAATCGGAGTATGCTTCGTCGTTCCGGTCGAGGTTGCGATGAAACCAGCCCCGGCATATGTAGGCTGCTGAATTGTCCGGCATCAGTTTTACGGCAATATTCATAAGGGCCATGGGCGAATTTTTGTCATTTACCGGAATCTCCAGGTTGTCGATAATCGCACATCCCAGAATATCCCCATGAAATGCCTCGTAATAGGGATCAGCAATCCTTCTTTTTGCAAATATATAGTCCCTGTTATAGAGGAGCCATGCGGCATGGTGGACACTTTCCAGGAACAGAGCGACTAAATCAGTTGTGAACTTCACATTGCCGGATCCCTCTTTGACCTTGGTGATACTACGAGCGATCGCCCATGAACTCTCCGTGTCAATCCTGATAAGAATCGCAATGGCGGTCATGAAATGCTGTCGATACGCATTAACAATTTCATTGAGCCTGATTTTTGCTTCTTTTGACACGGCAGATTCAACTGCGGCATGAATCGCGTCCGCTTGGCAGAAACCCCTTGCCTTGAGCTTATCGGTAGCGGCCTCTCGCTTTTTCCACCTGTCGGAATCCAGGTCCGCGATGAGCTTGGCGACGGCTTCCTTGCTGAGCTTCACTTCGACAAACTGCTCATGCAGGAACGCAACGACCAGGTCTTTTTCATCAAGCATCGCCTTCCATGCATTGGCGAAGGCTTCTTTGTCGCTGCTGTCGGCCGCCAGGAGTTTCTCCCACAGGGCCGAGATTTTGTCTCTCTGCTCGTCAGTGAGCTGAGGCAGCTTTATTTCCTCGGCCGGCGCGTCCGGGCGGGTTTCCACCTGGATAGCCGGCTGAGTTTCGGATTGAGTCGCCTGACCTGCAGCAAAAGGCAAATTGGCACCCCAAATAATCCCCAGTGCAATAAATGCAGTTTTACAATACATTTCGGCACCCCTGTTCATTTGAAAGGCATTTTACCAGAACTCCCCCGCTGGAACAATTCCGGCACCAATGAGGCGTTCGACCTTCCTTGTTGAAAACCAGCGGCACGGGCATCTCCGCAGGACGCTGTGCGTTGCCCGTGAATTGCCAGGAATGATGACATGCCCCCTGTTGCATCTGCGGCTCCCCTTGCCAGAGGGTTTGCGTTAATTAAAACAACAAACTTACCCGTAACGTCCGCCTGTGTGCGTGGTTCAACAACAAGCCCATGGCAGCGGGCACGGAGAACCTTGGTTATGACCTGTTTGAGAATTACCGCCGGCATTTCGATGTTATTCTGCCTTATCGCCTGCCTGACGGGATGCCCAGGAAATAACGACAATATCTCGCCCAATGCAAACAGCTGGCAGCCCTTGACAGCCGACAACCAGCCATATAGCATCCCGCAGCCTGTGAATGAACCCGCAAAACTTGAAGGAACTAACAGCATGGCCGCAACACCAGCCCCTGATATTCGCAGCCTTTACAATACAACCCGTGAGAAAATCGCCGAAATCCGCGCAAACGTCAACCTGGAAGAAAACCCGGCCTACCGGGTCGCGGTCAAGGAGACGGCAAGGACCATAACGCTCAGCCGCGAGCCTTACAGCATAACGTTCGACCGGAAGTCGGCGATGGTGCGATCCGCCGTCATCGACGGCGTGAAACTTGACGAAGTCATGCTGCCGCACCTGCTGATAATCGACGAAAATGGCAAGCCGCAGAAGCAGTCGGAATCGACCGCCGGCGAGCTCAGGGTCCGCCACGAGAAATTCAGCCTGTTCCTGGAAGGATACTTCACCATCTGCGGCCGCCGTGTGCCGGTGGTCTATGAAATGGACCGCATGACCGGCACGACGTTCTGCACGATGGACGTGCCCGGCCCGCTGAAGGTCCGGCGGCTGACGCTGGAGCACTCGCTCGGACGGACGCCGCGCCCGCTGGACACGTTCTACGCCCCGCACCACTATCTCAAGACGTTCAAGCCCTACAAGCCGACCGTGATCAACGAGCATCGCCCTGACGTGATATTCGAGAAGGACACGATGATGTTCTGGACCGACGGGCACATCGGCATGCAGGTCTATTCGATAACGTGGGACAAAAGCAAAGTCCTGCCTGCCGAGAAGAAATACATCTACGGCACGGGGGAAATCCGCGACGGCGCCAGCTGGGCTGACCTGACGTTCATCTCGACCGGAACGAAGGAAAGCATGCTCCTGCCGGACGGCTACCGGGCGACGTGCGCATTCAGCCCTATGCCATACAAGAAGTGGCGGCCTCTCAGCGATATCGCGTCGTCGGACTGCGGTTTCGCGCCTAAGGAGGCGCCGGGCTACGAACGCGGCGCAGAAATCGCCGCCGGCCTCAAGCGGTTCGGCCAGGCCGGCACGACGCTGCTGATACACAACCAGCCGCATCCCTGCTTCGTGCCGCTCGACCCGGACTTCACGCGCTGGCAGGCGGACGAAGCCCGCCGCAACGGCATGAAGATGATTCTTTACATCGAGCGGTCGTGGGCGCGCGAGGCGGCCCATCCGAAATCGGGCCTGCTGACCGAAGAGGAACTCCTCAACGGGCGGCAGGAACTCAAAAGCCACTGGGGCGACAAAGACGGCGGCGCCGGCCGATGGGGCGACCTGCTCACCATGTGCTGCAACTACGAGCCGTGGCGCATCCACCTGCTGACGATGTGCGACTACTACGTCGGCACGCTGGGATTCGACGGCATCTACCTCGACACGTCGTTCATCTGCTCGTGCCAGAACACGCGGCACGGCGAAAGCCCCGACGAAAGCACGTCGGTCCGCGGCTCAATGATTTTCCAGCAGGACCTGCGGCTGCTGATGGACGACTACGCCCGCAGGAACGGCCGACCCTACATAATCATCAATCACTACTGGGATCAGCACGCCGCACCGGTCGCGGGCGTCATCGACTATACGCTGCCCGGCGAGCAGGACGCCAACAAGATGATGAAGACCCTCACGCCGCAGAATTTCGCCTACGGCTACTCGGCCATCCCGAACGGCGTGAACTCCATGTGGTATACCGCGGGCACGTACGACTACACCTGCCCGCAGATTTACAACGACGCAGCCGAATGCGGCGGCATGATGTTCGCAGCATGCGCGCCCAACACCGTCGGAATGATGATGCACGTCCGGCACAATCAGCCGGCCGCCCAGTACGGGCTGGAAGGCTCGACGCCCGTCCACAGGTTCAGCGCCGATTACGACAAGCTGTTCACCGGCGGCGACAGCCGCACCCGGGCCATGATGTATATCAAGGACGACAGCGCGATGGTGTTCCTCATCAACGACGGCCCGAAAAGCAAAAACACGTCGTTCTCGTTCAGGCATCCACGCGCGTCGTGGAAGAAATGCCTCGTCCTCGACGCGGCAAACATGACCTGGCAGGTCGTGGACGCCAAGCGAGGAAGAATCGAAATGAGCGGTCTGGACTGCTCCGAAGGCCCGCTGCCGATGATAGTGCGCCCCTACCCCACGCAGGTCGGCCTGAACTGGTTCGACAACCAGACCCGCAGCGTGAAGGTCGAAGTCTCCGGCACGCAGGTGACCGTGACGGCCCGCGGCGTCGCAGAATCGGTGAGCGCATGCTACCTCGAGGCCCCCGAAGGAATACAACTGACCCGCATGGGCGTCGTGATTGGCAAGGTCAATCCGAATATCTTCTGCCTGTCGCTCGCCTACGACCGCAACGGCAGGGCCATGCAGATACTGGAAATCAGCAAGGTCCCGGTTAAACCCAAACGCTGATACAAAAACACAGATTCAGACAATCATCGCAACCCGGCCGGCCCGCATGACCGGCCGGTTTTATGTATTCATGTGGGGACAAGTCCGGGCTTTCAAACTTGTAACCTCTGTTCATGCCGCCTAAAATTCCATAAGCCTCTTATAAGGACAGAGCGATGGCGACGGAATCGCACGCATACGAAGCAGTGAAAATATGCGACGACGTTTACTGGATCGGCGCAGTCGACTGGGACGTCCGCAACTTCCACGGCTATCTCACCAGCCGCGGCACGACATATAACGCATATCTCATCATGGCCGACAAGCCCGCGCTCATCGACACGGTGAAGGCGCCGTTTTTCGGCGAGATGATGTCTCGCATCGCGTCGGTCATCGACCCGGCGAAAATCGAGTACATCGTCTCCAACCATTCCGAGATGGACCACACCGGCTCGCTGCCGGCGACCATGAAAGCCGTCGCGCCGAAAAAAGTTTTCGCCTCGGCCATGGGGCAAAAGGCGCTGACGGCCCACTTCCACATGCCGGCCGAGCAGATAACCGTCGTTAAAACCGGCGACAGCGTTGACCTCGGCGACATGCAGCTGGCCTTCGTAGAGACGCGCATGTGCCACTGGCCCGACAGCATGGTCTCTTACCTGCCGCAGCGCGAGCTTCTGTTCAGCCAGGACGGGTTCGGCATGCACCTTGCCGGTTGCGAACGCTTCGCCGACGAACTGCCGGCGGAAGTGCTGCACTACGAGGCCGCCAAGTATTACGCCAACATACTGCTGCCGCTCTCGAAGTTCATCGACAAGGCGCTTGCATCCATCGAGGGCCTCGGCGTGCCTATAAGTATGGTCGCGCCCGACCACGGCCCGATATGGCGCCGCCCGAAAGACATCGAGTGGATAATCTCCAGCTACGCCCGCTGGTCGGCTCAGAAGCCCGTGCCGAAGGCCGTCGTGGTTTACGATTCCATGTGGGGATCGACGGCGATGATGGCACGCGCCATCGGCGACGGGCTGGCCGCCGGCGGCGCGCACGTCAAGCTCATGAGCATGAACTCCGCCCACCGCAGCGACGTGATTACCGAACTGCTGGAGGCCGGCGCACTGCTGGTCGGCTCGCCGACGATGAACAACAACATCTTTCCCACGCTTGCCGACGTGATGACGTACGTCAAGGGCCTGCGGCCTCGCAACCTCATCGGTGCGGCGTTCGGGTCGTACGGCTGGGGCGGCGAAGCGCCGAAACAACTGACCGCCATCCTGCAGGACATGGGCGTCGAGGTCATCGCCGACCCGCTGCGGATAAATTACGTACCGGACGACGTCGCGCTCGCCCAGTGCCGGCAGCTCGGCCTGAAAACAGCCGAAATTCTCAAGGCACGCTGCGAAGGCGCGGCGCCCATCGTCCCTGAGGAGCAGCCGGCCCCCTCGAAAAAATGCGTCATCGACATCAACAACGGCGCCCGCCGGCTGGAGGTTGCGCCAGGGAAAAGCCTCTTCGAGACGCTGAACGACAACAATATTTTCCTGCCGACCATCTGCGGCGGCGCTGGCCTGTGCGGAATGTGCAAGGTCACCGTCAAAAGCGGCGGCGGCGAGCCTACGGTCGCCGAAAAAGACCGGTTCTCGACTGAACAACTTGCAGCCGGACTCCGGCTCGCCTGCCAGGTGCGTATATCGGGCGACATGGAAATCCAAATCCCGGATCAGTAGCACGTTTTAACCGGATTCCCGCATCAATGACGTTTATGGTCATAGGAAAACGAGCTGCCGCATGGACGGAACCTCGTACAAATGCCGGATATCCAAGGCGTTAAGTCAGGCAAAACAAATCGCGACAAGTCCGCGTCATGGGCACTGACATCGAAGCATCCGCGGCCCCTGCAACTGCCGGCAGTGCGCGGCAAGCGAAAATATCCCAAGCGGGCGCGACGAATAATTGCGTTAATTCTTTCTTGCCGCGCGTTTATAGCTGCAGGTAGAATTACGCTGTTCCAGTAAGCCACATAGTTTGTGGCTGAATGCGATGCGAGGCCGAATCGGCTTGCCTCGTGCAGCCGACAGAGGTGTGCATCGTTAACCTTATTGTGGAGCTTGGAGAAATCGTGGCTAAGAACATTTATGTAGGCAACCTGAGTTACAGCACTTCCGAAGCAGACGTTGAAAAGCTGTTCTCGCAGTATGGCCCAATCGACAGTGTCAAGATCATCACCGATCGTCAGACCGGCCGCAGCAAAGGCTTCGGCTTCGTCGAAATGACCAACGCAGAAGACGCTGACAAGGCAATCGCGGAACTTAACGGCAAAGACGTCGGCGGCAGAGCGCTGACAGTCAACGAAGCTCGCCCGCGTGAAGCAGGCGGCGGCGACCGCGGCGGACGCGGTGGCAATCGCGGCGGACGCGGCGGACGCGGCGGCAGTCGCAACGGCGACAGCTGGTAAGAAAACTCACCGCAAAATAATTCAGCGCCAGTCGCGATAACGCGACTGGCGCTGCCTTTTGCGCCAAGTGAAAACAATGGCCGCGGAATACCGCATCTGTCAGGTGTGCATTCTTTCATAAGTTAAATGAACGATTTTCACATTCCCCCACTTTCGGGCTAAAAATTCCGCCGCCAGTCTTCTATGGCAATGATTTGGAGATGCCTCGCTGCACAGCAGGCATGCGCCGTCGAACTCTTCACGATTAAGTTTCGCATCGGGCTTTCTCTGTTGCAGGATTGCAATGTATTCCCGTTCATACTCTCCCCATGTGACGCCGCCCTTTTTATATCCGTCCAGAAGCTCTTTTGACGGGGCCAGAATCGGCTGGTGCTCGTAGCCGACATCGAGGATTGAACGCAAAAAATACCGCAGGTCGTCGCTCTTCGTGAAACCAGCCAGTTGCGACCGGTTATACAGACGGACGTCTATTACTTTGCGTACGGAATTCTGACGCAATATTTCAAAGAACTCTTTGGCCGTCTTCCCCGCAGAACCTATTGTGTAAAGAGCAATATCCATTGTTCATCTCCATTCCAGATGGCGACATCATCCTTGAGCCATAAACCTCTATCACATAATTTCATCCCCCCATACTTATAGCCCATGACGCCCAATTCTCACGAATTCGTATCCCAAAAAGGTTTATCCATCCCATAACTCCAGTCCTTGCAAAGAAATAATTTTTTTACAGAATTTCCTTTGTCGCCAAAAATGCGGAATCAATTGCGTGCGCAAATACGTCCGAAACAGATGTTCGACAAGGTCGCGAATCTTCGCGGCTGCCGCACGCTGGAGATGTACTGGGGCGGCATCGGCGACTGGAGAGCGTAGCGGAAGCTTTGTATAATTACCGCATGACCGATTCGACGCAAAACGGGGAAGTCGCATCCAAAACCAACGTGGTGACGTTCGCGGTTGCAATATATTGCGTTCTTTCGGCGGGCTTGATCGCCTCGTGTGTAATCGCCTTCATGGATATCCCCGGCTGTTTATGGCTGGCCCTGCCCTACGTTTGCCTTTTACTTTTGGAAAGGGTTTTTCATAAAAACAGATTCGAGCGGGTTATTGTTTTCGTGTTCGCACTGTTCGTCGCATCTTACGGCGTGCTGGCCCTGCTGGACGGGCTGGTGCTGCACGAAGGTTTCCTGGTTTCGACAGACATAAGAATTTCACATCTGGTAACTTTATTCCTGCCAATCAATCAGATGCAGTATTGCTTCCTTTTTGCAGCCTTTATGTTGCTGTCGCGGCTATTGGCGCACATGTGCAAAGAAACGTTTTAGATAACTTCCGCCAATCGCTTTCTCCCGCTTGACGCTCCAATGGCCAGTGCCTATTATCCTGAGCATTGCCATGAGAGTACTATCAGGAATACAACCATCGGGCAGGCTGCACCTGGGCAACTATTTCGGCGCGATCCGGCAGCATCTGAAGCTGCAGGACGACGGGCATTCGTGCTTCTACTTCATCGCCAATTACCACGCCCTGACCAGTCTGCAGGACAAGGCCGTCCTTGAAGACCTCACCACGCACGTGGCCATGGTCTATCTCGCCCTCGGCATGGACCCGCAGAAAACCGTTTTCTTCGCGCAGAGCGACGTGCCTCAGGTGACCGAGCTGTGCTGGATACTTAACACGGTCTGCCCGGTAAGCCTGATGGAAAAAGGCACGAGCTACAAGGATAAGATAGCCCGCGGCCTGCCGGCCAGCATGGGCCTGTTCGACTACCCGGTGCTGCAGGCGGCTGACATCGTCATATACGACGCCGAGTGCGTGCCCGTGGGCGCCGATCAGAAGCAGCACATCGAAATGACACGCGACCTGGCCGCCAAGTTCAACCGCACGTACAACTGCGAGGCGCTCGTGCTGCCGGAACCTTATATTGTTCCGGAAGTCGCCATCGTGCCGGGCCTCGACGGGCAGAAAATGTCCAAGAGCTACGATAACACAATCGAGCTGATGGCCACCGCCAAGCAGACACAGAAACGGTGCGCCCAGATAGTCACCGACTCGACCCCGCTTGAAGACCCGAAAAACCCGGACACATGCAACGTCTTCGCCCTGCTGAAGCTTTTCACCACGGACGAAGAGGCCGCGGACATCGCCGGCAGGTATCGCGCGGGCGGATACGGCTACGGCCACGCGAAGAAGCGGCTGGCCGAGCTTATCAACGAGAAGTTCGCGGCGGCCCGCGAGCGATACGTCGAACTGGAAAAAGACCCCGACTACGTGAAAGACGTTCTCCGCGACGGCGGCAGCCGGGCTCGCAAAGTGGCCGAGTTGACCATGCAGCGGGTCCGCGAAGCCTGCGGAATTGTTACGCATAAATGAACGACTACCGCGTTAATCTCGAAATATACAACGGCCCGCTTGACCTGCTGCTGTACCTCATCAGGCGGGACGAGGTGGATATCTACGATATTCCCATCGCCCACATAACCGAGCAGTACCTCCACTACGTCGAGATGCTGAAGGAGCTTGACCCGAACATCGTTGGCGACTTCCTTGTGCTGGCGGCCACGCTCATGGAGATAAAGACGCGCATGCTCCTGCCGGCCGCCCCCGCCGAGGAAGGCGGCGAAGGCGACGAGCTGCAGCTCGACCCGCGTGCGGAGCTGGTCCGCCAGCTTCTGGAATACAAGGCGTTCAAGGACGCCGCCGGCGATCTGCATGAAGCAGCCGAAATGCAGTCGCAGAAATTCCCCCGCCGCCCGGCCGACGTCAAGCTCGACGACGGCACGACCGACCTCGAGGATGTCCAGATATGGGACCTGTTCGACGCGTTCAGCCGGATAATGGAGGAAATCGGGCAGCGGAAAACGCATCACGAGGTCATATACGACGACACGCCGGTCGAGCTTTACGCCGAAGACCTGCTGGACAGGCTGAAACGCGAAGGGCCGATGACGTTCCGCCGCGTTTTCGAGGGACGCGGCAGCCGAAGCGAACTGGTCGGGCTTTTCCTGGCCATGCTGGAGCTTGTGAGGCAGAAAAAAATATTCGCAACACAGGATGACAACTTCAGTGAGATACATGTACACTTGAACCCGAATCCGCCGGCCGACGATGAGGAAATCATCTCGCACGAGATGGACATGCCCTCCGGCGGCGAGCCGGCCGATATAAATGATGCAAGCAGTGAAAACGGCGAAAATGATGAAAAAACGTCGGGACAGTACGTCCCGCAGACTCCTGTAAATGACGAAGAGGAAGACAAGAATATGATGGACACGGAAACAGACTTCGCCATGGATATCGATCTGGACGACCAGGAAGAGGAAGAGAACGACGACTTCGAGTTTGACGATGACGACGAGGATGAGGAGTTCGACGACGATTTCGATGACGACTTCGACGATGACGATGAAGAATTTGAAGACGATGATGAAGAAGAGGCCGACTTCGACGAGGAAGAATAGCCGATTAGAGCGTATTATGACAGGGTCTGGCGTTATCGGATTGTAGCCCACGGCAGCCAGCCCGTATGGGTGAGCCGTGGGTATATGGAGCATATCTAATATAAATAAGCCCCGTAAGGGGCGGCACGTGCGTCCACGCCTGCCATAACGATTAACATTTGTGTCGCCCCTTATGGGGCTGTGTATAAACAGGCGTTTTAAGCCCAGCCCTCACGGGCTGGGCTGATATGTAAGCCTGAAATTACAGGTCAGCGGGCGCCATGGCTTGCTTGCAAGCCATGTAGTCGCACAACGGTGAATATCCACGGGGAGAAAAAAATGAAACGGACGCCGATAGCTGCAGCCGCCCTGCTGGCGTGCATAGCTGCATACAGTTTTCACGCAACCTTTGCCGACGAGCCGGCCGCCACAAAACCGGACGGAGAAAACGCGGAAAAACCTAACAAGTTCGGCATCACCGTCTCGAAAGAAACCACGTTCATCACCGAGCCTCTCAACGCCGACGGCACGGTGGACTATGTCGCAGCCGCCAATAACATGCTCTCGAAGGGCGTAACGAAGGACAACAACGCGGCCGTTCTGATAATCAAGGCCTTCGGCCCGAAGTTTTTCAGAGACGAAGACCCCGCCCCCATACTGAAAGTACTCGACATAACGCTGCCGGAAGACAAAGACGGCGTTCAGTACTATCATAATTACCTGGAATACGCCAGTTTGGCATTTTCAGACAATGAATATAAGGCAAAAATGGAGTTTCAGAAAAACATGGGGGATGCAGAACTGGCGACAGAACAGCAGAAACCTCTGACCAAAGACCAGCGGCGGTGCGCGAAAGACTGGCTACAGTCAAATGCCATGCCCCTGCAGCAACTGACGGAGGCTTCCAGCCGCCCGCAGTTTTACATTCCCTTCATACCGGAAAAAGATCCTGGCGGCGACACTGCCGTTTTTCTGAATACAAGCTATTTGGCCAACATGAGGCTGATCGCCAATACATTTCGCATGCGGGCTCTTCTGCTGGCAGACGAAGGCGAGATCGACGCGGCCATAAGAGACACATGTACAATCGCCCGCCTAGGAAACCTTGTGTCCAAGAAAAATCTGATGATTGACCGCATAGTCGGAATCTCGATTAATGTCATGGCACACAAAACGGCCGGCTATATCGCATCGCATTGCAATCTGACCGCCGAAGAGGCAAAAAAATGCCTTACCGAATTTCAAAAAGTTCCATCTTTACCTCCCATAACAAAGATTTTCGAATCAAACGAACGGTTCTTCGCACTCAGCTTCTGGCAGTCCTCAGCGAGATTCAGTCTGGATGAGGTTACGCTGTCTTATGCATACCCTGAAGAAGACAAAAAAATCAAAGTACCTGATGTTCAGCTCAACTGGGACATGCTGCTGAAAATGGAAAACGACTATTTTGATAAACTCGCCGAAGCCGCATCGGCAAAGACATTCAGAGAACAATACGAGAATCTCAGAAAACTGGACGGCGGCGACGAAAAGGACGATGTCATTCTAAATCCCGACGAATTCGGCGGGACAAGAGGCAAACTGAAGAAACTTATCGAAGAAATAGGCACGGATGACTGTGATAAACTGACACTAGCTATCTGGAATTTTTCCCATAAAGATTTCATTCCGACACACCGATTTTTTGCTCTCGATGCCAGGCAAACTGCAATGCGCCATCTGGCCGAAGTAGCTTTCGCGATGGCGGCTTACAAGGCGGAGAAAGGCGAGTACCCTCAGAAGCTTGCTGACCTGGCGCCGGATTATCTGAAAACCGTCCCCAACGACATCTACACAGATAAACCTCTTATATACAGACTCGCAGATGATGGCTACGTGTTGTACAGCGTCGGCGAGGACATGAAAGACGACGGCGGCGACGAAGGGGACGATTCAGTCGAGAAAAGTCTGCTGGTCCGCGTCGGCGAAAAACCAAAAGAGGACGAATCTGTCCCGTCGCCCCAGCCTGGTCCTAATCCGCCGGCTGTTCTTCCGGGACTATAAGCCGGTCGTCGTCGGTTTCCGGTTCTTCTTTTTTCGCCGTAACGCCGAGGATGAACGGTTTTGTGTCCAGCTTGGGTTCTGTCCCAGCCGGGCGGCCGCACGCAGGGTCGGCCTTGTCGGGAATCTCAAACTTCACCGGCTCCGATTTGCCCTCCGGCGAAATGTAAACGCTCAGCTGCGGGTAATACTCCACGGAAATCTTCCGCCAGTCGTCCAGTTTCATCCGCTCGCGGCGGAGCACGTGTTCCTGGTTGGCGACGCGTTGCCAGCCGCCAGAGTCGAACTCGAAATACCACAGCTCAATCCGCCAGATTATTTCATCCGGTTTCTGGCCGTAGAACTGCCGCCGGCGGATGCCCTCGACGAGCATCGTCGCCCGCCGGCCGTGGCCCTGTATGTAAATCGGCCGGCGGATATCCAGAAAATCGTCCAGGTCGGCGACGTATTTTTCAAGCTGCTTCGCGTCGTCCTCGCTGAAGTCGTGCGTCTGCTCAGCCGGCAGTTTTAGCTGCTCGCGGCGTTTGGCGGCCATCCGAAGCAGGCGGGCGTCGGTGAATTCCAGGTCTATCCCCTCTATCGCCCTGCCGTCGGCGGTTTCGATGCAGACATCATACGTCGCGTCGCCGGCCAGCGCCTTGAACGCAAACGCCCCGGTTTTCGCGTCGAACGAATCGGGCTTGAATGTTTCGCCCGTCGCCCGCGAGACGAGCCGGACGCTTTCAGCCTTGACCTTGTCAGCCGGGCTTATGGCGCCTGTAACGTCGCCGCTTTGCGGCTTGGGCAGTGGAGGCGGATCTTCGGCCAGTTCGCCCGCGGCCAGCCACGCCGCAAGCACGCAAATCGGAAGCGTTACAACGACGGCGGTCCTGATTTTCGCAGCAATTCGCATGGACACAATCGCCTGATATTAATTGTTTATGCGCGGCGGCCTTCCCAGGCTGTCGCGCCGATTGCAGTCGCTTAAACATATCCATGGCGGCATGGGAAGGCCGCCATGCAAATGCGCAGGCTGTATTTTCGGGTCAAACCCGGCGGCGTCTTGCATTAAACACGCCAGTCATTATACTCTGGACGTTTCGTATTAGCATCTTTTCGGAAATGTTCTCCTTGCTGGCCGCGAGCGGGAGCGGGAATCTTGGGTTGATTTTATTTACCGCTCACTGCCGTTCGCGGCTAGTTTAGTTGCCGCACAAAATACGAAAATGCCGCAGTGTACGTTTAAGAAACGAATATGATCGGCTCGAAGTACTCAAATACATTGTTGGTCTGCCTCATGGCGGTTGTCGTCAGCCTGTCGGCTTTTTCGAGCTTGTCGTCCGCCCAGGAATCGCCCATCAGCATGTCGCTGTCCAAGGGCGGGTTCACGCTCTACGCCAGGAAAAACACGTGGCGGCAGCAGAGCGTCGCGGTAACCAACATAACCGGCTCGCCCCGCGATCTGACCGTCGTATACGCCACCAGCGACCCGAAAAAAGGCGAGGCCCGCTTCACCCGGACAGTCACGGTTCCGCCCCACTGCACAAGAAGCGTCGATCTGTTCGTGCACATGACGGAGCTTGAGCAGATCGGCAAAAAGATCGGACGCTTCGACGCCGCCGGCGTGGCGTTCAAGCTGTTCGACGCTGAAACCGGCGAACAATTGAACTTCGGCAACGACATGGCATCCATCGTGCCGGACGATAATATGCTCATCGCGTTCATCACGGATTCATCGGACGAAAACGAGGTCCGGACCTATCTGACCGACATGAAAGACCAGCCGCTCGGCGAAGTCTGCGTCATCGATCCGCAGCTTGCGACCTATCCCGACCGCTGGTTCGGGTACGACATGACCGACATCGTCATTGTCGGCGGCCAGGATTTCTGCAAGCTGCGCCCCTCGCAGGTGCAGGCCGTCCTCGACTGGACCAGCCGCGGCGGCGTGCTGGTTCTTCGCGGCAGCGCAGCGATGCTGGATGTGCTTGACGGCCCCTTAGGGGAGGCTGCGGGCGTCGAGACGGTCGGCTTCCATCGCACGATTTCGCTGGATGTCAGCGAGTCGTCCGGCCTGCATGTTGCGAAGGTAACACTGCCGCAAGCCCTTGAAATGGTCGAAATCGTCCCCAACGGAGCCGATGTGCTTTACACCGCAAACGGCCTGCCGCTGCTTACAAGGCATCGTTACGGCCAGGGATGGGTGTTCGCGCTCGCGACGCCGGCGGCGGGACTTCAGGACGAAAAACTACAGCAGATATGGAAAGTCGTATACGCAGCCAGGAATACGCTGCCCACAGTCGATGACACAGAGTTCGCATCACCGACACTGACCGCCCTTGAGCAGATTGCCGGGCGGAAAGCCCCGCCTCGCAGCGTTCCGATGGCGATGCTGCTCGTGCTGGCGGCGGCGACCGTGCTGGCCGGGTTCCTCCTTCGCCGCAAGCACGGCGAATGGCTGTGGGCTGCACTTGCGCCGGCGGCCGTGATTATCGGCATAGTTCTGTACGTCATGGGAGTGCAGCAGACCGACCCGCCGCGGCTGTCATATGTCGGCGTCATCTCCGCACTGGACGGGGATAAAGTTTCCGTCAAGGGCGCGTTCGCATACTACAGCGGTCCGGACAGCCGAGATATGAACTTCGTCGCGGGCAATGAGCTGACCCTCATCGAAGACGCCTCGGGCGGACAGATAGGTACGCTCACACTGACCCGCACGCAATGCGGGGCGCAGCTTTCGCTGCCTGACGTGCCGCTGCCGCCCAACAGCATCAGGACTTTCCTGCTGGACGGAATCGCGACGATGCCGCCCGTGCGGGCGTCGTTCACATTCGGGCCGGACGGAGCCGTCGGCACGATAACGAACAACACCGGCGTCGACGTCCAGGACGCCGTGTTATACATCCGCCGCCGCAGCTACAAGGTGGGCGACCTGCCGGCCGGCAAAACGACATCCGTCACGCTCGCGACATCCGACCTGCTCGGCGACGGCAACTTCACAGGCAGTCTCACGCCGAGCACCGGCGACAAGCTCCGGAACGCGATGCTGCATGCAATGACCTTCGGCAGGAGAAATCTTCGCAGACACGACGACAGGCCGCTGCTTATCGCTCACGCGGCGATAATGCCTCTCGACCCGCTGCCGGGCGACGGGCTGACGCGACAGGGCTGGTCCGTGCTCATCTGGCCGGTTGAAATATCGTCCCCACCGGCAGGCACGCAGATAATCATGCCGTCAGGTTTCATAGAGACACGTATAATCGCCCCGAATGCATATAACGAACTGGACAACACTTTCACCGGCACTTACCGCCCCACCGAGGTGCTGCTGCTCGTGGGCAGGCCGGAAATAACATACAACCTCTCCGGCGCCGCGTTGAAACTGGCCATCGGCATAAACGCCCCGACCTGCCGCATGACAGTCGCCGGCAAAAGCGGAGATGAATACACCGAAATCAAGTCCTTCACAGGCCCGGTCGGTCTGCTGGGCGAAATAGAAATCCCGGACGCCGAGAGGTTCCTCAACGCCGACGGACAATACGAGATATCGATTAAAATCGAGAAACCGGCCGGGCCGGAAGACCTGACGCTGTGGCAGTTCAGAAGCATAGACGTCTCGCTGGAAGGAAAAACCAGGTGACAGAAAAAAACGACATCATTGTTAACTGCGAGGGCCTGACGAAAACCTACGAAGAGCTGACGGCGCTGAACAATCTGACGCTCCAGATCCGCCGCGGGCAGATATTCGGCTATATCGGGCACAACGGCGCCGGCAAGACCACGACCATCCGCATACTGGCGGGCCTGCTGAAGGCCTCCAGCGGAAAGGCGACGATAGCTGGCGTTGATGTTGAGAGCGGCCGCGACGAGCTCAAGCAGGTAGTCGGATATATGCCGGACAGCTTCGGCGTCTACGATCAGATGCGCGTCTGGGAATACCTGGACTTTTTCGGAGCCGCATTCCGCATCCCTCGCAAGCAGCGGCGAGAGAGAATCGACCATGTGCTGAACATCACCGACGCCGAATACATGCGCGACCGCTTCGTCGACACGCTGTCGAAGGGCATGAAGCAGCGGGTCGGAATCGCCAGGACGCTCATTCACGACCCGGAGGTGCTGCTGCTCGACGAGCCCGCCAACGGCCTGGACCCGCGGGCCAGAATCCAGATGCGGCAACTTCTCCGCAAGCTCGCCGATTCGGGCAAGACGCTGCTTGTAAGCTCGCACATACTTCCGGAACTGGCGGCCGTCTGCGACGCCATCGGCATCATCCACCAGGGCAACCTGCGAACGTACGGGCCGATACAGAAAGTCCTCAGCGAAATACAGCGCGACCGGCTGATGGAAGCGAAACTGCTCAGCGGCGCCGACGCCGTCGCAAAACATATCGGGACGAACCAGCACTGCAAGAACATCGACACGTCCGACATCGCCGAGGGCGTCGTCCGCTTCCGTTTCAGCGGCGACGACGGCGAATTGTCGGCTCTGCTGGGCGGGCTGATTTCAAAAGGCGTCAAGGTTGTCACGTGGCGTGAAGTGCCGCTGAGCCTCGAAGACGCATATATGGCCGTCAGCGGCATAAGCTCCGAGGTTCCAGGAGAAGCCGAAGAAAACTCCGACGAAAACAAAAAGAATGATTAGCAACCCGATCATACACAAGGAAGTCCTCTCGGCCTTGCGAACGCGAAAGGCGGTCGCGATGCAGGGATTGTTCTTCCTGATTACCGCGATGCTTATCTGGCGGCACTGGCCGGCGGACGGCCTGCAGGACCTGGGAGGCCAGCAGGCGCTGCAGATTCTCAGCAGCCTGGCAATCGGCGAAATGGTGATGATCGCCCTCTTCGCGCCGGCATTCACCGCCACTTCGCTGACGCTGGAGAAGGAACGCAATACGTTCGAATCGCTTTTCGCCACGGCGATGAGGCCGTGGCAAATAGCCGTCGGCAAGATGATAGGCTCGCTCTGCTTCCTCTGCCTGCTGGTGGTAAGCGGCATACCGGCGATAGCGGCGGTGTTCCTGCTGGGCAACATAAGCGGCGGCACCGTCGTCGCTCTCGTGGCGATTCTGCTGCTGACGGCTGCCTATCTCGGGTTTATCGGCCTGCTGGTAGGCGCGTACATGCACCGCAGCTACAGGGCGATTGTCGTAACCTACGCGATTCTGCTGGTAGTGTGCGTCCTGTTCGCCCTGCCGGCGATGACGGGCCTTATCTCACGCGGCAGCGGCATATGGCAGAACATTCTGCACACTCTGGCGTCGTTCAGCCCGATACAGGCCGTCGTGTCGCTCATCTGGCCGAGCGGAACAAGCAGCCTGTCTCAGGAAGCCGGCAACATGCCCGCATACTGGAAGATGTACATCCCGCTGAGTCTGCTGACAATCTGCGTGACGGCGGTGATATGCCTCATAAAGCTTCACCGCCCCGTCGCCCCGCCGCGACCGAGAGAAAACGTAAAAGTCATCGAGCGGAACAAGTTTTCCGGCCGTTCGGTGCTGTACATGTGGTTCTTCGACCCGCGAAGGCGCCGCCGCAACATCGGCCCGCTGCAGAACCCGGTGCTGATGAAGGAATTCCGCAGCCGACCGATGCTGCAGACTCGCTGGCTGATGCGGGCGATAGCAATCAGCCTCATCTGCTCGGTGCTGCTCATGTTCCTGGTGAACGTGAGCGTGATGACAATGTCGCAGGAATCGCAGACCGGCTCGGCGATACCGGGCATGATGGCGTCGGTCGCGGCCCTCATGACGATGCTGGTCATGCTGGTCGGCCCGGCGATGGCGAGCGGCGCGATATGCTCCGACCGCGAAACCGGCGTCTGGGACCTGATGCGGACGACGCGGCTGTCAAGCTGGCGAATCGTCAGTGGAAAATTCCAGGCTTCCATCATTCCCATGCTGCTTCTGGTGCTGGCCACGACGCCCTCGCTGGTCGTACTGCTTTACTTCTCGCAGTCCATCTGGCCGAACATTTTGAGAATTCTATACGTGGTGGCCGTGACGATTTTGTTCGTCTCAACGGCCGGAACGTTCTTCTCAAGCGTGTTTTCGAAAACCTCCACCGCTACGGCATGGACCTACTCGCTGATAATCATCATCGCCATGGGATCGTTCGTGGTGCTCATGGACCCGGAAGGCTTCTCGCCGAGATTCGTGCGTGGAATTTTCCTGTTCAACCCGATAGCTGCGGCGCTGAGCGCGGCCGGTTATGCAGCCGTCGAAAAATACGGACTGGTGGTCGGCGACCATCTCGCCCTGATGGCTGCGGCGACCGCGATGATGTTCATCGCCACCGTCGTTCGTGTGGTGCAGCTGCGGAAGGCAACCTAGGAGCGTGATTTGAAGCTGCGAATCGTCATTTTGATTCTTACTGTCGCGAGTCTTGCCTCCGCGGGTGTCGCGGCTGAAAAAATATTGAAACCTTCACGAGGCGAAGGCCTGCTGGAGCGGGCGTATTTCGGCGATTCCGAAAGCGTCAGCCGGCTGGCCGTCCTGCTGGACGATGACGACCCGCTGGTCCGCGAAAAAGCCGTCCTCGACCTCGGCGAAACACACAATCGCGAGGCCTTGCCGCACATTCTGCGGGCTATTAAGGATCCCGAGCCGACTGTACGAGCCGCTGCGGTCAAGGCGGCTGCCGAATCCGGCTTCGACGAGATGAATACGCATATCATCTCCGCACTCGGAGACGGAGACAGCGGCGTTGTTCTTGCGGCGATATCAACCGTGCGAGCCTTGAAGCTCGCCGACGCGAAAGACACCCTGCTCAAAACGTCTGTCACTAAAAACCGGACCGTTCAGCATCTCGCAATCAAAACGCTTACGGAACTCGGCTTAGCCCTCAGCGGCGACGAAATCAACAATCTGCTGCAGAGCGGCTGGCTGGGCGTTCGCCTGGCGGCGCTTGAAAATGCCCTGCTGCTGGACAGTCTGGCCGACACGACGGCGATAGCCGTCGCAGCCGACAGCGGTGAACCGGCTCAGCAGGCGGCGGCAATGGCGGTTCTGGGCAAATTCAACTATTCCGCAGCGGAAACATACATCGGCAAGGTCGAAAACAGCAGCAATCCGATTCTGCGTCGCGGTGCGGTGTGGGCGTATCAGTATGCCGGCAAGGCCGACTGCATCAGGAAATTCCTCGACGACGAATCGCCGCTGGTCCGCCTGGCGGCCATCAAGGCGGCCGGAATCACAAAAGCCGACGACTGCAACGACAGGCTGTTTGAACTGATGACATCGGCCCCGCACAAACTTTCGCACGACGCCTGCCTGGCGAGCCTGCTGGCCATCGCGAAACCCGAAACCGCCAAGCTCGCGGCGAAATGGCTGAAAGAAAACGCCGACAATATGGTGGCCGTCGACCAATGGGTCGCCCAGCAAAACAAAAAAATGGAAGCTCCGGTTTCCGAAATAATCGCAAAAAAGGAAGCACTTGCAGTGCTTCAGCGCAACGCGTCCTCGTGCTGCCGACTGCTGGCCTCGCTCAAAAGCACGCTGGCGGCCGACCAGCTGCGAGCGATGCTGGCCGGCGTTCAGATGGACTCGCCCGTCCTGGTCGCATTGGCGGAGTATTATTCGACGGTCACCGGCGAGGCCGACACCAAAGCCATGGCGAACCTGCTGGACCGCCTGAAAGCCCGCTGCGGGGAATATCTGGCGGCAATCATGGCCATGCAGCCGCCTCCGCCGTACAGCAGGGAAGTGACCGTCGCCGTCATAAAAACGCTTGGAAAACTCAAGTCGCCGGATATCGAACGGAGCCTCATCGGAATCATGGCTTTCCAGTTCGGCGCCACCCGGCAGGAAGCCGAATGCGCCGCCGCTATTCGCGCAGTCAGGCCGATTCTTTCTCCGGAAAACAGCAAGGCTGTCGAAGGAATACTGGCGGATATCGTCAATAACAGCCTGCTGCTCACGCTGCAGTACGAAGCTGCCATCAGCCTCGGCGAGATGAAAAGCACAGACTCCCTAGATGCCCTTCGCACGCTGCTGAATAAGAAGCGTCCGAACAAGACGGTAATGCAGGCCGCGGCGTGGGCGATACAGGAAATCTCGGGCGAAACGCCGGCCGTTCCAGACCCGGTCCGCCATGAAGGAAACTGGATCATCCGCGCGGCGAAGCGGTAGCTTCCTGCTGAATAACTTTTCCGTCCGTCTCGCCGTTAACCCTTTATGAGTTTCGCGGCGTTTTTCTCGGCGCGGGCGTCGAGGATTTTCCCGAAGTAAATGCGGTGGAAATCGCCGTCCACATAAGCGCCGCTGAGAATTTCGTCCGCCAGCTTCGCGGGGAGAACGTCGTTGCTGTGGATTACCTGGCACTCGTAGACAATCGGGCACTGGGCCACAGTCGGGGCTAGCACCGTCATGCCTCGCTCCGCGGTCAGGCCGCAGGCGGCGAATTTGTCCGTATCGCGTCCGCTGCTCGACCCGCATTTCGCGGAAACCATGCCCATGTCGCGCGTCGGCACGTTGACGGTGAAGCACCCGCCATGCTCGATGCACTGGTATGTGTGCCTGCTGGGACGCACGAGCACTATCCACACAGGAATGCCCCATATCGAGCCTATCGAGCCCCAGCCTATCGTCATGACATTCGCCTTGCCGGTCGCATCATAGCTCCCAAGGAGCAGGCCCTGGCTGGTCATGATGTCCATGACGCCGCTGTAGTGGTCATAATAGTTAATCTTTGACTTTGCCATTTGAGTCTCCCTTCGCTGGCTTAAACCATTATAGGCGACTGGGCGGGATTATTCGTAGGTTCTGCCGCTCTTGCCTTTGGCGAGATTTTCGCGGGCGCGTTTTATCAGCTTGTTGCCCCATT
Source organism: uncultured Planctomycetaceae bacterium (assembly GCA_964631565.1). GTDB lineage: Bacteria > Planctomycetota > Phycisphaerae > SM23-33 > SM23-33 > CAZVYJ01. The sequence goes on from CAZVYJ010000009.1 coordinate 28,244, forward strand.
TGCTGGGATATCTGCCGGTAACGCAGCCGCGGCACAGCCTGCCGCCCGGAATGCCGATGCAGCCGGCAAGGTCCTTGACCGGAATGTACTTCAGGCTGTCAACGTCGAGGTGGCGGGCCATTCTAGCCAGCATTTCTTCGTCGGGCGTGCCGTCGTAATTTTCATCGATGAATTTCGGCGCGAACAGTTCGCCGAGCGTTGACATGTCGATGCCGTAGAAGCACGGCGCCACGATAGGCGGGCATGCGACGCGAACGTGGATTTCCTTCGCCCTGCCGCCGCTGCGCATCTTGTGAACCAGCGACTTCAGCGTCGTCGAGCGGACGATGGAGTCTTCTATCATGAACACCTTTTTGCCGGCACAGACGCCCGGCAGCGCGGTGTATTTGCTTTTTGCGCTTCGGCCGCGACTGGAATCCGGCTGGATGAACGTCCGCCCGACGTAGCGGTTGCGGATAAGGCCCTCGACGCACGGAATGCCCATGTTGTAGGCGAAGGAGTCCGCGGCGGCCTTGGCGGTGTCAGGCACGGGAACGACGATGCAGCTGTCGTCCATCTTCTGGTCTTCCATCTCGGCGAGTTTTTCGCCGGAGCGGGCGCGGGCCATGTACACGCTCGCATCGTCGTGCACGCTGGCGACGTTCGAGAAATACACCCATTCGAAGAAGCAGTGCGCCGGCCTGCGCGGAGCGGCGAACCGCTCGAATCGCAGTTTGCCCTTCTCGATAATCGCCATTTCGCCCGGCTCGATGGACTTTACGTCCTTGAAGCCCATGTTCGTCAGCGCCACCGATTCACTGGCGGCAGCGAACAGCCTGCCCTGCACGCCCCAGCACAGCGGCCTCAGACCAAGCGGGTCGCGGGCGACGAACATGCGCCCCATGGCGTCAAGGAACACAAGGTTGTACGCACCGTCGAACTGCCTCGCCAGCGAGTTCATTACGCTCTTCAGGCCGGCCGGCTTGTCCCCGCGAAGGCAGTAGGACAGCATGTGCATTATTATTTCGGTATCGGTGTTAAGCGACAGGTGATAGCTGCCGCGGCTGAGGAGCTTCCTGCCCAGCTCGCTGTAATTGGCGAGGTTGCCGTTGAAGGCGAAGCTGAACCATTTCCACGTCCTGCCGTGATGCCGCTCGAAAGGCTGGGCGTATCTGGAATCGTCCTGCCCGCATGTGGCGTATCGCGTGTGGCCGATGGCGGCCGGCCCGGAGTATTCGTTGAGGATCGACTGGTACTTCTGAGGATGCGACATGCGGAACGCCTCCGCGACGGTTCCGATGTCTTTGTAGGTGTCCAGAAGCTGAGCGCGTCCGGGTTTGTAGCTGCTCATGCCGGCGGCAAGCTGCCCACGGTTCTGCAGGTCCAGCAGCATAGGCGGAACGAGGCCGACCACGTCGCCGCCGTTTTGGGATATCGCCTTGCTGACTGGTCCGCCGCTGCCGGCCGACTTGTCCAGCCAATACAGGGCCAGCACTCCGCATTCGTGATGCAATTCGTTGCTCAAGCCACGCCTCCAGCCTTCCCTGGCCAGGGTTAAGCTGCCCCCAAGGGGCAGCTAGAGCAGGCGAACAGGAGAATAGTTGAGCAGGAGAAAGAGGAATTGGCCTGTTTTGCCAATTATCGTTCGCCTGCTGTCTCCTGATCTCCTGTTCTACTGTTCAAATAACCTAAAGGTGACTTAGGGCGTTTCATTTCGACAACCGCCCTAAAAAAGAATGATAACACAATCACCCCGCCCGGGAAAACACCGTCCGAGTAAAACCAGGCATAAGAAAAACTAATATTAACAGCGGTAATATGAACGGAGCCGCCCACACACGCAGCGGAGGCTCCGTTGTCAAACCGGCAATGAACGCCGGCAGCAGGCTTGTTAAGTCTCTGCAAAAGCTTACTTTATACGATACACCTGGCTGCGGAGGCGGATTATCAGTTCCTCGCCTTCCTGCTGGCTGGCGAGAATCTGGTTTTCCTCGGTAGTATTGGCCTTGACCAGCTCGAAATACTTCTCGCTGTACCGCTCCACATCCTCGATTTTCTCTTTGTCCTTTTCCGGGTCTACGTCGGATGCGTTGGATGCTATCCACACCCTGCCCCGCTGATAGACGGCCTGATTGCCGATATTCCGGACGCCGGAAACTTTCTCTTTCTCGTCTTTCTCGTAAGTATCCTTTCTGCCGTAGCCGATCTGCTCTGAATCCGTTACACCGGGAGCCGATGCGCCCTTTACCTGTGTTGCCTCGTTGAGTACGCTCCTGTTTTTCGCACCACGCTGGCCGGTCTCGCCCTCCACCTTTCTCAACTCACTGGTGCTTCTCCTGGCCCGCTCGCGGACTTCACCCGGCCTGGACAATGTCGTTCTCTCGTCGGCGAGGAAGCTGGTGTACGGCGTCATTATGCCGTAGGCCATGGAAAGGCGGACAAGTTCGTCGATGACTTCCTTGTTCTCGCCGTGAAGCTGTATCTGGTCGAGCAGCCAGCCTACCCGCCGCATCGCCCAGAGTTTTTCGACGAACTTGTACGGGTCGTATTCGCCGCCGCCGACTGCATTCCGAACGGTAACGGGATATTCAAATGCCTTCTGCTGGCCTTCGTATACGCCCTTGACCACCAGCGTGGCGGAAACATTGTCACGCGAATCCCCGCCGCCTTCCACGCTGTAGCGGCCGAGCAGCACTATCTGGTCGCCTTCGAAAATGTCGCCGATCTCGCGCGGGTACACATCGGAGAGCTTCACGCCCGGCATTTCAACGGTGACGTTGGTCATGACGGGATTTTTAATCTTCGTGTAAAGTGACGAAACCTTGGTCTCGATGGGTTCGTTGGGCTTTACGTATTCGCTTCTGCCGCCGTTGTCGCCGACCATCTTGTCCAGCAGGCGGACGTTGACGTCGTAGCCCACGCCGAACGCGAACAGCCTTGCGCCGGCCTTGTTGGCGTCTTTCGTGTCGGCGATGATTTTATCTTCCTTGGTATGCGCCGGCGTCTTGCCAGCCGTCGGCAGACCATCGGTCAGGAAAATTATGTACTTGGGCCTGCCGGTCGGTTTGTCGGCCTCACCGGCCCAGCTGCCCATGGCGACCTGAAGCGCCTCGTGTATGTCGGTCGAGCCGTTGGCCTCGATGCCGTCAAGCATCTTAAGGGCCTCTTTGACCTTGTCGCCGGCCGGGGCAAGCTCCTTGAAGAAAGGCGAAACTGTATCGCTGTAGACGATGATATTGAAGCGGTCTCCGCTGTTAAGGCCTCCCAGCACCTGGGCGGCCGCCTTGCGGGCCTGCTCGATCTTCTCGCCGCTCATCGAGCCGCTCTTGTCCAGCACGATAACCACGTCCTTGGCGACGACGCCGGTCTGGGCCGTCCGCGGATTCGGAGTAGCGAGCACCATGAAATAGCCGTCTTCGCTGGTGGGCTTGCTGGTTATCATCGTCGCGCCGATTGCCTCGTCACCCTCCCTGTAGAACACCTGAATGTCGCTGGTCGGCAGCGTGTTTTTCGCCGAGTAGACGGCCGTCACGTGGCCGGTGTCTTTCGGGTCGCGATTGACCGTCAGGTCGTGGGTCGGCGAGTAGACGGCGGAAACGTCGGTATTGGACTTGATGTCAACCGTCACCTGCACGTCTTCAATCGGCCGGGCGGAAAACTTCTCGGTGTTCAGCGGGTACCATACCTCGACCAGGCCGTTGTCTTTCTTGCAGACGTACTTGTAGTTGACGACGATTCTGGCCGGCGTGCCCGGCTCCAGCGGAAACGCCCTGGTCCGGTAAAGACCGAACCCGGCGTATTCCAGAAGCGCAGGGTCCTTCTTCTGGCGGACGATGTCTTCGTAGATTTTCCGGGCTTCGTCGGCCTTCATCAGCCTGGCGGAGTATTCCTTGTCGTTGACCAGCAGCGTCATTGAATCGATCGCCGCCCCCGGAGGCACGGGGAAGAGATACTCCACCTCTATCATTCCCTTGCCGGTGTTGATGAATTCCTGGTCGATGCTCACCGAAGCGACCTGGTCGCGGACCTTGATGTTCACGCGATGATATTTGACCGCCCACGAGCCGGTGACCCGAACCTCAGGATTGACCGGCACGATAAGGCCGTCGGCCGCAGCAATCGATGCGGCAAACCCCACAAGCAGAACAGCAGTTAAGAACCTTATTTTCCCCGTCATGGCGATGTCTCCTGCATAAGACGTTTCCGTGTGTCAATGTCTTCTACAGAAGATTGGACGCGGAACCGCCCCCGCGGTTCACCGTTTTGGAAGAATAATATTTCAGATTGGAAATTTCGGATTTGAAATTTGAGATTTCAAATCCCGGATTTTATTCAGCTTATCCGCTCTCTGATGTACTGCAGAACCTTGTCAGCCGCGACGCGGTCCTGCTTGAGCGAGTCGCGATCGCGGATAGTCACGGTCTGGTCTTCGCCGGTCTGTCCGTCGACGGTCACGCAGAACGGCGTGCCGGCTTCGTCCTGGCGGCGGTAGCGTCGGCCGACCGCGCCCTTCTCGTCGTAGAAGCTGGCAAGCCCGGCTGACTGCATTTCCCGATGAATCTTCAAGGCGACTTCCGGCATGCCGTCTTTCTTGACCAGCGGGAAGACGGCGACTTTGGTCGGGGCCAGCCGCGGGTGAAATTTCATCACAGTCCGCGTCTGCATGACGCCGTTCTCGTCGGGCGCTTCGTCTTCACAGTAGGCCTCGCAGAGGAACGCCAGCGTCGCGCGGTCGACGCCGCCGGACGGCTCGATGACGTAAGGAATGAAACGCTCCTTCGTCTCGTCATCGAAATATGTCATGTCGCGGCCGGAAGCGTTCTGATGGCTCTTCAGGTCGAAGTCGGTCCGGTTCGCCACGCCTTCAAGCTCGCTTATGCCGAACGGGAACTGGTATTCGATATCCGCGCAGGCCCGGGCGTAGTGGGCTAGCTCGCTCTTTTCGTGATCGCGAAGCCGCAGCTTGCTGCTGGTCAGCCCGTGTTTTACATACCATTGATACCGCGCGTCGCGCCAGTACGTGTACCACTGGTCGGCCTCGTTGGGATGGCAGAAGAACTCGATTTCCATCTGCTCGAACTCGCGGCTGCGGAAGGTGTAATTCCGAGGGTTAATCTCGTTGCGGAACGACTTGCCTATCTGGGCGATGCCGAATGGCATCTTCAGACGCGACGTGTCCAGCACGTTCTTGTAGTTGCAGAAAATGCCCTGCGCCGTTTCCGGGCGCAGGTAAGCGACGGCGGATGAATCTTCCATCGCGCCGACGAATGTTTTGAACATCATGTTGAACTTGCGGGCGTCGGTAAGCTCGCCGCCGCAAAGCGGGCATACGCCGTGCTGACCCTGCGGCAACTGGTCGCCGCGCGAGATTGTCCATTTCAGCGAGTCGGCCTTCTGTTCGAGCCTGCGGCGTGTCTTGCTGTTCGCCCTGGCGATGACGGCTTCCCTGGCCTTTTCCGGGTCGTCCGCCTCGACGCCGGCCGACAGAAGCACGTTCTCGCCGTCGGCGGCGATGACATTGAACACCTTGTCCGCGCGGAAGCGGGCCTTGCAGCCCTTGCAGTCGACCAGCGGGTCGTTGAAGTTCACGACGTGCCCGGAGGCCTCCCAGACCTTCGGGTTCATGATAATCGTGCAGTCCAGGCCCACCATGTCGTCGCGGCGGCGGACGATATCCTCCCACCATGCGGTCTTGACGTTGCGCTTAAGCTCCACGCCCAGCGGGCCGTAGTCCCAGAACCCGTTTATGCCGCCGTAAATCTCCGACGACTGAAAAATGAACCCGCGCCGCTTGCACAGCGCCACCAGCTTGTCCATGAGATCGTTGCTGTTCTCTGCCATTGTCACTTCCTGTAAAATTTTCCGGTTTTCCGCGAGCGGGCAACAAGAGGTACCATGATAGGCACCCGGTGTCCGTCAGACAAGGGGCCTACTCACTCTTAAGTGAGTATGCCCAATTAAGTGTTCATATCGTCCGAACTGTCAGGTAAACTCCACCCTTATGAGCACGATAGACATTCACACGCACGCTTTTCCGGACAGGCTGGCGCCGCGGGCGATAGAATCGCTGCAGGACAAGGCGCCGTGGCAGGCCGTCGGCGACGGAACGCTAAGCGGGCTGCTGGACTCGATGGACGACGCGGATATCGACATGTCCGTAATCTGCATGATAGCCACCAAACCCGACCAGGTCAGCGACATATTCCGCTGGTGCAAAAAGGTGCGGTCGGAGCGCATCGAGCCGTTTCCGTCGGTGCATCCGGCCGTCAAGAAACCGGGCAAGTGGGTGGAGAAAATCGCCAAGGCCGGCTTCGTCGGCATAAAACTGCACCCGATGTACCAGGACTTCCTCGCCGACGATCCGAAAATGGATGAAATATACGCAGCCGCGTCGGACAACAACCTGACGGTGACGCTGCACTGCGGACGTGACATCGCTTTCGGCGATGACGACGACCGGGCCAGTCCCGCACGCGTCGCCGAGGTCGCCGGTCGGTTCTCGCATCTCAAACTGCTCTGCACGCACCTGGGGGGCTGGAACTCGTGGGACGACGTGGAAAAATACCTGCTCGGGAGCAGCGTCTGCCTGGAAACGTCGTTCGCGATACAGTTCCTCGGTAACGAACGTGCAGCCGGGATTATCCGTCGCCACGGCGCCGAAAAGGTGCTGTTCGGCACGGACTGGCCGTGGCAGAATCAGCGTGACGAGATCGAACGCATCAACGCCCTGCCGCTGACGAACCAGCAGAAGCGGGACATCCTCCTGAAAAACGCCGCATCGCTGCTTGGACTTTACGAACGGTAAGGGCGGCTAAAATTCGACGCCGGTTTCAATTTCGTCCGCATGGATAATCCGCTACTGGCCGCCGCTTTTTATCCAGTAAAGGTTCAAAAGCAACGGCGCCGAACCTCCCTCCTCGACAACCGAAACGCCGGCCCGCATTTTTCGTGTCGAGCCGGTGTCGTCGACAACCATGCGGGTGATTTTTATCCGTGTTATCCGGTTGCGATTTATCTCCAGTTTCAGCCGGTTGAGTGCGGACTCCTTGTCGGTTATATATCCGCCGCCCGTAAACTCGTCATCGACGTACTTCTCGAACGCCGCGGTGCCGCCGTTTTCCACGTCGCTGACTATTTCGCGGAAGTTGGCGATTATCTGCTCGCGATCGGTGACGACTGCGCGTTCTATCGCGAAAACCACGCCGGCGAGCAGAATCGGCGCCGCAAGCAGCATCGCAATCCGTCGCGAACGGCGTTCATACCAGATGCCAGCCAGGGCCAGTTCCGCGACCGCCATGGCGACGTAGAGATATGCAGGGTCTTCGAACAAAACTCTCTTCAGCTCGTTCATGGGCGATATTTTAACTGTCAAAGTCCTGCTTTCTAAAGTTTTATGCCCGAAACTGGCGATAATTCTTTCGGAAGATGATCATGACACCCGCTAAACCCGCAGATGCCGAACTGATGCGTATTTCCGCAGCGGCAAAAGCCGCTGGGGTAAGCACTCAGACAATCGAGTATTACATAATGCTGGGGCTGGTTTCGCCGCTGCGCCGCGGAGGAAAAAAGGGGCGTTTTTTCGACAAAAAGCTCGTCAAGCGAATTCGTCTCATTCGCCAGCTCAATGAATCCGGCTATACGCTTCGCGCTATCCGCGAAACCTACATGCACAGACGATAGCCGGCGGTTGAAAACTCCAAAATCCCAAAACACAAATTCCAAACAAATTCCAACGTTCAAGCTCCAAACCTTTGCAACCCATGCGTCACGGAAAACATTCGAGTTTGTTTTTTGTGATTTGGATTTTTATGGCGAGTCTGAGGCGCCGGCCTTGTGACGGATGCATTTGTCATATACAGCAGGTCGGCACTGCTTCCATCACGGGCCGCCTTAGCGTAGAATAGCTTCGCCATGGCAAAAAAGTTCGTCAAAATCTCTCTGGCTACCAAGTTCCGCCTGCTGCTAGGAACCGCCCTGCTGGTGGTCATAGCCGCCGCGCTCGTCGTGCCGTGGTATTTCGTGGAGTTGCTGGCCGAGCAGAGCCTGCAGCGAAGCGCCGACGAACTCACAAGGCTGCGGCTGAACGAATGGGTGGACAGGCATCCCGGAAACAAACAGGACGCGAAAGATAAAAGCGAAATCGCCGCATATTACAGCCGCGGCGCGTCAGCCTCCGACGAGGACGCACAGAACCGCGACCGCGAAGGGCCCGCCGTTATCACGCTCACCAGCGACAACGAGCCCGACCGTCCGCTGGACGCCTCCGGACGAAACGCGCAGAAGGCGTTCCTGAAAAATCCTGACCAGAAGCTCGCCGTGATACGCGGCGAAACCGAACGCGGGCGAACCGTCTATTACTGCTACAGGGCCATGAGAATGGACCCGACATGCATGGCCGCCAGCTGCCACGGGCCGGGCGCGTCGCTGGAAAACCAGCGACAATCGGGCCAGCTTGTCGGAATGATAAAAGTCACCATGCCGCCCAACGCGGGCGGCAGTTCGATCGTATGGTGGGCGAGGCTGGCGTTCCTCATAGGCGGCGGACTTGCGGCGCTGCTTGCGACGATATTCCTTGCCGTCATCACACAGCGGCTGATACTCCGCCCGGTGCGCAAGCTGAGGCAGATGTCGGAAAAAGTCGCCGAAGGCGACCTGACCGTCCGCAGCGACCTGCACACTCGCGACGAGCTGCAGCTTCTCGGCGAACGTTTCAACGAAATGCTCGAGGCCATCAGCGACCAGCACAACAAGCTGCGTTCCGCCAACCGCGCCGCTGATCTTAAGCTGAACGAGCTGGCCGAGGCAAACGTCACGCTGTTCCAGGCCAACAAGGTCAAGACGGAGTTCCTTACGAACGTCTCGCACGAACTGCGAACGCCGCTGAACAGCATTATCGGTTTCGCGGAACTGCTTAGCGAAAACGCCGACGAACGCGTCAGCCGGTACAGCCAGAATATAGCGACGGCCTCACGAAACCTGCTCAACATGATAAACGACCTGCTGGACCTCGCGAAGATCGAGGCCGGCCGGGCACAAGTCCGCATAGACAAGGTCTCGCTGACCGGCACCTGTCAGACGATGATTTCGCTCATGCAGCCTCAGGCCGACAAAAAACAGATCGCCCTGAACATGGAACTCGACGAAGACCTGCCGCTGATAACGACCGACGGCGGTAAGCTTCAGCAGATTCTCTACAACCTGCTCGCCAACGCCATCAAGTTCACTCCGGTCGCCGGCCAGGTAACGCTGTCGGCCAAATGCAACGGCAGGCAGGCCGGGCAGGAAGGCCAGCCGCCGCGCGAAGTGTCCATTTCGGTCGCCGACACAGGCCCGGGCATAAGCGAAGCCGACCAGAAGCACGTGTTCGAGAAGTTCTACCAGGCCGACGCCACGCTGACGAAAAAGACAACCGGCACGGGACTGGGACTTGCGATATCGAAGGAACTCTCCAACCTGCTCGGCGGCAGGCTGACATTCCGAAGCTCCCCCGGCAACGGAACGGTATTCACGCTGACTCTTCCAGTCAATGGCGCAGACGACAATCCCACCGGCCGGGGCGCGGCAGGCAGTCAGGTCTGAAAACCGCTTTAGTACCACACGCTCAGAATGATGTTAGGCTCAGGCGTCTTGCCAGACATCGTCCCGATGACGGTTGATGCGTGCTTGACCTCGACTTCTTCCGAGTCAAGCCACTCGTTGACCATGTGCTCCATGTGCTCCAGCGACGCAACCGCTATCTTCGAGTGGAACATCTTGAAGCGGGTGGCCCCCGTCCTGTTCACGTTGAGCGGCCTTTTGAACTCCGACTTCGCTTCGGTCCTGATGGCCGTCGCGCCGAACGCCCTGACCTCGCCCTGAACCGCGCCGTCTTCAACCAGGCTGATAGGCTCGGCAGCAGGCGGAATCGCAACGGCGTCGTCCCCGCCCTCCACCGAAATGGGCTTTTCGTCCGGGTCCGGCAAATCCAATGCTTCAGGCATAATAAAACTCCTGCAAACGAACTGACAATTTCGATGCGGAAAGAAGTGCTTACGTTGGTTATTATATGGCCACAGTGATGTCGGTCAAGTAAACCCGGCAGCCAAAGGCAGCCACCTGCCAAGGAATCGCAGGCATCGATGCGTAAAGAGAAGCTGATAATTTTCGGTCTGTTCGCAGTAATAATTCTGGGGGCGGTCATTCTGCAGGTGAGTGACAGCGGCGGTTCCATCGCCGAAAAAAAGGCCCCGCCCCCGCTCAAACCGTCGACGGCGGGCGAGTTCCGCGGCATATGCCTGCAGATTCACGGCAACAGCTCGCCGTACGAAAAATATATCGACGAGATATCCCGGACCGGCGCAAATACGGTATCCATCGTAATTCACGCCTACCAGGAAAACGGCGCCTCGACCAGCATATTCATCGAGGCCAGAAAAAACCTTCCGGACGAAAAACTCGTCGAACTTATAGCCCACGCGAAAAGCAGAGGCCTGCGCGTGGTCCTGATGCCCGTCGTGCTGCTGGAAAACCCGATTGGCGACGAGTGGCGGGGAAAAATAAACCCGACCAACTGGAACGACTGGTGGTCGGACTACAACGATTTAATCATGCACTATGCCAGGCTTTCACAGCAGGCCGGCGTCGACGTGTTCCTGGTAGGCTCGGAACTGAACAGCACGCAGAAGAACGAGCTGCAGTGGCGGGCACTGATCAAGAAAGTCCGGGAAAATTTCCACGGCAAACTCTGCTACTCCGCAAACTGGGACTGCTACGACAAAATCCAATGGTGGGACGCGGTGGACATTGTCGGCATGACGGGCTACTACAATCTGACAAAAGGCGACGAACCCACGGTCGAACGGCTTATCGAGGGGTGGTCGGGCTTTAAGGAGAAAATCCTCGCCTTCCAGAAGCAGGTGAACCGACCCATCATGTTCACCGAAGCGGGCTGGCCGAATATGGCGAACTGCGGCGAAGAACCGTGGAACTACTGCCGCGAAAGCATAGCCGCCGACCCGCAGGCACAGGCGAACTGCTTCGAGGCGTTCTTCAGGACATGGTACGGCGAGCCGAGCGTGGCCGGCTACCTCGTTTGGGAATGGCGGAATTCAGAATCACAGACGATCGGCCCGGAGGATAAATCGTACAGGCCGTGCGGCAAGCCCGCCATGGATGTAATCCGCAAATACTTCCAGCTTCCCGAGCCGGCCGCCCGGAGCGAGTAATTCCGTGCGAAACTTCGTGTTCATTCCGGCAGTGCTGCTTTTGTCAGCCGCCTATGCGCCCGCCCAGCAGGCCCCGATACGCTGCCTGTCATACGACGGCAAGACCATGCTGGCCGTCGGCGACCGCGGTACGATACTCGCCAGCGACGACATGGGTGCCTCGTGGAAGCCGCTGGAAAGCCCGGCCAAAGGAAACTTCCAGTCCGTCGCATACGAGGGGAAACATACCATCTACGTTTTCGGCGGCGTCGCCCTGCCGGGACACAACGGCGGCGCGGGCGAGGCCGTAATGCTTAGAAGCGACGACGCTGGAAAAACTTTCAAAGCCGTCCCGTGCGGACGGGCGCAATGGCTTTACGGCGGCTGCTTCAAAGGCGAAACGGGCGTAATCTTCGGGCAGGCGTCGCCGGACTGCCCTTCCGGGCTGATGCGAACCGTGACTGCCGGTGCGGACTGGCTGCCGATGGACACCGATTCGCGAGGTCCGATGTCGGCCGGCGCTTTCCAGACGACAAATCTGGGCCGCATCGTCGGGGCCAGGCACAGGATACTCTCGATCAAGGCTCTCAAGTCGGCCGACATTCAGCCGCCGCCCACAGAGTCCGAGCTTAACCTGTCAGCCGTCTGCATCGCCGACGACAATCGCTACTGGGCCGTCGGCGAAAACGGCACCATTCTCCGCAGCCGCGCCGCCGACCAGACGTGGGAGCAGATTCCCGTCAGCCTGCCGATTGGTGCAAGACTGCTGGCCGACTACGAAGCAATCGCATTCGCGCCGCCTCGCTCAATATGGGTCGGCGGCGGACAGCTTGGCTGCATACTCCACACCACAGACGGCGGCGTAAACTGGCGGAGGCTGGCCGCGCCAGGCCCCGGTGAAATACACGCCCTGCTCGCCATCGACGACAAAACCGTTCTCGCCGGCGGCGACGGCGGAAGGATATGGCGAAGCACAGACGCCGGCACGACGTGGAAGCTCGCTCACGGTTCGGAGAAAACCGATGTGCTGTTCATACTGGCCGCCGGCGACCTGAGCTGCTACCCGGCGATTGTCGCGCATGCTCAGGCCGGCCTGGACGTAGCCGTCCTGTTCGTCACTCGCCCCTGCTACAACAAATACATCCTGCCCGATCAGCCGCTGCGCGCCGCTGCGATTCAGGCCGGAGCTTCGTCGGTTGCGGTACTCAGCGACTTTCCGTCGCAGGTGCTGCCTGTCTGCGACGCGGACCTCAGCGAAGATAAAATCATAAAAACATGGTCGGACTCGCTCGACGCGCCGGCCGAGCCTGTGTTGCTGCGGCAGATTGCCGCCGTCATGCGCCAGTACCGCCCCGCAGTCGTGGCCACCGGCCCAAATGAATCCGGCCCCAGCGGTGCGGAGGCGGAAACCCGGCTCGTCGCCCGCCTGGCCTGCTGGGCAGTCCAGCTCGCCGGTGAAAAAGAGGCATTCCCGGAACTGGATTTAGTGAATCTTCCGCCGTGGTCGGTTCAGCGAGTCTTCACTGCACTGGAAAGCAATGCTCGCTGGGACTCGCCGTGGGAGAAGGCCGCCCGTCACGACAGAAACGACACGACGACGGTTATCGACACGGCCGGCTTCCCGAGGGACGGCGGCACGAACATCGAAATGCTCTGTCAGGCCGCGATATGGCGGCTGCCGTGGCTAACGGCCCTCGAAAACCGTCCGGGCAGGTTCAACTCGTACAAATGCAAAACGGCCGGGAAAAAACTGCTGCTGTTCACGACAGGCCTGGCTGACAAGCGGCTGAAATTCACAGTCGCAGACAAGGACCTGAACGATCTATCCATGGCCGCCACGATGAAGTTCACACTGGAAACCGGAAACGTCGCCACGCTTATCGGCAGGCTGGTCGAAATCTCGAAAAAATTCCCCGCCGACCCGCTCGGCCCGGACCGCCTGCTGCTGGTTCGCGACAAGCTGCTGGCGGAAGGCAGGCTGCTGGAGGCCGACGAGGCTGCGATGAATTTCGTGTCGTTCGGTGTCAGGCATCCGCTCTGGAATCAGGTCTGCGCGCAGGTTCTCGCGTCGTACGTCTCCAGCGAATGGAAGGCGCAGAGGCTCCGCCAGGGTCTTTCGCGATGGAACCCCGCCGAAATCCTCGACGCGGCGGCCAAACGTTTCTCCGCCCAGCCGGCATGGAACGCCACGCCGCAAGGCCGCCTGCTGCTGGCGAGGACGATGGCGTCGCTAGACAAAAAGAAGAATGCCAACGACATTCTCGTTTCACTGTCCGGCGACACCTATCCGGACGAATGGAAATCGCTGGCAGAGCGCGAACTGGCCGGAAACCCGGTGAACAAGAAGGATAAAACGCTCACTCGCATGGAGGCGTCCATAGAACTCGACGGCGGCAAAATCGACGGCCTGCTGGACGAGCCATTCTGGAAGACCGCGCCGACGGTCACGCTGAAGCAGAGCCTGGGCCACAATTTCGAGACGCCGCCGGCCGGAACGTTCCAGGCCATCCGCACGAAAACGCACATTGTCTTCGGCATCTCGCTGCCGTCGGAAAACGCGTGGAACTGGAAGCTGCGAATCGCCGTCGACGCCGACCGCGACGCATGGACGCAGGTCGTGCTGACATGCGACACGTACGGCAGCCGCAGTCTGGAACTGCTCACACGGGGCGGACCGGCGGCGACATTGGACAAGCGACTCATGCTGGCCGGCGGGCAGGACGACAAAAAGTCATACACAATCGAGCTAGCCCTGCCGCTTGCGAGCTTCGACACAAACACGACCGGCCCGGCGACGTGGCTGTTTCAGGTGACGGCTGAGGGCGACAACTTCGGCAAAAAGGCGACGCTGCATTATCAGAAGCAACCGGACGCCAGACTGCTGCCCGAGCGTTACGGCCTGTTCGACCTGCCGGAATTCAAACCGGCTGATGAAAACAAGGAAGCCCCCGAAAAATCCGAGACCGAGTGAGACACGCCTCTCAGTCCCTGCCGACTTTTATTATTCTTTCCCACGCGACCTGGTTAATCGCAAATGTCGTGTCCGGGCCGATGGCGGCTTTTTTCACCGAGTTCGCCTTCTCGTCGGGAACCAGCGCGAGCACCTTGACCTGTCCGCGGTCGGCAATCTGCTTCGGGTTGGTCATTACCGACGGGTCTTCGCCGGCTGAGCCGGGTTCGCAGCGGTTCATCACCACGCCGGCGACGGTAAGCCCGGCCGAACGTGCGGCGTGAAGCGTAAGCAGCGTGTGGTTTATCGTGCCCAGGCCGCTGCGGGCGACTACCACGAGCGGCAGCTTCATCATGACGGCAAGATGGATTACCCAGAAGTCGTCGGTAATCGGGCAGAGCAGCCCGCCGACGCCCTCGACGATAACCGGCCCGCCGCTGGCGGCGATTCGCCTGTAGCCGTCGAAAATCGCGTCCAGGTCGACCGGCCGTCCCTCTCGCTCCGCCGCCACGTTGGGCGCAAGCGGCATTGTGTAGCGGACCGGGTTTATTTCGTCCAGCGTTCTGCGTGAGTCGGCGCACGCTGCGAGAAACTCGGCGTCCTCGCTGACGAGGTTTCCGGAAACCGTCCTGCACCCGCTCGCCACGGGCTTGAAAACATCCACAAGAACGCCCGACCGCCGCAGGTAGCGTGCAATCGCGCCTGCAACAAGCGTCTTGCCGACAGCAGTGTCGGTGCCGGTCACGAACAATCCTCTGGCTTCCGGCAGCGGCGGATACGCCGACACGTCGAAATCGAACGGATTTCTGTGTTTATTTTTGCCTGAAAAACTCATTTATGCTCGCAATCGCAGCCGTCAGCAGCCGCTCAAGTGTCGCTTCGTCCATCGCCGGGGCGGGCATCAGCACGACGACGTCGCCCAGCGGCCGGATTATTACACCATGTTTCATCGCCCATTTGCAAACTTCGACGCCCGCCCGCTTCTGCGGGTCGAACGGTTTTCTGGCGGGGCGGTCCGCGACTAGCTCGATGCCGACCATCATGCCGCACTGGCGAATGTCGCCGACGTGCGGATGGTCAGCCAGTTCGGCAAGTCTGCTGCGAATCAGCTCGACCTTGCCGGGCAGCTTATCCAGCAGGCCGCTCTTGAATATCAGGTCCGCGCTCGCGACGGCCGCTGCGCAGCCGAGCGCGTTGCCCGTGTAGGTATGCCCGTGATAGAAAGTTTTGCCTTCGCTCAACTCGCCGCAGAACGCGTCGAATATCCGCTGCGTCACCAGCGTAGCCGCCACGGGCAGGTAGCCGCCTGTAAGCCCTTTTCCGACGCACATCAGGTCGGGCGAGACGTTCTCATGCTCGCATGCGAACATTTTTCCGGTGCGGCAGAAGCCGGTGGCGACTTCGTCGGCGATGAGCAGCACGTCGTGTTTTCGCGTAATTTCGCGAAGGCCCGCAAGAAAGCCCGGCGTATGCGTAATCATGCCGGCCGCCGCCTGTATGAGCGGCTCGACGATGACAGCGCAGTATTCATCCGGCGATTCACTCAACGCACGTTCTATCTGCTCGAGGACGGCTTTTCCCGCCTCGTCGCCGGCCGGGTGATGGTACGCGTTCGGCGAGTCGACGAACGTCACGTCGAACAGCAGCGGGCGGAACAGGCTGTGGAATGTTTCGATGCCGCCGACGCTTACCGAGCCTATCGTGTCGCCGTGGTAGCTGTCGCGAAGCGCGATGAACCGCCGCCGCTTTCGCTGCCCGATGTTGTGGTAATACTGGAACGCCATCTTGAGTGCGACCTCGACGGCCGTCGCGCCGCTGTCGCTGTAAAAAACCTTATCAAGCCCCGCCGGCGAAATTCGCACCAGCCGCTCGGCCAGTTCTATGCTCGGCGGCGAGCTGTGCCCCAGCAGCGTGGTGTGCGCGATGCGGTCGAGCTGGGCGCGAACTGCCGCATTTATCGCCGCCACGCGATGCCCGTGAAGATTGCACCACAGGCTCGAAAACCCGTCGATGTACCGCCCGCCGCGGGCATCGATAAGCTCGAAGCCCTCGCCCTTCACGATAATCCTGCCGGCGTCATCGCTGTCCGCCAGCCACTGCTTCATCGGCGTAAACGGATGCCATACATATTCGTTGTCCATCGCGACCATGCGGTCGGCGTATTCGCTGCCGTCATGAGGAACCGGTTTCGCCATTCGCTGCTGCACTCCTGCCTTTTAAAGTGTTAAAACCGCCGCTCCGGCGACATATAATATGTTCATCATGTCCTCCGAGGAAGAAAATCTGCTTCTCGCCCGCCGCGATATGGTCGAAACGCAGCTTCGCGCCCGCGGCATCAGCGACCAGACCGTCCTGGACGCATTCATGGAAATACCCCGCGAGCTGTTCGTCCCGCAGGAACTGCGGCATGAGGCATACGAGGACCATCCGATACAGATAGGCTTCGGCCAGACCATATCGCAGCCTTATGTGACGGCCCTTATGGTGCAGGAACTCCGCCCCGGGCGAAACGACCGCGTGCTGGACGTCGGCGCCGGCAGCGGCTACCAGACAGCGATACTGGCCCGGCTCGCCGGGCATGTATACGCCGTCGAGCGGATAGAGGCCCTTACCGCCCAGGCGGCAAGCGTGCTGGCGGCCGTCAATGCGGAAAACGTGACGCTGCGAACCGGCGACGGCACGCTGGGCTGGCCTGAGGAGGCCCCGTTCGACGGGATAATCTGCGGGGCAGCCGCCCCGCAGGTGCCGAAGCCCTGGCTGGACCAGCTTGCCGACGGCGGCAGAATCGTAACGCCGGTCGGCGGGCACAATTCGCAGGTAATCCAGGTTATCGAAAAGCAAGGCGGCGGCATCCGCAAACGTGAGCTTTGCGCCGTGCGGTTCGTGAAACTCATCGGACAGGAGGGGTGGCCCGCTTGACAGCGGCGCCGCCTGCGGTATCATCGCTGGCGTTGTTTCCATTAAAACTCAACTGCTTTGGAGAAAACCATGCGATATGTACTGTCTCTGGCTTTAGTGCTGTCACTGCTCGCAGGCTGCGAAAAGAAAAACGAAGTCAAGACCACCGAAGTTCCGCCGGACAGGACAATGGAAGAACTTGCCCCTCCGACTCCGACGGACAACGGCGGATCGACCATTGACGACTCGACACCGACTCGGTTGACCCCGGTCGAGAGAACTTACACAATCCAGAAGGGCGACACGCTCTGGTCGATCGCCCGCACCCAGCTCGGCGACGGCAAGCGATACAAGGAAATCATGGAGCTTAATCCGGGCCTCGAACCGAACAAGCTGCGCATCGGCACGGTAATCAAGCTTCCTGAATAGCCAAGGTGCCTAAACTCGAACTCGACACGCCCGTTCAGTATGTCAAAGGCGTCGGCCCGGTCCGCGCGGAGCAACTGGCCGAGCTTGGCGTGCGTACCGTCGAGGATCTGCTCACATACTTCCCGCGGCGGTTTAATCTGCGCAGGCAGGTTCAGCCCATCGAAACGCTGCACGGCGACGAGCCGGCCGCAACCGTCGCGGGCGAGGTAATCGAGACGCGAGAGCTGCGCTTCGGAAAGAGGCCGTTCTTCGAGTGCAGCCTCGACGACGGCACGGGCTGCGTCACCGTGAAATGGTTCCACGGCGGATACCTGCGCGACCGGATAAAATCCGGCTCGAACATGGTCGTAAGCGGCAGAGTTTCCACCTACAAGGAAGCCATCCAGTTCATCAACCCGCGATTCGAGGTGCTCTGGGACGCGGAAGCCGCCGATTTATCACAGGACGAGCTGCTGCCGGTCTACCCGGCCGGGGCAAAACTCACCAGCGGGCATATCGCCCAGATAATAAAAAAAGTTCTGCCGCAGGCGAAAGACCTGCTGCCGCGATGGTTCGATCAGAAATATCTCGCCGACCGCGGCCTGCCCGACCGCCCCGCCGCCATCGCCGCGATGCACCACCCGGAAGACAAGGACCAGTGGGCCTCCGCCCGCCGGCGCATGGCCTACGACGAGTGCCTGCTCATGCAGCTCGGCATAGCACTGATGCGAATGCGCGAGGTCAGCCGGCCTGCTCACCCCGTGAAATGCAGCGAGGAAATCGACAAGCGCATCCGCGCGAGGTTCCCGTTCGCCCTGACGGCCGCCCAGGATAAGGCCGTCGCGGAAATCGCAGCTGATATGGCCCGCGAGAAACCGATGAACCGCCTGCTTCAGGGCGACGTAGGCTCCGGCAAAACGGTCGTCGCGCTCTACGCAGCGCTGGCTGCCGTCGCCGGAGGCTACCAGACGGCTATCATGACCCCGACGGAAATCCTCGCCACGCAGCATTACAATAAAATCGAAAATTATCTTTCCGGCAGCAGGGTCCGCACCGCCCTGCTTGTCGGCGGGCAGCCGGCCGCCAGGCGGAAGGAAATTCTCGACTCGCTGGCCGCTGGCGAAATCGACATCGTCGTCGGCACGCACGCGCTGATAAGCGAGGGCGTGAAGTTCGGCAAGCTGGCACTTGTGGTCATCGACGAGCAGCACAAGTTCGGCGTCCGCCAGCGCACGGTAATCCGCGGCAAGGGTTTCGCGCCGCATTACCTGGTGATGACGGCTACGCCAATCCCCCGCACGCTGGCAATGACGGTTTTTGGCGATCTGGACGTGTCGGTAATAGACGCGATGCCGCCCGGCCGCGGCAAAACCGAAACCCGCTGCATCCGCGAAACCGAACTGCCGGACACGCTGCATTTCGTCGCGGAGAAACTCGAGTCCGGCCAGCAGGCGTATTTCATCTATCCGCTGGTCAATCCCTCGCCGCAGCTGGAGCTGACTGCAGCAGAGGACGCATGCAGGGAGCTTTCGGCAAGCGAGCTTGGACGGTTCGGCGTGGGGCTTATCCATGGGCAGATGCCGGCCGCCAAAAAGGACGCCGTAATGGCCGACTTCCGCAGCGGGAAAATCAGGGTGCTCGTTGCGTCGGTGGTCGTGGAGGTCGGCGTCGACGTGCCGGCCGCCAACGTGATGGTCGTCATGCACGCCGAGCGATTCGGGCTGGCGCAGCTGCACCAGCTTCGCGGGCGAATCGGCCGGTCGACGCAGGACGCCGTGTGCATACTCGTCGCGTCGCCGAGAAATCCCATCGCGAAGCAGCGACTGGACGTGCTGGTCAAGACGAACGACGGCTTCAAAATCGCCGAGGAAGACCTGCGGCTTCGCGGGCCGGGCGAAATTTTCGGCACGAAACAGCACGGCCTGCCGGAACTGAAGGTCGCGGACCTTATAGAAGACTTCGAGCTGCTGCGGATGGCCAGGCGCGACGCGTTCGGAATAGTAAAGGACGACCCGACGCTGTCTGCCCCCCACAACCAGCAGCTCCGCCGCGAGGTCGTCAAGGCCTACGCAGGAAGGCTGAGCTTCCTGGCGGGAGCGTAGAAAATGATGGATTGTCATACTATTTCTTCACACACTAGCCCAGAGTGCAAACGAGGGGTTATCTGCTGTTTTTTACTTAAATACCCCTCACTTACGTTCAGGGCTAGTTTTGCGCCGTTTCTTTCTGCGTTTGACGTTGCGTCTTGCGGTAGTTAGCATGTTTGCTGATTTTACGCGGGCGATAATGCCCGGCACACGGCATGGGAGTGCAATGTGAGCAAGTTAGAAGACAGCATCAAGGGTTTGAAGTACGATTCAGCCGGGCTTATCCCGGCCGTCTGCATAGACGCGAAGACGAAACAGGTTCTCATGGTCGCGTACATGAACGAGGCGTCGCTGCTGGACACGATAAAGACCGGCAAGACGCATTTCTGGTCTCGCAGCCGGCAGAAATACTGGATGAAAGGCGAATCGTCCGGCCATACGCAGGAAGTCAAGGCCATCTACACCGACTGCGACAAAGACACGCTGGTAATCGAAGTTACCCAGCATGGCGCCGCCTGCCACGAAGGCTACTACTCATGCTTCTACCGCAAACTGAGCAAGGCCGGCGAATGGGAAGTAGTTGCGGAAAAGCTTTTCGACCCGGAAAAAATTTACAAAGACAAAAAATAGCCGCAAGGGATCAATAAGTTTCCGCCTGCCCGGGGAACATATATGGCAGAAATCGCAAGTCCAACCCGCAAGGAAGCTAAAAGGCGCATAACGATGTCGCTGGACATCATGCTGGCGATAACCGGCCTGGCCGCCATCGCCGCGCTGATACTGGACTACGGTTTCCGCCAGCCTCCGGTTCCAAAACATATTCTGCACGTCGTCCAGTCGGTAATTGTGCTGCTGTTCATCGGCGACCGGACGGCCAGGCTGCTGCTGGCGAAGCACAGGCTGACCTATCTGCGCGAGAACTGGATGGACTTCGCGTTGATTCTGCTGATAGTAGTCGGCGGATTCGCGGCGATACAGTTCCGCAGCGACATGGTGTCCGCCGGCGCGCTGTACATTTTCATCACGCAGGCGTACATACTGATAACCCTCATACTTCGCGGCGTCGGCGTAAATCTGCGGTTCGCCAGCAGCGGCATATCGCCGAGCCTGCTGCTTGTCGGCAGTTTCGCGGTGATCTGCCTCATCGGCTCGGGCCTGCTGATGCTGCCCGTAGCAACGCCAGTCGACAGCCCGATTACATACGACCAGGCGATTTTCACGGCTACAAGCGCCACGTGCGTAACCGGGCTTACAGTGCGTGACACCGGCGGCGACTTCACGCTGTTCGGCCAGGCCGTCATACTCATGATGATACAGGTCGGCGGCCTGGGCATAATGTTGTTCGGCACGGTGCTGGCGATGCTGGTCGGCAAATCGCTGTCGATGCGGACAAACACAGCCATCGGCGAGATGCTTTCCACCGAGCAGGTGGGCAGGCTCGGGCGAATCGCCATGTTCGTCGTGGCGGTGACGTTCCTGCTGGAACTTATCGGCGCAATAATGTTCTACCCGATGTTCGCTGCGGCCCGCGACGCCGCCGGCCAGCCGCTCTCCACTGCCGGCGCCATCTGGTACAGCGCATTCCACAGCGTGTCGAGTTTCTGCAACGCCGGCTTCTCGCTGTACAACGCGAACATGATGGAAGGCGTCGGCAAGTGGGCCGAACCGCTGCGGGACCACTGGCAGGTGTTCGGCGTGATGATGCCGCTGATTGTTCTCGGCGGATTGGGCTTCCCGGTGCTGCAGGACTGCGCGAAGTGGACGATTTCGTTCGCCAGGCGCGTCGCCGGGCGGCTTAAGGGCAGGCCGATTCTGCCTGATTACTCACAGAGAGTCCGTCTCTCGCTGCACAGCAAAATCGTGCTGACCACGACGGCGGCGCTGATAATCGTCGGAGCGGCCGTCCTTCTGGCGGTCGAGCCACGACCGATCGGCCGCAATGAAGACACCGATCCCCGGCGAATCGGCGGCAATCCGGTTAACAGCTACCAGCCGCGACCCATCGGCGACTGGGAAGGCATGGGCTGGCCGCAGCGGGCGCGCGAGGCGCTGTTCCAGTCGGTCAGCGCGCGGACGGCCGGCTTCAACACGATCGACATGGCGGAACTTTCCGACGCCGGCAAGTTGTGGATGTGCGGGCTGATGAGCATCGGCGGCAGCCCGGCCGGCACTGCGGGCGGCATGAAAACCGTCACATTCGCCATGCTCATAGTCGCGACATACAGCGTGCTCCGCAAACGCGGCGAGGCGGAAGTGTTCAAGCGGTCCGTGCCCTCGCAGCTTATGCACCGGGCGGCGGCGATCGCGCTGATGTACATGGGCCTGGTCTGCGTGATAACTCTGCTGCTGTGCGTGTCGATGCGGAACGGCAGCGGGTGCAAATTCATCGACCTGATGTTCGAGTCGTGCAGCGCATGCGGAACGGTTGGCCTGTCCACCGGCGTCACCAGGAGCTTGACACTCTCGGGCAAACTAATCATTGTAGCCGGTATGTTCATCGGGCGAATCGGGCCGCTGACGCTTCTGCTTGCTCTGACAGCCGGCGTCAAGCCCGCAAGATACTCTTACCCGACTGAGCCGGTCGTAATAGGATAAAAACATGGAACGCTACGCCATAATAGGACTGGGACGTTTCGGCTCGCGGCTGGCCACACTGCTGGTCGACGCCGGCGCCGAAGTTATCGCCATAGACAAACAACGCGAACTGGTCGAGGCCATGCGCGACCGCGTAACGCTGGCGGTATGCCTCGACAGCACCGACGAGGAAGCCCTTCTCGCGCAGGGCATCGACAAGGTCGACGTAGCAATCGTCGGCATAGGCACAGCCTTCGAAGCCAGCGCGCTGACCACAGTCATACTCAAGCAGATAGGCGTGCCCCGCGTAATCGCAAGGGCCACCACATCGGTCAGGGCGCAGATACTTTCACGCATCGGGGCAGACGACATCGTGAACCCGGAGCAGGAATCGGCCGAACGGTGGCGGAACCGCCTGATGGCGCCGTCGATAATGGAACGGATAGAGCTGGCCGAGGGGTTCAGCCTGGTTCAGGTGGCGGCCCCGGAAAAATTCGCCGGCAAAACGCTGATGGAGCTGAACGTCCGCAACAAGTACAACGTCAACGTGGTGGCAATCCGGAGAACCGTCGCCGAAAGCGACGAAGAAGGCATAAAGCGGACTCGACAGTTCGTTCTCAGCGTGCCGATGGCTGACACGAAAATAGAGTCCGGCGACGTGCTGCTGATAATCGGCGACAATGAATCGATACGCAATTTCCCCGCGGCGTAAGTTCGCAACCATCGTAAACAGAATAAAAAGCCCACCTATCAGGGGTGGGCTTTTTATTTTCGATATATACAGGATCGCCCCGCTTATCTTCCGTTGTCGGTCAGACCGTTGAAATCGTCGAAGTCGGCAGGGTTTTTGTTCTGCTCGATCCATCCTATTTTGCGGACTCGGCGTTCGTGCCGCCCGCCGCCGTCGAACTCGGTCGTCAGCCAGCTCGACACGATTCTTCGCATCAGTTCTTCGCCCAGCACGTCGCTGGCAAGGCAGAGAATATTCGCGTTGTTGTGTCTGCGGGAAAGCTGGGCGGTCAGTTCGTCGTGGCAGAGGGCAGCCCGGGCGCCGCAAACCTTGTTGGCGCAGATTGTCATGCCGATGCCGCTTCCGCAGATCAGTATGGCCCTGTCAACCTTGCCGCCCGTGACAGCCATCGCGACAGGATATGCAATGTCCGGGTAGTCGCAGCTCTTGGAGCTGTTTGTGCCCATGTCAATAACTTCGTGTCCCTGCTCATTGAGAAGGACAGTTATCTTTTCCTTAAAACTGTGTCCTCGATGGTCCGCGCCGACAGCGATTCTCATTTTTCGATCCCGTTTAACCTATTTAAGAACAGACTTAAGAGCCTGCTGTATTTTAAGAGCGGTTTTTTCATAAACTTCCGCTCCTCCGCCGATGGGGTCCGGAATGTCGCCGCTTGATGCCAGTGTTCTGACTTTTCCGACTGCTGAAGGCAACATTTGACGAACCGCTTCGACATGGAAATCCGTCATGCAGAATACCACATCTGCATCATTTATCAATTCTGTTGTCAATTTTCGGCTGCGGTGGCGGGAAATATCCGCACCAAGCGATTTCGCCGCTAAAATCGCTTCGGGCGTGGCTTTATTGCCGTCTGCGGCGAAAATTCCGGCAGAAATAATGTCAATACCGTAATTCCGCAGATCGCCGGCGCTGCACCCGAACTTTTCCGCAAAATATTTTTTCGCCAGGCCGGCCGCCATGGGGCTTCGACAAGTATTGCCCGTGCATACGAATACGATTTTCCGCCTCAGCAGCCTCCTGATTGTACGCTCGCAGTAAACGCCCGAGCGGACAAGCTTCCAGCCGCCCTCTTCGAAGCTGACAATCGTACTGTCCTTGCCGAATTCCGTCGCCCCGGTGTCTATGAGCAGGTCGATCCGGCCGTTGAGGTATCTGATGACATCATCGGCGTTGCGAGGGGATTTTTTTCCGGCCGGGTTCGCGCTGGGCGCCACGACCGGCCCGCCGGCGGCAGCCAGCATTCTCTCGCACAGCAGGCCGCGCGGGCATCGCAGCCCTATCGTGTCATCCGAGCAGAGCACGTCGTACAAACCGGCCTGCTGAAGCTTCCGGTCGGCCAGCTTTCCGCCGGTCGGCAGAATGATGGTGACCGGACCCGGCCAGGTCTTGGCCATAAGCCGGGCGGCATCTTCAGGAATCTCCCGAACGAACATCGACACGTCCCGCGCCGAGGCGATATGAACGCTGAAAGGCCCCTTCGGGCGGGATTTCACCCGGCGAAGGCGTTCGATGGCCCCTTCGTGCGAGGCAAGAGCGGCTATGCCGTAAACCGTCTCGGTGGCGAATCCCACAAGCTTGCCGGCCCGCAAGGCTTCTGCGCCGGCCGCGGCGGCCGCGACGACTTCAGACTCCGTTCCGGGTTTTATGACCTTCGTTTCCATACCGTTCTGCAAGAGCAATTTATTATCCCAACTGAACCGAGGCAGTTCAAGGTGAACCGGCGGCAAGGCCGTGCTTACCACTTTGTCAGCAGGTTTGCAGCCTCGGCCGACAGCGGAGATTCCGGGTAATCCACGGTTATTTTTTTGAGCATTTCGGTGCTCTTTTCCTTTCGGCCGAGCTTTCGATACGACCTGGCGGCAATCATCAGCAGTTCCGCGGCATAATCGGACCGCGGATTGACCCGTACAAGCGTCTCGGCCTCGATTACGGCGGCGATGTTGCGGCCGCGGGCGAAAAGCTGCCTGGCCTTCAGCAGCGACCAGTAGCCTTCGAGCTTGTCAGTCGGTATCGCCGCCGCCCAGCTGGCGAGATACTCGTCGGCGGAGGCGTATTCCCGGCGGCGGGTGAAATCCTCGATGCTGCGGGCGAAATTGCCGCGATGGAACTCCGCCCCGCCGGCTGCGGTGTCGAACTGCATGCCGGCCTGCTCGTAGGAGTTCTTCGCCTTGTCATAGTCGCCCTCGGCCCGCCGGACGTCGCCGATGCCGATAAGTCCGAGGCGAATCACATGCTTGTCGACCCGCCCCGGATAATTCTCCACGACGTCGCTGAAAATGCTCCCGGCACGTTTCGTGTCGCCCAGTTCATCGACAGCAATCTGTCCGGCATAAAGAAGCGCCTTGGCGGAAATATACGGCGCCTTGGCGAGGGCGGCGAGTTTCAGCATCGCCTCGACGGCCTGCTCGGGCCTGCCGGAATTGACAAGCGAGGGAGCATAAATCAGTCCGACGCGCCTTATATCGACATCGTCCGCGCTGCTGCGGAGAACAAACGCATTGCCGGCCTTCAGCAGTTCTTCGTTCATCGCCGCGCAGTCGAACAGAACCACCGCGTTGGCATTGGCCTCGGGAGAAAGTTTCGCGAAATCGTATTTCGCCGCGATGCCTGCGTGCATGGCGTTGCTGTCGATATCCCGGTTTATGACGCAGTCCCACGGACGGGCGACGACAATAACATTTGTGCACGTCAGTTCCCCGACACGGGTTTTTGCAGAGAGTTTCACGGTGTACCGCCCATCGGCGAGATAAACATGCTCGACCTTTTCGCCGGGAGCGGTCTGCCCGTCGCCAAAGTCCCACTGCCACTGCAGCTCGCCGGCAGTCTTGCCGACAATGTCGGCGGCGAACGTGAAACGCTGGGTGTAGCGGTCGCCGATGAATGTTTCGCCCGCATGGGTCGGCGTGAAATCCACCGACAGCGTTTTGCCGTACTGCTCCGCCGGCCCGAAGCTCGCCTGAATCACCGGCGCGAAGCTGTTGGCGGCAATCGGCCAGATGCGGTCGTCCCCCGGGGACTTCCACGCCGCGACCGCTATTGGATCGCCGTTATTGGTCACGTGCATGTATGTAAGCTTGTGCAGGCCGGACTTGAGCTGAACTTTGTTCTGCTTCACCGGAGTATTCTGCGGCCAGTGCGCCCCGCCGTTGTCCACCACCAGCTTGTCGTCTATCAGCAGAAACGACGCGTTCATGCTCGACGAGCAGAACACATAATCTCCGTCGGCCGGCGCAAAAAACCACGCCGTGTAAAGCGCAGCCAGCGAGGCTTCCGGCCCGAAGGGGTTATGGCCGAGGAATATGTTTTCGCGGAAGTCCCGCCCGAACAGCTGTTTTTCGGCGGCGAAAATCTTTTCCGCATCTTCGAGCTTTCCCGGAGGCTGACCCTGGAACTTCCACATCTCAAGCAGCACGCCGCGTTTTATTTCCAGAGGCCTGGCCGGTCTGGCATTCGGGTTGCCGTAATAGACATGATATTTCCGCACGCCGTCGCGAACGGCGAACGCAACTTTCGCCGTGTCGCCCGGGCCGGTCATGAGAACCCGCGACGGCATGACATCGCCGTTGGCGGCTACCACGCATATATCGCTGCCGTCCGGTTTTATATGGCCGCCGGTCGGCATGGTGAAGACGGCTACGTCATCGCCGCCGAAATTGGTCGGCTTTGTTTCAGGAATTGTCACTTCCCTGCGGAACGGCCACTCGTATTTCCACCATCCCGCAGCCGACGCGTCGGACGCCAGGCAAAACAATGCCGCAGCCGTTACAATCATATGAATTGTTTTTCCCGACGCAGTAGTCATGACAAACTCCGATTCTATATTGGCATAACGCGGCTTGTCGCGGTTAAATTGCCGCATAACGGAACTGCAAATGAAGCCCAATGTCCCATGAAACGGTTTGACGGCATAATTTTCGACATGGACGGCACGCTGATCGAGTCGCTGCTGGACTTCGCGGCAATCCGCCGGCACCTTGGGATATCCGACGACACCGGCATAATCGAGGGTATCGACGCCATGCCGCCCGACAAGCGCACCGCCGCGGCCGACTGGCTGCTCGAGCAGGAAATGACAGCCGTTCAGAACGCAACGCTGCTGCCCGGCGTGCATGATTTGCTGGCCGCCTGCAGGAAGGCCGGCCTGAAAACCGCCCTGCTCACGCGCAACGCGCGGCAGGTTATGGAAACGGTCATCGAAAAATTCCGCCTGACATTCGACCTCGCATGGTCGCGGGAAAAAGGCCCGATAAAGCCCGAGCCCGACGGCGTGCTGAGGGCGTGCAGGGACATGGGAATTAAACCGCAGCGAACCGTCTGTGTGGGCGACTTCAAATACGATATAATCGCCGCCAACGCTGCCGGCGCGACGAGCATACTGCTGGCGAGGCGTGACCGGCCCGATTTCGCCGACGACGCCGACTACGTGGTGGCCGACCTGGCGGAACTGTACGAAATACTGGGAATCTGAATGGCTTATCTACCCCTGGCAAACATTCTGCATCACAAGCTGAGAAGCACGCTCAGCGCGGTGGGCATCGGCATCGGCATCTGCATGCTGGTGACGCTGTCCGGCCTGGCGCGAGGCAGCCTGAACGAAGTCGCCGACCGATGGGAAGCCGTGGACGCCGACCTGATTCTGTTTCCCGGCGGACTGGGCGAAAACCTCATCACGCTCAGCGGCATCGGCCTGCCGGACAGGGTCGCAGAAGACGCGATAAAAAAACACGGCGATATCGTGCAGCGGGTTACGCCGGTTTTTCTGTGGAACGTGAAGCTCGCCGGGCAGAACCATCTGGCAGCCGGCGTCGACCCGGAGCAGTGGCACACGCTGACCGGCGGCAGAAAGTTGCAAGAAGGCAGGCTCTTCGACCCGGAAAACGGATTCTCGAAATGGATCGAGTCGAAGCTGCTGGCCGCCGGCCATTCGGACGAAGTCATGGATATCACCAGGGCTGATCTTTCCGACCCGGCACATAACGGCCTGGAGCTGGTTATCGACAGCCGCCTCGCAGCAGCGGGCAATCTGAAAGTCGGAGACACGGTGAATACGGCAAATCACAAATGGCGGATTGTCGGCATCGTCCCGGACGGCGGCATGGCGCGGGTTTTCATGCCGCGGCGGACTGCGCAGTTCCTGTTCGGCAGCGGCGACATAACCAAGAGCACGGTGATGTTCGTCAAGCTGCACAAGGGCGCCGACGCCGATGCAGCCGCCAGGACGCTCTCCAACCAGCGGCAGGAGGCGATACAGCTGCGACAGTACCGCGACATGCTGCAGGAAAAATTCAGCATGATGTTCCGCTACGTCGACGCCGTGAACGCCGTCGCGCTTATCATCGCGTTCCTGTTCATCATGATCACGCTTTACACCATAGTCCTGCAGCAGACACGTGAGATAGCGATACTCAAATCGTTCGGCGCGTCGAACAGCCTGATACTTCGCCAGGTGATGGCCGAGTCGGCCATTCTCACCGCAGCAGGATCGGTGCTGGGCATCGCGATGAGCTTCGCCGCGGCGTGGATAATCCAGACATTCCGGCCGCTGCTCACAGTGAGCATAACGCCCCAGTGGCTGGCAATCGCCGTAGTGGCCGCCGCTGCCGGCGCAGCCCTGAGCGCAATCTACCCCGCATACCGGGCGACGCGGGTCGACATGGTTTCGGCCCTGACACTGGAGTAACCGGCACGTGAACGATACTGATACTGAAAACATTCTGGAAGCTGCGGGCCTGCACAAGTCATTCGGCAAGGGCCGGGCCGCCGTTCACGTGCTTCGCGGGCTTGATCTGGCTGTCCGGCGCGGCGAATTCCTGGCCGTCATGGGCCCGAGCGGCTGCGGAAAAAGCACGCTGCTGCACGTTCTTGGGCTTATGACGCCGCCGGACAGCGGAACGATAAGCATCAACGGAAAGCCCGTGGGCAACAGCAGCGCCGCAAGGACGCTGCTGCGGCGAAAAGATATCGGCTTCGTATTTCAGCGTTTCAACTTGCTCGGCACGCTGACGGCGGCGGATAATGTCGCCGTCTCCCTGCGGGTGCGGGGCATCAGGGGCGACGGCCGCTGCGACGAACTGTTCGGAAAGATGGGCATCGCCCACGTCGCCGGACGCAAGCCGGGGCAGATGTCCATCGGCGAGCAGCAGCGGGTTGCGGTCGTCAGGGCCATCGCGCACAGGCCCGCCCTGCTGCTTGCGGACGAACCGACGGGAAACCTGGACTCGGACAACAGCGTCTCGCTGCTGAAACTGTTCAGGCAGATGAACCGCGACGAGGGGCAGACGATTGTAATGATTACGCACTCCGCCGAGGCGGCTGCGGCCGCCGACCGCGTCGTGCACATGAAAGACGGGTTGATTCTTGATGAGCGATCATCACATTCTTGAGCCGCACCTGCCCGACGATATAACGGTCAGGCACTGGCTGGCGGCGTACATCGTGATGCTTGCGGCAGCCGCCGTGCCGATGGTCATGCTCATCGCAGCCGACGGGCTTGGCTGGGAAAACTGGAGGCATGCCCCGCAGAAAACGTTTACCGAGGCAAGTGCGATTATCAAGCTGCTGGGCTTCGCCATCTACATGTCGTTTTGCTGCACCGTCCTGCCCATGCCCACGAGCTGGATAGTCGCCGCAGTAGCCACGCGCGACGCCGCAGTGGGCGACGGCGTGTGGGACACTGTCGCACTGGTCGCTGTCGTCGGGGCATTCGCATCCACCGTGGCGAACCTCAACGATTACCACCTGTTCACGTGGATACTCCGCCACAAGAAAATTGCGAAGGTCCGCAACACGAAAACCTACCAGAAGGCGGCGGCGTGGTTTTCGAGATCGCCGTTCCTGCTGCTGGTGGTTTTCAACCTCATTCCGATACCTATCGACATCGTCCGGATGCTCGCCATCACCTACCGCTACCCGCGAGTGCCGTTCGCGGCGGCGAACTTTATCGGCAGATTGATCCGGTATGCGATACTCGCGTTCGTTATATACTGGTGGAACCTCGGATGGTACGCGGTGGTCGCCCTGCTGGCCCTTGCGGTGGTGCTTGGCGGCGGCAGAGGCGTAATAGCGATGTACAGGCGACTTACCCGGCGGACAAACGCCGCGGCGGTGAACGTGTCGGAATCAATAGAAACACAGGAGCAGTAAGCATGAAATTTTTCGTTATAACACTCGCGATATTCGCACTGCCGCTGGCATGCGTGTCAGCCGGCGACAAAACGGAAACAACTTCAACCACCCAGCCGGCAACAGACGCCGATAACGCAGCAAAAACCGATGAAAACACGGAAAATCCGACCACCGCGCCGGAAGCGGAAATAACTCCCGAGGCCAAGGAAATTCTCGACAGGCTCGAGAAGGCCGGCGACAAGTACAAAACCCTCAAGGCTGACATCGATTACACCGTCGTCATGACGCAGCTGGGCGATACCGACAAGCGGACCGGCTGGGTCGCCTTCCAGCAGAAAACCAAGGACTCCCCGGCGAAATTCCGCGTCCAGTTCGCAACCAGGCAGCTCGGCGAAGGCGCCGCCTTCCGCGAAAAGGAAGATTACGCGTTCAACGGCTACTGGCTGACCGTCGCGAAGCATAAAATCCGCGAGATAACGAAATACGAGATTTGCAAAAAAGGCGACGAAGTGGACGTTCTGACAATCGGCAAGGGGCCGTTCCCGATACCGTTCGGGCAGAAGGCCGCCGACGTGATGAAATACTGCGAAGTCACCACGCGCCCGCTGGAAAAAGGCGAGCCGGAAAAAACCAGCTACCTGAAGCTCGCCCCACGCAAGGAATGCAAAGAGGATTTGAACTTCACACAGCTCGAAATGTGGGTGAACGACAAATACCTGCCCGTCCGCATCGTCAGCCGCGACAAGAACAAGGACATCACAACCGTCGTCTTCAGCAAAATCGAAACTGACGTCACGCTCGACAAGGACGTCTTCAATATTCCCGTCCCGGCCGGCTGGCAGTCACACGAGCAGCCGCTCGATAATAAGCAGTCCGACGGCTCGACCAAACCTGACAAGGAATAACCGACAATGACTCTCCCCCGCCTCGCAAGCGTTACAGCGGTCGTGATGTTTCTTTCAATCATCGGCCCGGCCGACTTCGCGTTCGCCCAGCAGGCCGAAGACACCCGGCCGCTTGCCGAGCAGCCTTACATCGGGCTGCGGTTCGAGGATCATCAGCCCACCGGCGCATGCCTTGTAACGTGGGTTCTGCCCGGCCCGCTGTTCGGCGAGAAAGACCCGGCCCCGCTGGTTAACAGCGGCGACCTGATACTTAAGGTGGACGGCAAGAACCTCAAGGCCGACGAACTCCAGAAATACGTCGCGGCCAAAAAGCCCGGCGACGAGATGACGCTCACCGTCCGCTTCACGAAGATGCCGCCGAACACATACCCGTTCGCGCCGGGCGAAGGCACGGAAACGAAGGACCTGAAAATCAGGCTGGCCGCCCGCGCCGACTGGGCAGGACCGATTTCATTCCCACGCCAAAAATATCTTCCACTCAAACCGGAAACATTGCTGGACCCAGCCAAAACGTTCAGCTTCGAAGCTCTCGTCATGCAAAAAGCCGGAGAGAACAATCTCACCGACGCTTACAACAAGCTCTGCGGCGTGCTGAAGGAAGCCCAGAGCACGACCGTCGGCTACAACAACCTGGCCCGCGTCGCATATCCGTTTTACTACCCGCTGCGGATGAGCGAGCTTCAGGAAGAGATAACCGCCCCGCTCGCCGATTACGCGAAGGATCCGTCCGGCATATGCAGCTACGCCGCAAAGATGCTCGACCTCAGTGCATACAAAACCAAGAATACGGAAAAGGCCAACATGTCCATTCCTCGCGATGCGCTGAAGTTTTCGGCAAAACAGGTCGCCGCGGCCAACGAATACCTTCGCAAGGCATTCGAAAAAATTCCCGCCGACCACCGGGCCACGCTGGCCGAGGACATCGACACGCTTGTCGCCGGGCTGCCCGCCACGGTCTACGTGGCCGGCCACAAAAACCCCGCCCGCATGATAAAAACTCTCCAGGCGAGCATGTCGATTGATTTCAGCTCTTTAATACTGGCCGCCGGTGAAATGTCGGAGCTTATACAACGCGGCACACCGCCGGCGAAGGACACCAAAACTGTCGAAATTCCGCAGGAAATGCAGAACGCCGTCACCGGCGACGTGCTGGACATCGTGCAGATTGACGGCCGATGGTACGTCTACGGCGGCTTCGGGGCGAATACATACGACATGTCGAAGATAACCGGTGTAATCGACGCAGGCGGCGACGACACGTACAACTATCCGCAACAGGCGCCGTGGACTGTCCGCTTCATCATCGACATGGCCGGCAACGACCGTCACATCGGCTCAGCCGGTGGACCCGCTGCGGCGCTGTGTGGAATAAGCCTGCTGGTCGATTACGCCGGCGATGATTTCTACGCCGGCCAGAAACCATGCTGCGGTGCGGGCATCATGGGCGTCGGCATGCTGATAGATTACGACGGCAACGACGAATATCAATCGCTGTACTGGTCGCAGGGCGCCGGGTTCTACGGGTTCGGCCTCATCGCCGACCTCGGCTACGGGCGCGACCTGTACCAGTCGCAGATTATGAGCCAGGGCATCGGCGGGCCGCGCGGGCTCGGGCTGATTCTCGAACAGGGAGGCGAAGATTACTACCGCGTCAACGGACCGGTGAAATCGTCCTACGGAACGCCCGGCGTCTACAACGCATGCAGCCAGGGCTTCGGGTTCGGCTGCCGGACTTACGAATCCGGCGGCATCGGCATCATCGAAGACCTTGAGGGCAACGACCGCTACGACGCCGGCGAGATGGCGCAGGGCGGCGGATATTACTACGGGCTTGGCATTCTCCATGACCGCAAGGGCAACGACAGCTACACCGGCGTCCGCTGGGCGCAGGGCTTCGGCTGCCATCAGGCGCACGGCATACTCGCCGACGACGAGGGCGATGACACGTACTACGCGCTGCAGGTCGCCATTCAGGGGTCTGCGTGGGACATCGCAGTCGGGGCACTTATCGACCGGGCCGGCAACGATTCATACCAGTGCGGCGCCGGCCTGTCGCAGGGTGGAGCTTCCATGCAGGGTGTTGCATATCTCATGGACCTCGCCGGGCGCGACAGATACATCGCACCGCCCTACGCCTCGCAGGGCAAGAGCGGCGGCAACAGCTACCACTACGCACGGACCGGCGCGATGAGCTTTTCGGTCCTGTTCGACTCCGGCGGCGATGACGACCTTTACTCCACCGGCCGGCCCAACAACAAAACTATTTCCGTCGGCGAGCCGGATGAAAAGAACCCGGCCGAAAGTCCGCTGTACGGCCTGTTCATAGACACAGCGGGCGACGACCTGGCCGTCATGACATTCAAGGATAGATTCCCCCGCTCGGTCAAGTGCGACAGTTCCGGACACATCACCAGCCTCGGCCTGCGCAAAGAAACTCTCACCACAGAGGCTCTCACTGAAGCCGACTTTGATATCATAGCCTCTCTGACACACCTTGAACTGCTCGCACTGAGTGAATCGAACGTCTCCGACGAGACCGTTGCGAAGCTCATGAATCTCAGGAGCCTGAAGCGGTTGTACCTGGGCGACACCGCCGTTTCTGACACCGGGTTGCGCGAACTCGCCGCCCTGTCCGAAATGGAATGGCTGGAACTTGACAATACGAAGATTACCGGCAAAACCCTCCCGGCAATAACAAAAATGAGTAAAATTCAGCATGTGGGAATCAGCACGACGGCTGTTACCGAAGCCGATATCAGAGACCTCGCATGGCCGCTTTCGCTCAGGACTCTGGTCGTGTCACAAAATATGATTTCCAAGGCTACAATCGAGAAACTAAAGAAAGACAACCCCAATCTGGAAGTCATAATTTCAGATTGACTTCAGGCTAATGCCGGGCTGCCCGCAAAAAAATAACTACCGTCAGCTGGAACCAAGCACTTTTTTTGCAGCCGTCTTTGCGGACAAAAATCGTCTTTAAGACAAAAATATCCACCCGTTAATCCCCAAAAACGGAAATCTCCTGTTATGCGCAGCTCAAATTGCCCTTTAGGAATCCGTTAAGGCGACGATAAGCCTTACGGAGAGAAATATATTCACCGAGTCATTACAGGAGCATGCTGACGTACGAGTGGGTCGCACGCAGTAGTTGTTTGATAACTTTCAGCTAATTAAGCAGTAACAGCAGACAGGCCCGCCACGGCGAATCCCCTGCCTGCGGCGGTTTTTCAGCCTTTGGCTATTATGGAATTACCGGTTACACAGCATGGCAGTTTCAACACTAACCGTGAAGAAGCGGTTGTTTTGCCGTTTCCGGGTGTTTTTGATGTTCTGAATGAGGTACTCGGCGGGAGCGCCCCAAGCGATTTCGCCATGGAGATATCCCGCGCGGAAGATAACGAGCGGCAGAGAATCGCAGAAGATCTGCACGATTGCCTTGGGCAGAATATCGCGGCGCTCAGCCTGAATCTCCAGCTTCTCAACGGCAATAATCTGCCGCCCGATCAGGCCAATATCCTGACCCGGTCGCTTGCTCTTGTCAGGCAGCTCAGCCAGGACATAAGAACGTTTACGTTTGAGCTTTGTCCGCCGACACTGTACGAGCAGGGTATCTCAGCCGCCCTCGCACACCTGGTGGAGAATTTCCGGAAAAGATACTCGCCGCACATACAGTATCACGACGACAGCCGGCCCAAGAACATGCCGCCCGGAAAAGCGGCTTTCCTGTATCGCTCGGTTCGCGAACTGCTCATTAACGCAGTCAAACATGGCAAAGCGGACAATATCACCATCATTACCCGCACCGTCGGGCATCATGTCGAAGCAGAAGTGGAAGATGACGGCATGGGTTTCGACAGTTCGTTTGAACTCAGCCGATCCGAGAAAACCGGCTTCGGACTTTTCAGCATATCCCGCCGCCTGAAAAACTTTGGCGGGCGTCTGGATATCGACTCCGCTCCGAAGCGGGGAACAAAAATCAAAATACGACTCCCAATCGCCGCAAAAGCAGGCCGCGGAGAATTTTCAAAGTTATGACCACCAGAATACTGCTTGCAGACGACCACACGATGGTAAGAGAAGGCATAAGCGCCTTGCTGAACAATCAACCCGGCATGACTGTCGTCGGGGAGGCGTCAAACGGCCGCGATGCGCTGCAAATGGCCCAATCCCTCCTGCCCGATGTGGTCATCATGGACGTGTCCATGCCGGACATGAACGGAGTCAGCGCCACCGAAAAGCTCTCCGAAGTGTGCCCCGCCGCCCGCGTTCTGGCGCTGTCAATGCATACCGACCGGGATAACGTCACGCGGATGCTTCGGGCCGGCGCATCGGGATACGTGGTCAAGACCTGCGACGTTAACGAAATTCTTCGCGCCATAACCACTGTCCGCGCCGGCAGAACATACCTCAGTCCCGAAATAACCGGAACCGTGGTGGAAGATTACGTCTCGTCAAAAAACACATCAAAGCCGGACCTGGACGATCTGACATCCAGAGAACGTGAAATCCTCCAGATGATAGCGGAAGGCAAAAGTTCCAAGCAGATAGGAACGATACTGCATATCAGTCCGAGAACCGCCGACTCGCATCGTCAGCGTATTATGGACAAACTCAACCTCTATTCGCTGGCGGAGTTGACCAAATATGCGATTCGGGCAGGACTTACATCCCTCAACACCTGACGGCAAACTCTGAATAAGCCTAAAGATAGTCATTCTCGCATCATTAATTGCGAATTCCGGCAATTACGCCTTTCCTTATATCTACCGATATCAGAAATACCTGCGGTCCGCAGTGCCAGAAAAGGACAATGCAATGAGTGACTACAACGGGGAAACATCTCAAACCACAGGGCTGCTGAGGCATCTCCTCAGCATAGGAGCGAAACTGCACGGGTCCAGAACGCGGCAGGAAATGCTGGAAACCATCCTCTCGCAAGCCAGGAAATTCACGGGCGCCGAAGCTGGCAGCCTTTATCTCGTACAGAGAAATCAACTCCGATTCGTGGCCGTCCAGAACGAAACCATGGACACCTCGAACATTGTCCGCCACCTGTTCGGCCAGACCATAGCGATCTCGCCGGAGTCGCTGGCGGGGTTTGCAGCCCTGACCGGCCGAATCATAAATATCCCGGACAGCTATAATCTTCCTGAAGGCACTCCATTCAGAATCAATCGCGAACTGGACGCCAAAACAGGTTATTCCGCCAGGAGCATACTCGCCATCCCGCTGAAATGCCCTGACGGCGTGTGCGTAGGCGTCATGCAGCTGTTCAATCGCCGCGATGCGAACGGCGGCAATCAGCCTTTCGAAGAAATAACCGATGCGTTCATCGAGGGCCTGGTTTCAACCGCAGCAATCGCAGTGCATAATCTCAGCCTGCAGGAACAGCTCCGCAGCGTTCATCTGAACACGATATTCCGCCTGTCGACAATAGCCGAATATCGCGATGCGGACACAGGCAACCATATTCAGCGTGTCAGCCGGATTTCGGAACTCGTCGCACGAGAACTCTCGATGCCGCCGGACCAGGTTGAACTCATAAAGTACGCCAGCCCGATGCACGATGTCGGCAAGGTAGCCGTTCCCGACGCCATACTGTTCAAACCCGGCCACCTTACCACCGAGCAGCGGAAGATCATGGAAAAACATACGATCATAGGCGGCGAAATCTTCGAAGGCGCCGATGATGACGTACTGGTAATGGCGCAGGATGTCGCCCTGCATCATCATGAAAGATGGGACGGCAAAGGGTATCCCGACGGGCTTGCGGGAGATCAGATAGCCCTGCCAAGCCGTATTGTCGGTCTCGCCGACGTTTTCGACGCCGTTGTCTCCAGACGATGCTACAAACAGGCATTTTCGCTTGATGTGGCGCTGGATATTCTGGATCAGGACAGCGGCAAACACTTCGATCCGGCCGTGGTCAAGGCATTCATGCAGGTGCTCGAAAGCGTGCTGGAATCCTATCCCGAACTGCGAGCCGCCTGAAAACCGGCAAGCATGAAGTTCCATACACACCGGGCCGGATGACACCCCAGTCGTCCGGCCTTGTTATGCGCACACGCCCCCTGTCTCCCCCCGCCCCTGCGCATTTGCGCAGCGTCAATTGCGAAATAGCGCAATTACGGACCCATCACCGATTTCCGATGACTGTTGCAGCGACTATACCCAAGAACCAGGAGAACCAGAAAAATGAACATTCACGCGATGGTGGTAGATGACTCAGCGATCATGAGAAAAATGGTCATGAAGTCCCTCAAGGAAACTGAGTTGGCCGACTTCATCTTTACCGAGGCCGGCGACGGCGTGGAAGCCCTTCAAAAACTCGACCCCAAGTCAGTAGGCATTATGTTCGTCGACTGGAATATGCCGAATATGACAGGCATAGAACTTGTCCGGGCCGTTCGTTCAACTCACAAGAAGTACCCGATACCGATCGTCATGATTACAACCGAAGGCACCATGGAGCGGGTTGAGGAAGCTCTCGATAACGCCGGCGCCAACGGTTATGTGGTCAAACCCTTCACGCCGGAAATACTCAAGAAAAAGCTGGCGCCGCTTTTTGAACAGATCGGCAACGACAAGGGTAAATCAAAAGGATTCTTTGGGAAGCTGGCTACGAAGCTGGCTTCATAAAACGGGAACCGAAGAACATTCACTATTTCTCTGGAGAGACCTAATGACACCGACCACCATTCAGCAGGGACCTGCAGTAGAGCATAAGGAATGTCTTGGACTGGCCGTAAAGAAAATTTTTCGGACGGCTTGCGGGGCGGAGCTTAAAACGCTTAAAAGCACCCCTGATACCGACGGCAGCGTCATTGTTGGAATGATATCGCTGTCCGGCGACCTGAACTGGTCGATATTCATAGGTCTTTCAAGCGAAACCGCCTCGTCACTGATCTCAAAATTCTTCGGGTTCGAAATTCCCTTCGACAGCGATGACATGTGCGACGCCGCAGGCGAACTGGCAAGTATTCTCGCCGGGGAAATAAAAACCCAGCTCAGCCGCCGCGGAATAAAAGTCAACCTTTCGCTGCCGAGCGCCATACGCGCAAAAAATGTTTATATCCCCAGACAAAACGAGTCGGACACCTTCAGGCTCAGCCTCGGAACGTCCGGCGGCAATCTCTGGGCTGGCATCACGACGCGAAGTATCGGCATTGTCAAAACCCTCGCGTCCAAAACAGTCAAGCCCCCTTTTGAACAAATAAACGGCGACAACGGCGAATCAGAAGAAACTTTCGTAAAGCAGGCCGCAAAGCTGGCCTCATAGAACAGGAACTTAAAGCGAACACGGAGATTCTCTGGAGAGACATAAATGAGACCGACCGACACAAAGCAGAATCATCTGGCAGAGCACCAGGAATGCCTTGGGCTGGCCGCCAAAGAAATTTTCCATGCAACATGCGGTGTGGAGCTTCAGCCGCTCGAAGACGCGACACCAACTGACGGAGGCGTCATCATTGCCCTTATTTCGCTGGTGGGAGACGTTGACTGGTCAATATTCCTGGGCCTGCCGCGGAGCACTGCTTCTCCGCTGACAGCCAAATTCTGCGGGTTCGAAATTCCCTTCGACAGCGATGACATGGGCGATGCCGTCGGCGAACTGACGAACATCCTCGCCGGTGAAGTCAAGGCCAGACTCGACAGGCAGGGAGTCAAGGCGAACATCTCGCTGCCGAGCGTGATACGTGCAGAAAGCATTCACGTACTCAAGCAAAGTTCGGTTGAAACGTTCAAGCTCTGTTTCGGCACGCCGCAGGGCAACCTCTGGGCGGGCATCACGACGCACAAAAACGGAGCCTTCGCAGCGTAAATAAGCACGGTAAACGGGCAGCATCGGCTCAAGGAAGCCACGACATGGATTGCAAAAACAAATCATACGACGTTCTCAACGCACTCAGCGCCGAGATTCTTGCCGCAGACCCTGCCGACAAGGACGCCGTCGTCGGCATAGGCTCGTCTCTGGAAGGTTTTCTTGACAAGGCCGACGGCATGCCGGCTGAGCTTGAAAAACTCTTTTCCGTCGCCCTCGAGCTGCTCCAGTGCGTTTATGGCGAAAGCCTGCCCGACCCTGCAGCGGCAATGGAAGCGGTCGCAACCGCAGTAAGCGCCGCAGCCGAATTTCTCGCCGACGGCGGCGACAGTCAATCGCTGCAGGCCGTCGCGGCAACCATGCAAAAAATGCTCTCGCTCTCCAAAGACGGCGACGCCCCTGCCGCCGCCAGCCAGCCCGACAATCAGCCACAGAAGCCGCAGGCGACAAACGCCCCGGCACAAAACACAACCTCGGAAACCAATCTGCTTCCGGGCGATACCGACATGGACCTGCTGAGCGAGTTCATAGTCGAATGTCTCGATCACATCGCCGCAGCCGAGGCCGCCCTGCTGGAACTCGAAAGCAACCCTGACGACGCCGAGCAGATAAACACTATTTTCCGCGCGTTCCACACCATCAAAGGCACGTCGGGCTTCCTCGGCCTGAACCTCGTCCAGAACCTGGCCCACAAGGCCGAAAACCTGCTGGACCGCGCCCGCGACGGCGAAATAAAAATCCAGGGCGGATACGCCGACCTGGCGCTGAAATCCAGCGACGCCCTGCGGACGATGATATCCGGTCTCGAAGGCGTCAAGCCGGGCGATAAGCTCACGCCGCCGGCATACTATGACGACCTGATGACCCAGCTTGCCGATCCGGAAGCCGCCGGAATCAGCGATGAAGCCAATGTCGAAGACATGCGGCTGGGCGACATCCTCGTCGGCAAGGGTCAGGCAAAGCGATCCCAGGTTGAAGCGGCAGCCAAAAAACAAGGCTCGCAGCGCATAGGCCAGGTGCTCGTCGAAAACAATATCGCAACCGCCGGCGAAGTTATCGACGCCGTCCGCACGCAGAAAAAAATATCCGGCCGCCAGACCGGCGAAAACACCATTCGCGTCGGAACCGACCGGCTCGACAATCTGGTCAACATGGTGGGCGAACTGGTGATAGCCCATTCGATGGTCACGCAGGACCCCGACGTATGCAACAACGCAAGCCCCAGACTCGCCAGAAACGTATCGCACGCCGGCAAGATCATTCGGGAACTCCAGGACCTTGCCATGTCGCTGCGCATGGTGCCGCTGAAGGGAACGTTCCAGAAAATGAACCGCCTTGTCCGCGATCTCGCCCGCAAGGCAGGCAAGAGCGTCCAGTTCATCACGGAAGGCGAAGAAACCGAAATAGACCGGACAATGGTTGAAACGCTCGGCGACCCGCTGGTTCACATGATGCGCAACGCCGTGGATCACGGTATCGAAACCGCAGAGGTGCGGAAGGCCAGAGGCAAGAGCGGCACGGGAACAATCACGCTGAGAGCCTACCACTCCGCCGGCAACGTCGTCATCGAACTGCAGGACGACGGCAAGGGTCTCGATAAAGACAAGATCATCGCCAAGGCCGTCGAACGCGGGCTGATCGAATCCGCCAAGGACATGACTGAAAGCGAAGTGTTCGCGCTTATCTTCCAGGCGGGCTTCTCGACCGCCGAAAAGGTAACCGACATATCAGGCCGCGGCGTGGGAATGGATGTGGTGAAACGCGGCATCGAATCGCTGCGAGGAAAAATCGAACTTGCGTCAAAACTCAACAAAGGCACGACCTTCACGGTGCGCCTGCCGCTGACGATGGCGATTACGGACGCCATGCTCATACGCGTCGGCAGCGAGCGGTACCTGCTGCCGACAATCTCCATCGAGCGCAGCTTCCGTCCGGAGGCAGGAGCGATTTCCACGGTTGTAGGCCGCGGCGAGGTAATCATGGTTCGCGGCGACCTGCTGCCCGTATTCCGTCTGCACAAACTGTTCAGGGTTCCCAACGCCGAAACCGATCCGCAGCGA
Organism: uncultured Planctomycetaceae bacterium; assembly: GCA_964631565.1. Taxonomy (GTDB): domain Bacteria; phylum Planctomycetota; class Phycisphaerae; order SM23-33; family SM23-33; genus CAZVYJ01. The sequence continues at coordinate 68,986 of CAZVYJ010000009.1, forward strand.
GGTCTGCTCATCATCATCGAAAGCGACGAAAAGCGATGCGCCCTCATGGTTGACGAACTGCTCGGCCAGCAGCAGGTCGTCATAAAGTCGCTCGGGGAATCGCTCGGACAGATTCCGGGCGTATCCGGCGGCGCGATACTCGGCAACGGGCGAGTGGGACTCATCCTCGACGCAGCAGGCCTGACCAAGCTCGCACACGACAACGACAGTGACGATCTGCTCGATACATTCGAAGATTCGCCCCATCGCAATGCAGCGGTTGCAGCATACGCCTCCACGGAAAATTCCAACAACTCCTGAGAAAGGAAACAGCAAATGACCACCACAATAGACGTTCTTGAAGGAGCCAGCCGGAAGGCAGGAAAGTATCTGACCTTCTTCCTGGGCAATGAAGAGTACGGACTGGAGATTCTCAAGGTGCGGGAGATCATCGGTCTGATGGCAATCACCGCAGTGCCGAAAACGCCGGACTTCGTAAAAGGCGTAATCAACCTGCGAGGCAAGGTTATTCCGGTAATCGACCTGCGGCTGAAGTTCCAGATGCGAGAAACCGAACACACCGAGGAAACGTGCATCATCGTCGTTGATGTCAACGGCGTAGAAATGGGCATCATAGTTGACAAGGTGTCGGAAGTTCTCGACATCGCCGGCGAGCATATTGAAGACGCGCCGACGTTCGGCAGGAACGTCGATACGGACTTCATCCTCGGCATGGGCAAGACCCATGACAGGGTAACAATCCTGCTTGATATCACCAAGGTAATGGCAGGAACGGACATTTCCGACATAACTGCCGCCACGGACGAGGCGAAGGAAACGACAAACTAAAACTATGGCGGGCAGAAAGCCTGCCGTGCCCCTGACGGCACAACGACCGGCCTGAAAACACCGGGCCGCCAGAGACAAGGAACAACCAGAGGTAAAAAAACATGCTTAAGAAAATGTCATTGAGAGCAAAACTGCTTTCGCTGGGCATTAGCCTGACGCTTGTACCGCTGCTCATTCTCGCGGTCGTCGTTTACACCCAGAGTGAGAAAATGATGCAAATCGCCAAAGTGGAAAGCACCAAGCTGGCGAATCAGGACCTGGACCATATAGTCCGGGGCATATACGACATGTGCCAGACCAACCAGGACCTTCTCGAAGATGAGGTCGCCCACATGGCGAAGGTCGGCATGGACCAGATTTCCCAAAGAGGCGAGGTCTGCCTTGCCGAAGATGAAGACCCCATCAAGTGGACCGCAGTCAATCAGTACAACAAGCAGACGCACGACGTCAGCCTGCCTAAGCTGTACGTGGGCGATGAGTGGATACAGCCCAATTCGGATCCGAACACCAAATCCCCTGTCGTTGACGAAATCAGGGATCTTACCGGCGGCTCGGCGACCATTTTCCAGAGAATGGGCGACAGCTGGGACATGCTTCGTATCTCTACGAACATCAAGGACACAAACGGCTCGCGGGCGATAGGCACGTTCATTCCGGCAGTAAACCCGGACGGCCAGGAGAACCCGGTCATCGCCGCAGTACGACAGGGCCAAACCTTTATCGGACGGGCGCTGGTGCTTAACGTATGGTACATCACGGCGTACGCCCCCATTTACGACGAAAGCAAAAAGAACATCATAGGCATGCTTTATGCCGGCGTGGAGCAGGAGAAAGCCGCCGCGTTAAGGCAGGCCATACTGAAGACAAAGGTCGGGAAAACCGGCTATGTCTACGTCATTGATTCTCAGGGCAGATATATAATCTCCAAAGACGGCAAGCGCGACGGCGAGAACATTTACGATGCCAAGGACGCCAACGGCGATTACTTCATACAGGACGCCATCGCAAAAGCCAAAAAGCTCGGCGAAGGCGAATCATGCCAGATCGTCTATCCATGGAAAAATGAAGGCGACGCAACCGCCCGGAACAAAATCGTGCAGTTGATGCACTTCAAGCAGTGGGACTGGATCATCGGGGCCGGATCATACGAAGACGAGTTCAACGAGGCCGCCAATAACATAGCCGAGGTCGGCTCGAAGGGCAACGTCATACTTGCGGGCGTGTGCATAGTAGCCGCCCTGGTCGCGTCAGTCGTATGGTTCATGATGGCGAAAGCCCTTGCCGGCAAGATCATGCGGATAGTCACCAACCTCGCCGCCGGCGCCGAACAGACGTCGTCAGCCGCAAGCCAGGTATCCGCATCAAGCCAGTCGCTCGCACAGGGCGCAAGCGAGCAGGCGGCGGCCATCGAAGAAACAACCAGCAGCGTCGAAGAGATGTCCTCCATGACCAAGCAGAACGCCGCCAATGCCAATGAAGCAAAGAGCCTTGCGGGCAGCGCAACAGCAAACGCCAATAAGGGCGCTGAAGCGATGCAGCGGATGAGCAAAGCCATCGACGACATCAAGAAATCGTCCGATGAAACCGCGAAAATCGTGAAGACCATCGACGAAATCGCATTCCAGACGAACCTGCTGGCTCTCAACGCAGCCGTCGAGGCCGCACGTGCCGGTGAGGCGGGCAAAGGCTTCGCAGTCGTCGCAGAAGAAGTCCGCAATCTTGCACAGCGGTCGGCTGAAGCGGCGAAGAATACGGCAAACATGATTGAGGAATCGGTAAAGAACGCCGAGAACGGCGTGGCCATCTCCAAGGAAGTAGCCGAGTCGCTCCGCGAGATATCCGAAGGCAACCGCAAGGTCAACGACCTTGTCGCCGAAATCGCCGCTGCAAGCAATGAACAGGCGCAGGGTATCGAGCAGATTAACACGGCCGTCGGACAGATGGACCAGGTCACCCAGTCCAGCGCCGCCACCGCGGAAGAGTCCGCATCGGCATCCGAGGAACTCAGCGCACAGGCCGAGGAACTCAACCGCATGGTGCAGGAACTCCGGGCGGTCATAAACGGCGCCGGCGCAAAATCCGGCGGCGAACTGTCTTTCAAGGCGCATGCCGAGCCGAAAAAACATGTCGGCACTCATACGCAAAAGAGCACCAGAAGCAAAGCCGCAAAAGCAGCGACGAAGGCCCGCGAAGTTCATGCAGGCAAAAGCACTCCTGAAGCGGTCATCCCCATGGATGACGACGAAGGACTTGCAGAGTTTTAGCAACTAACCCATTCCGGATGTCCCGCCCCAACCGGCGGGACATCCGGAAATAAACTGACAAAAAACCGGTGCGATAGGCATCGTCAACCGCGTAGTTCATAAAACGGAATTCATGAAGTAAAACTGAACACGACTCCACTTCGCGGAGTCGAACGGAACCAGGATGCGACAGGCTTTTAACAACATCCCCAAGGACCACTAACAGAGGTCTGCTCGCACATCAAAACGGCTGCAGCGAAGAACAGCCCATGACTCTACCGATTTTCAAGAGCCGGAACAGGAGCAACCCCATGTTCAAAAAAATGACTGTAGGCAAAAAGATAGGATTGGGCTTTACTATTGTCATCGCCCTGCTGGTTATTGTCGGCGCAATTTCGTATTACGGCGTGAGCGGAATGAGCGCCGATGCGGAAGACACCATCAGTAAAAACGAACTCATCGAAAATCTCACTGCCCGTGAAGTAGACCATCTCAACTGGGCGAACGCCGTCAACGAGCTTTTCACGAACGACGATGTCACCGAACTTCGCGTCGAAACCGACGACCACAAGTGCAAGTTCGGCCAGTGGCTGTACGGCGACGAACGAAAGAAAGCCGAACAGGACATCCCGGAAATAGCTCCCCTTCTCAAGGAAATCGAAGGCGTCCACGCCGAGCTGCATGCGTCGGCCATCGAAATCGGCAGGCATTTCCGTCAGGCTGACACCGCCCTGCCGGAGATTCTTTCCGGACGCGAAGTCGACCATCTTAAGTGGGCGGCCAAGGCACGCGACGCATTCCTGAACGGCAGCGACAATCTGGGCGTCGAAACGGACCCGACGAAGTGCGCTCTCGGAAAGTGGCTTCAGACCGAACAGGCCAGGCAGGCATACGCAAACGGCGACGAGCATTTCCGGGCCGCATGGGACAGGATGATCAAGGTTCACAACGAGCTTCACCATTCAGCCATTGCCGTAAACAGCGAACTGGCCAAGGGCGAAGCAGGCCGCGAAGAAGCGCAGAAGATATTCGCCGAGGCAACTCTTGTGGCTCTCGACGGAACCCTCAAGGAGCTTGACGAGCTTATCAAGAAAGCAAATGCGAATGTCGAAGGCATGAAAACCGCCAGTAATATCTGTGCGACGAAAACCAAGCCGAGCCTGAAAGGCACTCAGGAAATCCTCGGCAAGATACGCGCTATCGTCAAGGCGAAAGTCGCGGAGACAAATGACGGCATGCGGTCATCGGCCTCTTCCACAATAACGAGCGTGTCGTTTATATCCGTGGCGGCCGTAATCGTGGGTGCGGTTCTGGCGTTCATAATAGCCAGAGGCATCATCACCGCGATGAAACGCATAATCGGCAATCTCACTGACGGCGCTCACCAGGTCGCCGCGGCGGCCGGGCAGGTTTCATCCTCCAGCCAGTCGCTCGCACAGGGCGCAAGCGAGCAGGCGGCAGCCATCGAGGAAACCACCAGCACGGTCGAAGAGATGGCCTCAATGACCAAGCAGAACGCCGGCAACGCCAACGAAGCGAAGAGTCTTGCCGGCAATGCGTCCGCCAGTGCGGAAAAAGGCAGCGAAGCCATGCATCGCATGAGCAAGGCCATCGACGACATAAAGAAATCGTCCGACGAAACCGCGAAGATCATCAAGACCATTGACGAAATCGCATTCCAGACCAATTTGCTGGCTCTCAACGCAGCCGTCGAGGCCGCTCGCGCCGGCGAGGCAGGCAAAGGTTTCGCCGTGGTCGCCGAGGAAGTCCGCAACCTCGCACAGCGTTCCGCCGAAGCGGCCAAAAACACCGCTGCCTTAATCGAAGAGTCAGTGAAGAACGCCGAAAAAGGCGTGCTCATCTCCAAGGAAGTCGCCGAGTCGCTCAACGAAATTTCCGAAGGCAACCGCAAGGTCAACGACCTGGTCGCGGAAATCGCCGCCGCAAGCAACGAGCAGGCTCAGGGCATAGAGCAGATAAGCACAGCCACCGGCCAGATGGACCAGGTCACCCAGTCCAGCGCCGCCACTGCGGAAGAATCGGCCTCCGCCGCCGAAGAACTCAATGCACAGGCCGAGGAACTCAACCGTCTGGTGCAGCAGCTCAGGTCGATGATCGAAAAAACCGACTTGACCGGGACGGACATCAGATTTACGGCCGACAAGGCGAAGAAAACTTCCGCGCCAAGGAAGTCGGCCGCCGCAAAGACGAAGGCCGAATGCAAGTCGTTCCGCAAGGCCGAAACTTCGCCAGAAGCGGTAATCCCCATGGACGATGAGGAAAGTCTTGCTTCGTTCTAATTTGTAACGCCGGCCGAGCGCCCCGCCGCCACGCAAGGCGGGGCGATCCGGCCGACCCATTGCAATATCGGCAACTTAAAAAGTCAGAAAAAAGTATGGCTAACGCAATTACAACATTTAACGAGCTTACCGAAAAACAGTTCTGCGAAATCAGCGACATGGTCCGCGGCATCTGCGGCATAAATCTGCATGACGGCAAAAAGGAGCTTATAAAAGCCCGCCTCACAAAACGGCTGCGGGCGCTCAATATGAACTGTTTCGGCGAATACATCGAATACGTAAAAAATGAAACAGACGGCATTGAACTGACGCAAATGCTCGACGCCCTTTCGACCAATCTCACGAGTTTCTTCCGCGAGCCGGACCACTTCGACCATCTCGCCGGCAAGGTCATCGCGGATATCGCGGCTGCTTCCGAACGGAACGGGCGACGGCTCAGAATATGGTCGGCCGGCTGCTCTTCCGGCGAAGAGCCATATTCGCTGGCTATCACAGTCAGGGAAGCCATAAGCAACATAAACGACTGGGACGCCAAAATTCTCGCCACAGACATCTCCACGCGCATGCTGCAGCGGGCCAAGGCGGGCCTCTACGGAGATAACCGCATCAGGACCGTCTCGCCGCAATTACGCCAAAAATATTTTGACTGCGTCGAAACCAGACCGCAGCGAGTCTACAAGGTCAGGCAGGACCTGCAGAACATGATTCACTTCGCCAGGCTGAATCTCATGGACCCCTGGCCGATGCGAGGCTCGTTCGACGCGATCTTCTGCAGAAACGTGATGATTTATTTCGACAAGCCCACCCAGGACCGCCTCGTCAACAGGTTCTGGGACTTGCTCAGGCCCGGCGGAACATTGTTCATCGGTCACTCGGAAAGCCTGACGGGAACCACGCACAAATTCCGCTACGTCAAGCCGACCGTATACCAGAAGTAACCACCGGACCTGCGAAAGGACGTAATAAACGTGAAGTACATAGTTGGTGTGGCCGACATGAAGACATCGAACAATCCGGGCGATATTATCGTCACGCATGCACTGGGCAGTTGTCTCGGCATCGCGGCGCACGACCCCGTCGCGGGTGTCGGCGGGCTGCTGCATGTAATGCTGCCGATGGCGAAGGTCAACCCGGAAAAAGCGAAGGCATGTCCCTGCATGTTCGTCGATACGGGCGTGCCGCTGTTTTTCCACGAGCTGTATGACCTGGGCGCGGTGAAAAAACGGCTAATCGTAAAAGTGGCCGGCGGCGCAAAAATCCAGTGCGGCGACACAGACAGTTTTGCAATCGGCCAGCGAAATCACACCATGCTTAAAAAGATGTTCTGGAAAAACGGAATACTTATCGAAAGCGAAGACACCGGCGGAACCATCGCCAGAACAATGTATCTGGAAATAGGACCCGGACGGGTCTGGCTGAGCACCGCCGGAGTGGAAAAAGAACTTTAGAAACCGGTACACCGAACGAAAAAGTACATCTGGGAGACATAAAAATGTCGCTTAACTTACTGGTCGTTGACGACAGCGCGGTGATGAGATCCATGGTGATCAAGTCGCTGAAACTGGCCGACCTGCCGCTGGGAGAGGTTTATCAGGCTTCCAACGGGCAGGAGGGCCTGGACGCTCTCGACAATCACTGGGTCGATCTGGTGCTTGCCGACATCAACATGCCGGTCATGAACGGCGAGGAAATGATCCGCCGCATCCGCGAGAACCCCGTCTGGAAAGAGCTGCCCGTCGTCGTTATTTCAACCGAGGGCAGCCTGACCAGAATCGAAAGCCTCCGCAGCAAGGGCACGACTTTCATCCACAAGCCGTTCTCGCCGGAAACCATAAGAGACCTCATCAGAGAGGTAACGGGAATCTGCCATGAACAAGTATGACGAACCGCTGAAAACCGTCGGCGAGGAGACGTTCGAATCGCTGGCGTTCATGCTGATGATGGACGACGACATGGGCGAGTCAGCCGGCGATGAAAACGCCGTGACCGCAAGGATAACATTCTCCGGACCGTTCAGCGGCGCCGTTTATCTCGGCGCATCCGCCGGAGTTCTGCCGGCCGTCGCCGCAAACATGCTCGGCCTTGATTTCGACGAGGCTCCGGACGACGCCGTGCAGCACGATGCGTTCAAGGAGCTGCTCAACGTAATATGCGGCAACCTGCTGCCGAGAATCGCCGGCGCCAAGGCCGTCTTCGACGTAAGCCCGGCCGAGATTCTCGCGCCAGGCCCCCTGCCGCTGCAGCACGAAAACTGCTCGCTCGCCGGCAAAACCGCGATGCAGCTCGACGAAGGCAAGGCCGAACTCGTGCTTTTTGTCGCAGACAATGCGGCCTCGGCCTGACGCAAAACAACCGGCACTAAACAGCAAAGGTAACTCCTGAAATGATAAAGGTCCTGATAGTCGACGACTCGGCCGTGGTGCGGAAAGTTCTCTCGACGGAGCTTCCCAAGGCGGAAGACATCGAGGTGGTCGGAACGGCCATCGACCCGTACGTAGCACGCGATAAAATCGTGCGGCTCAAGCCGGACGTCATAACGCTCGACCTCGAAATGCCCCGCATGGACGGGCTGACGTTCCTCGGCAAGCTCATGAAATTTTATCCGCTGCCGGTCATCGTCATCAGTTCGCTTACGCCCAAAGGCAGCGATACGGCCTTGCGGGCGCTCGAGCTTGGCGCCGTTGACGTCATAGGCAAGCCCGGCTCGGCGTTCACCGTTGCGGACGTCTCCAAAACGCTCATCGAGAAAATCCGCGTGGCCGCAACAGCCCGCATCGCCATGCCGGCGCCCCCGCCTCAGTCGGAGACACCGCAGCCGGCTGCAACAATCGCGCCGCCGGCGCACATGCTGCAACACACGACGCACAACATACTGGCCATCGGCGCATCGACAGGCGGAACGAGGGCCATCGAAAGCCTGCTCACCCAGCTTCCGGCCGACACGCCGGGAACCGTCATCGTCCAGCACATGCCCGAGCATTTCACCAAGGGCTTCGCCGAGCGGCTCAACGGCCTTTGCCGCATGGAAGTGCGAGAGGCGCAGAACAACGACATGGTCACGCCCGGCCTGGCCCTGGTCGCACCAGGCAACTACCACATGGTCCTGCGGCGCGACGGCGCCAGATACTTCGTGCAAATCAAGACCGGCCCGCCGGTCCATCATCAGCGCCCGAGCGTCGACGTCCTGTTCCATTCCGTCGCAAGACAGGCCGGCTCCAACGCCCTCGGCGTGATACTCACAGGCATGGGCGCTGACGGCGCCGACGGACTGCTGGCCATGCGAAACGCCGGTGCGAGCACCATCGCACAGGATGAAGCAAGCTGCGTCGTCTTCGGCATGCCGAAAGAGGCGATCGCGCTCGGTGCAGCCGAGCAGATAGTCTCGCTCGATAAAATCCCGGCCCGCATCGTTTCGCACTTCGTGGGCAAGGCCTCGGCCCTGGCGGGAAAAGCATAACTTATCCTGGATCCCAGATCCTGCATCCTTGAACCGGGATACCGGTTCCCGAATACGCGTTCCGCAGTTTCCGCCCATCCGTTGCTTCCTGTGCCGTTTCGTTGTAACTGCCGCCTGTTGCCTGCCGCCCATTGCCCTTGATTGCCTTTTATTCCCGCCCCTGCCCG
>CAZVYJ010000010.1:0-73481 GCA_964631565.1 uncultured Planctomycetaceae bacterium
ACGCGAACTCTTTTTGGCGCAATGGGTAAGATGGGCAAAGCGCATAAAGTCCTTAATGAAGCGGTTAACCGAATTAAGGGAATCTTGTGAACGCTGGAGTAAGATGCGAAGTTTGCTTGAGCAAATGGGCGAGTTGTCTGAAGCATGGTTGCAGATAGGAACCATCTCCAATGACCCATGTTGCAATAAACAGTTGTCTAAGCTAATCGATGATTTAGGATCACTGTCGGTATGGTCTGACTTTTGCCGTTGCATGGCGAGGGCAAAAAGTTTGGGGCTTCAGGATTTCATTAACGCTCTATGGGAACGATCCGAGACTGCGGCACAATGCAAGCTTAACTATGAAGTTACCGTACTTGAATCAGTCGTTCGCACCGCAACCAAGAAATGGCCTGTGCTGAGGAGTTTTACAAGACAAAGGCACGAAAAGACACGTCAAAGATTCCAGCAGTTAGACAAAGATTTACTGATTTTCAATCGTAGAGCTATTGCATCTCAAGCCTCTGGAATCCCAGTCCCAGCGGGCAACAGTTCGGGCAGGGTTGGAGAGTTCACTGAACTCGGCTTGATACGAAACGAAATTGCAAAAACAAAGCGATTCTGTAGAATTCGAGAACTGTTTCGCAGAGCAGGTGCCGCCGTTCAAGCACTGAAACCCTGTCTTATGATGAGTCCCCTTTCTGTAGCCCAGTTCCTGCCGCCCGGTAGTATAAAATTCGACTTGGTGCTGATGGATGAAGCGTCACAGATTAAACCCGAAGATGCTTTCGGAGTTATTGCGCGAGCCAAGCAGATCGTTATAGTGGGCGATTCCAAGCAACTGCCGCCCACCAATTTCTTCAATGTCCTTGTCGATGGTGAAGATAGAGACGAAGACGAAATGATTTCGGTGGAAGATTCCGAATCAATCCTGGATGCAACCGCAAAGGTGCTCCCGAATCTGCGTCGCCTGAAATGGCACTATCGAAGCAAACATGAATCTTTGATTGCATTTTCAAACGAGCATTTCTATGAGGGAGATTTAATTGTCTTTCCCTCGCCCACAAAGGATGGCGGACAATTGGGGATCAGGTATCATAAGGTTGAGAATGCTTTTTTCGAAAACGGCGTAAATATCGTAGAAGCAACAACTGTGGCCAAAGCCATAGTCGAGCATGCGATAACAAAGGGGAACGAAACTCTAGGCGTCGGAACATTCAACGCCAAACAAAGAGATGCCATTGAAAACGAACTAGAGAGAATATGTATGAGCAACTCCGAAGCCAGATATGCAGTTGAAGCCCTGTCTCAGAATTATGATGGTCTCTTTATTAAGAATCTGGAGAATCTTCAGGGCGATGAAAGAGACGTGATTTTCATTTCCTATACATATGGCAAGGATCGGCAGTCAGAAAAAGTATTTCAACGATTCGGACCAATCACCTTCGAGAATGGCTGGCGACGTCTAAATGTTCTGGTTACGCGAGCAAAACGCCGTGTTGAGGTCTTTTCATCCATGGACACTGCAGAAATCATTGGAGGCCCTGACAAGCGCGGACTGAATAGTATGAGAGACTATCTCGAGTATGCGCAGCTTGGGGGCAAACTGGTGGATAGAGGCTCATCATCTGACCGACCGCCTGATTCCGAGTTTGAAATCGCAGTCGCCCGTATCATAAAAGAAATGGGTTACGATGTCGTACCACAGGTTGGTGTGGCTGGCTACTTCATCGATATAGGCGTTATGCGGCCGGGCACAGAATATGAGTTTGCTCTTGGAATTGAATGTGATGGCGCAACATATCATTCCGCAAAATCTGTACGGGATCGGGATCGTATTCGAGAAGAGGTAATCATATCACGCGGATGGAAACTGCACCGTATATGGTCGATGGACTGGTTTCATAACCAGGCTCGTGAAACCCAGAGGCTAAAAGAAGCCATTTTGAAAGCCTTATAATAATCCTCAATACAAAGGCCATACTACTAAACTACTGACTGCAGGATTTGACATTTTCCCGATTATGGCGTAAATTTATATATAGAGAGCCACTTACACTTTCCGGGTTTGCTTGAATTTAGCCGCATCAGCCAGTGAAGGAGCACTCCATGCCTGAAACAACAGGACGCTTTGGCTGGACCATCAGACTTTCGCGAACCGTTCTCATCGCCACGCTCATATTCCTTGGCATCGCCGTCATAGCCGCGGTATCGGGCACGGTGGTAGCCGCCCTCACCGCCCATCCGTGGTTTTACATAACCATCGGCGTACTGGTGGTGCTTGGTCTTTTCGTCGCGGCAGGCTGGGCTTGTGTGATGTATGCCGTGGTTAACGTTTTCGCAGCCGGCGAACATGCCGCAGATCGCACCACCGGGCGGCTGGAACGTATCGAAACGCTGCTGGAAAAACAGGACGAGTCCACAGGCAGGCTCATGGAGCTGGCGGCCATTTCCGACCGGGCGAAGGCGATTCTTTCCCGCGAAAAGGAGCTGGAGGAATTCCGCGACCGCGTCCATGCACAGATGATGAGGCAGGACTACAAGGCGGCGGAAACAACCATAGCCGCCATCGAGTCCGCTTACGGATATGTCGATGAGGCCGAAAAACTCAGGAAAGAAATCGAAGAATTCCGCAAAGCCACAGTCGACGAGAAAATCGACGCCGCAGTGGCGCGAATCCTGCGAATACTCGACGGCCGCGACTGGGACCGCGCCATCCGCGAAGCACGCAGGCTCATACGCCTGTTCCCGGAGAATCCGAAAGTCGCGGCCCTGCCCGGCAGGATAAATTCGACCCGCGCCCAGCAGAAGCGAGAACTGCTGCAGGAATACGGGGAAGCCGTCAAGCGGAACGACGTGGACCGCAGCATAGAACTGCTCAAGGAACTTGACCAGTACCTCACGCCGCAGGAAGGCGCGGCACTGCAGGAATCGGCCCGCGGCGTGTTCCGCGCCAAGCTGCACAACCTCGGCGTGCAGTTCGCCATCTGCGTGACCGACGAGCAGTGGGCGCAGGCGCTGGATGTCGGCAACCAGATTATCGAAGAGTTCCCGAACTCGCGGATGGCCCACGAGGTGCGGTCTAAAATGGACCAGCTCAACGCCAAGGCCGCCGCACAAAAGGGCTGAAACACCCCAAAAAACAAACGCGACCAATTGCCGCGATAAAAATCCGCCCTACGGCCCCCAAGGGGCCGCCGCACAAAAGGGTTAACAGCAGGCCGCATCAGTCGGCGATTAATCGGCCCGCATCTCGCGGCAAATTCGGAAAACGCCGCCAGTGCCCGCGACGTGTGTTTCCTGCTATATCCATGCACATCGCAGACGATTCTCAACGTTCAGACTAACAAGAATAAGCTGCGTTCATGAAACAGGCAATGAAAAGGGTCGCATCCGGAGGACAGACCGGATTTGAATCACGTCCGACTAGGCTCCTAGAATGAAATGAAAGGCAGGTGCGACATGAAACTCAAGATGCATGATTTCATGACGACTCATCATGAGTTCCAGAAAAGGATGCTGCCTGCAGATACGGTATTTGCAGCCGGTTTGATACCGCTGCTTATCGGCGGTATGCTTTTTGCGATTCACGCACTCACCGCCGGTTCAAATATAAACATGCTGGCGGTGGTGGCGATGCTGTTTGTCGGCGTGGGCGGAATCGTTCTGTTATGGGCGCTGGCAATCTGGATTTTCCGGCACAACAAACGCCGGAGACTGACAGGATATGGCTGCCGGCGATGCGGATACGCTCCGCGAGCGATCGACATTTACACCGGCAAGCCACATCCGTGTCCTATTTGCGGCCAGCCCTATTACGAAGCAGCATGACTTTTTCTATTTGACCGGCTTCAGCAGAATGTAATCCAGACCGAACATGTATTTTTTCTCTGCCTTCCCGTTTGCGCCGGACGCTTCCACCGTCAGGGTGTTTTCACCTTTCTTCAGCTCGAACGTGCCGAGCTTCATCTGCTTTGAAACCGTCACGGTTGGATTATAGAAATCCAGCGGTTTGCCGATGTACTTACCGTTTATGTACAGCTTGTGGATGCCGTAATCCTTCGCCTCGACGAATGCTGCAAACACGTCATACTTGCCTGGTGTATCGACGTCAAATCCGAGCGTAATCTTGTCTCCGACTTTCGTTTCGCCGCCCCGCCACCACATGTGATACAGATTACTGCAGCCGCCGACGCTCTGAACCTCGACCGCACCGCTGCGGGTTATGACCTTCATTTCCTCGCCCTCGATGGCGCCCTCGACATGGGGAATCTCCGCATCGAACGGTTTGTTGACGTCCTTGGCGGTAACCTCACTGAATTTGTCCTTCCCGCCGGACATCGCGTACCAGTAGGAAGTCTCGCTGAGGTTCACGTTGCAATCCGCCCAGTGCCACAATTCCATGTCGAACCTGAAGTTCTTCTCGAACGGAATTCGGTCGATTATGTGCCACCTGTTCAGGCTGGTGCGCCCCTGGTTGCCGGGGCCCTGGCATAACGACTGGCTGTGATAGGCGTGCGTGAACAGCGTCGTGTCGCCCCACGCGTAGCCGAAATAATCTTCCGTGCCCGTGCCGAACGTGCTTGGGAACTCTTCACCGTCAACATAAATCTTCTCGTCGCCCTCGCCCCACCACACGTTCAGCGGGTTGGACACCTGGTAAGAAACGCCGGCGAACACGCCCCTGCCTGTCGCCGTAAGATAATTCCAGTCGCTCATAGGCCGCGTGGGAACATTGACCTCTGTCCGCCACTTCGCGTGGAAAAGCATGCTGCGGTCGGTCCATTTGTAATCGGAATGCCTGATGAGCTTGCCGATAGTGACCGTCTCGTTGCCGAAGTTCACGACCTCGATTTTCGCCGACTTGGCGAACGGCATTGTCCAGTTGGCCCACATGAGGCCTTCTTTCGTCATGCCGCACGGCAGCGTTTCGTAAGGGTTGATGCCCGGCGCCGAGCCGAAGAAATCGCCCAGCGGCACGTCCACCGTCTGCTCGCCGTCGAACGTCATACGCAGCACGATGTGGCGAAGGGCTGCCGTCATATCCTTGGCCTGCACCTCCATGACGATGCTTTTTATCGCAGCCGGGCCTTCAAGCTCTTCCAGAACGGCGGTCTTGTCCGGCTGAAGCTCGACACCGACACCGCTCAACTTCGGCGGCGCAAAGGAGGCCGACAGAGTTTTCACGACCTCGGCGATCCGCTCGGCGTTCGTTTCGAGATCGGCCGGCTTGAAGGTTTCGACTTCCGTGCCGGCTGCGTAGGTGCGGTAGTTGATGTGATAATACACGTTGCCCGCATCCAGCGTAACCTTGCAGTGCTTGGCGTATGGAATCGGGAAATACAGGTTGCAGCCGCGGGCGGTCATCGCGCCCAGCGGCGGGACGAGCGGCTTGACCGCTCCGGTGGTGAGCTTGTCCATCGGCACTTCCCACGTCGGCTCGGTTGCGCCGTCGAGGTAAAAGCGTATCGTCCCGGTGGGATTGGCCGACCAGATGCGGACGATAGCGCCCGGCCCGTCGGCGTCCATCATCACCAGTTCGTCGCGGTCGCCGTTTTTCTCGGCGCGGAGGAACTGCCCGCAGTCGGCGTTGGCGAACCAGTTTTCCTTGGGGCTTTTCGCCGCCCGGTCATAGCTGGAGAACTGTTTGCAGGTATACGCCGGCGACGGAAACTCCGCCATCCCGGCCAAGTCGGTCATCTCGGCCAGCAGCGAGCCGACGGTAATTGCCCCGCCGTAACTTTGGCCTGTGAACAGAAGCAGAGTGAGAGCGTGAAGAACCAGCAAGCCCGATAATCGTTTCATTGCATATATCCTTTCAGTTTAACCCAACGGAGCGCGGCGAGGCAAACGCCGCTCCGGCCGCCACTGCGCCGGTGTTGGTTAAACCCGCTTATTCAGTCCCAGGTTCGCCGGAAGGCGCAAGCAATTTAATTGAAAAACTGCCCGTGACTTTACAGCCGGCCCACATCTGGTCGAAATAACGATAGCAGAGGCCGCCGCTCAGGACCCGAGCAGGCTTGTGACCGTTGAGAATGTGAAACACCACGCCGTTTGCAGCGAGATTGGCGCGGACATCCGTCGTGGTGCCGTTTGATGCAACGTTTATGCCCGATCCGTCCGGCGCGAGAAGCGACGCGCTGTATATGTGATACTTCGAGGAGCGGAAGTCCCTCGTGCCGAACCGGTTCGCATCCAGCTCCCACGGCCAGGTCGGCTTTGCGAGATACGGCGTCATTCCGGCAGTATCGCGCCATTTCTCCGGCATGTCGGCGCAGGCCGTACCCTTGGGCCGGCCGATATTGTCGTCGGGATAAATGTCCCACTCCGTATCGCGTTCCCAGCTTATCTGGCGGCACTTTTTGTCGAACAGCATCTGAAGTCCCGTTTCGCCGATGGAAAACGAACTGCCGGAATATGTGTAATCAAAAGACAGGACGGCCAGGCCGGTCTTGTCGATAAGCAGCTCGCAGGAGCCGTTGAAATCCTTGTAGCTTTCCTGAATTTTTATCGCCAGTGCGTCGCCACGCTGCTGGGCCGTGATTGATTCGACCTTCCTTGTCGTTGTATCTGCGTATTCCGCAAACGGAATGCCGCCGGGCCGGGCCAGGCTGCGCATGTTCATTTCGCCGGCCAGCGAAAAATACGGACTCGGCATCTCCAGCAGCGGAACGGAAGGCTTTTCGCCGCCGTCGCCCTGTTCAATCTTGCCTGTAGCCTTGTTAATCGCCATACGGAAATTGTCGCCCTCTACCGTCAGGACATCGGCGTCATCGGTCCACTTCGGGCAGCCGCCCTTCGGAACGGGAGGAATAAACCGCGGGTGCGCATCCGGCACCCAGTCGCCCTTGCCCTCATTCAGAAATACGCTGCCATCGACGATCCTGAAGCGGAGCTTCGCCTCAGCCGGATTCTTCACGCCGATTTTTCCCCACGGAATACACATCTCGACGCGGTTGTTGTCGGCGCCCTTGCCGATGAAGTACGTATTCTCGACGGTAACGGGTGGACGCTCCCACCCGCCCCATGCGGTATTGTTCTGTCCGTCCCTTCTGCGCAGGAACGTCATGTCGGTGCGCGCTTCGGCAACGGGCTGAACCAGATATTCCACGCCGAGATGCTGGGCCGCAAAACCCGTAAACTCGTTCTCGTCCGCATCTATGAGCAGCGATGTCAGCGCCCATTGAACTTTTGTAGTAATGGGGCCGTTGCACTTGATGGAGATATAAAGATTATCCGCGTCGGCGGCCATCCAGACGGCTTCAATATCGTTTCCTTCACGCCCGTCGCCGACCGTTTCGGCGTGCTCGCCTTTGGTAACAGGCTCCATGTCCTTCCAGTCGTCGAACGTGCCGTCCATTTTGATGGTCCGCTCGGCGGGCCTGGAGGTCGGAGAAATCTCGAAGTAAGGCGTGCGTTTCGTCGTAGATGCGACAAGCTTCACGACGTGGGCCGATACAAGCTCGCCCTTGTCGTCTGCAAAGCGCAGGATGAGTTTCTGCCCCGGTTCGGCGCCGGCCGGCAGAGCGATTTCAAGCTCGCCCTCGCTCCTGGGAGGCAGCGACATCGGAAGCTTGCCGCTGCTGCAGCCAAGCTCCCACGTGCAGGCAAGCTCGCCCAGGTCGGTGAACGAATAGCGGTTTTCAATCGGAATCTTCACATCCTTCTGCCCGGGCTTGAAGACGATTTCGCGAACCGGTATCCAGACCGGCGAATGCATGAGCTTGGCATCCCACGATATGCTTTTCTTGCGCCGCCAGACGTCGAAGAATCCCCAGCAGCCGTAGCCCTTGACGCTTTTGTCGGCGAAATAGAACTCCTCGTCGCCGACTGCACAAATCGCCCCGCCGATGACGTGGCGGGACGCATAAACCTGACTGATGTAGGAAGAAGGCGAGTTCTGGCCTTCCGACCACGTGGTATTCAGGCCGGGATTCAGGTCATATTCTTCCGGATAATAAAGCATCATGAGCGGAATGTATTCATCGAACGATGTCGGGCGAGGCTCAACGTCGAACCCCGAGCCGACCTCGAACGGAAACGCCGGATAATGCCATGTCATCAGCTGGCAGTCGGGCACGACGTCTCCATTGGAGACGGCCAGCCGCGACGTATCCTCCTTGCGGAGTAGCTTCAGTGTTTCAAGGAGACAGCAGCCGACCGGCGACTCGTTCACAATGGACCAGCTGATAACCGCCGGGTCGTTACGGTTGTATTCCAGCATCGCCGCGGCAGCAGTAAGGAAGTGTTTTGCGAGCTTCGGATCGTCGCTCTGGTACAGCTGCGTCCAGCAGAACGGAGCTTCGCTTTCGACGTACATGCCCAGCCGGTTGCACGCATCCAGGAACTGCCGCGTAGCCGGATAGTGAATGGTCCGCACGTAATTGAAATTGGAGTACTTGAAAAGTTTGACGTCAGGTTCGCCGAACTGGGCCGTGTCAGCCCGCCCGGAAAGCGGATTAACCTCGTGACGAAGCACGCCCCTGAGTTTGACGCCTCTGCCGTTGATGCAAAGCTGCTTGTTTTTTATCTCAATCTGACGGAAGCCCACCGCCTGCTCGACTCGCTCGGCAGCCTTGCCGTCCTGCTGCAGCTCCACAGTAAGCTTGTAGAGATTCGGTTTCTCATCGCTCCACTTTGCCGGATTGATTACCGAAAGTTTCGGCGAGAAGCGGCTCTCGCCCGGCTCGACGGCCGGCAGGTCGAACTTCGACTGCTCGAGCTTCACGCTCTGCCCGTCCGGGCTGGTTAATGTCATAACGAGCGACAGGCCGCTGACCGACTTGTCTGTCGGGTTGTCCACGGATATGTCGAGCGACAGCGTCGCGTTTCTGTACTGCTCATCCAGCGGAGTCGTGTAGTGCAGGCGGGATATGTACGTCGTCGGCAGCGCGAACAGATGCACCGACCTGTCGATGCCGCCGAGATTATGAAAAGCGTATCCCGAAGAGAATGACGCGTTTTCCGATTCGGTCTTTACTTTCATCGACAGGGCCAGGCGGTTGGTCTTGTCGAAACTGACGCTGTCAGTAACGTCGAACTCGACCGGAGTGAAAAGATTCTCGCTGTAGCCCAGCTTTTTGCCGTTCAGCCAGTATGTCACGCCGGAATGAATGGCCTCGAAGCGCAGGATAATCCGTTTTCCCGCCCATGACTTCGGGGCGTCGAATTCCTTCATCATCCCGACGACATTGTCCATGGGCGTTTCGCGCGGAACCCACCAATCATCCGGCGCCCTGTCGAAGCCCTGCTGACGCCACTGGCCCGGCACGGTGAAGTCGGACCAGCCTTCGCCGGCCTCGGCGTTCTGGAAGCCGTCGGGCGGCGTTGTAGGATGTATCCGCCACTTGCCGTCCAGCGACATCTCGCACTTGTCGAGGCCGGGCACCGTTGCGGCTATCGGCCGGAATTTCACCGGCAGAAAATATGACTGCGAAAAGTCGTACTGGTCCGGAGCCACACAGTAATTTACGTGACCAACGAGTTGAATAGATGCAGCAGACACAGGCTCGCCTCCCACACTTATTCCGTAAAAAGATGCCAGAACCGCCACCATAATCACGCGACGCATCGCCTTAAGCATTTTCATACTCCTTGCTCTGTCCGTTCGCGAATTCAGCAGTTACGCAGTGTCCGGCACCCGTTTTATTCGCCTACGCAGCGATGTATTCGGGTCACGCGTGAATGTAAATTCTTGCCAACAATGAACTTATATTTGAACCGGCCCCGATGTCAATTGTTTCGCGCGTTTCGGCGATTCTACATTTTTTCGAGCGTCTCGATGCCCAGAAGTTCCAGGCCCTTCGATATGATCTGTTCGGTGAGATGGCACATCTGCAGTCGGCTGCGGCGGGTCGGCTCGTCGGCCTTCAGGACGGGACAGCTTTCGTAGAAGCCCATGAACGCACCGGCCAGCTCGAACAGGTACCCGCACAGGACGTGCGGCGTGCATTCCGCAGCCACCGTCTCGACGATTTCCGGAAACTGCAGCAGCTTGATGGCGAGCGCCCGCTCGGCAGATTCCGTAATGATTATTTTTGAATCAGTGAAATCTGTGCAATCTGTGGACTCGCCCTTCCGGAAAATGCTGCGGACGCGGGCGCAGGCGTACTGCATGTATGGAGCCGTGTTGCCATCGAGAGAGAGCATCTTTTCCCATGAAAACACGTAGTCGCTCATGCGGTTGTGGGCGAGATCGGCGTATTTGACGGCTCCGATGCCGACCTTGTGGGCGACTTCGGCGATTTCATTTTCCGCAAGCTCCGGGTTCTTTTCGGCGACGAGTTTTCTCGCACGCTGCTCGGCCTCGTCGAGCAGGTCCATGAGCTTCACCGTGCCGCCCTCGCGCGTCTTGAATGGCCGGCCGTTCTCGCCGAGCATCATGCCGAACGGAACGTGCTCCAGCGACACGTCCCCGCCTGCGAACCCGGCCTCGCGCGCGACAGCGAATATCTGCTGGAAGTGCAGTATCTGCCGCGAGTCTGTGACGTAGAGAATGCGATTGGCTTTCAGTTCGCCGACGCGATACCGGATGGCCGCCAGGTCGGTTGTGGCGTAGAGGTAGCCGCCGTCGGACTTCCGGACGATAACGGGCAGCGGCTCATCGTCCTTGTTTTTGAACCCGTCAAGAAAGACGCACTTCGCGCCTTCAGACTCACTGAGCAGGCCCTTTTTATCGAGTGCGGCAATTACGTTCGGCAAGTCGTCGTTATATGCGCTCTCGCCGCGAACGTCAGACTCGGTAAGAAGAACATTCAATTTGCCATAGACTTTTTTGCAATGCTCCAGTGACAGTTCCAGGAAACGCTGCCATATCTTGCGTACCCTGGAATCGCCGCTTTGCAATTTCACAACATATTCACGCGCCTTATTCGCAAACATTGGATCATCATCAAAGAGTTTCTTGGCTCTCTGATAAAACATCTCTATATCCGGCAAATAAGTTGACGTGATTCTTTCAACATTCTGACCAAGTGCATTAAGTTCATCAGTTGCTTTAGATTCTTCTTCCTCCAGAAAAGCCGTAAGCATCCCGAACTGCGTTCCCCAGTCTCCGACGTGGTTCTGTCGGATTACTTTGTGGCCGAGGAAGTCGAGTATTCGCGCCAGGCTGTCGCCGATAATCGTGCTGCGCAGGTGGCCGACGTGCATTTCTTTCGCGAGGTTCGGGCCGGAATAATCGACGACGACGGTTTTCGGCTCTGCCGGTTTGACTGCGCCGAGATGTTCGTCATCGAGGCGTGCGGAAAGTTCTGCGCCCAGCCACGCATCGCTGAGCTTTATATTGATGAAGCCCGGACCCGCCACCTCGACGGTCGCGATTGAAGCAAGCTTTCCGGCAGCCGCCGCGGCGACCTGTTCGGCGAGTTTGCGTGGATTGGTTTTGAGCTTCTTTGCGGCAGCCATGCAGCCGTTGGCCTGGTAGTCGCCGAACTCCGGTCGTGCCGAGGGCGAAATCATCGCCGGCGAATTTTCAGCGCCGGCATCGGCGAGGGCCTCGGAAATCCGGGTTTCGAGCATCTGCCGCAAATTCATTTCATCGCTCTTTTAAAAACTTTCACGCGTCGGCGACTTTCAGAAGAATTGTCCCGTCGCCTTTCGTACGGATGGAGACATTTATTCCATCGTGGTTGAAGTTATTTATGATCGTTTCCGACAGCCGCTGCGGGCGGCATTTGGTGGCCTTCGAAAGTTTGGCTATGCCGGTGAACATCATATGCGCCGGATCACCGCTCGGCCGGAATTTGAACCATTTCTCCCCGATAAGCGGGCACGGATTAAGAGACTTTTTGATAGCCTCGATGAGACGGTCCTTCAAAACCTGCTCGATGTCCATATTCCGGCCCTCGGAGCTGCTCCCCAAGGGGCAGCTAGAGCAGGAGAGCAGGAGATAGTAGAAAGTTGAAATAACGCCTTTACCTGATAATCTGCCTTAATATTGCTCTCCTGCGGTCTACTTTCCACTATCTACTTTCTGAGACAGTTTTCTTAAATCCGGATAGCAGCTTTCCCAAGTTACCGTGCGACCAAACAATTATCACGAAAACAAACAGAAGATTATTTTTCCCAGTCTACGCGGGGCGCGTCGCCCCACATGAGTTCCAGTTCATAATACCGCCGATGTGTCTCGCTGAAAATGTGCACCACAACGTCCACAAAGTCCAGAACGATCCACTCGCCGCTTTCTTCGCCCGCGACATGCCAGACCCGCTGCCCCACCGACCGGCCGTACTCGCAGATATCGTCCCCGACGGTGCGCATCTGGCGGTCGCTGGTGCCGGTGCATATCACGAAATAATCCGTCACCGGGCTTATTCCGCGAAGGTCGATGACGATAATCTCTTCGGCGTTATCGTGGTGCGCAATGCGGGCGGCTTCGATGGCAAGCCTTTTGGGACTCGCCGTTTGTTTGCCGCCCGCTTTTTTCGCCATTACTCGCCGCTCCCGATTAGTTAAGGCCCGTAATCGACTTGAAGAACAGGCCGATTTCCGGGGCGTACTTCACAATCAGTCCGGCGAAGACGACCGAAACCATGCTCATCAGCTTGATGAGAATGTTCAGGCTCGGGCCTGACGTGTCCTTGAACGGGTCGCCGACGGTGTCGCCGACGACGGCCGCCTTGTGGGCCGGGCTGCCCTTGCCGCCGTGTTCGCCGGTTTCAATGTACTTCTTGGCATTGTCCCACGCACCGCCTGAGTTTGCCATGAATATCGCCATTGCAAAACCGCACGCCAGGCCGCCGGCCAGCAGGCCGAGCACGCCGCCGACGTCGAGCGTCAGACCGACGACAACCGGCACAACCAGGGCCAGCAGCGACGGGAAGATCATTTCCTTCTGAGCGCCGGCAGTCGATATATCGACGCACTTGGCGTAATCAGGCTCGCCTTTGCCTTCCAGAATGCCCGGGATTTCCTTGAACTGGCGGCGAACTTCCTGAACCATGGCCATTGCGGCGCGGCCGACGGCCTTCATCGTCAACGCGCTGAACAGGAACACCAGCAGCACGCCCGCGAATATACCGCAGAGCACGTTGGGGTTCATCAGGTTCACGCCGTAATAATCCATGTACTGCCTCAGCGATGCCTTGCTGGCCAGGACGCCTTCATAATGCTTGCCGCCGATGGTGAAAGATACGATATTCGTGTCGGGATCGATGGTAAGGCCCGTGATGCCGACATTGTCACCCGATTTCAGAAGTTTTTTCTGGCCGGAAAGGACCATTATGGAGTCATACGCATCTTTTCCCGTGCCTTCATGGAATTTGACACCAAGCTTGTCGCCGTTGGCATTCAGGACGACGGCATGCCTGACGTCGCCCGTAATGAAAGCGGCCTTATTGTCGGCCTTCTCTGATTCCATGGTTTTCACCACGGCAGTCTGTCCTTCGCGGACCAGGCCGATGCGGACTTCCTCGACATAAGCAGCCAGCAGCGCCAGTGCCGTAAGGGC
The DNA here is from genome assembly GCA_964631565.1 of uncultured Planctomycetaceae bacterium. Taxonomy (GTDB): domain Bacteria; phylum Planctomycetota; class Phycisphaerae; order SM23-33; family SM23-33; genus CAZVYJ01. Next base: position 13,430 of record CAZVYJ010000010.1, read on the forward strand.
GGCCGAGCCGATTGCGAAACCCTTGCCCATCGCCGCAGTAGTGTTGCCGAGCGAATCGAGCGCGTCGGTTTTCTTGCGGACCGAGGGGTCTTGGTGCGTCATTTCGGCGTTGCCGCCGGCGTTGTCGGCTATCGGGCCGTACGCGTCCGTCGCCAGCGTAATGCCGAGCGTCGCCAGCATGGAGACCGCTGCGATGCCCACGCCGTACAGGCCGAGAAGCTGGTTTTCACCGCCGCCCGCGAACGAGTACGCCATGACGATGCCGATGATAATCGTGAAAATGCTCAGCCAGGTCGACTTCATGCCCTCGGCCAGGCCGGAAATAATTACCGTGGCCGGGCCTGTCGTGGCGTTCTGCGAAACATGCCTGGTGGGCTTGTAGTCGTAGCTGGTGTAATACTCGGTAGCCTTGCCGATAATCACGCCCGCAACCATGCCGACGAATATCGCGCCCCAGATGCCCAGCCAGTTGATGCCCGGAATGTCGCCGAACAGATACCAGCAGATGCCGGCGGCCGCCGCAATAATGAGAACGCTGGAACCGATGACGCCACGCATGAGAGCGCCCATAAGCTGCTTCATGCTTGCGTCTTCCTTCGTCCGCACCATGAAGATGCCGACCAGCGAAAGCAGAATGCCGACGCCGGCGAGCACCATCGGGGCAGCCAGCAGCTTCAGTGCATATGACATTTCCTTGGCCTTGTCCGCAACGCCCATCGAGACGACGGCGGAAACGCCGAGCGCCGCCGTCGCGAGAATCGAGCCGCAATAGCTCTCGTAGAGGTCGGCGCCCATGCCTGCGACGTCGCCGACGTTGTCGCCGACGTTGTCGGCTATGGTGGCCGGGTTGCGCGGGTCGTCTTCGGGAATGCCGGCTTCAACCTTGCCGACAAGGTCCGCACCGACATCGGCGGCCTTGGTGTAAATGCCGCCGCCCACGCGGGCGAACAGGGCCTGTGAACTTGCGCCCATGCCGAACGTCAGCATGACGACAGTGATTTCAACGAGGCTCATCTCGGTGAAGAACCGCAGGCCCAGGAACCACCCGCAGATGTCCAGCAGGCCGAAGCCGACAACGACCAGGCCCATGACCGCTCCTGCACGAAACGCCACGGTCAGGCCGCGGTTGAGGCTTTCCTTCGCGCCCTGCGCGGTGCGGTTGGAGGCCAGCGTCGCGGTCTTCATGCCGAGGAACCCGCACAGGCCGCTGAAGAAGCCGCCCGTCAGGAACGCCACGAAGACGATCCTGTGCTGGACATGGAACACCCAGCCCATCACGAACAGTATGGCCGACACGACGACGAAAAACACGCCGACGACCTTGTACTGCCGCTTCAGGTAGGCCATCGCACCCTTTGCGACGTGGCCGGCGATTTCCTGCATCTGGGCGCCGCCCGGGTCTGCCTTTTTCATCTGGCGGTAGAAAACGTACGCGAACAGCAAAGCGAGCAGCGCGCCTGCCGGTGCTATCCACCATATATGCGGAAGTTCCGATATCGGGTTGCCGCCTTCTTCGCCAGCCATCGCCGTACCAGCGGTAACGGCAACCACGGCCAGCAATGCAAGCAGAGCGAGTCGTAAACGACTAGTTTCAGACATAGTGCTTGGAGTGCTCACGGTCCTGCTTCCTTATCCTTATATCTTGGGTTTTCCGGTGTCGGTCCGGATACACTGGAATCCGAACGCAGTTCAATATCATGGGGGCGCCCGGGCGGGGCATTCAGCACGCCTCCCTGCCGAATCGGGCGGTGCGTGCAGTCCTGGTGAGAATCATGGCCCGTCTTTTCCTTCCGTGGAAGTCAGCTTTGTCAATCAAAGCAAGAATCCATATCGAGTCCTGCAGTTTGCGGCAGACTGATTAATCCAGCGTAACTCTCTTGAGGCTCTTACGCTGTCGGCGGCGCTTGCGCTCGGAGGGCTTTTCATAATAGCTGTTGCGCTTGATATCGCGGTTGAGGCCTTCCTTCTCGCACATCTTCTTGAAACGCCGCATCATCTGCTCGACAGACTCATTGCTTCTTGCCTTGACCTTAATCATACTGAAACCATTAATCCTTTCCGCCAGATTACACTGGTAGCGCAAATGCCAAAAAACGAAGTTCGTTCATAATACGCGGCGGCGGCAGGGATTCAAGGTATTTTCGCCGCAACAATTGCTATTTTAGCGGTATTTAAAACTTCCGCCGGCCGCGACGAATCCTTGACCGGGCCGCCCGGAATGGTAAAATCCGGGCATTGACGCGCAAAGCCTTAACAGACAAGCTGTTGTAAAACACCAGCGGGAGCGGGCCATGACCGACATGCCGAACACGTGCGATATTGAAATTCGCGTCCGATACGCCGAAGTGGACCAGATGGGCGTTCTTCATCACAGCCGCTATTGGGTCTATTTCGAGATGGGACGGACCGAGCTTCTGCGCAGCCAGGGTTTGGCGTATCGCGACATGGAGGCCGGGAACGTTTTCTTCGTCGTAGCCAAGTGCTCCGCGAAATTCATATCCCCCGCCCGATATGACGACGAACTCGTGCTGACAACGCGAATCACCAAAATGGGCGCAGCCCGCATCGACCATGCGTACGAACTGAAACGCAAACGCGACGGCCTGCTGCTGGCGACGGCAGAAACGACGCTGGCATGCGTCAACCGCGAAGGCGAAATAATACCGATTCCCGATTACATGAAAAAAGACTGACGCTATTTTCTTCCGATGACGGCGACGAACCGTCCCGCCTTGTCGCCCTCGGCCCGGTAGCTGGGGTACTGTTTGTTGCAGCAGATGGTGCACACTCTCGCACAATATATGCTTTCGGCCGGCACGCCCGCACGCATAAGTTCATCGACGTTCGCAGCCCACAGGTCGAACAGCAGCTTGTCGCCTTTCCGCACGAAGAACCGTTCGGCGTATCTGCCAAGCCCGCCGACGACGGCGGTGAAGACGTCGTTCTGCACTTCGTAGCAGCATGGTCCGGCCGACGGTCCTATGCATGCCGTCAGGTCGTCAGGCGCCGCGTCGAAGCGGCTGTGCATCTGCATCACCAGTTCCGAAGCTATCCGCCCCACCGTTCCCCGCCACGACGCATGGGCCACGCCGACCGCCCCGCTTACCGAATCGGCAATCAATACAAGCGGGCAGTCTGCGCTGAACGCCATCACGCCGAGCGACGTGACATTCGTGACGAGTCCGTCGGCCCTGCCAAGCTGCCCGCCGCAGCCGGCGCCGAGAACCTCACGTCCATGAATCTGCTCGCAGAATCCGACTGAATCGACCCCAAGCGCCTCGGCAACCTTAGCCGCCGCGGCATCGCGGTCGGACGCAATCAGCGACGGGTCGAGCGAATCGCGTGTAGTCACCATGTGAACGACGCCATCCAGTTCGTCCAGCGCGGTGAAACGGCCGACAGTCCAGCCGTTATCGAGCGTCGTCAGGTAAAACGGCTTGTCCTTATTATCCGGCATAAGCATTACCCCTTCGCCGCGTCACCGCTGCCGGCCTGATTGTCATGCTTGACGGCCGATCCCGCTTTATCATCCTTCAGCAGGCTGCCGTCCTTCTTGTCTTTTTCGCCGAACCATTTCCACCACCGTCCCGATTCCGATGGCAGTTCGGCATTGGGGTCGAAATTAGCGACGAACTGCTCCCAGTCCGAAACTTCATACCCGCGGTCCACGCCGGTTATCGTCACCATCGCCTCGTGTGCTTCGAACCGCACGCCGAAGGAAGGGTCATCCAGGCACTTGGTAAGCGTCACCAGCACGTCCCGTCGGCGGTATTTGCCGAGCGCTTTGACGGCGGCCATACGAACGTCAGCCGACGTGTCGCCGACGGCTGCGTCCTTCAGCGGCGCGACGCTTTCTTCGCCGGGCATCTGTCCGAGGGCGACGGCCGCGTCCCAGCGGACAGCCTCTGACTCGTCGGTAAGTGCCGCTGCCAGGTCAGGTATATATTTGGTATCTTCGGCAAGTCCCAGCGCGCGTGCTGCGGCGCTGCGGACCGACGCATCCTTGTCGCGGCGAAGTATCATCGAGTAAACGCTGAGGTACGGGTCTTTGCGGCCCCATGATTTCGACGACAGCTTCGATATGCCTTCGCGCCGTCGGTCCGGGTCGTTGGGGTCGACGGCCATCTCGGCCAGTTCCTTGCCGCTCGGCCCGTACATGTCCTTTATCATCTTGTCCAGGCTGAAGCTTTCGCGGTCGGCGTCGCCCTTGCAGCCTGCAACAAAAAACAGCAGTGATGCTGCTGCAAACATAAACACAAAACATGAAAGTGAGGCGTCACGAATTTTAACGGACAATTCGCGAATCGCGAATCGCGAATCGCGATTCAAAGACTTACTTGCGGAACGCGATATACAACATTCGACGAAATGCAATTTTTCAAAATCCTTAATATGATTCTTTTGCTTCATCATACTTCTCAACTCTGATGGACAGCCTCAAGCTCATCGGTGCCGATGAACTCGACGTGATCTATCGTTCGCCCGCCGAACCGCTCGCCGACACGGGCGAACCGCTGCGGATTGTCAGTAGTGTAACAAGTGAGCCTTCCGCCGCTGCTGCGGGGGCTTCTCATGCCGGACAGGCCCAGTCGCCGCTGGGTTTCCCTTGCAGCCGCCGCCGCTGAACTCACCAGCGTGCAGCCCGGCCCCATGAGCTTGCCGATAGCGCCTGCCAGCAGCGGATAATGCGTGCAGCCGAGTATCAGCGCGCCGGGCCTGTGGCGCTGCAGCGTCCGCAGATAATCGCTCAGCACCGAAAGCACGATGGGGTCGTTTTCGTCGCGGCCTTCTTCGACAATCGGCACCAGCAGCGGGCATGCCACGGAAATAACTTTACGCTTCGCGTCCAGCCTGGCTATCGCCTGCTCGTACGCGCCGGATGCGACTGTCGCCTCGGTTCCGATTACGCCGATGGGCGCATCGGTGGCTTCAACGGCGGCTGCGGCGCCGGGGCGTATTACGTCGATGACTTCCACGGGGCAGGTCTCCTGCAGCACGTCGATGGCGGCGGCTGAGGCGGTGTTGCAGGCGACGACTATCATCTTGGGATCGAACCGCAGAAGAAACGCGGCGTCCTCGCGGGCGAAGCGACGCACGGTTGAAAGCGACTTTATGCCGTACGGCACGCGGGCCGAATCGCCCAGATATACGATATCCTCGCCGCGCATCGCCGAGCCGAGTTCGCGGACGACGGTCAGGCCGCCTATCCCCGAATCAAACACGCCTATGGGGCGCTCGCACATGTTAACTGCATCATTCGGCATTTCATGCTTCCAGGAAACAGACACAGAGTACCCTCCCCCGCCCCGCAGAGCAAGAAAATGACCCTTCCCGGCTGCCCCTATGAGCCGATTCTTTACAAAATCTTAAAAACAAGGTGGGGCTTCCCGTACGGGCAAGCTGCCCCAGCCTACAATCTACAAGCCGACCTCACCCGTGCAGGCTGTGGCGAGGAACGAAGCGACAAAGTCCCGGCTTTTCAAATCAAACAATCCCCAGAATCCTACAAATTGCATCCGGCTCAATACGATATCGCGAGCCGCGGCCCTGGTAGAATCCGTGGGCGGCTATCATGTTAACCGACAGCGGCGTGAAGAAATATTTTCCGCCGGTTCGAGTGTCGGTAAGCTCCACCTCGCCTTTAGGCCAGACGCCGTCGCCAAAGGGGCTTGGTATCCGCCCCATCGCTTCGCGGTAAACCGCCCGCAGGTTTTCACCGGCGCCGACGCTGACTTCCGCGCCCTGAGCCGCCATTGCCGCGTCGAGAATCGCAGCCAGCCCGGCCGCGATTCGCTCGTGCGTCGTTCCCAGCGACTCGACGGCTGACCGGTCGGCGTCGAGAATATCCTCCAGCGGGCGGGTGTCAGTGCCGAGAAAACCGTCCCGGCAGAACACCCCCGGCGCCATCCGCCGGATAACTTTCTGAATGTAAGGACTGTGTTTCATATTACGCGAATTTGTCGTAGAAGATTTTATCCTCGGTAATGCCGTGTTCGTTGAGAACCTTTATCGACGCGTCTATCATCCCGGGCGAGCCGCAAAGGTAGCCTTCCTTCTCGCTGCCGTCGCCGATATGCCTGCCGACCACGTCGGTTATCAGGCCTCGCTCGCCCTTCCAGCTGTCGCCGACGTCATTTCCGCTAAGAGCCGGCGTGAACGTGAACCAGTCCAGCTCGCTTTCAAGCTGCCGCAGTTCGTCGATGAAAAACATGTCCTGTTCTTTGACGGCTCCGAAGAAATAATTGCACTTTCGCGAAATGCCCTTCTCTTTCATATGGCGGATCATGGACCAGAACGGCGCCATGCCCGACCCGCCGGCAATCCAGACCATTTCCCTGCCGGTCTCGCTCAGGCGGAAGTCGCCGAACGGACCGGTGAACTTCACCTCGTCGCCCTCATTGAGCCGAGTGAACACCCACGTCGTGCAGATGCCGTTGGGAACCAGGCGGATAATAAGCTCGATGTGCCTGTTATCGCTCGGCGGGCTGGAGATGCTGTACGCCCTGAAGACCGGCTCGGGATTGTCGCCGTAGGCGGGCGTTTCCAGCTGGACATACTTTCCGGGCGTAAACTCGATTGTCTCCGGCTCGATGAGTTTTATGCGCAGTTCCTTGATGTCGCGGGTAAGATCGCGAATCCTCTCAACGGTCCCGCGGAACTCCTTGACAGACAGCAATTCTTCGGGGATTTCGATGGCCAGGTCGTTGCGGACCTTGCACTGGCAGCTTATGCGGACGCCGTCCCTGATTTCCTGCTCGGTAAGCAGCGGAATTTCAGTGGGCGAAAGCGGGCTGCCGCCGCCGGTGATTTTCACTTTGCAGTAGCCGCACGTACCGCGTCCGCCGCACGCGGATGCCAGGTATATTCCCTCGGCCCGCAGCGTCGCCAGCAGATCCCTTCCGCCTTCCGCCTCGAACTGTTTGCCGCCGGAGTTGATATCGATTTTGCATGTGCCGTAGTTGACCAGTATCCGCTCAGCCGCAAGCAGCAGCACGGCGAACACAGTCGTCAGCAGGCAGACCAGGGCGGTAGCTATCAGGACTTGTATCACTTGCGGATTAAACCTTTATCATTCCGGTGAAAATAACGAACGCCAATGCCATTATGCCGGCGATTATCAGTGTGATGCCGGGACCTTCCAGCGCCTTCGGCACGCGGGATTTCCGCATCCGCCATCGCAGCCCGGCCATAAGAACTATCGCAATGAACCAGCCCATGCCCGATCCGAAACCGTAAATCAGCGAATCGAAGCCCCGGAAGCCCTTGTTAACCATGAACAGGCTGGCGCCGAGTATCGCGCAGTTGACGGTGATAAGAGGCAGGAATATGCCGAACGCGTAGTAAAGCTTAAGGCTGATGCGTTCCATTATCATTTCGACAAGCTGCACGAAGGCTGCGATGACAATGATGAACAATATCAGCTTGAGGCTCTCAGCCGGAACGCCGTACGGCTCCAGCGGCGTCAGCACGTACCAGTACAGCAGCGAATTCAGATACACGGTGAAGGTCGTCACGAACATCACCGCCAGCCCCATGCCGAACGCGCTTTTAAGTTCGCGGCTGATCGAAAGGAACGGGCAGAGGCCGAGGAATCGCGTCAGCAGGATGTTTTCGGTGACGGCAGCGGAAACAAGAATCACCAGCATGCTGACGGCCGGGGCGGCTTCGACGTTGGTTTGCGCTTGGGCCAGCATTGAAATCATTTGGCGCCTCCCGCTTTCTGCGGCGAGGCGGCTTCCTTGCGCATCGCGATGCCTCGCGCTATCCACACCATCACGCCCAGCACGAAGAACGCGCCGGGCGGCATGACCATGATCACCCACTGCGAGTTATTCGCCGCCATCCACGCCCGCAGCGTCGTGCCCCACATTGAAATATCGTACCCGAACACCGTGCCGAAACCGAGTATCTCGCGAATCGTCGCGACGCTCATAAGCAGCATCGAATAGCCCAGCCCGGCGCCCAGGCCGTCGGCGAAGGCGGGCAGGGGTTTGTTCTTCGACGCAAACGCCTCCAGCCGCCCGAGCACGATGCAGTTGGTTATTATCAGTCCGACGTACGCAGCGATATCTTTGTGCACCTCCGCAAAGTACGCTCGCAGCACTATATCCACCACGATTACGTAAACCGCGATTATCAGCACGTTGATCATCATGCGTACTCGCCGCGGAATGTAGTTCCGCAGCAGGCTCACGGTAATCCCGCTCATCGTCGTCGCCCAGATAAGCCCGCCGCACATCAGCAGCGTGTTGAACATGCGATTGGTCACCGCCAGCGCAGAACAGATGCCGAGCACCTGACGGAAGATGGGGTTCTCCGCCCATATCTGCGTCAGCAGCGCCTGCCTCGCCGTCACTTTGTCCTGTGGCGTGGCCATGTCAGTCGCCTTCTCCAGTAAGCCCGGCCGCCCGGGCCGCCCGGACGAATTGTTCGATGTCCCTGTTCATGAATTTTTCGACGGCCTTCGACGTGCCTGTCGCACCGGTTATCGCATCCACGTGCCGGTCGTATCCCGGACTGCCCGGATCGGGGGCCTGCCGGGTTATGTTAATGTAACCGCCCGACTTCGGCGGCGTAATATCAAGGCCTCTCGCTTCGGATTCACCTTGGCGCCTGTGCGGGCGGAACTGGTCGCGGAACTCCGGCTCGCTTATCCTGCCGCCCAGGCCCGGCGTCTCGCTGTGCCTGAGGAACACCACGCCGAGCGTCTGTTTGCAGTCCGGGGTGACTGCGAGATAGCCGTCTATTCTCGCCCAGAAGCCGACGCCGCTTATCGGAAACGCGTAACCTGCGATTTTGTCGCGGGCGTGTATGTCAGGCTTGGCGTCGGGTGAAAGGTCCGCCTTGAACGCGACAAGGATTTTGAATTTCCTGCCGCTTTGAGGGTCCGTGATGACTATCGGACTGCGCCTCATGTCGCTCTTGTCGGCGTCCGGATCTTCGTATCCGGCTATCCGGCCGGCGACAAGTCTGGCGATTTCTTTATCGCTCATGTCCTTGATGTTTCCCAGACCGAACACGTCAACCAGAGCCTTTTCGGTAAGCAGTTTCTCGTTAGCCTTGACCGTCGATTCGGTCAGGGCATGCAGCGACATTATCGCAAAGGTGAATACGGCCGAAACCGTCAGCGAAAAGATAATCACGTAAGCGGGGCTTTTGTTTATGTCGAACTTCATGCCGCAGCCCCTTTCGTTTTTTTGCGGTTCTCGAGCCAACCGGCGCCAAGGTCAAGCAGCGGTGCGATAAGGTTGCCCAGAAGCAGCGAAAACGATGCTGCCGCCACGAACACGCCCCGCCACCGCAGGACGACGATACAGAAACCAATGAAAAACGCGTAGGCGAACATCGCCGATTTTTTGCTCGGTGCGGTGACCGGCTCGGTGACCATGAAGACCAGAACGTAAAGCGTCGTGCCGGCGAGCAGGTTTATCTCCAGCGGCGGAACCCCGCCGGGGCCGGAAAATCCCAAAATGTCGCGAAACAGCGTGTTGGCGAACACCACTCCCGCCAGCCCGCTCAGCATCAGCCGCCAGTTGGCCGTCCGGGTCGCCAGCAGATAAACAGCAGCCAGAACAATCAGCAGGCCGCAGCCCTCGCCGATGCTCCCGGCCGAAAGTATCCGATGCGCGCCGTCCGGAGTGGTGAACGTACCGCCGATGTTGCCCAGCAGCAGGTCGAGCCAGTTTGTCGGCTCCTGGTATTCGCGATAAACCCACAGGGGCGAAGCCTGGCTGACGGCGTCGGAGACACGCATGCCCGTGCGGCTCAGATAGGCGGGAAGTTCTTTCAGACTCTCGAACGACCAGTGCGCGAACCCGCCGGGGAAGCCCTTGAACACCGGCACGAACTTAGCGGTAATCGGAACCGGGAAGCATACGTAAATGAACGCCCTTCCCACGATGGCCGGGTTGGCTATATTCCGCCCGAATCCGCCGAAGACCTCCTTGCCGAACAGAATGGCCACGGCGGCGCCTGCCGCAGCTATCCAGAACGGCGTCGTAGGCGGCAGCGAAAGCGCCAGCAGCCAGCAGGTGACGAAATTCGCCATCGACACGCCCTTTCCGCGCCGGCGGCAGGCGATAAACTCGATGATGAACCCCGTCGTCTGGCAGATAAGCAGCAGCGCCAGCACTCGCCAGCCGAAAAAATAAATCCCGGCGACAAGCAGCGGCGTCAGCGCGTAGACCATCCGCATCTGGACGGGCTGTTTCATCAGCAGAGGAGGCGATTGGGCCTTGGTCGCTCCCGCTCCGTCGTTTGAAGATGCCTTGCCCATCGAAATTTCCCGCTGCATAATTTTGAGACATCGTCGAAGCGAACCGGCGTTAAGAATCGAAATGCCGCAAGGAAAACGCTCGACGCTGCTGATGTATGAGTATATACATGACCAATCCTAAAAATCAAAGCCGACGACGCAAAACCAGGAGATGTTTCGCATGTTCAACGCCAGGGCAAAATGGATATGGTCGCACCAGGCAGACAGGGAATACAACAACTTCGTCTGCTTCCGACGCGTGTTCGAGATCGGCGGCGACGCGTTCGATGCAAATCTGCTGATAACCGCCGACACACGGTACGAGGTGTTCGTCAACGGCGAATGGCTGGGACACGGGCCTGTCCGCTCGTGGCCGTCGCCCTGGCCGGTGGACAGCTACGACCTGGCCGGCGTGCTGAAGCCGGGACGAAACGTCGTCACGGTCACCGTGCAGCACTTCGGCATCGGCACGTTCCAGTACGTTGCAACCGGGCCTGGACTCATCGCGCAGATCGACTGGCGCGAAGGCGCAACGCAGCGTCAAGTTGTCACGGACGACACGTGGCGAGCTGTCGCGACCGACGCCTACGGCTGGCCTGTCCCGCGGATATCATGCATGCAGGCATGGGAGGAGCAGTACGACGCGAACAAGCTGCCGCACGACTGGCGGCAGCCGCAGTTCGACGATTCGGCCTGGCCGAAAGCTGCGGTATTACGCTCCGCCGGCGAGGGCGAGCACGACAGGTTCGAGCATCGCGACATTCCGCAGCTTACGCGTGAACCGGTCCAGCCGGTACGTCTGTGCGCCGCGGAAATCGTCCGGCCTTGCAATTACACATGGTCGATAAACCCGCACGACCTGCTGCAGCCGCTCGACCTGACCGCCAACCCGGTCTGGGCCAGGCTGCTTCTCGTGACGCATATCCACAGCGACAAGCCGCAGCAGGTTCAGTTCCAGCTGCCGCACAACCGCCCGGCCCGGCAGTGGAAGCTCAACGGCCGGCCGCTCGAATTCAGCGACAAGTCGCTGCAGGACACTGACGGCGGAGTGGCGCACGCGAAGCTCAAGGCCGGCTGGAACACACTCATGGGCAGCATGCCCGAAATGGAGCATTACTGGTGGGCGGTCATCAATATCTGGACGCAAAAACCCGTGCGGTTTTCCAACCAGTCCGGCAGTGAACGGACATCGCCGACGCCATGGCTGGCCGTCGGACCGTTCGACGTCGGCAGCGGCGAGCCGCCGTGGAACAATACATACGAAAACGAAATTGTTCAACACAGGCAGTTCGCGCCGGGCGCGACGGCTGAACGGTTCGAGGAAATATGGACTCGCGGCGAACCGGCCGCCGCCGACCTGGCGGAAAAATTCGTCGCCCCGCTGGCGAAGCACATGGTCGCGGATGTCGACGTCTATGCCATTTGCGTTTCGGAGCGTCCTGTCGCAGCCCGGCCGAAAATCGACGAGCCGACCGCACTAATGCAGGACAACACCGACTGGACGACTATTCACCCGTGCAAAGACGGCGACGTGCGGCTGCTGCTGGATTTCGGGCGCGAGGTCGTGGGCTTCCACGAAATCGAGCTTGACGCTCCGGCCGGTGCGATAGTCGACAGCTACAGCTTCGAGTTCATTCAGCGCGACGGGCGGAAAAATCTCACCGAGGGGCTGAACAACTCGTTCCGCTACGTCTGCCGCGAAGGCCGCCAGCGATACCGCACATGGATCCGCCGCGGCTTCCGCTATTCGTGGGTGACGTTCCGCAATTTCAGCCGGCCGATTCGCGTCCGCATGATTCGCGTGCTGATGAGCACATACCCGGTCGACGGCGCCGGCGATTTCGCGTGCAGCGACAAGGTGCTGGAGCAGATATGGCACGTCGGCGCTCACAGCGTCCGCTGCTGCGCCGAAGACACGTACACCGACTGCCCGTCATACGAGCAGACGTTCTGGGTCGGCGATGCCCGCAACGAGGCGCTGGTGGACCTTGTGGCAAACGGCGACCCGCGCCTCAGCGCACGATGCTGGCGGCTGGCCGGACGAAGCCTGGACCGATCCGTCATCGTCGAAAGCCAGGTTCCAAGCGCGTGGCGGAATGTGCTGCCGGCATGGAGCTTCCTGTGGATGCGATGGGCGCAGGAGCACTACACGCTGTCGGGCGACAAGGCCTTTGCACGCGAGGCGATGAAATACCTCAGCCGCAACGCCGCCGGCATCGCAAAATGCCTCAACGCCGACGGGCTGTTCGAGCTGCCCGGCTGGAACATGTTCGACTGGGCGGCGATGGACACGCCGCAGAACGGCGTCGTCACGCACCTGAACTGCCAGGCGGTTCTCGGTCTGCGGCAGGCAGTGAAGCTCGCGACGCTCATCGGACAGAAAACGTTCGCCGAAAAATGGACCTCGCTGGCCGACGGAATCGCAAAGGCGGTCAACAAGCATCTCTGGTGCGAGAAACGCAGGGCGTACATCGACTGCATCCGCGCCGACGGCAGCAGAAGCGACGTATTCAGCCAGCAGACGCAGACGGCGGCGTACATCTCCGGCGTGGCGGGCGGCGCAAGGGCGAAACGCTGCCGGGCGATTATCGAGAAGGCGCCCGCAGGTTTCGTGACGGCCGGAAGCCCGTTCTTCATGTTTTTCCTGCTTGAGGCGCTGGCCGGCGAAGGCGACTTCGACAGGCTGACTGACACTATCCGCGACTACTGGGGCCCGCAGATTCACGAGGGCGCTACGACGTTCTGGGAGGCTTACCACCCGCAGGCCGCCAGGAAAACCCGCAGCCACTGTCACGGCTGGTCGGCGGCGCCGACATTTTTCCTCACGCAGCATGTTCTCGGCGTCCGGCCGGCCGAGCCGGGCTACGCGACGGTCCGCATCGCACCGCAGCCTGGCAGGCTGCAGTGGGCGCAGGGCCGCGTGCCGACGCCGCACGGCGTTGTAGAATGCATCTGGCGGCGCGAAGGCGAAACGTTCACGCTGGACGTCGCCCTGCCGGCCGGCGCAAAGGGCGAAATCGAGCTGCCGTTCAACGGTGAAATAGCCGTGGAAAAAGGCAGCGTGATAAAACTGAAAAGCGGCAAAGGAAAACCGGCTAGACTGCGGAGTGAATCAACTCGACTTCGGATAACGGTTAAAACCGGCCGCCGGTAACTGCGGAAACAACCGCCTCAACGGCTTCGTCGAACGATAACCGTTCTCCAGCAGGCTTGGCAAGTTTGCCTGTTCGGCCGTTCGTCCCGCCCAGAAGCAGTCTGAAGGTCTCTTCGCCGCCGGTTCGCATTCCTATAAGCCCGATTTCAGCGACTGCGCTGTGAGCGCAGCTGTTCGGGCAGCCGGAGATATGGACGCCTGCATCGCAGCCGGCTATTCCTTCCAGCCGGGAACGGATGCGGTCGGCAATCCGATTGGTATCGACCAGGCCTTTTTTGCACCATCTGCCGCCCGGGCACGCAACGACGCATGGCTGCGTCCCTAAAGGATCGGTGAGTGCCGGTTCGTGTTTCATGTACTCCGCGAGCCTTTCTTCGCTGCTGCCGAACACAATCACGCGGTGATCGGTAGTAATTCGGACCTGGACATCATCGCGGTCGGCGAGCCGGCCTATCGCTTCGGCGGCCGGTGAATCAACGTCGCCGTTCGGAAACGTCAGCCATAATTCGGCATCAAATCCGACGGGGTTATCAGGAAGCTCGACCTCCGGCCATTCCCGTTCGTTGCGAACCCTGCCGTATTCTTCCCATATCATGGCGGCAAAGGCATCATCACCGACTCGCTGACGTATGTGCCTCAGCCTGGCCCGGCCGCGGTTGACCCTGTCGCCATGCGAATCAAAAATGCGAAGCATCGCCAGCACCAGAGGCAGGACATCATTCGGGGCAAGCCCTTCGTAAAGCAGCATGCCGGTATCCGGCCCGGGGCCTAAAGAGCCGGCCGCTATCACATCGAACGTCCAGCCGGTCACGTTGCGCTTGGCCACGAGTCCAATATCATTTATCCATGTCCCGCAGCAGCCTTTCCCGCATGCACACAGCGACACCTTGAATTTGCGAGGAAGAGAGAAAATGCACTCCGTCCCTTCCAGCATCCGGCGGATTAGCCAGCCCAGCGGCAGCAGATTCACGCCGCCGATCAAGGCGCCTGAACGCGGACATACAGTGACATTCCTCAGCGTGTCGCCGCATGCGCCCAGGCCGGTCAGGCCGAGTTCGGCGATTTTTTTCTGCACGGCGGGAATCTGCCCGGTTTTGAGGCAGTGCAGTTCCACTTCCTGCCGCGTCGTCAGATGAAGCGGCGTTTCAGGAGTGAACTCGGCGGCGATTTCCGCCACGCCCAGCCATTGCGGGCCGGACATCACGCCGCCGAGAATTTTTATTCTCTGCATCCACAATCCGTCCTGCTTCTGCTGATACAGGCCGAGCAGCTTCGCCTTATCGGCGTCGGCCGGAAAAACGGCGGATGGAAACATCGGCGATCCTGCCTGCGGCATAACGAAATTCTTTATCCTTTCATTGCCGGAAAACTCTGTGCGGTCATATCTGGTAATCCGGCGGTTTAATCCGGCCGAATTTCAGCTTCAGCCACATGCGCTCGTGCACATAGAAGGCTACCAGCTTGACGCACGTATCGGCTGTGCCGATCGCAGCGGCAATATCCGCGCGGCCTGTCATGGCCCACGCCACCAGCAGCGTCACTACCAGCCCGCCGATGCGCCAGGTGGTCGCCTTCAATATGGTCCTTAGATGAGTTTCCAATGCACGATCCTCGTAACACAGTATGCACCTGTTACCCTTGAACCTTAAGCGGCCGCGTGTGAATGCCGCACTCGCCGCCGCATTTGCTCGTGCCGATCCATCTGCCGGCGCGTTCGTTGGGGTCCGTGCTGATTTTCGTGCAGGGCCCGCAGCCCAGAGACCTGTAGCCCTCGGCGTAAAGGGGATTGACGTCCACCTTGTTCAAAGCCAGATACTGCCACACTTCCCGCTCGTACCATATAAGTATCGGGTTCAGCTTGAGCAGGCCTTCGTCGCGCTGCTCGACCTCGCGGAAGTCGACCCGCGTCCGGCCTTCGGTGCACCGCAGCCCGGTCACCCAGCACTGCACGCCCATTTCCTCAATCGCCCTGCGGGTGGGAATGACTTTCAAAATGTCGCAGCACATGTCCGGATGCGTCTCGTATAACCGCTCGGGAATCACCGCCTCGTTGCTGAATACGCGCAGTTCGGGGTATCTGGCGACTTCCTGCTCCATGAACCGCTTCGTCTCGGGCGGCTTGAAGCGCGTGGTCACAATGAACCCGCGAATGTCGTGACTTACACGCTTGGCCAGATGCCACACCGCCGCCGAATCCTTGCCAAGACTGTTCGCCACGACAAGCGAATCGCCGTATTCCCTGTAAGCCGCCTCGATTATCGACAGCGACCTGTCAACCTTCTGCTTGAAATTCAGACCTTCAACCAATTCCGGGATATTCTCTTCGACCAATTCCACCAGCATTACTGTCTCCTTAGCTCCGTGACGTACCGCCTATATGCAGTAGTTTGTCACATAGTCTCCTGATCTTACCTGTTCCTCATTAACCAGGCTCTCGAATGTCGTGTTGTCGTAGACCTCCGACACGGCATCCCTGGCCCGCTCCCATAAACTCATGAACGCGCACTTACCGAACAGCGGACAGCCTCTCGAATCGCCGGCAACACATTTCACCGGAGCCAACGGGCCGTCAATAAGGCGTATCACCTCACCGACAGTCAGCAGCGACGGCGGCGAAGAAAGCCTGTAGCCGCCCTGCACGCCGCGCTGGGACTCAACAATGCCCGCCCGCCGGAGTTCGCCGAGGATCAATTCAAGGAACCTGGGCGGGATCGCCTGGGCCTCCGCAATCTCGGCCGACCTGACTGGCATGTCCCCGTTTCTCTTGGCAAGCTCAAAAACGGCTCTAAGTGCGTATTGACATTTCTGTGAAACGTTCATATGATTACTCCTGGATACTACAGTAATTTTATCGGAATAGTAGACTTTCAGATGGTACTAGTCAAGATATTTCCGGGATTATTTTCAGAGGGCCTGCGGTTTACCACCGCTGCTTTACACTTAAGCAGCAGTCTTACTGGACCTTATGTTCTTTCTTATGCTGTTTTCGCTGCTATTGCTGGCAATTGGCCCGCTCAAAAGATAACATTTGATAGCAGCGAACCGCCGGTCTCCGGCCCGAAGCGACACGTCCACACACGATGACTGAAAAAGGGAACGTCATGGCACGCATATACGATGACATCACGCAGACAATCGGCAACACGCCGCTGGTGAGAGTCCGCAAGCTCATACAGTCGAAAGCGGTCGTGCTGGCCAAGATGGAGTCGATGAACCCGATGGCCTCTGTTAAGGACCGCATCGGTCTGGCGATGATAGAGGCGGCGGAGCGCGACGGCAAAATTTCGCCCGGCGCGACGATTATCGAACCGACCAGCGGCAACACGGGCATCGCCCTCGCGATGGTCTGCACCGCCCGCGGGTACAAGTGCATACTTACGATGCCGGAATCTATGAGCATCGAGCGGCGGAAAGTTCTCAAGGCGCTCGGCGCGGAGGTTGTGCTTACGCCGGCCGCCAAGGGCATGCCCGGCGCAATCGAGGCCGCTTACAAACTTCTCGAAGAAACTCCCGGCGCCTACATGCCGCAGCAGTTCGAAAATCCCGCCAACCCGGAAATTCACCGCCGCACGACGGCTGAGGAAATCTGGCGCGACACGGACGGCCAGGCCGACATTCTCATTGCCGGCGTGGGAACAGGCGGAACGATTACCGGCATCGCCGAGGCCATCAAGGCCCGCAAGCCGTCGTTCAGGGCGATAGCCGTCGAGCCGGCGCAAAGTCCGGTGCTCAGCCAAACCCGCAGCGGCGGACAACCGACGCCCGGCCCGCACAAGATTCAGGGCATCGGAGCCGGCTTTGTTCCTCCCGTCCTGAACATGGACATAATCGACGAGGTCATCGAAATCGACCAGGACGACGCGATCGATTTCGCCCGCCGGGCCGCTCGCGAAGAAGGCCTGTTCGTCGGCATTTCATCTGGCGCAGCCCTGAAGGCGGCGAGCATCGTCGCCGTGAGAAAGGAAAACGCCGGCAAGACAATCGTGGTAATCATTCCGTCGTTCGGCGAACGCTATCTCTCCTCGCCGCTTTTCGATAATCTGGGCGAATAATTGCGACAAAACTGAGGCTGCCATCGCCATGGAACCTGACGAGGAACGCAGTCATGAGTGACCGCTCCAAGATACAATCTCTTTCGGATGCCGTACGACTTTATCCTCTGCCGGGCAATCGCCGGGCGTATCTTCACCAGCCGTGCGATTACAAAACCGTCGTGGTCCGGCCGGACATGAAATTCCAGATGCACGACGCCATCGGCGAGTCCTACTACAGGACCGCATTC
This sequence comes from uncultured Planctomycetaceae bacterium, assembly GCA_964631565.1. Lineage (GTDB taxonomy): Bacteria > Planctomycetota > Phycisphaerae > SM23-33 > SM23-33 > CAZVYJ01. The sequence goes on from CAZVYJ010000010.1 coordinate 31,121, forward strand.
GGCCTGGTGCTGCTTCACGACGGAAGGCCGGTGTCGTTTGACTTCGACCGCGTCGAGCAGAGCTTCGAACTCAACTGTCTGCCGCTGCTGAGCCAGCAGGTGACGCAGAACGGTTTCAGATTCGTCCTGGAATCGCATACGACCGTCGCCGCCGGCCGGGGCGTTGTGATGCTGAGGCTGACCGTGTGGCGGTGCGGCAAGTCGCCGGAATCGGTAGACATCGGCTGGCTGGCGGTGCGCAACATCTATCAGCGGTTCGTCTCGCTGGACAACGACTGCTACATTGTCTTCGAGCCTTGGGCGCCGGCATGGGAAAAGCAGCTGCCGCTGAACGCCGAGTCAAACCATCTGCATGACGGGCAATTCGTGTTCTGCGCCTACCGGTTCAGCGGCGGTGTGAAAATCATCAAACCCGGCAGCGACAGATGCGTTTCGCAGGCGTTCCGGGTTTCGCCGCAGCGGGACGAGCCGGAAACGATAGAGTTCCTCGTTCCATACGAATGCTATTCCCGCCCTGCCGACGCCGAGGACAGGAATACCGACTTCCACCCGGACCGCGCGTTTCGGATAACCGAGCTGGAGCAGCTGCTCAGCCTTTCATTCGTCGAAGAGCGTTCAAGACAGGTGCAGCAGTGGGCCTCGCAACTAGCGCGGGCCACGAAAATATCCATGCCTGAAACGTATGTTCAGGACGTCTACCGCACGCTGACGCTGAACAATCTCCAGTTTCTCGGCGGCTCGACGGAGACATCGCAGCTTCGTCCCGGCCAGGGCGGACTGAACGATTTCGCCGTCGTCTACGCGTGGGAAGCGTCGCACTTTCTTTCCGCGATGGCCCGCCAGGGCTTCCATGACGAAATCCCGCACGTGCTCGATTTTCTGCTGACCACTCAGGACACCAGCCCGCCGCGCGGCGAAGTGTCCGACGCAGACGGCTGCTTCCGGCCGTTCATCCACTGGATGAACGAAACCGGCGCGGTGCTGCGAATATTCGCGGATTACGCGTTCGCCTGCGGCGATTTCGAGCGTCTGAAACGCGACTCGGCCGCCCTGCTCAAGGCCGCACGATGGATACAGCGACAGCGCAATCTGATGAAAAAGCCTCAGCCAGGCAGCAGTAAAAAACCTCTTCATTACGGCCTGATGCCAAAAGGCTGCCCGCACGACTGGCCGGTCAACGGACACTTCCTGTTCACCGATACTTATATCTGGCAAGGCCTGAACGCACTTGCGAAAGCGTTCGAGTCGGCCGGGCTTCCAGACGCGGCATGGCTGCGCGAAGAGGCCGACGACTACCGCAAGTGCATACTCGACGCGGTGCGTCAGGCGATCAAACCTCACCCGCACGACCCGGCCGCCAAATGGGTGCCGTGCGAGCTGTACGAAGACCCGGCCGAGGCCATAAAAACGTCGGTGTTCTGCGGTCCGCTTTCGCTGCTGGGTTCGGGCATCCTGGACGCCGGCGACGAACTCATTCCCACTATCGAGGCGTCGCTGCGGGCTTCAAAATGTCTGAGCGACCGCTTCGCTTTCAAGATGCGGCTGATGGAGCAGGAAAATCTCCGTCAGGCGCAGCTGGCGTCGGCGGGCGGACACGCGGACCTTTATTACGTAACCGTCTCCGAAAGCAACTGGCATCGCGTCTGGCTGCAGCGCGGCGAACGGGAAAAGGCGATGGCGTTTTTCTACATGACCATGGCGTATGCGATTTCTCGCGACCTGCACATGGCACACGAGCGGTACTGCCCGCAGCTTCCGTGGCTGATTCCATGGCAGCCGAACGCCAGCGGCAACGGGCGCATTATCGACATGATCATCGCGAATCTCTGTATGACGGTCGGCGGCGACTGCCTGCTGCTGCACGGCGTGCCCGACGCGTGGTTCCAGACCGGTCAGCCGCTCGGCATAGACGGGCTGTGGGTCAACGGCGGGCGATGCTCGTTCAGCGTCGAACCCTGCGGCAGCGGCGAGTGGAACTTTTCCTACAGTTTCTGTGAAAGCAACCTGCCGGAGCGTTTCATAATAGCTCTGCCGGACGATAAAGGCGGCCGGGCGTTAATAGAAATCCCGACCGGGGGCGAATCTGTACGCTCCTGCAGAGTCAAGGCCTAGCCGGTTGAGAAAAACAGTCGCATGACAAAGATTGATTCGGGAGGTGTTACGATGTCGGACACAAACGCATCGGCGGCCCGCCGGGCAATACCCGCGATAATTCTCTTTGTCGGCGCCAGTTTGCTGGCCGGAATCATCGGCCGGCTGCTCGGCGGCCAAATGCCGGATGACTGGTACAACGCACTCCAAAAGCCGGCGTTCAACCCGCCCGGCTGGGTGTTCGGCCCGGTATGGGCATTCCTTTATCTGACGATGGGCATAGCGGCATGGCTGGTCTGGTTAAAGCACGGATTCCGTTGCGGGGCAGCGCCGCTGGGCCTTTTCGCGGGACAACTTCTGCTCAACGCCATATGGTCAGGCCTGTTTTTCGGCATGGAAAATCCGCTGCTTGCGTTTTTCGATATCGTTGCGCTCTGGCTGGCGCTGCTGGCGACAACTGTGGCGTTTTTCAGAGCGTCCGCACCGGCGGGCTGGCTGATGGTTCCGTATCTGCTTTGGGTAAGTTTTGCCGCAGTGCTTAACTTTGAACTCTGGAGGCTGAACGCATAGGCTCTCACGCCGCACGAAATACATTTCCATAAAAAGACCTTGTCCCGTAACTTTTCCATTGCCCGGCGGTTTGATGATGGATAATAAGTTGACCTCTGCAGCCAAAGGTCAACTTCACTGGTGCTTGAGGGCGAAATCCTGAAAGGAACATGTGATGAGTCCCAAATCCGGCAAGCCACAGTCTCCGTCCAATGTCGATATCCACTTTTACAAGAGCAGCGGCCGCGATTCCGTCCGCTATGTGTCGGACCTGGCGGTTTACGAGGAAGCGATGGATCACGACAGGCTTATCGGCCTGTACTGGTCGGCCGGAGGGCAGGTGATGGACAAGAACACCGTCGCTCGCATGCCGCTGCTCAGCTCGCTGAGGTATCCGCTGCACACGTTCGAGCTGAATATCGACGGCCAACTGCTGCACAACCGCTGGCAGTGGGTCGGCGCTGAGCGTCGCGAAGGCCCCCGCCCGGGGACGGTGGAGGCCGTCGTCGAGTTGAAGCACAAAGTGCGGCCCGTGACCGTCAAGGTCGTCACGCGGCTGGACGGCTCGCCGGTTCTCGTGCGATACCTGGAGATTACCAACACGTCCGACCGCCCCGCCGCACTGTCGTCGGTTTCGCCGATGTCCGGCGTGCTCTGGAACACATACAGGCGTCCGCCGCTGCACGTGCTGAACATGAACTCCGCGTTCGACCTGCGCGAGCCGCTGTTTACGCTGAGCTATTTCGGCACGAATGAACATTCGTACGAGGGCGACCTTGTCACCCGCCCGCTGCCGCCTGAGGGATTCTGCATCGATCGCACGGACAAGGGACGAAGCTGGGCGGCGCCGTATTACATCGTCAGCAACGAGGCGACCGGCGAAAAGTTCTTCATCGCCCTGGCATGGAGCGCAAACTTCCGCACTGAGTTTTCGGTGCGCGACGGGCTGATTCTGCACTTCCGCAGCGGTCCTTCCGCTCCCGCACCGCTGCGCGTAATCGCACCGGGCGAAACTGTGAGCAGCCCTGAGATTCACATCGCCCCGCTGCACGGCACGGCCGACGAGGCAGTCGGCCAGTGGTACAGGCACATGCGTGGCAGCGTTATTCCGCCTCGTCCGAAGGGCAAGGAGATGTACACCGTCGCCGGCCACGTCGTCGAGGAGCCGGGCGAGTGGATTCTCCGCGAGATAGACGTCGCCGCCGAAATGGGCGTCGAGGCGTTCATGGTCGACGCCGGGTGGTACGGCGAGAAATTCGCGTCATGGTGGGCGCAGCGAGGCGATTGGAACGAGGGCGACTGGCTGCCGGAAGGCGGCATCGCCGGCATACGCGACTATACGCACGGCAAGGGAATGCTTTTCGGCCTGTGGCACGAGACGGAAGCGATATCCGACAAGACCAGGCTCCGCGAGAGGCACGACGACTGGGTTCTGCGGACCGATGACGGCCGACAGTGCGCCGAGACGCTCAACATGGCCGACCCGGCCGCCGCGAAATACGCCGAAGACAGCGTGATAGACATAATCGGCAAGTTCAAGCTGGACTTCTACAAGCTCGACTACAACGTTTTCGTCGATGAGGGCGGGCAGAACATCCGCGACGGCTACGCCGAGAGCGAGTTCTGGCGGCATTACGAAACGCTCTACCGCATCTACGACCGGGCGCTGGCCGAGTTTCCCGACGTATGCCTCGAAAACTGCGCCGGCGGCGGCGGGCGGAACGACCTCGGCATGCTGTCGCGATTCCATTACGCCTGCGAATCGGACCACAGCGTGCCGGGCAACTGCATCCGCGCCGTCAACACGCTCAGCCTGTTCGTGCCGCCCGAGGCGATATGCTACTACCACAACCTCGACCCCTACGCGCACCACGGCGCGGATATCGAGACGCACCTGCGGATGATACTTTTCACCGTCCCGGTGTTCGTGACGTTCGGCGCTCAGGACGCCGACCGCGATACGGAATTTTTCCGCAGGACGCGTAAATACATCGATCTGCACAAGGGCTTCTGCCGGCCGGTGCTCGCCAGGCATCCGGACGTGTTCCACCACACCCCCAACGTCGGCGTGTTCACGCCGGCTGACTGGTGCGTGCTGGAGTACGCCGCGAAAGACAAATCCCGCGGCTATGCCGGCGTGTTCAAGCTAACAAGCGGCGAGAAGGAATATCAACTGAAGCCACGCGGCGTGAACATGGCCGCCGACTATGAAGTAACGCTGGACAGCCGTGGCCAGTGCTTCCGAATGCCCGGCAGGCAGCTTGCCGAAGGCGGCCTGACCATCAGGCTGGATTCGACATTCACCAGCGAACTGGTCTTGTACAAAATGCTGAAGACCCAGCCGGTTTAACCGCCGCGCAGGCTCTGGCGATATTTGCGCGGAGTCCGGCCTACAACATGGCGAAATGAAGTGTAAAACTGCGTGATGGAATTGAATCCGCTGTCCATCGCTATCGTGAGAATCTTGCTCTTCGTCGTGGCGAGCAGTCTCTGCGCATGAGATATGCGGTGCCGGATGATGCACTGCTGAATCGTCGTGCCGCTCATCTTCTTGAACAGCCGCATCGCGTAGACCGGGTGCAGCCCGACCGCCTCGGCCACGTCGTCCACGGTAAGCGGCTCGCGATACCGCTCAGCAAGGAGAGTGACCATCTGCTCATACTTGCTCCACTTGTCGGCTGGGTCGGAGGCGTCATTATCGTTTCCCAGACCCAGTTTGTCCGCATGCTCCGTCGCCATCCTTCGCAGACGGGCTTCAACCTCCAGCAGCAGTATCCTGCGGGCCTCCTCGCCGCCATCCATCAGTTTCACCCAGTGCTGCATGAGCTGGATATCCGAACACGGGCTTTTTTGCGGGCTATCCACGATTACCTCGCCATGCAGGATAGCCTCAACAAACTGTGGCGGCAGGTGCCAGTTCAAGAACCACGCAAGGGGAATAAACATCGATATGACGGCATGGCCGGGGTCCACCTGCACCGGGCCGTGAGGCTTGTTGGCCCAGAAAACTATAAGCCGGTCGGGAACCACGCGGAACCTGTGACGCCCGATGACGGCCAGCTGGCCGCCCTTTACGGCGATGCCGATTTCTATTTCGTTGTGGCTGTGGAGATTAGAGAATGGCTTGAGTTTCTCTGAAACTATCGAAAACCCCATCTCTATCTGGTCAACCCCGTAGGATTCGGCAGTCTTCATGGCTGGTTAGTATCCCGAATAAAACCGCATAGTATACCGAAAGACATACGCTAATACATATACTATGATGGCATTGAAAATGCAATAGCCGGGCAAGCGGGTTATCGGACCTCTCCGGCTGAAAGAGGGATTACAACTGTCAAGTTTGCTGCAGGCAATTCAAAACAGAAAAGGAGAATAAAATGAAAATGAGGGCAGTACTATCAGCGGCCGTGCCAGTCGTGCTAATTCTGGCCGCTAGTCCATCGATTGCATCCGCCGACGTGCTGTGGACCGCAGATTCCGGCACTATAGGCACGGCATGGGGCAGCTGGGGAGGATATAACTTCGGCAGTTTCTTCACTGTCGGCGATTCCCCCCTTTCCGTTACGGCGCTGGCTTATGCCGATGTCGATGGCAACGGCCTGACTGACAGCCATCAGGTCGGCATATGGGATATGGACCAAAATCTGCTTGGTTCAGTGGTTATCCCGTCCGGGACGAGTGCGACTCTGGACGATAATAACTGGCGATGGGTGACGCTTGACACCCCCATTGCGCTTGACGCCAACACGCAGTATGTGCTGTCCGGCCACACCGTCACAGGATCAGACGCCTTCAGGTACGGCGCTACGAGCAATATAGGCGATGGAATAGCCTCGCTCAACAAACGCGACCAGTACGCATCGGGCGATTTCGTATTCCCAGCCGCACAAGGCACAATGCCGGGCGAAGGCTGGTTCATAACCAACATGGCCTACGACATAGTTCCGGAACCGGCGACGATGGCCCTTCTCGGACTCGGCGGATTAGGCGTACTCATCCGTCGCAGAAAATAAGATTCTCGTACTTAAGGACTGGTTCCTCCGGACGCACAGCCGGCTCCATAAGGGCCGGCTGTTTTTTTTCGCCATTTCCGACAAAGCGGGCACGAAATATTCTCATTCGCAACTTCGGCTGATATTGATTAACCTATGGCCCTGGTGTTCGTTTTCATGTCCCGTTAAGGCAGGCCTCCGCAATGAATATAGTGCTGCTGGGCAACAAGCTGTCGCTTTACAGCGGTCATTCCCGCCCGGCGTGGCGGATTGCGCGCCACGTTCAGCAGCTTGGCCACTCGGCGCAGATCGTAAGCAGCGAGATAAGCGATGCCGGCACCGCCCATCACGATGCGATGATCGACAGCGAAGGCTATCACGACCTCCGGCGGGACCACATCGGCTTTCCGATCAGTGAGCTGCGTGCGGGCGACAGGAATCTCCGCCGCAGACTCGAGCCTGTTCTGCAGCGGGCCGACATCGTGCATTTCTTCGACATGCGTGCGCTGCTGGCAGTCAGCAGGATGTTCGGCGGGCGGATTCCGGGCAAAACGGTACTCCACCAGGTTTCGCGGCCCAACGTTTCGCTGCGGGAAATCTGCCGCGCCGGCGCAGGCGGCGCAATAAGCGCACTGACCCGCGGGACCGATACGGCAAGCCTGCTTGCGCCGCGATGGTTCGTCGGACGGATATGCAGGCTCGCCGACGCCGTCTCATGCACGTCGCCGCTGCTTGCCAAGCTGATGGCGGAAAAGTACGGCCTGGACGGGAATCGCATTCACGTGGTCCCGCCCGGCGTCGATATGCCGAACGGCGTCGAGGAGCAGCCTGCGGACAGGCCTGATTTCATTTACTTCGGCTGGGCGGGCGCGCATCGCGGCACGCTCGACGCTGCCGAGGCGTTCGCGAGATTCCTTCATCGCCCGCAGCGACGCGACGCGAAATGCCTCGTCGCGACGTTTCGCCGGATGCGAGGGCTGGGCGAGGAATTTTTCACGCTGCGTGCGTTGAAACGCTACGAAAGCCGCGGCGTGAAGTGCGGCGGCTTCATTCCTCACATACGAACTCTGCTGAACGGCGCCCGCGCCGCTGTGCTGCCATTCCGCACGCGGTTTGGCTATGCCCTGCCGCCGCTGGTCGCCCTGGAGGCGATGGCCGCTGGAACGCCGGTCATCTCGACCAATCTCGATTACATCCGTGAGTTCATCCGCGACGGCGAAAACGGGCTGCTCGTGGCGCCCGGCGACATAAACGCAATCGTCGGATGCATGGAGCGGCTGTGGTCGGACGATGATTTACACGGGCGATTGTCAGCCTCAGCGAAGCGGACAGTGCGGGAAAATTTCACGACAGAGCGTTTTCTCGCCGGCATCATGGAGTTGTACCAGAAAATCGCAGAGTGCTAATCGGCGGCTTGCGGCTACGGCTGCGACGGCTGCGAAAACAGCCTGCGGGCGTCAACCGCGTACACGAACTTGCCTTCCCGCTCTGCGGAGGCTATCAGGACGTCGACGGGCAGTTTATTGGCGGAAGCTGATTCGTAAATCCAGCGGCACCACGCAGCGCCTTGGCGAACCACAATGACATCGGCATCGGCGGCATCAACGAGGTGCTGCAGGTCCGACTGTTCAAGTTCGAAACCATCAATCGTCATCGCCCTTATCTGCAGCATCCGGCCTCGAGCGTAATACGGAACCTCCGGCGTGTCAGACACTATTATCAATCCCTCGCCGCGAGCAGCGAGCAGCATATCGCCCAGGCGCTTAAGTTCGGCATGTCGCGAGCCCTGATTGCTGCCGAACAGCGACAGGCACGCCATGCCGGCCAATATGGCCATCATCGCTGGTATCCGCAGCAGCATCAGCCCGCCAAGCCTGCGGCCGTATTTTCTCCGCAGCCAGTCCACAAACTCTATCGCTCCCAGTCCGGCCCACACCTGCATCAGCGTCGAAACCATTACGACGTATCGGCGGTCCATCTTCACGGTCGAAGCTATGGCCAGCTGCAGCACAATAACAGCGCCGATAAGCAGGTTCCGCGTGCGTGGTTTGGCCCCGCGCCGGCAGAAAACAAGGGCCGCCAGTAAAAACAGCCACGTCTGTATCCCCACCACCCACAGCAGCGTTTCCTGCGCTTCGTCAATCTGCTCCCGGATATCTTTGGTCATGCTGCGGCTGTATTCAGCCTCGCCAAGCCGGGTCAGGTCGCTCGGCGGCAGGATTATCTCGTTCGGCTGGGCGTACCATGCCGATTGTGATTTTACCGTCAGTCCTGGAACGCGATGCAGCTGGCGGACGTCGAGCACGCAGTAGCCGGTTTGCTGCTTCATGTACACCAGCCGCGGCATCCACAACGCGAAAACGACCACCAGTACAAGCAGAACGTGGACAATCGTCCTGACCGTCCGCCGCCCCGCATGCCGCAGGCTTACAGCTATGATGGTCACAATCGCGACAAACGGAACGTATATACCCTCGGGTCGCGTCAGGGCCGCCAGTGCAGCAGCCGAGCCGGCCGCTATGGCGAACATCACCGACGGCCGGCGCCAGTAATACATCAGCATCAGAACCACCAGCGCGACGAAGAGCGAATACATCATTTCCGGCCCGACCGCAGCCCCAAAACGGACCAGCCATTGATTGCCGGCAGCCAGCGCTGCGGCGAGAACGGCCGACCGCAGGCCGCCAAGCTCGCGGGCGATACAGAACACGCAGACAACCAGCAGAAGCAGGCAGACGGCGCTGGTAAACCTCGCAGACAATTCGATCGGGCAGTCTGCAAAGGCCGACAGCGCCTTGTGCATGTACGCGACGGTTGTGGGATACAGCGGTGGAATCATGGGGCTTTGGCCGCCGGTGGTATCGCCTGCGGCTATCCGCTCGGCCAGCGGCAGGTAAAATCCCGTCGCGTCCCGCGTGGCGATGCGGGCGAAGCAAATCTGTTTCGTGACCAGCCCGGCCGCCAGCAGCACCGCCGCCGCAAGGCATAAAGCAGCCGTGCGACGTGACATGGTCAGCGGTTTGTCGAGCGGCGATACAGATGCGGTATGGTCGGGTGTCTGGGTCATTTCTGGATCGTTTCAAATCACTGTCTTAAAACGCCGACAAAAATAGCCCGAATAATTGGCGGCGTCAACCGGAAGAAAATGCTCCTCTACGCCGTCGGCCAAAGTTTTCCGTTATCAGCTTTATTTAACCCGGCCGACGAGAAACATGGAGTCCGCGATTCGTACCTGAATACGCGTGTTGATTCTTGACCACAGACTCATAACGGAATAGATTCTGTTAACCATGCGCCCGTAGCTCAGCTGGATAGAGCAGCGGTCTTCTAAACCGCAGGTCACAGGTTCGAATCCTGTCGGGCGTATTTTTGCCTATTCCCTGTTGCCTATTGCCTGCCGCCTGTAATCGTATCCCGGAACACGGAACCGGTATCCCGGTTCAAGGTTCCATGTTCTCGGATCAAGGATCAAGGATTTCTTACCGGGTTCCAGGTTCCGCAATACGCGTTACGACTTCTTTTGCGCCCGAAACATCATCCCTGTTTTTGGCATCGACCGCCAAAATCTCAAAAAAATTTCGCAGGGATTAACGCGGATAAACACAGATGAGAAAATCATGTAATCCTTTTAATCCGTGTAATCTGTGCACTCTTCGTTTTTCCCTGTTCCCTGCTGCCTGTTGCCTGCTCCCTGTTTTCCGGCATTGTTTGCGCGCGAAAACGGCGTCGGGGCCTGTAAGTATGGAGCGGTTCGACTCCGCTCACCGTAAAGCGCTATGCGCGCCTGAAACGATACGAAAGGAAAACGACATGCCCCGATACCAGGAACTGCTCGCACTCATCAGAAGCGGAAAATCACCGAAGGAAATCATGAAAGCCATGCCCATCCCGCCAAGCAGAATGCGGCGGCTGAAGTCGTCGCTGAAAATCGAACGTGAGCTTACCGGCCTGGTCGTTTCGCACTGCACGGTCACGCAGGTGCACGATGTCTTCAAACGGTTCGTTGAACTCATGGAGGATGAAAACCCGGAGACGGCCCGCAAGGTCTGCCTCGCGCTGATAAACGAGGGACTTCAGAGCAGCCGCATCTCGATATCACAGGACGACTCGCCGGATACACAGCAGCAGCCCAGACTCAAGCCGTGGACGCTGCTGAAACCGGCAACCGCGCCGCCATCGAGCATAGGAATTATGCCGAAACAGAACACGCAAACCGGCCCTTCTGAAGCATAAGTGATTACATGGTAAATATTTGTGTCAAAATTTTTGGGCACAATCGGGAATATCCCGGCATGGCCGGCGCCGAATGTTCGCGAAAGAAAACAGTTGGCGACGGCTGTTTACAGGCGGTTTTGCCGCGCCGCAGCCGGCGAGTTTCTGCGCTGCCCGGTCGTGGTTTTTATTCCGAGCGCAGCGGTCGGCTCATCAGCCCAAGAATCGCATCCCTGGGCGAGACGCCTTCAAACAGCACTTTGTGGACGGCCTGGGTTATCGGCATTTCGACGCCTTTGTTGGCGGCCATCGCGAGTATGCTGACTGTGCTGTCGACGCCCTCGACGACCGATTCAGTCAGGGCCAGCGCCTGCTCGACAGTCATACCCTTGCCGACAGCCTCGCCGAAGGACCTGTTCCGGCCGACCGGCGATATGCACGTGGTAACCAGGTCGCCCATGCCGGCCAGCCCGACGAATGTGTCGCTCTGTGCGTTGAAGGCGGCGCCCAGCCGCGCGATTTCCACAAGCCCGCGCGTCAGCAGAGCGGCCTTGGCGTTGTCTCCCATTCCAAGCCCGTCGAGCACGCCGGCGGCTATGGCGATTACGTTCTTGCTGGCGGCGGCGATTTCCGTGCCGACAAGGTCCGTGTTCGTATACACGCGGAAATACGGCCGGCCGAACAGCTTCTGCACGTGCTTCGACAGTTTCGCATCGGCGGATGCGACGGTTACGGTGGCGGGCAGGCGACGGGCCACTTCCGGCGCGATGCACGGCCCGGAAAGCGCCGCAACCGGACGCGGCGAATCGGGCGAGCCGTCAAGCACGTCGCGCACCACCTGCGTGGCGCGAAGCAGCGTGCCCTTCTCTATGCCCTTGGCGACAGAGACAATCGGCAGCCCGGCCGGGCAGAAATCCTTGAGCTTCCGCCACCACCAGCGGATGTACTGCACCGGGACGGCCTCGACGGCAAGGTCCGCATCGGCCAGCGCCCTAGAGGCGTCGGCGGTTACTTCCACGCTGTCCGGCAACTTGAAGCCGGGCAGAAAACGTTTATTCTCCCTGGTGGCAGCCAGCGTTTCGGCCGCATCCTTAAAGGCGGACCACAGCCTGACCCGATGGCCGTTTTCGGCGAGAATCACCGCACAAACGGTAGCCATCGCCCCGTCGCCTATGATGGATATCTTTTCAAACATTTCCGACATTGGCATAAACCTAGCGTCCGAAGCGGCGATTGTCCAGCAAGTTGCCGAATGGAAGCGACAAAGTCCCAGTTTTGGGTTTTCCCGAAGGTCGCAGGTAACTAGAATGCCTGCACAATCTAAATCCTTTGTCAGAGGAGACTACGTGCCAGAGAAATTTTTCATAAAAGAGCTTCCCAACGGCATTACGCTGCTCGGCCAGCACATGCAGGATGTTTCATCCGCGGCGATGACGTTTCTCATCCCTGCCGGCGCCGCCTACGACCCGGCCGACGCCGCAGGCGGCTCGGCAATTGCGACAGAATGGTGCACTCGCGGCGCCGGCGACCGCAATACGCGGCAACTCCATGACGCACTCGACTCGCTGGGCTGTCAGCACAGTGAAAGCACGCAGAGCGAACACGTACAGTTTTCCACGGCGCAGCTCGGGCGGAATCTCGGAGAAGTGCTGGAAATATACGCCGACATCATCCTCAGGCCGAGAGTCGAAGACGAAACATTCGAACCCTGCCGCCAGCTCATCATGCAGGACCTTGCATCGCTTGAAGATGAGCCTGCAAGAAAATGCTCCGTGATGCTGAAAGAGCGGTTCTACCCCTCCCCGCTTGGCCGATGCATATACGGCAGCAAAGACACGCTCGCCGCCGTTACGGCTTCAGGCGTGCGGAAGTTCATCAAGAGAAGGTTTTCACCAGACGGAACGATCATCGCCGTCGCCGGCAATATCGACTGGGACGTTTTCTGCGGCTCGGCTGAGCGGCTGTTCGGCGGCTGGACTTCGCCGAATTCTCCGCCCATATCGACAAGGCCGCCCGCCGGAGGCGTCACGCACATACACAAGGATTCGGCGCAGGTGCATCTGTGCCTCGCACACAAATCGGCGACTGTAGACAGCGAACACTACTATGCCGCGAGAATATCCGAGACGATCCTATCCGGCGGCATGAGCGGTCGGCTGTTTACGGAAGTCCGCGAAAAGCGCGGCCTGGTCTACAGCGTTTCGAGCCGCTACAACAGCCTCAAGGATTACGCCGGCATGTTCACTTACGCCGGCACGACGCCGGAGAAGGCGCAGGAAACTTTCAACGTCGTCCTTCAGGAGCTGCGCCGCCTCGCCGACGGCGTAACAGACGATGAACTGGCAAGGGCCAAAACACAGCTCAAAAGCGCGATGGTAATGCAGGGCGAATCCACATCGGCAAGGGCTAGTGCGCTGGTCGGCGACTGGTACCACCTGCATCGCCTGCGCAGCCTTGACGAGTTGTCGGCAGCCGTCGACAGCGTGACTGCCGGCGATGTCACGGAGTATCTACGCCACTACCCCGTCGAGAATCCGACTGTGCTCTATATCGGCCCGGAACCAATTGATACGACATCTGCAGAGAAGTAAGCAGGATACAGGACATGCAATTTAAAAAAGCGATACTCGATAATGGACTTACGATAATCGGCGAAGTGAACCCGGCCGCAGCGTCAATGGCGGCGGGCTTTTTCGTGCGGACCGGCGCCCGCGATGAAACTCCTGAGACTGCCGGCGTCAGCCACTTCCTCGAGCACATGGTGTTCAAGGGCACGGCTAGGCGCTCGCCGCTGGACGTTAACCGCGAATTTGACGAAATGGGCGCGACCTACAACGCCTTCACGTCGGAGGAATGCACGATTTTCTTCGGGGCCGTTCTGCCGGAATTTCAGGAGCGGCTGCTCGACCTGCTGGCCGACATACTCCGCCCGTCGCTGCGGAAAGAAGATTTCGACATCGAGAAAAACGTCATCCTCGAAGAAATCGCGATGTACGAGGACAGCCCGAAACACAAACTGTTCGAAAAACTCCTCGCTCTGCACTTCGACGGGCATCCGCTCGGCAACAGCGTGCTTGGCACGTGCGAGTCCATCGGCGGGCTTAAGCAGGAGCAGATGCTGGAATATTTCAACAGCCGCTACTCGCCGGGCAACATTACATTCACGGCTGTCGGGAATATTGACTTCGATGCGGTCGTAGAAAAACTTTCGCATGCCTGTGCGTCATGGCGGCCGTGCGAAGCGCCGCGGATAATATCGCCACATCGCGGCAGCAGGGCCACGGCGGTGGTGAAAGACGACAAGGTTGCGCGCGAGCACATCGGCCTGATGACGTCGGCGCCGTCGAATCAGGATACGCTTCGATACGCCGCGGAACTGACCGCGACGATAATCGGCGACGACACGGGCAGCCGCCTTTACTACGCCCTGGTGGAAAAAGCACTCGCAGACGAGGCGTCGATGATGTACACCGGCATGGACGGCGAAGGCGCCTTGTGCACCTTCATCTCCGCCGATCCGGACCGCGCCGCCGAGGCGCTGGCCGCCGCACGCGACGAACTGAAGCGATTCGCCGACGAAGGCCCGACTGACTCGGAACTGCAGGCCGCCAAAAACAAGACGGCCTCTTCCGCGACGCTCAAGGGCGAACTGCCGATGGGCAGACTAACCGTCGTCGGAATGGACTGGCTGTACATGCAGGAATACATCCCGCTGGCCGAGCAGATAGACATGATGTTCGCAGTCACACGAGACGATATCATGCGTGTCGTCCGCGAAAGCAACCTGGCCGACTGCACCACGCTTGCGCTGGGGCCTCTGGAAAAACTATGAAAAAAAATTCATCCAATTTGCCGACGCCGGCGGAAAACCTGGCCGGCGCGAAAGTGACGGTCGTCGGTCTCGGCAGATTCGGCGGCGGTATAGGCGTAACGCGATGGCTGTGCTCGCAGGGCGCGAGGGTAACCGTGTCCGACCGGGCCGACGCCGCTGCGCTGGCCGAGTCGGTCGCTGCACTGTCCGGCTGCGGCGCAGAACTGCATCTCGGCTCGCACGACGAGGCCGATTTTACGACCGCCGACCTGCTGGTCGTAAGCCCGGCCGTCCCGAACGAAATTCCCCAGCTGCGGGCCGCCCGCCGGGCCGGCGTGCCGATGACAACAGAGATCAATCTTTTTCTCCAGCGATGCCCCGCCGACGTCATCGGCATAACCGGGACGGTCGGCAAGAGCACGACCACCGCGATGGTCGGCGAAGTGCTCTCGACAAAGTTCACCACCCACGTCGGCGGCAACATCGGCCGATGCCTGCTTGAATCGCTGCCGGACATTTCGCCCGGACACAAGGTCGTGCTTGAACTGTCGAGCTTCCAGCTCGAAAACCTGCCGCTGGCCGGCATAAGCCCGAGCGTGGCGCTGGTGACGAACCTCATGCCGAACCACATCGACCGCCACGGCACGTTCGAGGCTTACGGCGACGCAAAGAAAAACATCTTCCGCTTCCAGTCGCCGGGCGGCGTGCTGATACTCAACTCCGCATGCGAAGCGACCACGGCATGGCAGCGAGAAGCGCCTGGGCGGGTGGAGTTCTTCGACCCGCAGGGCGAACCGTTCGAGCTTGCGATTCCCGGCGAGCATAACCAGGCCAATGCGCAGGCCGCATGGGCGGTCGGGCGAGCGTGCGGCGTTGATCGCCCCGCCGCCGCTGCTGCGCTGAAAAAATTCGCCGGCCTGCCGCACCGGCTGCAGTTCATCCTCGAACGCAACGGCGTGCGATATTACAACGACTCGAAGTGCACGACGCCCGAAGGGGCCGTCGTCGCCGTCAAAGCCTTCCCGCGTCGGACTGCCGTCATCATCGTCGGCGGATACGACAAGGGCGTGAGCTTCGACGAAATGGGAAAAGCTCTGGCCGAGAGAGCCAAGGCTATTGTCGCCATCGGCGATACGCAGCAGGCCATCGTTAATACGATCCTGCCGCACCGCAGAGGCGACATGCCCGCTGTTGAAAAAGCTGCGACATTCGCTGAGGCCGTCGCGATGGCAGAAAAACACGCCGCTTCAGGCGACGCTGTACTGCTCTCGCCGGCGTGCGCGAGCTATGACATGTTCACAAACTACGAGCAGCGAGGAGAAATGTTTATCAGGCTTGTGAAAAGGAATAGTTAAATTTTCAACTCGCTTTTGGCGCCCAGCCGGCCGGCGTATTTTTTTCGGACCGGCTCGACCTCGTCCGCGATGAATTCGTCCACCTGCTGAGGCGCGCGGCCGACAAAGTCTTCCGGTTTTATCAACGCATCAACATCTATAGCTTTGAATGCCTTGTCGCCCTTTATCCGCTCGACCAGATCATTCGCCCTGCCGTGCATTTTGACCTGCTCGGCTGCGGCAAGGCTGTGAACGCGGATGCGTTCGTGAAGTTCCTGCCTGTCGCCTCCAGCCTTCACCGCGGCCATCAGAATATTCTCCGTCGCCATGAACGGCAGTTCCGCCCGGACGTGCGCCGCTATCGTCGCCGGATAAACCACAAGCCCGCCTGCAACGTTCATGACAATCTGCAGAATCGCATCCGCAGCAAGGAACGCTTCGGGAATCGCCAGCCGCTTGTTCGACGAATCGTCCAGTGTCCGCTCGAACCACTGCTCCGCGGCAGTATGAAGGGGGCTGATCGCAACGTCCATCAGGAATCTCGCCAGGCCGGTCGCCCTTTCGCACCGCATCGGGTTGCGCTTGTAGGCCATCGCGCTGGAGCCGACCTGTGAACTCTCGAACGGCTCTTCCATTTCCTTGAGGTTCGCCAGCAGCCGTACGTCGTTGCAGAATTTATGCACCGTCGCGCCTATGCCGGCCAGGCTCATCGCTATCATAGCATCGACCTTGCGGCTGTAAGTCTGCCCGGTCACGCAGAAAGTTTTGCTGAAGCCCATCTTCTCGGCCACGAGCTTGTCAAGCTGCTTGACCTTCGCGTGATCGCCGCCGAACAGCGCCAGGAAACTGGCCTGCGTTCCGGTCGTGCCCTTGACGCCGCGAAATTCGAGGTTTTCCAGCCGATATTCAATCTCCCGCAGGTCGCGGACAAAATCCGCACACCATAGCGTCGCCCGTTTGCCGACGGTGGTCATCTGGGCAGGCTGGTAATGCGTGAAGCCGAGGCAAGGCAGCGACTTATGTTTCGTCGCAAATTTCCCCAGGGCGTCTATGACATTCGCAAGTTCGCAGGCAAGTATGCCGAGCGCCTCCCGCATGATGATAAGGTCGGTATTGTCCACAACGAACTGGCTGGTCGCGCCGAGGTGGATAATGCCCTTCGCCGCAGGCGCCACATCGCCGAACGCGTGAATATGTGCCATCACGTCGTGGCGGAACTTGCGTTCGTAATCGGCCGCCTTGGCGAAATCCACGTCGTCCAGATGTTTCGCCATTTCGGCGAGCTGGGCGTCGGTAATATCGAGGCCGAGCTGTTTCTGTGCTTCAGCCAGCGCCAGCCAGAGCCTTCGCCACGTTGAAAACTTCCGCTGATCGCTGAAAAGTTCCTTCATGGCCGCGCTTGCATACCGGCCTTCCAGCGGACTGGAGTATGTGTTTCTTTTGTCTTCCATAGCGAATGTAAGTTTACCAGTTGGTGCAGCCGATGTCACCTGCCTGCTGCGCTAAAACAGGCTGCGTGTTTTTACGTCTTCAGATGCGCACAAAATATCATCCCAGCTTTTCGGCCGATTTCCGAAAAATTAAAAAAATTCAGCGAGCAGCCGCAACGACTTGCGCCGTCACAGCCGTTTTAACGGAAGCATCTCCGTGAGTTTTCGCCGTCATCGCATGTAAGTGTGAGGAGACGAAAACATGGCTTTCGAGTTTGGAAATTTCAACGACCCGGAACTCAGCAGCGAATACGTGACATATCTGCTGGACCAGAAATCGCCCGGCGTCGTGGAATATTACGGAAAACTCTGGGACTATTTCCGCAATCCGCTTACGCCCGCTGCTGCAATCGGGGCGAACGCGACCAGCGTCAGCAGCCGCCCGTATTTCCAGGCACAGGAAGCCGGCCTGCCTCCGCGAATCACCGGCGTACAGCGAAATCTCGCTCCCGGCGAACAGATGACCGACCTTCGACGCAAGGAAGTCGTAATCGAAAACGAAATTGCGTGGCGCGTGCAGACAATGATCGACTTCCTCTTCGGCAAGCAGCCCGCAATCCGCAGCCTCGCCGATGACGCAGCTCTTGCAAGCACCATCGAGCAGGTAATCTCAGCCATGTTCGAAGCCAATGGCGGCATCGCCCTGCTGCAGGAAATGGCGATGCTCGGAGCGGTTTACGGCTTCGTCGATGTAGCACTTCGAATCCCGGCCGACATTTCTGTCCATTCAACGCCCATCACTTCCGGTTACCTTCCGACCACCGCAGCCGGACAGGGTCGGCCGGGCATTTCTGACAATAGCGCGGACGCCGCGATAAACTCTTTCGGGGATCAAGGCGGGACACCGAGTCAGGCCCGGTCTGAAACCGATGTCAACCGGGCCGTATCCGTCGCCCGGATTCTCTCTCTGGAGACCATTGAGGCCCCTCGTGTCCTGCCGATCCTCGAAGAAGACGATTATCGCCAGATCCGCTACTGGATACAGTGCTACCACAAGCATCCCGCCCGCCTCGCCGACCGGCGGCGCCCGTGGTACAGCTTCGGCGTCGGTTCGCGCAGCGGCGACATGCAGGCCACGGTCGAGGTCATGGAAATCGTAGCCGGCAGCTGGTGGCAGCGTTACGAAGACCGCCAGCTCGTCGCCGAAGGCCCGAATATTCTCGGCCGCCTGCCGCTGGTGCATATCCAGAATGTTTCCATGCCGGGCGCCTACGCCGGCGCAAGCGACGTGGAGCCGCTCATTCCGCTGCAGGATGAATTGAACACACGCCTGTCTGACAGGGCGCACCGCGTCACATACCAGTCCTTCAAAATGTATCTCGGCAAGGGCATCGACGATTTCCTCGACCGCCCCGTCGGGCCCGGCCAGATGTGGGCCACGCAGAACCCCGACGCCAGCATCGAGGAATTCGGCAGCGACGGCGGCTCTCCGAGCGAGGCAAGCCACATCGAAGATGTGCGGCTGGCGCTGGACAAGGTATCGGGCGTACCCCCGCTTGCGGCCGGAATACTCAACGGCAACGTCGGCAACCTTACAAGCGCGACCGCGCTGAAGGTCGTATTGAGCGGCCTGCTCGCGCGTACCGCAAAGAAGCGCCTCACCTACGGCCACGGCATCGCCCAGATAGTCGAACTTGCGCTTGGCTGGCTCGACATCGCAGGCGTGCTCAAAACACGCCCGGAAGACCGCCGCGTCGAAATCCACTGGCCCAGCCCTCTGCCGGTCGACGAGGGCGAGCAGCTTCGCAATGCACAAATCAAGGCGCAGCTCGGCGTGCCGGGCGATCGCATTCTTGCCGAACTCGGATACGACCGACAGGCAAACGAACAGAACAATGTATAGCTGAAAGGAAGCAGTATGTCGCATGAATCCACAGATAATCTGACCGAAGCCGATCCCGGCGCGCCGGGACGGAACGGCGAATCAAAGCTCGTTCCGGTGAGCGAGTCCATCAAGTATCGCCGTCGTGCACAGCAGGCCGAGGGGCAGATTCAGCAGTTGGAGCAGCAGCTCCAAGAAGCCCGGAAGCAGCTTTCCAAACGTGATGAACAGCTCGCAGCCGCCGAGGCCCAGCGGGACGAAGCCCAGATGCGACTGACATTGACGGAGAACCGCATGCTGGTTGACAGGGCGTTCGCCCAGGCCGGAGTGGTGGATGCGGAAACCGCGTCGCTTCTGCTGTCCAAACGGCTGGACCTGAGTGAGCCTGTCGACGGCAAACAGCTTGCCGCCGGCATAGAGCAGTTGCTCATCGACAAGCCCTTTTTAAGGGCCAGGGGTTTCGAAACGGCTTCAATGCCGCCAAAGACGGCATCAGTGAAGGACGGCCACCCATCCACGGCCGCACAACTGGCCAACGCAGCCCGGCGAGCCATCAAGTCCGGCAACCGCCGCGACATTGCGGAATATCTGCGACTGAGGCGCAAGGCGTCACTGACGGGCCCTGGTTCGTCAGGCATGTAACTACAAAAACACAAACAATTGGAGAACACAATGGCATTCACAGGAAAGGCGACTTACTCGGCCGGCGCGACACTGCCGGAAATCGCCGAAGACGTATCCGACCTGGTCAGCATCGTTTCGCCGTATGAAACGCCGCTGCTCGACCATCTCGGCGACGCGAGGCGGGCGGCCACCAGCACATATCATGAGTGGCTGGAAGACGAACTGCTGCCCAATACCGACACCATCAACGATGCGACATGGACCGACCCGTCCGCGGACACCGAATTCGGCGTGGACAACGCCGACAGGTTCCGCGTCGGCGACCAGGTTCGTCCCGACGGCAGCAGCGAGCTTATGCTCGTGACGGCCGTCGATACCGGCGGCGGAACCATTACGGTAGTCCGCGGCTACGGCGGGACGGACGCCGAAGACCTCGCAGACAACCAGGTTCTGCACATTCTCGGCAACGCCGCGCTTGAAGGCGACGATGCGCCGTCGGCCCGCTTCAGCAACCGTGTCCGCAAAGGCAACTGGACGCAGATATTCACTGCGTCAGTCCGCGTGAGCGGCTCGGACCTGGCAGTCCGCAAGCTGTCGGTGACAGATGAGCTGGACTACCAGAAGCAGGAACGTCTGCGTGAGCTTCTGAGAGACCTCGAAAGCACGGTTGTCAACGGAACCTCGCCGTTAACATCGCCGCAAGGCTCCGATACGGTCCGCAGAACCATGAAGGGCATAATCCCTTCGCTTGCGAGCAACGTTTTTGAGCCGGGCGTCAACGGTTTCCCGGCCGACGGAGACCTGACAGAAACGCAGCTCAACCTCGCCCTTCGCAGCATATGGGAGACGGCGTCCAGCCGCATCGACACGATTGTCGTCAACGGCTACCAGAAACGCCGCATCAACTCGTTCATCACGTCGAGCCGCGCGTACGGCTCGGAGGAAGTGACCTACCGCGACCTGGTGAGCGTCTACGAGAGCGATTTCGGCGCGTGCCGCGTCATTCTCTGCCGGTCCGTGCCGGCTGATACCGTGCTGCTGCTTGACAGCTCGCGAATCGAAGTGCTGCCGCTCGCCGGCCGCAGCTTCCACTACAAGCCGCTGGCCAGCACAGGCGACTTCGACGCGGGCGAAGTCATCGGCGAGTACACCGTCGAACTCCGCAACGAAATGGCCCACGGCATAATCACGGGCCTGGACATTTCGTAGTTTTTCGCTGCTTGCAGTCCGGCGCGACCCGCGATGGAAGCGCCGGGCCTGCCCCGCGGCAGTTGGTTGTGCGACAGCGAGGGGCAGGTCCGGCTATTCACAGAAACGAGGAAACGCAATGAACAGTTTTTGCCAGGACAGAGACCTGCTCGGAATCGAGCCTGTAATTTTCATCGGCGGCGGATTTCCGTCGCAGCAGATAAGCTCGGGCGGCGACGGCGCCATGAGCGGCACGACATTCACGTCGGCCGGCAGCAACTTCACTGCCGACGGCATCGCGGCCGGCATGGTGCTGTGCACGCATACCGGTGCACCGGCCGAAGGAAGCGCATGCGAGATAATCTCGGTCGATTCGCAAACCAGCCTGACTGTGTCCATGCTCCGCGGCGATACCGATGCGGCTGCGACGCCGCCTCAGGCCGGCACGAGGCTTTCGTTCTTCGTCCGGACATTCCTGCCCCAGATACGCGACGTGTCCGACACGCTTGCCGAAAAGCTGCGTCAGATAAGCGAATCGCAGGGCATAGTCCAGGCCGATTTCGCCGATTCGCAGCAGCTGCGGCTTACCACCGCTTACGGCGTGCTGGCCTCGGTGTTCGTGGCCCGTGCCGAAAATGCGACATCGGCCGACGCCAACTGGATAAAGGCGGAATACTACCGCCGCGAATTCGCACGCTCGCAGAACCAGCTCCGCCTGGCGATTGACATCGACGGCGACGGGACGGCCGAGTCGACCAGAACGCTCGGCAACGTGACGCTCAGGAGAATGTGATTCATGTCATCCGTCACGACAGACATATTGAACGACATCGTCCAGACACTTCGCGACAGCGGCCTGTTCCAGAGCGTGACGGCCGGGAGCCGCGATATCGAAACAGCTGTGCCGCGGGCGATTGTTTCCAGCGAACGTGAGGAAACACTTACGCCGGACGACTCGGCCGATACGCGATGGGGCCGGCTGCGAATCGCCATAAAAATCCACACGCGATGCGGCGAATCGCCGGACGCCGTTTCGCGAATTGCCGACCTTGCCGCCGCGGTTATCGAGTCGCTTCTTGATGATCCGTTCCGCTCGGACCTGTGCTGCGACCTGCCGGTCGGGCGGGCCACGGAAATCGACGGCTGCAGGACCGTAACCGATCTGAAGCGGCCAGAAGTCGAGGCCGCCATCGACATCCGCTGCCACTTTGAAATCCAGGAAGCCCAGTGATGAACCGCTACTCGCACGTCAGCTCTGTAACGTTCGGCCAGACCGCCCTGCCGCTGCCGCTTTCGGTCCGTGTCGGCCGAAGCATAAACGCCAGTCCGGCAGACAGCGACGAAGGTGTGTTCGCAACCAGCGTTCAGACCGGCCCGGCCGCCATAACGGTCGAGATACGCTTTCGCGGCACCGCCGTCGCGGAATCGCTCTCGCTTGGAGAGCAGGGAGACATATCCTTCACCGTATCGCCGACCGCCAGCGGGCAGTCGGGCCGTAACATCACCATTAGCGGAGCGGTGCTGACGGCTTCGGATATCAGCTATGCACAGGACACGATGGCCGTCGCGACACTGCGATTTACGGCCGAGGCCGACGACGCCAACACCGACCCCTTCACCGCGGAGGATTCACAATGAGCACACTCGACGGCGAAAATCTTTTCGGGTCCGGCCCGCACGTCATATCGCCCGGCTCGTGGCGGAGGGATGTTGTGCGTCGAAGCTTTTCCGGCGTCAGCGGCGAGATAGCCATAGACCAGGGCAAACGCTCACGCGAAATGCGCCAGACCGGCCGGCTCCAGGCCGCTGATGCCGCATCGCTTCAGGCAATCATTTCCCGGATAGAAAACCATATCGACGGCGGCTCGCACACGCTCGTCGATAATCACGGCACGATTTTCCGCCGCGTCCTCATGGAGAGCTTCAACATGCCGAGTGGCATCCGTCACGGCCGCGGATACTGGTGCGACTACGAAATCATCTACCGCCAACTGCCATGACAGCCACCTTCACAACCGAAAACATTGACCGCCTCATGGCCACGGAACTGCCCGACCAGCTCGGCTGGGAGATAACCTTCCGCTCGCTGAACGAAGACATGTGCCACCAGCTTTACGTCAATGGCAGGCTGGCCGACTGGACCGATTCACCGCAGCAGCAGAGTTTCATGCTTCCGACAAGCGACAAGCCTGTCGAGGTTGCCATTATTGCAATCGACCCGGACGAACGGCAGATGAACCTGGCGGATTACCTGCCGGATGAAGCAGGCAATTTCAACTGGGTCCACAGCGAAAACGTCGTCAGGGAGATATCCCATCCGGCCGGAAACCGCTTCGAATTGCTGACCGACCACGCAACCGGCCAACTGGATGCCGAGCCGGTTGCTTCCCGGCAAGTCTGGCCGGCATGGCTGAACCGCTGGGGACTCGGTGAAGATGAATTCGCACTAGGCGGTTTCGGCTACGGCGGCAGCACAGCGCCGGGGCTTGGGCGCGGTGCGTTCGGGGCCGGCATGTTCGGCATCAACACCGACACGGTGGAGCTAACCGTCGTGCTGGCCGAGACCGGCACGCACCGGGTCGTCGTAAGGACCGCCGCGCCGGACAATCGGTATGCGCCCGCTTCAACAAAGCAGATTGCAGCCACGCCGCCGCCAACGTCGCCGGACGGTATAGCCGTCAGCAATTACAACCACTCGACAGGAATACTTATTCTTGAAATTCAGTGAGGACAAAAATGACTGAACTCTATCCACCCGATTCCGACCTGAACATGCTGAGCGGCACGTCCGACAGCGAGCAGGAAGTTTTGTATGTCGCCACGGGCGAGTCGCCCTACTACACAAGCTTTTACAAAATGCTCTACCGCCTGCTTAATGTCGCGCGGCGGGCCGGCGACCTGAGAGTCTACAAGGACGGCGACCTGACATGTGGCATTCGCGCAGGGAAGTTTCTGAACGGCGATACGGCCGTAAGCTACGCCGGAAGCACGGGCAACGCGCTGACCAATAACCAGACCAACTACATCTACCTGACAGTTTCAGGCTCGACGGTAACGGTGAACATCAACACGACCGGTTTCCCGACGCCGTCAACGACACCGCATATCCCCCTGGCGGCCATAGTCACGGCGGCCGGCACGTATAACCATACCAACATCACGGACTACCGCGGACGTGCCCTTATGCAGATATGCGGAAACACGCTGCTGAAAGAGGCCGAGACGTTTTTCAACGCCACCGACATCACCGGCGCCGAGGCCGAAACGCTTACCAACGGCTCCAACGCCGACAGCAAACATATTCACGCCGCCGCCGGCCTGGCCGCAGCACTGCAGGACGTAATCCCCTGCCTGACCATAACAGGCGCAAACGACGGCGACGGAACAGGCTCTGCGACGATTCAGGTCAAAGATGCGGCGGGAAATAACCTCGCCCAGCGGTTCCGCGTTCGGACATGGATTGCCGACGCCGAATACAGCGAGCCGGACCCGCAGACAGACTTCTCCGTGACTACAGGCGAGCAGATGCGCGAACTGGAGGCGAATGCCGACTACGAAGCCATCTCCGATGCCACCGGCCTTGTGATTATGAATATCGACGCCGGCGGCGCAAAGACTGTCTACGTGATGGCCGAAATCGACGGGCGCATTTACAGCAGCGGAGCGATCAACATTACAACTCCGTAGTCCACAGATTACGCAGATTGCACTGATATGGAAAATTTGAAATCCGAAATTCTAAACCTGCCCGCCGTAGCTTCAGCGAAGGCAGGTCCGAAACCTTTCGCCGCCGGAGAGACAAAAACTTTGCAAATCGCGAACTGCGAATCGCGAATCGCGAGTTGTAATGTGTCATGCCTTGGCGCCGAGAATAAAGGGCGTCACCGTTACTATCGCGGTGAAATCCGAAATCTGAAATCCGAAATCATAAATGTGAAGATTCAACTGAATCACGGCGACCCGGCCGACGACCAGGCGAGGCTGGAAGAGATTGTAACGGACATTCTAAACCAACAACAAAAAGAGGCACAAGGCACTGGGCAGCAGGCACTAGTGCCGGATGCCTAGAACCTATTGCCTATGTCTTTGCTACATTACATCGATAACGAAGTGCCGGATTTCGGAGAATGGGACGCCAAGGTTGAAGCCGGCAGCTCGACTATTCTGCGGTCGGCGCTTGCCAGTTTCCCGGAACGCGGCAGCTACGGACTGCGAACCACACTGGTCGGCACCAGCGTTGCTTACGTCAGGAAAATATTTTCATCGCCTTGCCCAATCGCCGCCGGCGGCGACATGTATCTCGGCTTCTGGCACAGATGCATCAATCCGCCGGCGAGTGGAGCGGCACCGATAATGTCGCTGTACAGTTCTCTCGGCGGCTACACTACAATGCTGTACTGGACATCGACGCAGTTGCGCGTCTATGTAAAAATGGACTCAGGGGCATCGACGACGGCCAACTGGACGGCGGGGGCCGGCCGCTGGTACTACGTCGTTCTGCGGCTGCACAGGGCCGCAACGGCGGTTTCGGCCGACGGCTACGCCGCCCTGTACGTCAACGGCGTCCAGGTCGCCAAGACCTCCCTGGTGGATAACTACGATTACGCCATAGACACCGCCCGACTGTATTGCGGCTCGCAGTGGGACATCAAAGACGGCTTCACCTATGATAACGATGAGATCAAGCTCGGCGACACGCTGGCCGACGTCGAGCCGTACAGGCCCGCCCCGGCGACGGAATACGTCGAGGCGGCCCGGACGCTTGTGCTTTATCGCCAGGCGTCGGCCGACTCGGTGGCGTTCGCAGATTACTGCGTTACTCAGCTGGGCATACCGCGTGCAAACCTTGTTCCGCTGCCGAACGCGACCGGCGACGAGACGCTGGCGAATTACGCGGCGTTCCAGACGCAGGTCGAAAACGATCTGGCCGCATGGCTGGCGGCCAACCCGACGGCTGACGCCGACAAGATGTGCTTCATCATCGGTTACGGCGTGCCGGGATATTTCACCGACGGCGCAATCAAGGTCTCCGCGACCAGCCGCCTGATGAGCTATGGCATCGCCTATACCAGCGGAGGCAAGGCAAATCCCTTGAGCAGCACAGGCGTCCCGCCTGTGAGAATAACGAAGACCATACTTGATGCGGCGGCAGCCATGCTCGCCGTTCGCATCGACTGCGCCACGCTTTCAAGCGCCCAAAACATTCTCGCCGCAGGACTGACAGTTTCCGCTCTCGACAGGCTGGCCGATACGGACGTGCTTTACAGCAGCGACGCGGATTACCTCGATTCTCTCGGCTGCCAGAAGCTCCGACTGCTGACATCAGGCAATCTGACGATACTGACCAACGCCGCGTTCTTTTACGGGAGCAGCGCCGGATCGCTTTTCGCCTCCGGCAGCCGCGCCGCCTACGCAGGCACAGGATGGGGCAGCGCGGATTCGCTGCGCGAACTGACTAATCAGCTTTATCAGGCGCTGCGATATTACGGCTGGGCGGCGGGCGTCGGCTGGGCCTACCAGCCGGATGAATTCGACGCCGAAAGTTTTTTCGAGATGTTGCGGATTGGCGGCACATTCGCCGAGGCCGCTGCAGTCGCTATCGCCAGTGTTGACTACACGGCCGTCGTCGCAGGCGAGCCGTTCATGACTGTGAGCTTCCCGAAGCACGGCCACAATATTTACAAAGGCATCGGCGGTGTTGAGTCAATCGACTGGTCGTCGCCGGTGGCATGCCTGCGACAGGACCAGACCCTGGCCATATTGAAAACCACGCTCACAGCCGGCCGGCGACACATATACGCCGCAAGGGCTGTATCGGAAGCCGGAATTGAAGAGAACGGCATTCTCGCCACAACGTTCATCGAAATTGACGGACAGGGTACGATGCTGCCTCCGCCGCTATCGGCTCCGTTTGAACTTACAGCCGCAATGCAGAGCGACGGCTCGCTGCTGGTGAGCTTCTCGCACGAAACCGGCGGCGGAGAAAATGAGCCTGAATCGTTCGAACTGCTCAGCGATTTCGGCACCGGCGAGATTGACACTGAAAATCCAGCCGCCACCCTGTCAGACATTTCAAGCGGTCAGAGTGATTTTGAAATACTGGTCGTTACTCCAACGCTGCCGGCGATGTTCGCCGTTCGCGGCATCTGTGACGGACAGGCCGGCCCGCTCAGTGAAATAATATTCGTACAGGCCCCGCCCT
This sequence comes from uncultured Planctomycetaceae bacterium, assembly GCA_964631565.1. Lineage (GTDB taxonomy): Bacteria > Planctomycetota > Phycisphaerae > SM23-33 > SM23-33 > CAZVYJ01. The sequence goes on from CAZVYJ010000010.1 coordinate 58,436, forward strand.
CGCCGCAGCCGCCAACACTGTTCTGAGGCACGCCATGCTGACTTTGACAATACCGGCAAGAATAATCGAAACCATTTTCAGACGGGCGCATCCGCCAAGAGTGTATGTCAACGGCAAGCGCAACCGAAACCTTCAGGTCGTCACGTGGGAAGTGCGAAATGCCCCGGACTTCGGCGCGGTGACAATCGCGGCTGCTCCTTCACGGTTTTCGCCGGCAAAAGGCAGGATCGAGGAAACCGACGCGCTGCCGGCCGTCGGTCAGGCCGTTCTCATCAAGCCGGCTTTCGGCCAGGGCGACGCCGAATTCCGCGGAACGGTCATAAGGCATCGCATGGAAATCGCCGGCGACGGCGAGCATCCGGTCGCCGATGTTCAACACATACTCGCCGACCTGCTCGCCACGCCCGTTCAGCAGAAATATCTCTTGCAGGACGGCGAAGTTGTTCTGACCACTGAGGCGGACATCAGCTTCAATTCCGGCAGCAATTCATGGGCGTCGCAGGTAGCGGCAAGCATCAACGGGCGGCTGACTCCTGTTTTCGAGTCGGACAAAGCCGGGCGAAGATGGACAGTCGCAGATGCACTTGCCTACATCATCGCCGTCGCCGTACCGAAAAGCGTAAGCGTTCCGACATTCACCGAGCTTAAGCGTCTGGCCGGCGATATCGACCTCGGCCAGCTTGACGCGACAGGCAAAACAGCATCTGACGTAATGGCCGACATCGCACGCCGCGGGGGGCTGGAGATCCGCGGTTCTCGCAACGGCTGCGGACTCGTGATATATGATCCGGGCAGGACAGGCCGGCGAACGCAGGTTAACCTTCAGCCGGCCGGCCAGACGCTTTCCACACGCAGGAGCAATCTGTGGCGAGGCCAAATCAACATCAGCCGCCGCCCGTCGCGAAGGCCGGTAAAGGTCATCGGCGATTACAAGACATACGAATCTACCTTTTATCTCAAACCAGGCTGGGATCCGTCCAAAGAAACCGAGCGATGGCGAGACTTCGTCCGCAGCGAATCGGATGACTGGGCCTCGGTCGCCGATGTCTATCGCAAATGGGTGCTGAACGAAGACGACGCATACGGAGTTTCGCCCTGGTCGCTGGAGGCATACGATTTCGCGGAAATTAACGACGAAGATTTCAGCTTCCGGACCGCAAGACAATTTCTTCCGTGCGTATCGACGGATAAATCCGGAGACAGCCTCGGCGTAGTTGTGGAAGTGAAATGCGGCTCGACGGCGGCGTGGCGGCGATGGACAGGCCCGATACGAATCTCGCCGGACAGGTGTGAGGTCTATCTCGACGGCGACGCCCTGCCGGCTGATTACTTCCGGGCTGCAGTCGACGGCGAGGCTCAGGTGCGAGTCACCGCCTCTGTAAAATCCGACGTGCGGCTGACGGTCGAGGTAAAGGGCGACCCGCATCTGCCTGTAGAAATAGCCGACTATTCCTCGCAGGCTAAATGGCAGAAGCTGCATACCGGCAGCATTTTTTACGGCAAGAGCGGCCTCGGCGCGCCGGCCGAACGCGACGATATCAATATGCTTCGGAATATCGCCCGCCGATATGCGGAGATAGTTTCCCGCTGTCTCGATGCGACGCTTCAACTCGGCTGGGTGGACACCGCATATCACGCCGGCGACATCATCGAGCGAATCGACGGCAGAGAGTTCGAACTTTCCGGCAATCCGGAGATCAGCCCCTACGCGGTATCTGTGCTGCATGATTTCACAAACCAGACCACATCCCTGACTCTGAACGGATAACCATGATTCCAACCACTACACAAAATGACGGGTTCCGTCGGTTCGCCCAGCTTGGCGGATCGAACGGGATCATGCTTGTGCGGCTGATTGAAGTGGACGAGGGCAACCAGTACGAGGCCCGGCCGATAGAATTCGACGAAGACGGCGAGACGCAGTTCGTCGGGCAGGAAACTTTCACGGTGACCAATCTCGCCGAGCCGGCAGATGCATCAGGACAGATTGAACCGAACACCGACGCCGTCGCAATAGACGTGGAAGGCCGCTGGATAGTCTTCATCCGGCCGGCTGCGAATCAGACATTCCCGGCCAAAGTCACCTCATCACAGGGCAGCGGAGCATATTACGTGCTTCAGCAGGTGCCGACCGGCCTGGGCACATACGCCGACAAGCAGGGCGCCTCGCAGATTACCGCACAAAACCTGGCTGAAATCTCGCTCGGCCCCGGGGCGGCGGTGGAAACCGGTACGATAGTTATTGTCTCCGCCGTCTGCGATACGGGCAACCCGCCGACACTCCGCTACATGTTCGACCACCCCGCTTACGCCAAATATCTGGATTAGTCAAATGTCGTATTCGCCGTCATGGATAAACGCAGATGCACAGGGCCGCATAACAGCAGGCTCACACAATATCTGCCTCAGCGACGCTGATGAACTGGCCGATGCCGTCAATCGCCGCCGCCTGCTCACGTATCAGCAACAGCAGGATTTTTCGTCGGCAATTTACAGCGGCGCCCCGGTCGGCCGCTCGTTGATCATCGGCGCCTCCGCCCCGCCGTTTGACAGCCTGCGAATATCACTCGAAGAGGAAGTGCTCATCGTCTCGGGCGGCGGCATGGGCGGTTCGCCGTCAACGCCGACCTCGATGGACTGGCTCTGGCCGGTAGCCGACGCGGATGAAAACAAGATCATCGTCAACGACAAGTACGGCGTATCCTCCGGCGAAGTGGGCCTGTTCGCCAAACTCAACGGAACAGGCAATTGGACCGACTATGCCGTAACCGTCGGCCAAACCGGCGTTCGGGCCGTGCATTTCAATGAAATGCGGCAGGCGGTCGAGTGGCTTCGCCGCGGACGATGGAAAATGCCGGTGTATCTCACGACCGGCCTCATCTCCGTGCTGCCCGACACGCCGTGGACCGGCGGATCCGTCGTAAACAACGGCTGCGATGAACTGAGAACCGCCGGTTATATGGTCATGCTGACCAGTGAAACGCCGCCGCGAGGCATCGTAAACGCCACAGTGCGAAGCAGCAGCTGCCTGGCGATAACGGCCGACACCGACTGCACGATCGAAGCCTATCACTGCCTGCGTGATATGGATTTCTACTCCGATCCGCCCACATGGAACGAATACGACCCAAGTGCATCGCTGGCGTGGGCTGCAGCCGGCGGCACGGGCTCCGGCGACGCGAACTACCTCGGCTCGGTGTCTCTCACGGCGAACACTACGGGGAATCTATCGTCAAGCGCACTGACGACGGCGCTTCAGGCCATGGTGGACGGCGGCGAGCAGCAGTTTCTGTTCAGGCGCAGCGACACCGGCACGGCGAATATCGCCATCTCTGTCGAGGCTGTCGTCGATTTCGACCTGGACACGCCGCCCAATTGAAAGGCCCGGATATGGAAGCAATAAGTCTGGTTTCGGATTTCGCGAGTCTGGGAGCAGCCGGCGTCATGGGCGCACTGTGGCTGTGGGAACGAAAGCTCAGCCGTCTTCGCGAACAGCAGCTCAGCGAGGCGCACGGAAGAATAATCCGCGATGAGGAGCGACTCGGCAAACTCACCCAGGTCGTCGAGCACAACACCGCGGCCATCACCCGATTCCACGAAACGCAGCGGGAAGCCTGCGAAACACTCAAACACATTCTTAAGGAGCTTAATCATGGTCACTGGCACTAGGGCGCTGGCATGCCTGCTTATCGCGGCCTGTCTGCCGGCGGGCTGTTCCGCGCCGTCGGCGACGCTGGACCTAATAACCGCCGCGCGCATGGGCATAAAATCGGCCACCGAGGCACAAACGGCAAACCACGCCGAACTGCTGCAGTATTATGACATGCAGGCGAAATCGCTGGATGACGCTTTTGACGCCGACGTCCGGCTGGCGGAAAGCGGACAGCTCAAAGATGCCGACGGCAACTCTCTAAAACTCAGCGCCGAATGGATAATCTCCGCTCGAAAAGGCTACGCAGCCGCTCGCGACGCGCTTGCCGACCGGAAACGCGGCGCCGAGGCCGCCCACACCGTGAATATCGACAATCTCAAGGCATCGGACGAGGCCCTGGATATGGCGTCGCAGCTTATCGTTCAGCAATCTTCACTGACACAAACGCTGAAGCAGCACCTGATAAACATTCAAAGGAGACTTATCGATGGCCAATGAAATCATTCAGCAGATAGTGGTCCGCGCCGTTCAGCAGGCGTATGACAAATGGGCCGACGAGCATCCTTCGCTGGCGGCCGTCATCGACCGGATTACACTCACCGAACATGCCGCCGAATCGCTCAGAACCAGCGACGAATACCGCAATGCCGTCGCCGCATATCACGAAAGCAAAAGCGAGCTTGCCCTGCTTCAGCAGCTTATCGAGCTGGCCGGGCCGATTGTTCAGGCCATACTGGCAGGCTGATTACCCAATTAAAAGAAAGGTGAAATAATCATGCGTTCGTTCCTGCAGCGAATTTCGTCCCGCAAGTTTCTGACCGCTCTGGCCGTCCAGGTGTCGGCCGTCATCGCCCTGTTCAAGCCCGGATACGAAGGCGAACTCCAGTCGGCCGCCATACGCATAGCCGCTCTGGCGACACTGCTTTTGGCGGCTCTTGGCTACGGCAAAATAGAAGCCGATGTGGATTCAGTAATCGAACAGCAGCAAACCGGGGACGATACGACAAAGTAGCCGCAGGCCTGGCATCATGTTATTATTTCATTGATGCAGGACGAATTCGTCATCCAGATGCACAGCGGCTACGGTCCGGTCCATTATGACCTTATGCTCCAGAAAGAGGAAACCCTGGCGACGTGGCAGTTGAGCTGCTGCCCGGTTCACGCTGCGGCGGACAAGGCAATTGCGGCAAAGCGGCTGAACAACCATCGAACGGCATACCTGTCATATGAGGGGCCGGTAAGCGGCGAACGCGGGCGGGTCGAAATAGTCGACAAGGGAACGTACGAACTCATCAGTGAAGACGATAGCCGCTGGGTAATCCGGCTTCACGGCCAGTGCGTCAAAGGCACGTACGAACTGAAGCACACAGGCCCGGGTGACTGCTGGCAGTTAATACATGCTGAAGAAAGTTAATTACCTTCCGGTTTTTCGGCCGGGACGAAGTACAATTCCAAAATCCCGTCATCGATTCTGATATCGGCCACCCTCACCCACTGCACGCTCGGCCTGGCCTGGAACACTACCGGAATAGGTTTTTCGTCGATAGCTGCTATGACTGCGGCGAGTCCTTTTGTGATATTCTCCGCAGAGTTTCCGTCTGAGTCTTCCTTCCCGCCTCCGAACAAATCGTCCTTCCGATCTCGAATCCACGGTTTGACCAGCGCCACCGGCAGCGGGACGATGCCTATTTTCGCATGAACAATCTCCACCTTGAGTTTCCGGTCGTCGCCTATGGTGAGTTTCAGCCCGACAGACAGGACCTTGCCGTAATCGCGGGTTCGGACCATGAGCGTGAGCACGCCGTTATCCATCGCCGCAGCAGGTTCGGCAAAACCGGCACGGTCCATCTTCTTGTACAATTCCCCACGGTCCTGGCCTGACTTACTTGTAAGAAACGCTATCTCATCCATAGAGGCCAGATATTTGTTCATCTGCTCCTGGGTCACGATCCATACAAAAGGTTTTATCTGGCCGGCCTGGTCCGTGAACTCGTTAAGATAATAGTTCACCAGTTCCTTGGCGTACTGCCGGGTCTGCTCGTTGGTAAGCCTGGCCGGTTCATATTCAGCCGGTACGCGGCTGGCAAGAAGATACAGAATTCCGGCTGCACACAGGACGCCTATGAACAGCGATACGAGCAGCCATTTTATGAGGTTCCATACACGCAACGAAAACAGCCTTTCATTCCGGTCCGGCCTGCCACGGCCGGTGCGGGTACTCTAACCGAAACAGCCCGATAATTCCTCCCTGAGATACTAACCTCCCATAAGGTTTATTTGTCCTATCAACAGTAAAGAAAGATGACTCAACCGCCGGTCGAAGCGAATAATACATTAGATTCGCTGAGGTTGGCAGAGAGCAGGGAGGTGAGACATGACGAAGCAGGAGCACATTTCGACCTTCACGCGAGTTATGGCGCTAATCTGTAATATCTGCCCGCTTTGTTTTCTGTCTCGTCTGTGGCCCCAAAGCCGCCTGGCCCGGTGGTGTGAGAGCATCCGGGAGCGATGCCTGTTCTGCAAGGCATACAACAAGGTCAAACACGTGCAGATCAAGGCTGAAGAATCGCCAGCTGAATGGCGGATTCCCGTGAGCCACATCAGAAATGTCGCATAGGCAAGGAATAAAGGCTCGCGCAGCGGCGCCGGTCCTGCCGAGGGAAGCGGTCAGTCGGCGTGGAAATATCTGCGCACCAGATCGCGATAGCGAGCCGGAACACGCCCGCCCGCAAGAGCCGACTCGGCACGACGACGCGACTGTTCCCATGCTGTCTCATACGAAATTACCGGCGAAACCTGTCTGTCCGGCCTAGTGGTATCCGCTCCGGAATTAATCAGCTCGGTATAAAGCGGATCATATACGCCGACAGACCGGTCGCCGGAACCGTCCGGGGAGGTCGTAGAAGTCAATTCCGTGCCGTTGCCTTCAGTCGCCGTGTTATCCGCAACAGGGGAATCTCCATCGCCGGCGGCCCCCAACCCGGCGGCAGCCAGAAGTTCGGGATCGGTAACCTGGTAAAGCTTCACGCCGGCATCGCGAAGCTTGTCCAGCAGGCGTTGAAGTTCTTCCTCATCCTTTACCTCGACTGCGACAGCGGCCTTGACGAATGCTTCTGAAAGCTCCTTGTTGTCGGCGTTCTGTTCGGCCGCCAGGCGAAAGTCTTTCGCCATTTTCTGCAGCTGCTCCGCCGACAAAGTGTCCAGTGATTTAACGTCGCTGATTTCGCCCGGCAGCAGACCAAGCACAACGCACAACATTACGACCAGGCCGACCGCCCCCGCCGTCGCCCTGCTGCGATTCCACAGCGAAACCGAAACGGCATGATTCCGCTCAGCCGCTTCGACCGCCTGACAGTAAACCGCTTCTATGGACGGCGAAGTCTGCTTTGATGAAACAGCCAGTTCCGCCGCCGTGCTCAGGCGCTCCGCAAGACCGAGCCGCAGGTCCAGCAGAACGCCTGTTCGATACAGCGAAGGCCTGGTGACAATCGCTACGACTATCCCAACCGCAATTCCGACAGGCATGAGAATCGCAGGCAGAAAAAGTTTCGGAATTTCCGCATAGCGTTCCGTGAACAAATACACGCACCCCACCGCTGACGAAGCAAAACATAATGCCGCCGCCAGCCAGGCCAGGCCGCCGGCAAACTGGGGCGCCCGCCTTATGAAACGCTGGAGCAGCAACGCGCCGCCGGCAGCGGGCAGGAGGCACACAGGCATCGCGGCCGCGATATGAATCGGCGCGAGCGCCCAGGCTATTTCCATCGCTGCGGCGCAAAGCCCCGCCGCCACCACAAGCACGGCGGAATACTCGACAGCCCGCACCAGCAGCAATCGCCGCCTTGCGCGGACCATGATGCCCAGCACTTTTTCAACTTTATCCTGCATGGCTTCAGTATATCCAATCCGCATGGCAAGTTAAATGCGGCAAAACCGCATTGCCTCCCTCTTTCAAGACGCACGCACAGACGGTCAGTTCACACAAAAATATCCCTCACATATTTATGCCGCTCGATTTGCCGTCAGGCATTTTGAATCTTAGCTTCCATTGTGACTGAGGAGTGAACGCCGACTCGCCCGTGCTGTCAGGCCAATATTACCTGACAGCCGGACGGGATGGGCGGAACTCAGGTCAAGTGAGGAAAGACCCTTAAAAACAAGGCCATAAGGAGGCTGAAAATGTTGACCAACAAGCTCGCTCTGGGAACTCTCGTAATTTTCGTTGTCGCCTTTTTCTTTTCTTCCACCGCTTCCGCCAGCTACATGACCTATAACGGTATGGGCTACAAGCAGACGGTAACCATTTACAATTCAAGCTTTTCCGGCGGCCACATAACCACGTCCGCAGGCGAAATGCTCATCAACTACGAAGGCCAGGATTACATATCCTACTGCGTGGATATTTATCAGAGCGCAGGTTCGAGCAGCGTGACGGAAGAACCCGTCAGTTATCTCGACAACGGCCCGCGCAATGACGGCGACATGGCCGCCTACCTGTACCTGACTTTCGGCGATGTCCGCACAGGCACGGAAACCGAAAAAAAGAACAAAGCCGCCGCACTGCAGATAGCCATATGGGAAGTCATCTTCGAAAAAGACAACAAGTCATACAATCTCGAACACGGCGACATTCACTTCAGTGCAAGCGACGCCGTAATGAACCTTGCCCAGAACTATCTCGACAGCCTGCCCGATAACTTCGATGGCAGCGGCGCACTGGTTCTGAAGTCCAACTACAAACAGGACATGATAATACCTACAGCGGTGCCGGAACCGACGACCATAGCTCTTCTGGGCATCGGCGGAATCGCGACACTGCTGCGTCGGCGCCGGATTGCGTAAGCTCAACGCAACACGACCTCAGGAGGATAACGCGGGCGTCCCTCAGGGACGCCCGCTTTTTTCGCCATATACGCTTTGAGGGCCTCTATACCGCTTCCATCAGCAGCAGTTCCGACGACAGCGCGTGGTCGAGTCGGATGTGCAGGCCCTGCTGCATCAGCTCCGCGCCGCCGGCACATATGATTTGGCCGGCACTATCGAACACAACCTTGTACTGCCGTCCGGCGTTCAAACTGCGAAGCCGTATGTGAAATGCTTCGTCATTTTTTCCGGCCAGCCGGAACACGCCCGCGACCGCCCTGCTGCGGTCCGGCGAGCCGTATTCCAGCGCACAGAACCCGCCGGGTTCGGTTCCATGAAGCACAGGCGTGTGGTGATACACGCGGCTGTCGTACATGAACGGCCGAACGAAGTTCTTGTAAATGTCGATATAGTGCTTAATCCGCTCGACATGGGCGGTGTTCGCCTCCTCAACACGCGGATATACGCCAGAAATGCCGAAATGCGTAAGCACGCCCATGTGCATCTGGAGGTCCAGGCTGCCGCGGGTGTGGCAGTTCTGCGCGACGCCCTGATAGTTCATCAGCCGTTCCGGCGGCAGCACCATGGTCAGGCCGTTGACAATGCGGGCGGACCGCGGCGCGATCGGCCAGTCTGTGGTCTGCGTGTGGTCGAAAATCGCCATCATGGCGGTATCAGTCCGGCCGCCGCCTCCGGCGCAATTCTCCATCAGCAGATTCGGATATCGTTCACGTATTCGCTGATACATGGCATGGATGTTCTGGTGGTATCGCCAGAACGCGTTTTCCATCCAGCCGTGACGCTCCACCTGTCCGCCGAGCGCAGGCCATGCGTTGTAGTCCAGGCGGAACGCATCCATGTTGTATTCCTCGATGCAGCGGCAGATGGCCTGCTCGATATGTGCGATGTTCTCGGGATTGGCCAGGTCGAGGTCGTGGTAAAACATGGGTTTGCCGCAGGATTTCAGCCATCTCTCAGGATGCTCCTTGGCGGTGAGGCTCTTTGGACCCATGCGCTCAATGTCGAACCATGCGCCAAACCGCAGGCCCTTTTTGTGAGCGTAATCGCTGACCGGCCTAAGCCCGTTCGGCAGACGATTGCCGGCCTTCCAGTCGCCGACGTACTCGTACCAGTCCGTGCCTTTGGGACCGTACCAGCCGGCGTCCACTATATAAACCTCCGCCCCGATTTCCGCGGCGACGTCGATTTCCCGCAGCAGGCCTTCCTCGCACATGTCGTGAGTCTGGTAGGCCCAGTGGTTGTAAATGACCAGCCCGCGGCGGTCTTTCGGAGTATCGGCAAGTACGTTCGCGCGGATATGACGATGCCACGTCTGCACGCACTCGTCCAGGTCCGCCTGCAGCATGGCGATGTGAACCTTGGGTGTCGTGACCGTTTCGCCGGGATCGATAACCCTCTGCGGCTGAGCGGCGGTCGGGCCGACACGCATGTGAAGCGCCGCATCCTGCTTGCTGTATTCCGGTGTGAACTCCATGCCCCAGTTGGCCGACCACTGCAGCGCGACCACGAAGCGGTCGCCGGTGAGCTGATTTTCGATTACGCACCAGGGACTGCCGTGGCCGCTCTTTCCGTTTCGGCCCTCGATTCGCACCGGCGTGTCCGGCAGTGCAAGCCAGTCGAAGAAACCTTCCTCGCAGTGCAGGCTGTGCGTCATATAGCCGATGCGAAAAGGCGAATCGACGCCGTGCGCATAAGCCCGCCAGCCGACTACCCGCTGCATCAGGCCGGAAAGCACCCAGCACTCGCCAAGGGCAGCCGGAGCGCCGGAAGTGTTGACTATCTCGAGCCAGCGCACCATGAAACCGCAGCACGTGACTTCCGTGTGCACTCGAACAGTAATCGGACGCATCCTGCTGCGAAGCTCAACGACGGCGTGCCGGTTGCCTTTGGCGGCAGGCTCCTCCCGCATATCGACAAGTTCCCAGTTGAAGTTCATCCGCTGGCCGTCGATAACCAGTTCGAAGGATGCCACATCGAAACTCAGCCCGGCCATGCTGCGGCCCATCGTCGCCAGTTCCTCGATCCAGCCGAGATTCCAGTCTGCCTCCGGAAAGCCGGCTGCGTTCCACGACCTGCCGATAAGACGGCCGTTGATGAACGCTTCGTCATATACGAACAGGCCAGAGTGATAGCGAATGCGGAAATTCTGCGAATCCACATATACGTTGCTGAAGTCTGAGGCCGACATGGCTTGGTTCCTTTATTGACTATCCGTATTTTACGCGTCAATGCCAAGTGTGAAACAGCACTTGGAACTTATACCCCGGAACTGCGCAGAAGTGTCGGGAAAATCACCTCCTGCCCCCAGTAAAACTCGCCCAGGTGCGCCGTAAATGGGGGTTGTACTCCTCGAATCGAAACCGCCTCTGTCCAAGGAGACGAGCGACGAACGGGAGCGGGGATACGCCACGGCTTCTCGTTGGCCTGCTGAGATCCTCAGCTAAGGAATTCGAGCAGGTCGTCGTTGAGTTGATCCTTGTACGTATCGGCAAGGCCGTGCGGGCCGCCCTCGTAGATATTCAACGTCACGTTCTTCACGAGCTTCGCGGACTGGAGGGCAGAAGCGCCAATGGGCACGATCTGGTCGTCATCGCCGTGGATCACCACCGTAGGTACGTCGAATGCCTTGAGATCTTCGGTGAAGTCCGTCTCGGAGAAGGCTTTGATGCATTCGAACTCGTTCGTCAGTCCGCCCATCATGCCTTGAAGCCAGAATGCGTCGCGGGCGATCCGACGCTGCGACCAGCCACGCTTATGTAATGTCAGTATTGAAGTTACTATTGCCATCTTGAGTCGATTCGCCACGGAGACGCTCCTTTTCGATTCCCACCATGGGAATCCAAGAGCCTACCCGATGACGATTCCTTCGCCTCAAGGTGGTACAGTTTAACCCGCCTCATACTGGTACACTTTGCCCGCCCGCTGACAATTTTAAATCCCGAGGAAGGCTATATAATTCAAGAACTTACGTCATTGGCGCACGGATTGGCAAAAAATCGGTTTAATTTGTGCAAGGAAATGATGCGCTCTAAATAGTTGTCAAAACCAACACGCCCAGTGCCGCAAAAAGCAATGCCATGGCGAGTTTGACGATGGCAAGGTTGCCGCGGAGCAACCGGCCGAGGCGGTCGGAACTCACCCCGCAGTAGGCGACGATAAAAACGCCAATCAACGGCAGTATGAACATGAGATTGTAGAACAGCAGGTACGCTATCGCGTCGCCGCGCATAGTCGGGCTTCTGGCGACAAATACAATCGTCGGCAGATACACCTGCCCAGTGCAGAGCGACTCAAGCAAGGCAACCAGGAAGCCTATAACAATCGAGCCGACAACCAGGCCGTGCGTCTTCAGGCCGGAGCGGATTTGGCCCGCTCTACAGGGAGCGATCACAGACTTCTCACTGGCCAACTTCCGCACATAACCCGGCGGGGATGGGTGATCCAGGATACGCTTGAGCGTGTCCCCGTGAATGCCGAACCGCTTGCAGGCCGCCCGCTTGGAAACCCCCTCCGCCATCACCGCTCGTCGAACGTCAATCCACTGTTCCATGTCCGTATACACTCCTGTCTGACTCCCTTCGGATGGGATGGACCATTCCATCCCTTCCGAAACTACGGGAGCGCTTGCCCAAGAGCGCTACGAAATTGACCCGCCCGCCCCGCGCCACGATTTTGCTCCGCCCTTTACAACCGAATTCACATGCCGCAATTTGCATATCATCGCAGCAGTCCATCGCTCACAAAACCAGCCCACTTTATTATCATATTTATTTACTGCTATATATATAATAGGGGTCTGTCCCTAGTTATTCCTACGTCCCTTTCTTAATTCTAAGCTTTTCACAAGCTTCCCTGTACGGTTGTGGGACGTCCTGAAAACTTTTGAATTTCTTGTAATATGCGGTCCTGTAGTTCAAGACAGCATATTCACCCTTGACGTTCACCATATAAACCCAATCGCCTTTCTTTTTCCAATCGCAAAGATATTGGATAGCATCGACAAGCTCGTTCTCTCCATCACTCAATCCCTTGGATTCTCCAACCCATCCTATTTGGAATCTGCCATCACCGAAACTTTCAATGGTGTCCCTCCCGGAGGGATACTTTTTTCTTTCACATCCGGGCAAGCATAATCCTGCGAGAAGACACAATATGAGACCCAACGCGATGTGAGTAACTTTTTGTATCATTCTGACTTTTCCTCCATCTTGGCTGTCCACTTGTAATTATTGATAACACCAAAGAACTGATCGGACCAAGCCATGTTATTTGCAATTGTTGCCAAAACTTTCTCGATGTCTTTCTTAAAATAATCATCAGCCAGTAGGTGAAAATCGTACTTATCACTAATTTCAATATTAACCCACCACTTATTGCTATTGGATTTGCACCCTTCATATTTCACGCTTGCCTTATGAATTGCGGCAAAGAGGTCACCTTTGCTCCATCTAATGGAGGTTTCCTTAGGCCCAAATTCTCCCAAAGGTGCAGCATTGATTATTTCCTTCAGCAACTTTTTATATTCTGGTGAATTCCGCATCTTCTTATTGGCGAAGTGATCTTCGCTCAAGGTAAGGTCTTCGGGATTGTCCTGCAGTGAATGTTCCAGGAACATAGCAGCAACCTTCCACCCTTTCGGATGCAAAACTCGTTTTATAACCTGTCGCCACCCTTCTCTAGCCGACTCCTTTATGGCGTCGGCCGCAGCCTCCACAACGTATCCTGCCCCCTCTCCGATTACTCCGGCTCCACCCACAACGCCTTCAGCAATTTCCCCCGGTGCATCTGCTATAGCCTCTGCAGCAGGTACGACCCAGTAATCCCAGAAATCGTCGAACTTACCATCTCCCAAACCTTGCGGGTCAATGCCGTTTGCCGGGCCACTCATGCAATACTCATATAAACTCATCCCGTCGTGATACCCGCCGCCGGGGAGGTTTTGGTCTTTCGGGTCGCGGGTTATCCAGCCGAAGCGCGGGTTCAGATACCGCATGCGGACGTGGTACAGGCCGGTCTCCGGGTCGAAGCGATAACCGCAGAAGAAGATTTCGTTGTCGTACGCGGTCAGCGCGCCGCCGGCTGCGTTGTACGGCGTGCCGTACGGGTCGTACATGTAACGCTCGAGCACGGCCCCGCCGGCGGAGTACAGGCCCACGACGTTAAAATTGGCATCATACATGTAATACACGGTCTCGACGGCGTTGCCGTCGGTGTCATCATCGCGGAAGCGGCAGACCGGGGCGTCGATATAGTTTACGCCCCAGATGTACTGCTTCTCAGGATAAGTCGTATCGCCGCCTTCGTGAATCTCTAAAATTTGCCACGAGGTGTTGTAGTAGAAATCGTAATCTACTTCATCGACCGTCTTTTTGATCCTGCGATGCAGGCCGTCATATTCGTAAGCGGCAATCTGAGTATCGGCTTCTTCGCCTTCGGTCTCCAGCGTGCCGTCGCCGTCATCTTCCCAAGCCTGCACCATGCGGCCCCACGCGTCGTAAACATGGAACAGCCGGGTCGCGCCGTTGGCTACGGTCCCGGCCTTCGGCCCGGCCGTCATATTTCCGGCCTCATCGTAAACAGGGTCGGCCCAGGCCGGCCCGAAGTCCTCGGTTATGCCCGTTATCTCATTGGCGTCATTATGCTCACGGTTCTGGTCAAGATCGCCGGCATCGTCGTAAGAGCCGTCGCCGTCGGCGTCGACATTGTAGCTGCGCCACGCACCGGTCTGCTCAAGCGTCCAGGCCTCGCCCTTGGCCTTGTTGGTCACGCCTGAATACGGCGTGCCGGTAAGGTCGCCCCGCTGCCAGGTCTCGAGGCGGTCAAGATCGTCATACGTGAACCAGTCGTCCTTGCCGGCCTGGTCATCCTCGCGCCACGTGCGGCTGGATGTGCGGCCGTAGCCGTACTGGTGACGGCGGATGGTGGTTGAGCTGTCGTCGGTCCAGTGCTGGTCTTCAATGCGGCCAAAGCGGTCGAAGCTGCCGTAGCCGCCGGTTACGCCGTAGTCCAGCTTAAGGCCGTCCGTTACGGCCGGATAGTCAATCTTCAGTATGCCCGAAACGCCGTAGTACGTGTATTCGACGTACTTGTCGGAATCATTGGGCGAGCCGCTGCTTGCGATATTGCCAAGGCGGCTCAGGGCTGCGCCGATGGCGTCGGTCTGGTAGTTGTAATAGACGTTATCGCCGTTTGGATATGTCACATAATCAAGGCGGACGTACGATGCGGCCCCGCCTGGGTTGCCGTCCTCATAGGCATAGTCCACATCGGGCGAACTGCCGGATACGGTCGTCGAATGATCCTGCTGGCTTTTGGAGACGTTGCCCCAGCCGTCGAATGTATAGACAACCTCGTTGACGACAGTGCCGCTGGTCGCGGCATCGAGACTGGTTATCCTTTCCAGCCGGCCGTGGTCGTCATATTCCCGCTCGATGCACAATACAGCATCGTCAATACCCGTGCCTGTGGCCGTTACCTTGTCTGCCGTAAGGCGGCCTATGTAGTCATAAA
>CAZVYJ010000011.1:0-66883 GCA_964631565.1 uncultured Planctomycetaceae bacterium
ACAATCGTAGGCGGAAGCCGCTTCAAAACATTGGATACTCCGATAACCTTGGAAGCGGGTTTCCACGGCATGATCGTCGGCGAAAACTATGGCGTGGATGGTGAAGGCTGGGAGCAGTATTATGGTAGTTTCACACCTCCCGGGACAACCGATGACGGCGGCGGCCTGATTACCTTCCTGACAGACGGTAAATACCAAGTCGAAGGTACGTATCCTAACCTGTCTCTCGGCTATGGTAGCGTCATCGCACCGGTGGCAGCCGGCACATTTGTATATGATGCAGTTCCCGATCCGGCGACACTGGCTCTCTTGAGTATGGGTGGTTTGGGCCTGCTGATTCGACGCAAGCGCTAAAGATACCCGATTTGGGAGTTGAACAAGCTCAGGGTTTCTCCGTGATATGCGGGCTGTCCTCAAGGGCAGCCCGTATTTTTATTTGCCCATCAAAACAATCTTAACTCTTGTTTGAAAGAACAGATATGTGAAATGGGAGGTGGGCAGGGGGATAGACGCCCAGTCTGATTTCTGGAGACCGGACCATCCGGCGATAAGTGTGAAACCAGGCTATTTTCATTGTTAACTTCTCTCTTGACATTAGCGTCAATACAGGTTATTCTATCTATTAAGCTAACACATCAGAGTGCTTTTCTGAAAGGCTGTAACGCTTTGGACACTGTGGTTAAGCATAAGAGTATAGTCAAGTCGCTTCGCGGCGATATATTGCGGGGTGTGTACGTTCCCGGCGGTCGCCTGCCGAGTCGCGCCCAGATAAGCCGCACCTATGGCGCCGGCATGGCGACGGTGCAGAAGGCTTTAGATACTCTTATCGAAGACGGTTTCGTTCATGCGAAAGCCGGGTCGGGCACGTTTGTTGTGGAGCGTCCGCCGCACCTCTGCAATTATGCGATTTCAATACCTGAGGCCGAATTGTGGTCGTGTTATTACGACGCATTCAGGGAAGCCATGGGAGATGTCAGCTCCAGCAAAGACATCGAATTTCGAGAGTATCTTACTTCGCGCGACGTCGCTTCCCGCCAGGGCATCAGGAATCTTTGCAGGGATTCGTCGCACAACAAACTCGCTGGCATCATAGTGAGCGGCGATCCGACAGCCCTGGCGGATACCGGCATATTCAATAATCCCGCTGTTCCCTGCGTGGCGAACCAATTTGCCTACAATGTTCCATTTCCGAAAACCTGCCTTGATGACGAATCGTTCCTGAATCGCGCGATAGAGTTTCTTTCATCGCGAGGCCGGCGGCGAATAGCGCACCTGTTCATGGATTTCGAAGCGCGTCACATGGTTGACTTCGAAAACCAGATGAAACGCCTGAACGTGGAAGTCAGGCCTTACTGGGTCCAGTCAGTTCCGATGACCGCATTGTTCCGTTCAGTAACGAATGTCGTTCACCTGCTGGTGCAGGCCGAGATGTACGGCGAGCGCCCCGACGCGCTGATTATCCATGACGACAACCTCATCGACCATGCCATTGCGGGAATACTGGCAGCCGGCGTTCGCGTGCCGGAGAACATGGATGTCATTGTCAAATTCAACTTCCCGTCGCGTAGACGGAGCCTGCTGCCGATAACGCGGCTGGGCGTGGATCTGCGCGATCTGCTTAACAGCTGCATCGAAATCCTGGACAAGCAGCGCAATGGCGAGCCTGTCCCGGACAAAACCGGACTTCCGGCATTATTTGAACACGAGATAAGAAAATAAGGGCACTGTGGCCACTGGAGGCTTAACACGTTTTAGTTAATTTAACTTTTATTCCGGAGATCGAGAAAGGAGACTTCTATGAGCTTGTTTTTAAGAAGGTTTCTACTGGCAGGTGTTCTGCTAGCCGTGGCGATGCCGGCAGCCGCGGACACTCTAACACTGAACAGCACATCAACGCTGGATGATGCGTGGTTGTGGGCCGGCGGCGGTGGTGGTGGTGCAGCTAACAAGGAAGGTCTGCAGCTTGAAGCCGCAGCGAGCGGCTACCTGAAGCATGTCTTTCTGAGGTTCGACCTGTCGGCGATTCCAACCGGTTCGACCATCAACAGCGCAACCTATAACGGCTACTGCAATGGTGCCGGCACCGGCGGGAGCGACCCGGGCGTGATCAATGTGTACCTGGTTACCAAGCCGTGGGTGGAAGATGAAATCAGCTGGAACAGTTATTCCAGCGGCAATGCATGGGTGAATTCCGGCGGCGATGCGGCCGGTCTGAATGATCCGGCCGGCAGCCCGATTTCCACGATTGATCTTCCGCAGATCAGTGCATGGTCAGCCATCAGTTTTGATCTAACCGCCGCAGTCCAGGCATGGGTGAACGGCACCACAAACAACGGTCTTCTGATGAAGTTTGCGGACGACCTCACTGTGCAGTCAGTCCAGTGGTGCGGTTCGGAAGCATGGGTTGAAGGTTCGGGTTACCAGCATGTTGCCCCGTCGCTGACTATCGACTACACGATAGTTCCCGAGCCGGCGACCATGAGTTTGCTGGGTCTTGGCGGGTTTGGGCTGTTAATCCGACGTAAACGCAAATAAGTAAATAAGTTGTGTAAAAGAATGCCGGAAAAGCTCAGGATCGGGTTCCTCTGAGCGAGGCGGGTCGTCCCCTAAGGGGCGGCCCGCTTTTTTGTACTGTCGTTCATGGGGAAAATTACAGCAGGGCATCATCATAATGCAATATTTTAGAGTAAGTAACAGGCGGAAGAAGGTATTTGCCATAATAACGGGAATAACTATAGGTTTTCGGAGCAGTTTATAACTTGACAGGAGAAAATTTTAAGTTATTCTATATCTATATTGAACATATCTAGAATAAGTATCTGCTGATATCGAGAAAGTCGTATGGCATTATCCGGAAAAGCCAAATATCAGAATGTGGTGTCCTCACTGAGGGACGGGATAGTTAAAGGCCTGTATCGTCCCGGGCATCAGCTGCCGACCCGTCCTGAGATGGTGGAGAAATTCGGCGTCAGCATTGCGACGGTGCAGCGTGCGCTGGATACCTTATCTGACGATGGTTTCATCCGTGCTCGTGCCGGGTCTGGCACGTTTGTTGTTGATCGTCCGCCGCATCTCTGCAATTACGCCATATCGATGCCCAAGTCGGGCCAGTGGTCCTGCTTCTTTGATTCGCTCAGAGGGGCCATGAAATGCGTGGGGCAGGACAAAGATATCAATTTCCGTGAATATATTACTTCGCGTGATGTGGGCGACAGGCAGGGTATAAGCGATCTTTACTCGGATGTGTTCGACAAGAAGCTTGCCGGAATCATTATAACCGGTGACCCGGCCGACCTGTACGGCACGGGTATTATGGAGAATAAGGCCGTTCCCTGCGTGGCGAACGTATCTACATTTGATGTGCCGTGCCCGAAGGTGTACACGCGTCTGGAAGCTTTTCTGGAGCGGGCGGTGGAATTTCTCGTGTCCCGCGGCCGACGGCGCATCGCGCACCTGTTCATGGACTTCGAAGCGCACCACGTCGCCGATTTTGAAGACCGCATGAGGCGCATGAATGTTGAAGTCCGGCCTTACTGGATACAGTCGGTCGCCATGTACGCGTTGTTCCGTTCCGCGACGAATGTTGTCAATCTGCTGGCGCAGCTTGACGGCGACAAAAAGCCCGACGCCCTGATCATCCATGACGACAACCTTATCGAGCATGCCGTTGCGGGTCTGCTGGCGGCCGGTGTACGGGTGCCGGAAGAAATGGAAATCGTTGCGATGTTCAACTATCCGTCGCGCACCCACTCTTTGCTGCCCATGACGCGTCTGGGCCTCGACATGCGCGAATCGCTGAAAAAAAGCGTCGAAATCCTGGACAAAATGCGCAATGGCGAGCCTGTCCCGGATGGAATCGAACTGAAAGTGAAGTTCGAACACGAAATGGAGAAATAAGAGTCGCCGTGACTCTTGGAGGCATTAAACAGGTTTATTTGACTTATTTTTTCCGGAGATTGAGAAAGGAGACTTTTATGAGCTTGTATTTAAGAAGATTTCTACTGGCAGGCGTTCTGCTAGCCGTGGCGATGCCGGCAGCCGCGGACACACTGGTGCTGGGCGATCCGGCGTGGGCAGGCACTCCTGCCGGCGCCATCGACGGCAAAATCGCTGATGCGTGCATGTGGGTCGGATGGGGTGAAGGCATGGGCCTTGGCACCGGCGTTCAGTTTGAAAGCGGCCCGTCTTATGTCAAGCACGTGCTTTGGTACTTCGACTTGGCCGGTGCGGGTATGCCGATCGGGCCGAACACAGTGATTGACAGCGTGCAGTTCAACGTTTCCGATGCCGGCGGCGGGCATGTGGCCCAGCCGGAAATCAATCTGTACGCACTGACGAAGGCCTGGACGGAAGCAGGCGAAACCTGGTACACCACGGGAACCGGAACGGACTGGTCGACTCCCGGCGTAGGCGCAGGCGACATCATCGAGTCCTCCAAGGTGTCGATTACCACCATTGGAGCTGCCGATGCATGGGCCCGTTTCGACATTCCGGGCTTCGATTCGCTGATCCAGGCGTGGGCCAACGGCTCGATTACCAATTACGGTGCATTGATGGTGTATGCTGCTGAAGAAGGAGACGTGACAATGAACATGTGCTCCTCGCAGTATGCCTCGCACGTCAAGCCGTACCTGGTGGTTGAATATCATGTAGTGCCCGAGCCGGCGACTATGAGCCTTCTGGGCCTTGGCGGCCTGGGTATGCTGATCCGTCGCAAAAGGAGTATATAAGACGACCCCAACGCAGATTCGCAGTAAAAAAGCTTTGCGCTCAGAAGAAAGGTTCCTCTGAGCAACCGAGGTGGCCGTCCCTCAGGGACGGCCGCTTTTTTATACCACTATTACAGCATCGGGGTCGATATTCCAATCACCATGGATTTACTATTATACAGCTTAAATCAAAAGAGAAATCCGTTTTTTGCAATTCAGTCGAACCCGGTTAACGATAAGAAGGTTTAATCAGCTAATATCAGTCTGCTGAAGTATTCGTGTGAATCCGGCGGTTCACGTGACGGGAACCCATATTTGAAAAACAAAAGGGAGCGACACGATGAATCGAATCGCGGGAATTCAAGCCGGGAAGTTCAGACGGGTATCGTGGTATGCTGCCGCAGTCATAATTTTGATAATGGAAAGCGTGGTTATGGCAGGCGACTTGACGCTCAAGTACGATTCCAGCAAATATCCTGAATTGAAAATGGGATATAACGACCTTAACGGTGACGGCAAGGCCGATACGCTGATTACCAGATGGAACGACAAAATTATCGCCTTTATCAGCGACGGCGGGCAACTGCCGTGGAAGGCGGAGGACGAAAAGCAGGACTGGAACGCCTACTTCAACAAGGCGTACAACGTCGGCCAGGACCCGCCGGTGACATGGAACCCTGTAAGGGCCAGGTGGGGCGACTATACGATTCTGGTGGACCGCGACGGCGACGGCAGATTTGATTCCATCGGCGACTGGTGCTACAAGACATTCGACCTCAACAAAGACGGCTCGCCCGAGGCCGAGTACTATCATCTTTTCCCGGGGCACTACAGTAACAAGTTTCACATCAATTTCAGCGGCGAACGGGACATGTCGTGGCTGGACTTCGGCGGCTTCTGCTACTGCCCTGACGAGCAGCGATACGTCAACGGCAGCCAGTACATCATGAACGTTCACGGCAACGGAATGTTCCTCAACAGCTACGCCCGGAATACACAGTGCGCGTGGGAAAATCCCATCGCATGGTATGACTTCGATTTCGACGGCCGAACCAACATGGTCATGCGGGCCGCGGATACCTTCTACGAGGACGGCAAGGATCACGTTTCCTACAGCGGCTGCCTGAGCGAGCTCGAGCTGGCGTTCGAGCTGAATTCGAACACCAGCGAGAAACGGTGGCACTCCCTGGACATGCAGTTGACGTTCTTCAACTACGACAGGGGCAAGGGGCTGGATTACAAATCCTTCACCGATGCGCTGGCCTTCATGACGGGTCTTAAGGGTTCGGAGTTTCTCTCCGAGAATATGGCCGAGGCGAGGCTGCAGACCGTCCGCAGATATCTTCCTTACATGGACGGCTACAAAATCGGGATGGATTTCGACGGCTGGGCCGGCGTATGGCTGCTGTTCGATGAAGACGATGACGACAACCGCTGGGAAGAAATGTTCTCCAGGCACGAGCCGGCCGATTGGCACGGCTACGCAGACCAAATCGGCGACCGCACCGAGATCGACAGGGACTACGGCGGCAAGGGCAAGCTTTACATCGCCAAATTTGACGGCCGCATTCACCTGTTCCATGCGGAATTCGCCGTATGGGATGTCGATTGTCTCGCCATGTATAAGGGTGCGTGCGACAGGGGCGCTACCCCGGAGGGGCCGAACCCGCCGGCCGGTATTCGATATCCGCGCGTGAGATATTCCGACACCAACGGCAACGGTTTTATCGACAGGATTGAATATATGACCGTCGAATACGGCAAGGAAGGCGAAACCGAAAAAATCGACCGGGTCGTTTCGCTCCTGGATTACGCGGACGAGAAGAACCCCAAACCGGATGTGTGCGAACTGTTCGATCCTCGCGTGGACACGAAAGTAACCGGCTGGACCGTCGCCAAATGGGACGGGAAGCCCTTCACGGCGAAGGATTTCAAGGGTACGCCCGTCAAGGCCGGCTTCGACAGGGTATACCAGTTTTACGGCCGGGTCTGCGACGGCATGTGGAGCGACGCCGAAAAACTCTATAAAACCGCCAGGGACCTGGGCCTGAACCGTTCAGAGGACCTGGACAAGGAACTGAAAGACACGTACACCAAAGATGAACTCGCCGCGCTGAAAGTGCTGGACATACCCAAAGGGTACTCGCGGCACCTTTCCGGCAAGACCAGGCGGGAAAAATACAACAACGGCTACTGGCTTAAGGAAAAAGTTTTCGCGGACATCCTTGAGTATTCCTCGCTCGACAATCGCACGCTGGAGAAGTATTTTTACACCGGCAGGATCGATGAACTCTGCGAATACGTCAGGGCCAACTACAAGCCGCAGCAGAAATAAATACGGGCAGTCCACAGGGCGGCGCGGCACATATCGAGGAGAATAAAATGGATAAGGTTCGTCTCGGAATCATCGGATACGGAACCATGGGGGAGATTTACTCTGAAGGCATAGCCGAGTTTCACAATGCCGAGGTAGCAGCCGTTGCGGACCATAACCCGGAACACCTTGCGAGCGCCCTGCAGAAGCACGGCTGCGATGTGTTCGAGGATTACCGCGATATGTACTCGTGGGGAAAGCTGGACGCGGTGGTAATCATACTGCCGGACTTCCTGCACAAAGAGGCTGTCATCGAGGCGGCCGCCGCGGGACTGCACATTCTCGTGGAGAAACCTTTCGCCATGTCGGTTCAGGATGCGCTCGAGATGGTCGAGGCCGTCCGCAGGGCGAAAGTCAAATGCATGATCGAGTTCATGAATCGCTGGAGCGCGCCGTTTGTGAAGGCGAAGGAGCTGGCCGACGCCGGCAAGTTCGGATTCGTGACATCCGTTTCCGGCGATTTGAACGATTCCATATTTGTGCCCACCAGAATGCTGCGATGGTCCGCCCGCAGCACGCCCGGCTGGTTCCTCATGTGCCACACATTCGACCTGGCTACGTGGATTACCGGAAAGAAGCCGGCCAGCGTCTTCGCCACGGCAGCGAAGAAGATTCTTGCGGCAAAGGGCATCGACACATACGACGCGATTGAAGCCTTGGTCAATTTCACCGACGGCTCCATCGGCCGATTCACCAACAACTGGGTTCTGCCCGAGGCGATACCGCTGCTTTATGAACTCAAGCTGCGCATCGTCGGCTCAGACGCCGCGATTGATATCAACACCTCCGACCAGCAGCTGCACTATTTCGACCAGAATCGCTATGAGCACACATTCAACGCATGGGGCAAGGTGCTCGGCCGGCCTTACGGGCACTGCTATGACATGCTGCGAACTTTCGTCGATTGCATCCAGCGCGACCTGCCCGTGCCGATACCGGCCGAGACCGGGCTGAAAAATACCATTTTCATGGAAGCCGTGCATAAATCGGTTGAAACGGGCAAACCCGTCAGCATTGAAAATTACTGAGCAGTCTTACGTAAGTTTGTTTCCCGTCTGGTGGCCTTCCTAGGCCGCCGGAATTGCAGAAAGCTACCAACCACCCCGAAAAGCGGTTTTCGAGGGTTTCCATGCAAGTTCTGCTCTGAGGCTGAGTATCCCTTGATAGCCTCCAGCTCGCGACATCTCTTTCATCTCCTTGATTCAAATGATGTTATGTTCATAACTATCGCGAGTTTTGAACTGGTATCATTTTATTTACAAGTTCGGAGTATTTTCGCTCTTGACTCATTGCTGGCTTATGGTAATCTAGATTACATAGTTGGAAATCTAGATTACACTTGCCGGCAACAGGATTAGTGGGAAATACATAAATGGTAGTAGGTGAAAAAGGTAAATATCTGGAAGTCGTTTCCGCTCTGCGCAGCAGCATCCTCGACGGTGTGTACAAGCCAAGCAGCAAACTTCCTACCCGCTCGGAGATGGTGGCGGAGTTTGGTGTCAGCAACGCCACTATTCAAAGAGCTCTTACCAGGCTGGCGAATGACGGTTTTGTTTTCGCCCGCCCGTCCGGCACGTTTGTTGCGGAGTGCCCGCCGCATTTGTGCAACTACGGGATGGTGACTCCCGTCACCTCGCAGTGGTCGCTGCTGCACACAGCCGTTCGCAGGGCGGCCGGCATAGTGCAGAAAGGCGGCGATATCCGGTTCAATGAGTACATCACTTCTTCTGAAGTTGCGGCCAGGGAAGATGTGATACGCCTGAACAGGGACGTCACCAGCCATTGTCTCGGCGGGCTGATTATCCTGGGCGATTACGCCATGCATGATATTGAAGGCACGCCGGCCCTCGAGCGTAAAAATTTCCCGCGCGTGCGTATACATCCTTTGCCGGAATCTTCCATTCCTGTTGTTTGCCTGGACGTGACCGGTTCGTTTATTCCGAAAGCGACGGAATACCTGACGTCAAGGGGCCACCGGCGGATTGCACATCTGCGATTGATTTCAGAAGTCAATTGGCGGAAGGAATTCGATGCGGCCCTGAAAAGGACCGGCATCGAGATCAGGCCGTACTGGGTGCAGTCGGTTTACGCCAGGGCCATAGATGAAACGACCACAAGCGTCATATCCCTGCTGATGCAGTTGGAAGGGGACAAGCGCCCCGACGCATTGATAATTCACGACGACAACCTTGTCGAGCTTGCCGTAGGCGGGCTGCTGGCGGCCGGCGTCAAGGTGCCCGACGACCTGGAAATAGTCGCGCACTCAAACTATCCATCGCAGGCGCCCAGCGTTCTGCCGATGGCGCGGCTGGGCCTCGACTGCCGCATGTTCCTGAAAAAGTGCGTGGAAGTGATAGAACTGCAGCGCAGCGGACAAACCCCTCCGGCGAAGACGAATATCCCGGCGGTGTTTGAGGACGAACTTGCGGATGAAGTCTGAATAAATCGCGTTTCGAGCGTGATTGGTCGCTTTCGTGAAGGAAAAGAAGGGATCGGATAACAGTTCGAAGGAATATTGAAAAGTCATTTCCTGGCTGCTTCCAGAAAGGAGAAGAAAAGATGAGAAGGGTTAATGTTCTATTGGCATTTTTTACAATGCTGGCTCTGGCTGTTCCGGCGGCTGCCGCGTGGGTCGATAACACTGCGTCCTGGACGGCACAGGGCCTTTCCGGCGGTTTGTTGATCACGGATACCGACAACAATACGATGTATAACATCAGCGGCAGCACGATCCGGAGCTACGATGCCGGCACCGACACATGGACGACGCTGACCTCCGCGAGCGGCGGCGGTTACACAGGCGAATGGTGTGTGGGTGCTTACGCACAGGGCAAAATCCTGCTGAAAAGCCACAATCACAACTACATCCAGATTTATGACATCGCCACGGACAGCTGGTCCAACAGCACGCTGCCCAGCACCACTTACAGTTACGGCCACGGCCAGGGTGCGGTTTACAACCCCGCCGACGGCAAGTTCTATACCTTCTGGACTTCCTATTCGCCAGGCTACGAGCCTGTAGGAGCCGCATATGATGTGGCGACAGGCACGTGGAGTGCAGACACAGCCTATGCCAATCAGGGGCCGAGGTATCTGTGGGGCCGCATGCAGTCGGTCACCGTGGGCACCACGAATTACTTCCTGAGAGATGAAAATTATTTTCTTGGCGACAGGAACAGTGGAGATGGAACTATCAGACTGGGTTCATATGATTTGACTCAGGGCATTCCGACAGACCAAAGCACCTTGAATTACACCATCCTGTCGTTCGACATGGGCGGTGGTGCGGAACTGCATTACAATGGTTTCACTCACCTGGGAGAAACCTACTACTCCGGTGGCGGCGGCTGGCCGGCTGCTTTTTATGACGATGCCGGGGTTGCTTTCGGCACCCAGATGATGGCCGTCGATGGTACAGACATCTATATTGTGGGTGAATGTTTCACATGGTGGGGCTGCACCGATCCGCCGGAAGGTAGCGAACATCTTGAGGTTGTCGTTTATCATACCGCCACAGGCACGTGGGAAAACTTCGAAGACGTGCCGTGGTCCGGAAATGCCTACCGCAACCATACTGTAACGGTTTGCAACGGTGTTCTGTACGTTCAGGACGGCAGCGAGTTCTATGCCTACAACCTAGTTCCCGAGCCGGCGACTGTGTCGCTGCTGGGCCTCGGCGGTTTGGGACTCCTTATCCGTCGCAGACACAGATAAACTGAATATTCTGCAACAGACTTAGTGCTCAGAATCGGGTTCCTCTGAGTATGGTGTGGCCGTTCTTTACGGGGCGGCCACATTTTATTGCGCGAAATCCCAATTTGTAGGACAATTATCTGAAAACATTCCCCTTGACAGCCTTGTAGTTACACATTATTCTATATATCAGAAAGATAAACAGAATAAGTATTGGAAAATTCGATGGAACTAACCGGCAAGGCCAAATACGAAGACGTCGTCCACAGATTGCGAAGCGATATTGTGAAAGGCGTTTATTCACCGGGGAACCGGCTGCCGAATCGATCTGATATCGGCCAGCAGTTCGGCGTGGGGATGGCCACAGTTCAGAAAGCGCTCGACATGCTGACTGAGGATGGTTTTATACGTGCGCGGGCCGGAGCTGGAACTTTCGTGGTGGACAACCCGCCGCACCTTTCTGATTACGCGCTGATTATCCCCGCCGCTAGCCTGTGGTCGCGTTGCTATTCTACATTGCGAGCGGCGGCGACGATTGTCGCCGATGGGGAAAAGGTGAAATTCAAGGAATATAATCCTTCCCGCGATATTGGCAACCGGTCTGAAATTATCAGATTGTCCAGCGACGTCGTGAATCACAGGCTGGCCGGTATTATCGTTGCGGGTTTCGCCGACGAACTCGTAGGGACGCCGGCCATTGAGATGCCCGGCATTCCACGCGTGCTTCATCAGCCCATGCCGGGATTTGATTACCCTGTTGTGTGCCTTGACGGTTTTCTGGACAAGGCGACCGAATATCTCAAATCTCGCGGCCGGAAACGGGTAGCGCACCTTTGCCTGGATTTTGCATGGACCGAAATAGATGCGTTCATCCAGCAATTGAAACAGAGGCTGGACGACGTCAGAAATTATTGGGTTCAGCCGCTACGCATAGGTGAGAGATTCCACGGCACCAAGCACGTGGTTGATCTGCTCATGCAACTGGAAGGGGACAAGCGCCCTGACTCGCTGATAATCCACGATGACAACTTGGTAGACCAGGCGGTAGCGGGTCTGCTGGCGGGGGGCATAAAAGTACCGGACGAAATAGAGGTCGTAGCCATGGCGAACTTCCCGTCTTTTCAGCAGTCCGCCTTGCCCATCAAGCGGATCGGCTATGACTTCCGGCAGGTGCTCGAGAAATCGCTCGAAATCATGCAGATGGAGCGTTCGGGACAGACGCCGCCGAGACTGACGAAACTTACGGCGACGTATGAAGAAGACGTTGACTACGGGCCAGCATATGCAGGGCCTGATGAGTTGGAGATGAGAGGCATCATTTTATCTGGACCCAAAACGGGAGAATGAAAGGAGAAAAACATGTTCTTGAGATTCAAGAAACCACTGATGCTGTGGTTTGGGCTGGTTGCCCTGATTGCATTTGTGTCGCCGGCTGGAGCATCGACGCTTATTCCGCAGAGCCAGCTAACCGCGTGGGCGAGCACTCTGTTTGACGGGATATATCCCGGCTCAAACACGGTTGACGGCAACGTCGGAACAATATGGGCGGCCGGCAACACAGACAATTCGTATCTGCGGATTGACCTCGGCGCTACCTACACTGTTGATATGTTCACGATCGAAGGCAGGGCTGACAACACAGACCGTCCGAACGCCTTCAAACTGTGGGTAACCGACACGCTGACCGACGGAGATATCACGGGGTGGACGGACCCGGTGCTGGAATCCAATTTCCTCAGTCAGCAGGCGGTGCAGGAGATTAATTTCACCCCGACTTCCGGCCAGTATATGTATGTGTTGCTGGTCGGTACCCCTTACAACTACAGCGGCATGTCCAGGGGCTGCATTGCCGAGTTCAACGCTTACCAGGTGCCCGAGCCGGCGACTATGTCACTCCTCGGCCTCGGCGGCCTGGGACTGTTTATCCGTCGCAGGAAGTAAATGAGTCTTCTGCTGTTTGCTCAGAACCGGGTTCCTCTGAGCATTTTCAAAGTGGCCGTTCCGTTACGGGACGGCCACGTTTTTTATCGAATTCCTTACTGAAGACCACGGGTTTACCCGTGGATGAATGCCGCCGACAACGGCAGTTGCCGTTGTCGGCTCCTGAATCCCGGTGTGTGTGAGTAAAATGCACATACGCCCGGATTCAGGTCAGCTGCGACTGCAGCTGTGAAGGTAAGTACCCCGGCTTTAGCCGGGGGAATCTATGCAATTTTACCATCAGCTCGAATATCTGACAGGTTCCATGCTTTTCTGACTGCTGCACTTTGATCCCCCCTCAAAAAAACATGCGGCGCGCAACTCATTCTTGATTCAGAGGTTTTGTTCAATGACCTCCCGGGTTTTTAATGCCTGTCATTTTGCACAAAAACGATAGGCACACAAATTTTTCCAATTGACTTTTTCTAAGAATCAATTATTATAAATTAAAGTGTTATTGACTTAGAACATAATGTCAGGAATGTATTCAGTGACACATTCTCCTAGAGCCAAATATCACGATCTGGCGGCGACACTCAAAAGTGAGATTATTGAGGGTGTGTATTCTCCTGGCCATCGATTGCCTACGAGGCTGCAGATGGTTCAGCAGTATGGTGTGAGCGTTGCTACGGTGCAGCGGGCTCTCAATACGCTCCTTGACGATGGTTTCATCCGTGCGAAATCGCGAGCGGGGACATTCGTCGTGGACAATCCTCCTCACCTGTCGAATTTCGGTCTGGTCTTGTCGGCCGAGGGACAGTGGTCGCAATATTACCTGTCGATTCTTGAAGCGGCGAAAATGGTAGGTCTTGAGGAAAATGCTTATCTGAAGGCTTATTTTACGTCAAGGCAGGTGGGGTTGCGGCAGGGGCTTGTAAGCTTGTGCGGTGACATATCCAACCACAGGCTTGGCGGGTTGATTATAGCCACGCCGACTGACAATCTGCATGACACGCCAGTGGTGCAGAAAAAGGATATGCCGCGAGTTCTTTTGTGCCCCTCAAATGAGAATGATATCCCGATTATCAAGATAGACATGAATTCCTTCATGGACAAGGCTGTGGAGTATTTTTATTCCCGCGGCCGGCGACGCATCGCACACCTGTGCCTCGATTCGCTGTACAGGGTTGATAACGAGATAGATGACACGGTTCAGAAGCGGGGTATTGAGTACAGGCCTTACTGGGTGCAACTGGTCGGTTCCGGCCCCACCTTCAGAGGCGTGGCAAGCGTGGTCAATCTTCTCATGCACCTGGAAGGGGAGAATCGTCCGGATGCCATGCTCATTTACGACGACAACCTTGTCGAACACGTGGTCGGCAGCCTGATGAAGTTCGGCTTCAAGGTCCCGGACGACCTTGAGATTATCACGATGTGCAACTATCCGTCGCCCGTTTCGAGTCCGCTGCCGGTCAAAGATCTTGGGCTGGATTGCCGCATGGTTCTCAAAAAAGCCGTCGAGCTTATTGAAATGCAGCGGCTTGGACAGGAAGTGCCGTTAGTGGTTAAAGTGCCGGCCCTCTTTGATGAAGAAGTTGATCTGTAGTAATAATCGAGCATCGAACGAGGATGTAGTAATGCAGAAAGGAGGATGGTGATTTTAATTCGAAAGCCGTTCCCATTCAGAAGGGAAGTTTTGTGAATGTGCTTGTGGAGAATGAGCAGGGGAATCGCATGTAACGAAATTTAGAAATTTAGTGCTTAGCACAATTCATTTCTCTCTGGAGAAGAAAGGAGCTGTTCATTATGAAAAGATTTAGAATTTTGCTAGGAGTCCTGTCTCTATCGGTGCTAGTTGTGCCGGCAAACGCTGGCTGGACGGAAGTGACCTCCAGCTGGAACGCCCAGGGTGTTGGAGATGGCTGGGGTCTGGTGTCTGACGGAACCACGCTGTATGCCTTCAACAACACCTCAGCCAAGGTGTACGACGCCGCCACCGATACGTGGTCGGCTTTGGCATCGGCAACGAAAACGGTTCATGCTGCCGGCGACTCTAACGGCACGCAGGTTTATTACGACGACGGAAAGTTTTACTTCAGGACGCACGGCGGCAATGGAAGCTATATCAGCATCTACGATATAGCCAACAATTCGTGGAACCAGCCGGACATCGAACTCGGCAGCTACAGCCCGTGTAACTATTCGCAAGGCACGGTTTATGATCCTACAACCGGTACACTGTGGTCGATATGGACGAGTTGGCAGGGCGGTACCGAATACCTCGGCTACAACTCGTATGACACCACGACCGGAACCTTTGGCACCGCCGCCGGCGGCACATGGGGATCGCCTGACAATTTCTCGGGCAAGATGCGGTTCGGCAACAATCGGCCCGGCGTGATTGTCGATCTTGACGGCACCTATTACTACTACAAGCTGTCAGACCAGGGCACAAGTCCGTACATGCAGCGTGTAGCATTCGGCTGGGATGACCCGACGGAAGCAACGACGGAGACCCTGGCGCAGTTGACCGGCAATAGCACCAGTCTCGGCGACAGCGGCGCATGGGGCACCAGGCAGTTGGCCGTTTTGGGCACGGACATTTATGTCACCGGTGCTGACACGTCAGGCTTTTTCGCCGTGTATCATTGCGATACCAACGAGTGGGAAATACTCGAGTCCTATAACAACGGCAGCGGCGGATATCGTACCCACACCATGGCCATTGCAGACGGCGTAGTTTACGTAGAAGACGGCAGCCAGTTCTTTGCCTACTCGATTCCCGAGCCGGCAACTATGTCACTCCTCGGTCTCGGTGGTCTCGGCTTGCTTATTCGCCGGAAAAGATAAGCCATTGTAGACCACATTTTTGCTCAGAACCGGGTTCCTCTGAGCATTTTCAAAGTGGCCGTTCCGTTACGGGGCGGCCACGTTTTTTATTGCCCACAAGGCCGCCTGCCGGCCTCTAAAACGACAGCGCTATATCTGTCATAAGTCCTTGTTTTGCGATGCCTGTCGCCGAGGCGACCTTGCGAGTTCCATAGGAAACTCGCGTGTCGAATCCGAAAGCATCGCTGTCGTACTAAAACTCGGAATTTCATTCGATATGCCTCCCGAATGAGCCGATAATACGCCAATAAGGCCATTTTTCGGGAGATGCCATGTGTGGAATTGTCGGATACCTGGGGCCCAAACAGGCTTGCGGAATACTGATAGAAGGTCTTAAGCGACTTGAATATCGCGGCTATGACTCCGCCGGCGTATGCGTTTACTGCGACGGCAAGCTGGAGATCGAGAAAAGCCCCGGCAGAATCACCGTTCTCGAAGAGAAGATAGCTGCCGATTCATGCATGCGCACCGGCTCGGCCGGCATCGCGCACACACGCTGGGCCACTCACGGCGAACCGAACGAAGTGAACGCCCATCCGCACACCGACACGACCGGCAGAATCGCCGTCGTCCACAACGGCATCATCGAGAACTACGCCACGCTTAAAAAGTTTCTCCAGAGCAAGGGGTGCGTCTTCGTGTCCGAGACGGACACGGAAGTGCTTGCGCACCTGGTGTCGCAGTTTTACAACGACGGGGCCGACTCGCTCGAGGAGGCCGTCCAGCTCGCGCTTCGCGAGGTCAGCGGCACCTACGGTATCGCCGTCATGTGCGCCGACGAGCCGGACAAAATAATCGCCGCCCGCAAGGGCAGCCCGCTGATTATCGGCGTCGGCAAGAATGAATACGTTATCGCGTCCGACGCGTCGGCGATTATCGAGCATACCGCCAACGTGATTTACCTGAACGACAACGAGATGGCCGTCATCACCCGCGACGGCATGCAGACGATGACCATCGACAACGTCCCGGTCAACAAGGAAGTCCAGCAGCTCGAGTGGTCGCTCGAGCAGATAGCCAAGGGCGGTTACGACCACTTCATGCTCAAGGAAATCTTCGAGCAGCCCGATGCGATAAGGACGACCCTCAGCGGGCGAATCGACCGGCGTGAAAAGCGCATCATACTCGGCGGGCTTCAGGGCGTCATACGCGAACTGATCCGCGCGAGGCGGATAATTCTCACCGCGTGCGGCACGGCATGGCACGCCGGGCTGATAGGCGAGTACCTCTTCGAAGACCTCGCCCGCATCCCGGCCGAGGTCGAATACGCCAGCGAGTTCCGCTATCGCAACCCGATAGTCGAGGAAGGAACCGTCGTCCTGGCGATAAGCCAGTCGGGCGAGACTGCCGACACGCTGGCAGCCCTGCGCGAAGCCAGGGACAAGGGCGCGATGGCGCTCGGCATCGTCAACGCCGTAGGCTCGACGATAGCGCGCGACACCGACGCCGGCGTATACCTGCACGCCGGGCCGGAAATCGGCGTGGCGTCCACCAAGGCGTTCACCTGCCAGATCGTCGTCGAGACGCTGATGGCCCTGATGCTGGGCCGGCGGAGGTTCATGTCGCAGCAGAAGCTCAGCACGTATATCGACGCGCTGCTGGAGATTCCCGGCCAGATAGAGCAGATACTCACGCAGTCAGA
The DNA here is from genome assembly GCA_964631565.1 of uncultured Planctomycetaceae bacterium. Taxonomy (GTDB): domain Bacteria; phylum Planctomycetota; class Phycisphaerae; order SM23-33; family SM23-33; genus CAZVYJ01. The sequence goes on from CAZVYJ010000011.1 coordinate 17,228, forward strand.
CGCGATTAAGGAAATCGTGGGCGATTATGTGAAGTACAACAACTGGCTGTTCCTCGGCCGCGGCTACAACTACCCCATAGCGCTGGAAGGCGCGCTGAAGCTCAAGGAAATCAGCTACATTCACGCCGAGGGCCTGCAGGCCGCCGAGATGAAGCATGGCCCGATAGCACTCATACACGAAGGCATGCCGGTTATCTTCATCGCTCCACGCTGCGCGACGTACGAGAAGATTGTCGGCAACATCGAGGAAGTCCGCGCCCGGAAGGGCCGCGTGGTGGCCGTGGCGACCGAAGGCGACGAGAACATCCGCAAGTACTGCGACCATGTCATATACGTTCCGGACTGCCCCGCACCGCTCCAGCCTCTGCTTACGGTCATTCCGCTGCAGCTTATCGCTTATCACGCAGCCGTCGCCAGAGGCTGCAACGTGGACAAACCGCGCAACCTCGCCAAAAGCGTGACCGTGGAGTAGTCGCCGCGAAGCCGCGTTTTTCGTCAGACGGTCAAAAAACTGTTGGCGACGGTCTCCTGAAGGTGTTAAACAGCTTGTTTGTGCGCATGGTGTTTAATGTCATGTGTAAGGCCGGCGAATATGGGCTTTTCTCGGCCGCAGACGGACAGGCAGGTTCAGGTTGGTATGTCGGTTCTGGTTCATAGAAGTGTAACACGCACTCTGTTTTCGATGGCTCTCCCGATGTTGGCCGGCACGTTCGCGATGAACGCGTACAACCTCACGGACACGTGGTTCGTGTCGCGGCTGGGCACGCTGCCGCTGGCTGCGATGGGGTTCACGCTTCCCGTCGTCATGCTGCTGACGTTTGTGGCCGGCGGCATCGGCACGGGCGTTACGACGCTGGTATCCCACGCGATAGGCCGACACGATCGCGACGACGCAGCCACGCTGGTTACGCACGGCCTGCTCATGATATTGAGCGTGACGGCGGTCATATCCATTGTCGGATATCTTACCATCGGCCCGGTCTTCAGAAAGCTCGGCGCCGACACTGAAACGCTGCCTCTGGTCAGGCAGTACATGAGCATCTGGTACATGGGCGCGATATCGATGTCGCTGCCGCACGTCGGCAACGGAATACTCATTTCCATGGGCGACTCGCGATCGGCGAGTGCGCTTATGATCCTCGGAACGGTCCTGAACACGATTCTCGACCCTATAATGATATTCGGCCTGCTCGGCTTCCCGGCGATGGGGATGTCGGGGGCGGCCCTTGCGACGGTGATTTCGCAGGCCGTTTCCATGTTCTGGCTTCTGTACCTGCTTTACAGGAAGCATCGCCTGCTGACGTTCAGAAGATACGCACTCGGTGAGTACCTGGTTTCGTTCGGCAGGATAGTCAAATTCGCCGTGCCGAGCATACTGAGCATGATGCTCATGCCGATATCGGCCGCCGTAATAACCAGACTCCTGAGCGGCTTCGGCAACGAGGCCGTCGCCGCCGCCGGCGCGTCCGGCCGAATCGAAATGTTCGCGTTCGTCGTGCCGATGGCGCTCGGGATATCGCTTACGCCGTTCATCAGCCAGAATTTCGGCGCTGGACGAGTCGACCGCATACGCGAGGCGTACAAGGTGGCCTGCCGCTTCGCCGTCTGTTACGGCGGATTCATAGCCGTGGTGTTTTTTCTGTGCGCCCGCTGGCTGGCGGGGTTCTTCAGCGATGATCCGAAAGTCGTCGATGTAATCGTCTCATACATAAGGATCATTTCGTTCGGCTACGGCATGATGGAAGTGCACAGGTATTGCGGGTTCATTTTCACCGGCCTGCACAAACCCGCCTCGGCGACTGTCCTGAACGCCATCAGGGTCATGGTGCTGCTGATTCCGCTTTCATGCCTCGGGGCGCACTTCTGGGGCGCCATTGGCGTGTTCTGGGGCCGCCTGGCGACGGATATTACTGTCGGCGGCATCGGACTGGCGTGGGTGTATTGCTATCTCCGCAAGGTTCAGCCGGCGACGGGCGATACCACGCCGATTTACCAGGACGTGAATGCCTTGGAGTGATTGCTGCTCAGCTCCTGCGGCTATACCATCATCTTCCCGCCGGAAAATGCCCTAGCCTATGGACGCAAGGCCCGCCTTGGGATATTTTTAAGTGTCTAACCGGTGGGAAAAAGGTCTGTTTTAGAAGGCAAGGGCAATGGTTATTATTGAGCCGCATATTCATATGTACTCCCGCACGACGGACGATTACCAGGCGATGTACGCCGCCGGCATCCGGGCGTGCGTCGAGCCGTCGTTCTGGCTGGGCACGAATCGCAGATACGCGGGCACGTTCTGGGATTACTTCCAGCTCATCCTCGAGTTCGAGACCGTCCGCGCGAAGCGGTTCGGCATCGACCATTTCGTCGCGGTTTCGGTGAATCCCAAGGAGGCCGAGGACACCGGCCTGGTTGACGAGGTAATCGCAGGCATGGACCAGTACATTGACCACCCGCGATGCGTCGCCATCGGCGAAATCGGCTTCAACAACATAACGCCCAACGAGGAGCGCGCGTTCGTCAAGCAGCTTGAAATCGCCCGCAAGCGCAGGCTACCGGTCATCGTCCACACGCCGCACGTCGATAAGCTGCGCGGCACGCTGCGGATTATCGACATCCTCCGCGAACAGAAGATGGACAGCCCGCAGGTCATCATCGACCACAACACCGAGGACACGATAGCCGCCTCGATGAAAACGCAGTGCTTCGTCGGCATGACGGTTTACCCGATATCCAAGCTTACGCCGCAGCGCGTCTCGGCGATGGTGAAGCAGTACGGTCCCGAGCGTGTCATCGTCAACGGCTCGGCCGACTGGGGAATTTCCGATCCGCTCAGTCTGCCGAAGGTCGTCGAGTTTATGGGCCGCGACGGCCACGACGCCGAAACTGTTCAGCGGCTGGTCTTCGGCAACGCGATGGCGTTCTACAGCCAGACGCCCAAGTGGAAGCCGAACTTCGACCTGAAACCCGTCGATCCCCGGGAGTTTCAACGGTAGCGGCCGTGGATACCCCTCGCACAAACCGGCTGTTGAGCAATAGCTGGCTGCAGCTTCTTCGCGTGCCGAACCTGCTGACGGTTCCGGGCGACCCGCTGGCCGGTGGGCTGCTTGCGATGGCGGCCGGCGCTAGCGGGGCGGGATCGCTTCAGTTTGCGGCGGCGGCCGGCGCATCGCTGCTGCTGTATTCCGGCGGGCTTATTCAGAACGATTACTTCGATTTGGCCGAGGACCGCATCGAGCGGCCAAATCGGCCTTTGCCATCCGGCAGGGTAAATCCCAAAGTTGCAATCTTCGTTGCGTTCGCGCTGGCGGTCGCAGGCGTGTGCCTTGCAGGGGCCGCTTCGGTCGCCGGCGGCGCAGCGGCTGCGGCTGTGCTTGTCGTAATGACGCTTTACAACGCCGGCCTCAAACGTGTCCGAATCGTCGGGCCGATTTTCATGGGCGTATGTCGCGGCCTGAGCCTGATGATAGGCGCGGGCCTGTTCGGCTGGGCTGCGATGTGCGAATTGCCGGTAATAATCTCTGCGGCCGGCCTGGCTGTGTTCATCGCCGCGGTTACCGCAATCGCATCGCGCGAGACGCAGACGATCCGCGTCGGCCTGCTTCGCTGGCTGCCGGCTGCCGTGATTGCGGCGTGGCTGGCCGGGCTGACCGTACTGCTGCCAAATGCGGCGTGGATTTCCGCGACGATGGCCTCTATTGCCGTCCTGTGGGTTGTATACTGTGTGCTGCCGCTTAAGGCCTCCCCCGCGCCGGCTGTCGTACAGAAGACAATCGGCCGGCTCATCGGCGGGCTGCTGCCGATTCAGGCAGCCGTCGCCGTGCACGCGATTCCGGCGGGCCTGTTCGTCGCGGCGGCGCTTGTGCTGGCCTGGCCGGTTGCCAGACTATTGGCGAAACGATTCTACGCGAGCTGATTACGAGGACACTTGTACATTGAAAAAACTTCTGGTCATCCAGGTTGCCGCTCTGGGCTACAGGCTGCTTGAAGAAAACGGCAAGCTTGTCTGGGAGGATATGGAATTCCGCCCGGCCGCCAGCGTGCTGCCGGCCGTCACGTGCAGCGTGCAGGCGAGCTTCCGCACGGCGACTCAGCCGGGGCGGCACGGCATGGTGGCCAACGGGCTTTTCTTCCGCCAGCTCGGCAGGACCGCGTTCTGGGAGCAGTCGTCGCGGCTGGTGGAAGGGCCGCGGATATGGGAGCAGTTCCGCGCCGCCGGCGGAAAAGTCGGGATGATGTTCTGGCAGCAGTCCATGGGCGAGGATGTCGACCTGCTCCTGACGCCGGCGCCGATTCACAAGCATCACGGCGGAATGATACAGGACTGCTGCTGCCGCCCGGCCGGCCTTTACAAAAAGCTCTGCGACGCGGTCGGAAGCAGCTTCAGGCTGCGGCACTACTGGGGGCCGCTCGCATCGGCGAAGGCCGGCGACTGGATAGCAGCCGCCACTGAAGCGGTCCTGCGCGACCGCGAGACGGCGCCGCATCTTCTGCTGACATACCTGCCGAGCCTCGATTACGACCTCCAGCGTTTCGGCCCGCATCACGAAAAGAGCCGCGCCTCGCTCAGTCAAACTCTTCAGCAGCTCGCGCGGATGAAGGCAGCCGCACGCGACGAAGGCTATGACGTGCTGATATTCGGCGACTACGCGATAGACGATGTCAGCGAGGCGGTCTTCCCGAACGTCGCGCTGCTGGAAGCCGGCCTGATGACCGCACGCGACGTTCGTGGTATGCTGTATGCCGACCTGCACGCGAGCAGGGCGTTTGCGGTGGTCGACCATCAGGTCGCCAACGTGTACGTTCGCGACGTGTCCGATGTGCGGAAGGTGCGCCAGACGCTGGAGCAGCTTGACGGCGTCGCCGAGGTGCTGGACCGCAGCGAGCAGACTGCCCGCGGCCTGGGCCACGCCAACAGCGGCGAGCTTCTGCTGCTTGCCGGGCCTGACTGCTGGCTGGCGTATCCGTGGTGGCGAGAAAACAGGCGCAGGCCGGACTACGCGACGCACGTGGACATCCACGCCAAGCCCGGCTACGACCCGTGCGAGCTGTTTTTCGGCTGGCCGCCGCCGTCGGTCAGTATGAACGTGGAAAAAATCCGTGGTTCACACGGTTTGAATGGCCCCGGCCGGGAGGCGGCCTGGGCGACGACGCTGCCCGCCGATGCCTGCACGATTGTGGAGCTGGCTGAAGCGGTCAAGCGATATCTGGAACAGACGTGACGTTATGACAGACGATTCTTCGAAGCGAGACGGCGGGCGATTCCCGGCCGACATGTTCATGCAGCATATATCCGTGCCGTTCGAGTACCCGGTCTGCTTTACGCGGCGGATATTCGACGCGTCTAATCCTCTGCTGGCCGACGTAATCGACCGCCTGAAGGAAGACCGCCGCCATCGCGCGGTGGTGTATATCGACGCCGGACTGGCCGCCGCAAATCCGCAGCTTTCCGAAGACATCAAGGAATATTTCCACGCCCGCGGCCACGAGAAAAAGCTCGAGATTGCCGCTCCGCCGGTCGTGGTTCCCGGCGGCGAGCAGGCCAAGAACGACTGGGCGCCGGTCCGAGAAATTCTCTGGACCATCGGCAATCTGCACCTGGACCGCAAGAGTTTCGTCATCGCCGTCGGCGGCGGCAGCATGCTGGACATGGTGGGCTTCGCGGCGTCGATTGTGCATCGCGGGCTGCGGATTATCCGCGTGCCCTCGACGACGCTCGCGCAGGACGACGCCGGCCTGGGCGTGAAAACCGGCATGAACGAGCACGGCGCGAAAAACTTCGTCGGCACGATGGCGCCGCCGTTCGCCGTGCTGAACGACTTCTCGCTGCTTTCGACGCTCTCGCTGAAAGACTGGGTGGGCGGGGTGGCCGAGGCGTTCAAGGTCGCCATTATAAAGGATTCGGAATTTTTCGATTTCCTCTGCGAAAAAGCCGCAGCCTTCCGCGACCGCCGGGCGGAACCGATGGAGCAGCTTATACGCCGCTGCGCCATGCTGCACCTGCGCCACATAAGGGACGGCGGCGATCCGTTCGAGTTCGGCTCGGCAAGGCCGCTTGACTTCGGCCACTGGGCGGCCCACAAGCTGGAAGTGATGTCCGACTATTCGATGGGTCACGGGCAGGCGGTAGCCGTCGGCATCGCGGTCGATTCGTATTACGCGATGAAGCAGGGGCTCATCAGCCCGGCCGATTTCGACCGCATCATCACCGGGCTGCTCGAAAGCGGCCTGCCGGTCTGGTGCGAGCAGCTTTCCATGCGCGGAGGCGACGGCGAGCTTGTCGTGCTGGACGGGCTGGCGCAGTTCCGCGAGCATCTCGGCGGCAGCCTGTGCGTAACGCTGCCGGACGGCATCGGAAACAAAATCGAGGTGCACCACGTCGACACCGATATCGTCGAGCAGGCCGTCGAGTATCTGAAGTCCAAAACGAAGGCGGCCGCGAAAACCGGCGCGGGTTCCAACGCGAAAAACCGCGGAAAGGACTGACCGTGCTCATCCAGGCCAGCCCGCCGCTGCACTTGACCTACTGCCTGAATATCCATCCGGGCGAAAGCTGGCCGGAGGCATTCGACGCCATCAAGAACCACGCACTGCGCATTCGCGACATGCTCGCACGTGGCGGGGCGTTCGGCCTGGGGCTTCGTCTCAGCGCGCAGGCGGCTGCACATCTGGCCGACTCGCGTACGCTGGCGGAATTCCGCGATTTTCTGAAACGAGAGAACCTTTACGTATTCACGATTAACGGTTTTCCATATGGGCAGTTTCACGCCGCAGCCGTCAAGGAAAACGTCTACCGCCCCGACTGGGAAGACCGCCGCCGCCGCGATTACACCATTCAGCTTGCCGACATACTCGCCGCCATTCTGCCGGAAGGCGTGCCGGGCAGCATCTCGACCGTGCCGTGCTCGTACAAGGCGTGGATAGATTCGACGCGTCAGGTGGCGGCGATGGCGGCAGCGCTGGCTGGCGCCGCGGCGCACCTCGCCGAGATAAAAAACAGGACCGGTAGCGATATCTGCCTCGCACTTGAGCCCGAACCGGACTGCTTCCTCGCCAAGACCGCCGACGTGCTGGCGTTTTTCGCCGGGCCTCTGCGCGAGCGAGGCGGGCAGGAATGCATCCGCCAGCATATCGGCGTCTGCGTCGACACGGCCCACTGCGCGGTCGAGTTTGAAAGCCCGGCCGACAGCATTAGAAAACTTCAGCAGGCTGGCATACGCATCGCCAAGGTGCAGCTAAGCGCAGCACTGCGGGCGGCCGCGACGGAAGAATCGCTGCGGCGGCTGGGCGAGTTCTGCGACGAGGTTTATCTGCATCAGGTCAAAATCCGCGGCCGCGGCGGGGCGGTGCGGTCGTTCCGCGACCTGCCCGACGCGCTGGCGTTATATCAGTGCTCAAATGGCGGGTGGCCCGTACGGGTTGCCCCAGAAGAGCGAACACGGCTTGCGAGCAAGCCGTGGCACCCTCAAATCAGGTCTGACAGAGCACCGGCGGACGGCGGCGAGATTCGCGTGCATTTCCACGTGCCGCTGTTCTGGGAACCGACCGGCCCGGCCGGTGCGGTAGGCTCGACTGCGGACCTGCTGGACGACGATTTCTTCAGCCTGCTGCGGGCAGGCGCGAGCGGCAATCTGGAGATTGAAACCTACACGTTCGACGTGCTGCCGGCCGACATCCGCTCAGCCGACGTCGCCGAGTCTATCGCGGCCGAGTACCGCTGGGTTCTCAACCAGTTGTAACGCTTTAAATGGCTGCTTCGTGAGAAGCCTGGCCGGAAGGAAGCTTTTGATCACCGCCATCACCAGTATTATGAGAGCGATTGCCATCAATATTAATATGCCGACATTATTCAGACTTGTCGCCAGGTCCTCACTTTGATTCGACATCATGATGGCGAGTCTGGGCAGTTGAAAAACAATATGTATTGACATCGTAATGAATGCGGCCGGCGCCGGGCTTTTTCTCGCCCATAGGGCGAGGCCCGTGAAGGCCATAGCCAACATGCCTGTGCCTCCGGCGTTTATCAGGATAACCAGGACATATTTGGCGCCATCCTGCCCGTGTATATGGGAAAGCTCATTGAAAGCGAAAAAAAAGCTGACCAGTGAGCCTGTGGCCATCAGTATCGCGGCAGCCAGGATTATTTTAGAAACGGCGGAGGCTTTCTTCTGTTCACGTAGCTTCCTGGCCAGTTTTACGTTGATTTGCGAGGAGGTGGTTTCTGACGCCGTCGCAGCGGCGTCAAGCTCCTGGTCGGAAATATCCGCCATGATCCCGCCGCACTTTTCGCAAAAGGCGGCGCTAAGCCTGTTTTCACTCCCGCAGTGCGGACAATTGACTGTTGGCATGCTTTTGCTCCCCATAAAAAGTTTGCGGTTGCAGCTTCATCCGGCCGATTTTGGATCAGCGTCACCTTTGGATTGCCTTTGTCCTATGCTGCTGATTGCGACTGCCCATACCAAGACCATTAAAAGGACAATCGCCCAAAAATTTTCTCCACTACCTGTCTGTATTTCGGATTCTCTGGTCCATTTCCTGGCAATGACAATGAACCTGGCCAGTTGAAATACGGCTCCAATTATCAGTCCGCAGCATGAGGCGGCAAGCGGTTTTCTCCGAGCCCAGAAGGCCAGGCCTGTGAATGCGACGGCCAGGACGCCCATACCGCCGGCATCTGCAAGCAGAAACAATGCGTTCGCAACGTAATCGTTTTGAGTGGTTGTTTCTATATAGAAGCATTTGCTGGTAACAAGCAGGAAGTTTATAAGTGAAATTGCAATACATATTGCCGCAGCAGCCGCTAAGGCGCATGGCGCCGCGCCGCGTCTTTTTGCTATCCTTCGTTGTATCGTGCCGGGCAACTCATCTGGCGCATATCGGAAGTCGGCACCGCAATTACTGCATACATCAACTTCAGCCGGGATTGGTTTGCCGCAATATGGACAGTCGAACTCTTCCGATCCTGGCATTTTTGTGCTCCCCATAAGTTAAAAGTTACAATTTCTGCGGCCGACTTCCCGTTAAACCTGAGACTTGAATTGTGCTGACGGGGAGAGTTTACCGCCATTACGCCCCGTTGCAAACAAGAAGTTTTGGATACTTCAGGGTATACCGGCAGTTATGACGGGGCAGGCGGTTTCGGCGGGAGAAAGCTTTTCTGGAACAGTGTTCGGCAGTGGCAAGCGGACTGGGTGGGACTGCGGCCTTTCGGCCTTTTATAAGTGACGGTTTGCCGCGGCCCTTACGGGAAGCGGCGGGGCGGTTAATTCCCTGAATTAAAAAAGTTGCGCAATATGCCAAAAACCTTTTGACACCCTTTTGGGGAAATGTATAGTAAACGGTCCGTTTCACGCGGCGATGGTGGCGGTGTACCCATACACGTTAGTGTAGTTAAGTCGCTTGCGCGCCTCAGTTGCACGTGAGGTGCTGCTGTAGCTCAGTGGTAGAGCGCGTCCTTGGTAAGGACGAGGTCATGGGTTCAACCCCCATCAGCAGCTTTGTTGACGGAACGGGTCGTTCGGCCGGCGACGTGAGCCTGCCGGGCGGCATGTTTTGTTTTGGTTTGTTGGGTGAACGACGCTGACGTCCGGCGCGGCCGGCGGAATTCGGCAGCGGCGGGCGATTTCCCAACTCGGAAATACACAGGAACAGTTGACACAGAATACGGCAAAAAGAGGAGCACGATAATGGCCAAGGAAGTATTCGAGAGAACGAAACCGCACGTGAACGTCGGTACCATCGGTCACGTTGACCACGGCAAGACCACACTGACGTCTGCCATCATGCACGTGCAGGCCTCCAAGGGTCTGGCGACGGCCAAGTCATACGATGAAATCGCGAAGGCATCTGAAAGCCAGGGCCGGCGCGACCCGACGAAAATTCTGACAATCGCCACCGCACACGTGGAATATTCGTCAGAAACCCGTCACTACGCACACGTTGACTGCCCCGGCCACGCCGACTACGTCAAGAACATGATCACCGGCGCCGCCCAGATGGACGGTGCGATTCTGGTCGTCGACGCCTCGCAGGGCCCGATGCCCCAGACGAAAGAGCACGTCCTCCTGGCCCGCCAGGTCAACGTGCCCGCACTGGTGGTTTTCCTGAACAAGTGCGACCTCGTCGACGACGCGGAACTGCTCGAGCTGGTCGAACTGGAAGTTCGCGAACTGCTCAGCAAGTACGAGTTCGACGGCGACAACGCGCCGGTAATCCGCGGTTCGGCGACCGCAGCGCTTGCCGATCCGAAGGGCAAGGGCGGCGAAGCCATCAGCGAGTTGATTAAGGCCCTCGACGCATACGTTCCGATTCCCCAGCGCGAAATCGACAAGCCGTTCCTCATGCCGATCGAAGACGTGTTTTCGATTAAGGGACGCGGCACCGTCGGCACCGGTCGTATCGAACGCGGCGTAGTCCGCACAGGCGACCAGGTCGAAATCGTCGGCCTCGGCGAAACCCGCACCACCACCGTTACCGGCGTCGAAATGTTCAACAAGACGCTGGACGAAGGCCAGGCCGGTGACAACGTCGGATGCCTCCTGCGCGGCATTGAAAAGGAAGAGCTTGAGCGAGGCCAGGTTCTGGCCAAGCCGGGCAGCATCACCCCGCACAGCAAGTTCGAGGGTGAAGTATACGTTCTGACGAAGGAAGAAGGCGGCCGGCACAGCCCGTTCTTCACCGGCTATCGTCCGCAGTTCTATTTCCGTACGACAGACGTTACGGGCACTATAAGCCTTCTCGGCGGCGCGGAAATGTGCATGCCGGGCGACAACATTACAATGGAAGTGACACTGCTTAATACCTCCATAGCCATGGAGGAAGGTTTGCGGTTCGCCATTCGCGAAGGCGGTCGTACCGTCGGCGCCGGCGTGGTCACCAAGATTCTGGAGTAGTACCCGATGGCCAAGTCGAAGGCCCGTGAATACGTATGGCTTCAGTGCGGCGACTGCGGTTCGCTGAACTACAGGACCGACGTCCGCGTGACGGGCGGCGCGCCCAAGCTCTCGATGAACAAATATTGTCCTCGCGAGCGCAAGCACACGACGCACAAGCTTAAGAGAAAATAACGCATAACCAGCCCCGGTCCGCGGGCCTACCCCGTCCGCTGTCTGAGGGTGATACGGCAGTAGCTCAATTGGCAGAGCAGCGGTCTCCAAAACCGCAGGTTGGGGGTTCAAGTCCTCCCTGCCGTGATGAGTGCGGCGAGGAAGGCTGTCGAACCCATGGGACATGCGGTGCCGACCGGCTCGGCGCCATAGAGAATAAAGGACCACGGATCGTGTCAAAGCTGCATTGGTACAAAAAGGGACAGGGCAAGTATACGCGAAGCGTCACGTTCATAAGCGTGATGGCTCTGACGATGCTTGGCGCTGCGGCCCTCAGCAACCAGCTGCGAACCGTATTCAACAGCGCTTATCTGCAGTTCGGCATCCCCACCGCGGTGGTGCTGCTGATGGCGATGTTCATGTTCTGGATGGTGAACAGGCCGAAAACCGCGGACTTCCTTATCGCCACCGAAGGCGAGATGAAGAAGGTTTCCTGGTCCAACAGGAAAGAAGTAGTCGGCTCGACCAAGGTCGTCATCGTTACGACGTTCATGCTGGCGGCGATTCTGTTCGCCGTGGACATGGCGTTTACGGTCTTGTTCAGGGCGATTGGAATTTCCGGCACCTAAGACACGAAGACCGTTTTTGAGAAGAGAGAAAATCACCATGGCCCAACGCTGGTATGTCTTGCGAGTCGCTTCCAACAGGGAGCAGCAAGTGCGCGATGCGCTTGAGCGCAAGGTGAAAATAGAAGGGCTTGATAACAAAATCGGGCGTATTCTTGTGCCGACAGAGCGATGCCCGGCCCCGCGAGGGCGCAGCACCAAGAAGGTTGTCGACCGCAAGATGTATCCCGGATATGTCTTCATCGAGATGGATCTGGAGGAAGACGGCAGCATCGACGAGAAGGCGTGGTTCCTCATAAAGGAAACCGCCGGCGTCGGCGACTTCATCGGTTCGGGCGGAAAGCCCACCGCGATGAAGCAGAGCGACGTAGACAAAATGTTGATGCAGATCGAAAAGGCCGAGGTCGGCGCGCCGGTCTCCGTGGCGTTCAAGCAGGGAGACCAGGTGAAAATCAAGGAAGGCGCGTTCGAGAACTTCGACGGTATTGTCGAAGAGGTTCTGCCTGACCGCGGCCTGATTAGAGTAACCGTTACGATATTCGGCCGGGCGACACCGGTCGAGTTGGAGTACTGGCAGGTTGAGCAGGCCTGACGGCCATCTGTAAATGTAAAAGCTCTCTTGCCGTCCGTTAGTCACAGCTTTTTACGAGACCCAAAATGGCGAAGAAACTTGTAGCAAAAATCAAACTTCAGGCTCCCGGCGGGCAGGCGACCCCGGCCCCCCCGATAGGTCCCGCGCTGGGCCAGCATAACGTCAATATCGGGCAGTTCGTCTCGCAGTTCAATGAGGCCACCAAGGAATACAAGGGCACGCCCATTCCGGTGGAAATCTCCGTTTATGCGGACAAGACGTTTTCCTTCATCTGCAAGAGTCCGCCGGCTGCGGCGTTGCTGAAAGAGGCCGCCCAGGTGGCCAAAGGCTCCGGCATGCCTAACAAGGAAAAGGTCGGCACGGTGACGAAGGAGCAGATCCGCCAGATTGCTGAGAAGAAGAAGGCGGACTTGAATGCGTTCGATATCGACAAGGCGTGCAGGCTTATTGAAGGCACCGCACGCAGCATGGGTATCACGGTAGAGCAGTAAGCGACTTTGCGGACCGGTTCCGCCGTCGCAAAACGACGGTGTGGGCGCCGACCGAAATGTGTGAAATAAATGCCTGACCACGGGCGAGAACAGTGGGAGTTCCGGCAGAGAACGAAAAGGATGCAATAATGGGAAAAAGAATCAGCAAGCGCTTCAGGCAAGCCCTCGAAAAAGTCCCCAAGGGCAAAGTGCAGATACCCGAAGCAGTGGAAATCATCAAGACCTTCAACACCACCAAGTTTGACCAGACGATTGAGCTGGTTCTTCATCTTGGTATCGACCCGAAGCAGGTTGACCAGCAGCTTCGCGGGTCGATTTCGCTGCCGCACGGCCTGGGCGTCAGCAGGAAGGTCATCGCATTCTGCAGCGGTCCGGATATTGACAAGGCCAAGGCCGCCGGCGCTGTCGAGGCGGGCGCGGACGAGCTTATCAGGAAGGTCAACGACGGGTGGCTTGACTTCGACGTCGCCGTCGCCACGCCCGCGATGATGAAGAGCGTCTCCAAGCTTGGCCGCGTGCTCGGCCCGCAGGGCAAGATGCCGTCGCCGAAGGCCGGCACGGTCCAGCCCGATGTCGAGAAGGCCGTGAAGGAATTCGTAGCCGGCAAGGTGGAATTCCGCAACGACGACGGCGGCAATATCCACATCCCGGTCGGCAAGATGAGCTTTGAAGCCAAGGCTCTCGTCGAGAACGTTGAAGCATTTTATAACTTCGTCAAAAAACACAAACCGACGACCGCGAAGGGCACATACATCAAGAAGATGTGCCTCTCGGCCACAATGTCGCCGTCGGTCCGTATAGAGACAGCATAATCGCGAAGGTGCGCTATGAGTAAACCGATAAAAGAATTAGTCCGCAAGGAACTCATCAAGAGGCTGGAAGGCGTCACCTCGATGGCGGTTGTCAGCTTCATGGGTGTGGATGCAATAACCAATCACCGCATTCGCGGCCGCCTTCGCGGCAAGGGTATCGCGGTTTCGGTGGTCAAGAACTCGCTGGCGAAGCAGGCGTTCAAGGAACTTGGTATCGAGAACGCCTCCGAAATGCTTGACGGTCCCTGCGCGGTAGCCTACGGCTCCGACAGCGTCGTCACCGTCGTCCGAGAACTTCTGAATATACAGAAGGACGATGCTCCGATGCTTACCGTCAAGGCCGCTCTGCTTGACGGGCAGATATTTGGCGCCGACCGCATCGAAGAGCTGAGCAAGTATCCGACCCGCGAGGAAGCGATAGCCAAGGTGCTCCAGAGCATCCTCTCGCCGGGCAGGAAGCTGGCAGCGTGCCTTATCGGCCCGGGCAGCAGGATTGCCGGCATCCTTAAGACAATCGAGGAAAAGGGCGGAAAGGGCGGCGATTCGGTCCCGGCAGCAGAAGCGCCGGCGACTGAAGGCCAGTAAAACGAAATTATAACCGGCCGCAGATTGGGTCCGAATTGCTCGGGCTTAAATGACGCCAGCGGGGCGTCGCCTATCAGGCCGATTGTTTGACGCAGAGTTTGGAGTTTACAGAAATGTCAGAAGAAGCAACCAAGGGATTCGCAGAAGAAATCAAGACGCTTGGCGACAAGATCGTCGGCCTGACCCTTAAAGAGGCCGTTGACCTTGCTGCATACCTGAAGGAAACCTATAACATCGAGCCCGCAGCGGGCGGCGCAGTCATGGTTGCCGGTCCGGCAGCCGGAAGCGCAGGCGAAGCCGCAGCGGAAGAGAAGACCGAGTTCGACGTTATCCTCAAGACGGCAGGCGACAAGAAGATCCAGGTCATCAAGGCCGTCCGTGCCATCACGAATCTGGGCCTCAAGGAAGCAAAAGATCTTGTCGAAGGCGCCCCCAAAACAATCAAAGAAGGTGTCTCCAAGGCAGAAGCCGAAGAAGCCAAGAAGCAGCTGGAAGAAGCCGGCGGCACCGTCGAGATCAAGTAAGATACTGGTTAACAGAGACAATCAATGCAGCCCCATCCGCCCCTTATGGGGCGGATGGGCGAAAAACCCGCCCGAATTTGCGGAAGGCAAGTTCGTCGGGATTTTCCTGCTTATAAACGGCGGCCGAAGCAGACAGTTACTTTTAACGCGGACATTGCTCAACGCTGAACGCACGATATTAATGAGGTCATGGCCATGCTGAAAATGGACCGGGTGAGGAATTTTTCCAAAGTTGGCGACGCTATCCAGGTTCCCAACCTTATCGACATCCAGCTGCTGAGTTACGAAAGATTCCTGCAGGTCGATGTCGCTCCCGAAAAACGCAAGGGCGAGGGACTTGAAGGCCTGCTGAGGGAGATATTCCCGATCGTCAGCTATGACGAGCAGAATACGCTGGAATATCTCGGTTACGAACTCGGCGAGCCGCGGTATACCGTTCAGGAATGCCGCGACCTGAAGCTTACCTACGGCCGGCCGTTCCGCATCCGATGCAGGCTCGTCCGCAAGGAATGCAAGGAAGTCCTGGAAGAGAGCATCTACATCGGCGAAGTGCCGATTATGATCGGCGGCGGCGAATTCATCATCAACGGCGCCGAACGCGTCATAGTTTCGCAGCTGCACCGCTCGCCGGGCGTCGACTTTACAGTCGAAATGCAGGAATCCGACCGCCCGCTGCACGGCGGCAGAATCATCCCCGAACGCGGCAGCTGGATCGAACTGGCCGTCACGAAGAAAGATTCGCTCTCGATGCGAATCGACCAGTCCGGGAAGATTCCCGCGACCATGTTCCTCCGCGCGATGGACCCGAAATACTCCACCGATGCCGATATCATCCGCGAGTTCTACGAAACCAAGCAGGTGTCTGCCGCTCAGCTTCGTCCCCAGATGCACCTCGTCGAGGCGTTTGTGGACCCCGACACTGGCGAGGAAGCCGTCCCCGCCGGCGGCCAGATAGGCGAAGCTCTGACGAGAATCGTTTCCTCGAAGATCAAAAAATTCGAAGTCGTCGAGAAGCCCGGTGATCCGCTGATTCTCAATACACTGTCCGAGGATCCGTCGGACAGTCACGAAAACGCGCTGCTCCGCATTTATATGAGGCTTCGCCCCGGCAACCCGCCGCAGCTTGAAAAGGCGAAGACCCTGTTCAACGAGAAATTCTACGACGAAAACCGCTACCGCCTTGGCAAGGTGGGGCGTTTCCGCATAAACCGCAAGTTCAAACAGGACGTGCCGGAGTCCGTCATGACCCTGAGGGTCGAGGACTTCATGAACACGCTGAAATATATCGTCCGCCTCCGCGACGGGCAGGGCATGGTCGATGACATCGACCACCTCGGCAACCGCCGCCTGCGCACCATAGACGAGCTGGCGACTGAAGAACTTCGCAAGGGCTTCCTCAAGCTCCGCCGCACCGTCCAGGAACGCATGAGCATAAAGGACCCCAACGAAGTCACGAAAATCGCCGAACTGGTCAACTCCAAGAGCATTTCGTCGAGCATCGATTACTTCTTCGGGCGAGGCGAACTCAGCCAGGTCGTCGACCAGCAGAACCCGCTGAGCCAGCTGACGCACGAGCGTCGTCTGTCGGCGCTGGGTCCGGGCGGTCTGAACCGCAAGCGTGCGGGCTTCGAAGTCCGCGACGTTCACATCAGCCACTACGGCCGCGTCTGCCCGATCGAAACGCCGGAAGGCAACAACATCGGCCTCATCACGTCGCTGAGCATTTACGGCGGCGTTGACGAGTATGGCTTCCTGACCACGCCTTACCGCAAGATTTCCCGCGGCAAGGCCACCGGCGAAATCGTATACCTCCGCGCCGACGAGGAAATGGAAAGCATTCTCGCTCCGTCCGACTGCCTGCAGAGCAGCCAGCGCAGCGAAACGCAGAAGCTGCCCGAAGGCCGCGTGCTCGCCAGAAACAAAGGCGAAGTAACGCTGGTCGACAGCAACGATGTCGAATACGTGGATATTTCCCCCAAGCAGACCGTCGGTATTTCGGCGGCGCTTATTCCGTTCCTTGAGCACGACGACGCAAACCGCGCCCTGATGGGTTCGAACATGCAGCGGCAGGCGGTTCCGCTCGTCAGGACCGAGCCGCCCATCGTGGCGACCGGCATGGAGACGTCGATTGTCGAGAACTCCGGCCTGGTCGTTTACGCGCGCAAGGCCGGGACGGTCACCTACGTTGACTCGGAGCGGATTATCATCGACAACGCCGACGAGTACGAGCTGCGCAAGTTCGACAAGCTCAACGAACGCGCCTGCCTGAACCAGAAGCCCATCGTCAAGGAAGGCCAGCGCGTCAAGAAGGGCCAGATTATTGCCGACGGCTCGGCCTGCCATCATGGCGAGCTGGCGCTGGGCCGAAACGTGCTTGTGGCGTTCATGCCGTTCGACGGATACAACTTCGAGGACGCCATCCTGATTTCGGAGCGGGTGGTGAAGGCCGACGCGTTCACGTCGATTCACCTCGAAGAATATGAAGTCGAAATCCGCGAAACCAAACTTGGGCGCGAAGAATTCACGCGCGACATTCCGAACGTCTCGGAACGTGCGCTTCGCAACCTCGATGAAAACGGCGTGGTCCGCCTTGGAACGTTCGTCCAGCCCGGCGATATTCTCGTCGGCAAGGTCGCGCCGAAGTCCAAGAGCGAACTGACTCCGGAAGAAAAACTTCTGCATGCGATATTCGGCCGGGCCGGCGAAGACGTGAAAAACGACAGCCTCGAACTGCCCGCTGGCGAAGAAGGCGTCGTAGTCAACGCCAAGCGGTTCAGCCGCCGCATGCACATGACCGACGACCAGAAAAAGCAGCTCAAGCAGGACATGGCGAAGTATCGCGAAGGCATGCTGGCCAAGATGATAAAAATCTTCCGCCTGATGACCGACGAAATCAACAACGTCGTCGGCGCGCCGATGATCGACCCGACGACCCGCCAGAAAGTCGGCCAGAGCGACATCAACGCGGTTATCGCCGAGCAGATTGAAAACTTCAATCTCAAGTGGATCAAGGCCAAGAGCGACGCCGCCAGGCAGCAGGCCATAGGCATTTACGACCGCTACTGGCCGAGAATCAAGGCCATCGAGCACGAAATGAACCGTAAGCTCGACCACATGAAGCGCGGCGACGAGTTGCCTTCCGGCGTGCTTGAAATGGTGAAGGTCACCGTAGCCACCAAGCGCAAGCTGGGCGTCGGCGACAAGATGGCCGGCCGTCACGGAAACAAGGGCGTCATTGCACGCATCATGCCGGAAGAGGACATGCCGTTCCTCGAAGACGGTACGCCCATCGATATCTGCCTGAACCCGCTCGGTGTGCCCAGCCGTATGAACGTCGGACAGATTCTCGAAACCCACCTCGGCTGGGCTGCCGCGGTGCTCGGCTTCAAGGCGATCACACCGGTGTTCGACGGCGCAACCGAAGACGAGATATTCGGCTGCATCCGCGAGGCGAACGAGCACGTCCGACAGCGTCGGGCCGACACCGAAGTCGTCCGCAAGGCCGGCGAAACCGGCGAACTGCTGGTCGAGATGCCCGAAGACGGCAAGATTACCCTCTACGACGGCCGCACGGGCGAGCCGTTCGAGCAGAAGGTAACCGTCGGCTACATCTACATGAACAAACTGCACCACCTCGTCGACGAGAAGATTCACGCTCGTGCAACCGGCCCGTACTCGCTGATCACCCAGCAGCCGTTGGGCGGCAAGGCCCGCACCGGCGGCCAGAGGTTCGGCGAAATGGAAGTCTGGGGCCTGGAAGCATACGGCGCCAGCTACACGCTGCAGGAACTTCTCACCGTCAAGAGCGACGACGTGGAAGGCAGAACGAAAATTTACGAATCAATGGTCAAGGGCCAGAACACGCTCGAAGCCGGCACGCCGGTCAGTTTCGACGTGCTTTGCAACGAACTTCGCGGCCTTGGTCTGAACATACAGCTTGAAAAGAAGAAACTTATCTAGCCTGGGCTACCCCTCGGGAGCAATGAAACATGGCAGAAAGCGTATATGACAGGATTAACGATTACGGCTCGGTGAAGATTCAGCTCGCTTCGCCCAACGATATCCGCAGCTGGTCGTTCGGAGAGGTCAAGAAACCCGAAACGATCAACTACCGCACGTACAGGCCCGAGAAGGACGGGCTGTTCTGCGAGCGTATATTCGGCCCGGAGCGAGACTGGGAATGTGCCTGCGGCAAGTACAAGGGCACGAAGCACAAGGGCATCATCTGCGACCGCTGCGGCGTGAAGGTGACTCACTCGCGAGTGCGTCGCAAACGCATGGGGCATATCAACCTCGCGGCGCCCATCGTGCACATATGGTTCTTCAAGGCTCTTCCGAGCCGGCTCGGCACGCTGCTGGGCATGAAGACCGCCGACATCGAGAAGATCATTCTCTTCCAGGACTACGTGGTTACCGACCCCGGCCAGACCCCGCTGAAGTACATGCAGGTCCTGACCGAGGAAGAGTACCGTTCGGCCTATGAAAAGTACCGCACCGACTTCCGCGCCGAGATGGGCGCCGAGGCTATCAGGACGCTGCTCGAAAAGCTCGACCTTACCGAGCTTGCCGCACAGCTGCGGGCCGACCTTGAGCAGACTTCGTCGAAGCAGAAGACCAAGGACCTGACCAAGCGGCTTAAGCTGGTCGAAAGCATCCGCAGCTCGGGCAACCGGGCCGAGTGGATGGTAATGGACGTCATACCGGTGATTCCGCCGGAACTGCGTCCGCTGGTTCTGCTGGAGAGCGGCAACTTCGCCACCAGCGACCTGAACGACCTGTACCGCCGCATCATCAACAGGAACAACCGCCTCAAGAAGCTGATGGACCTCAACGCACCCGAGGTCATTATCCGCAACGAGAAGCGCATGCTGCAGCAGGCCGTCGACGCACTGTTCGACAACAACCGCTGCCGCCGACCCGTCCAGGGCACGGCGAACAGGCCTCTCAAGAGCCTTACCGACATGATCAAGGGCAAGCAGGGGCGCTTCCGCGAAAACCTGCTGGGCAAGCGAGTGGACTACTCCGGCCGCTCCGTCATCGTCATCGGCCCGGAACTGAAGATTCACCAGTGCGGCCTGCCTAAGAAAATCGCACTCGAGCTGTTCCAGCCTTTCATCATCCGCCGCCTCAAGGAGCGCGGACTGGCCGACACGATCAAGAGCGCCAAGAAAATGCTCGAGCGCCGCGACCGCGAAATATGGGACGTGCTTGAAGAAGTCATCTACCAGCATCCCGTGCTGCTGAACCGTGCACCGACTCTGCACCGCATGGGCATCCAGGCGTTCGAGCCGGTGCTTGTGGAAGGCAACGCCATACGCATTCATCCGCTGGCGTGCAAGGGCTTCAACGCCGACTTCGACGGCGACCAGATGGCCGTCCACCTGCCGCTTTCGTTCGAGGCGCAGGCCGAAGCTCATGTGCTTATAATGTCCACCAACAACATCTTCTCGCCGGCAAGCGGTTCGCCGAATATGCCGCCGACGCAGGACATGGTGTTGGGCATCTACTACCTCACATCAGACCGCGGCGACGAACAGGTCAAGGAAGGGCTGCTGAAGGTCAAGTGGACCAACGGCTATTCCTATCCGCTGTTCTCCGATGTTCATGAAGCCATGCTCGCGTTCGAACTCGGCAACATCGGCATGCACGCCAAGATCGTCGTTCGCGTCAATCAGGACATGGACATCATCGAGCCGGACAAGACATACAAGCCGCTCAACGGCAAGATTCTCACGACCGTCGGCCGCTGCATATTCAACGACGTTCTGCCGAAGGGCCTGGGCTTCTACAACTACCCGCTTGGCGGCAAGGGTTCCGGCCGCGTCATCAGCGACTGCCACCAGAAACTCGGCCGCGCTGCGACGCTCGACCTGCTGGACAGCATAAAGACGCTCGGCTTCCGCTACTCGACGCTGGCGGGTCTGAGCTTCGGCGTCACCGACCTGCGCATCCCGGACCAGAAGCAGCATATCCTGAACGAGGCCCAGAAGCGGGTCGACCGCATTGAGGCCGACTTCCAGGCTGACGCCATCACAGAGGGCGAACGCTACAACCAGATTATCGACGTGTGGATTCACGCCCGCGAGCAGCTCACCAAGAGCCTCATGGACGCGCTGGCTAACGACAAGCGAACCTACGACGCCAAGTACCTCAACCCGGTGTTCCTGATGAGCGACTCCGGCGCCCGAGGCAACATCGACCAGATTCGCCAGCTCGCCGGCATGCGAGGCCTGATGAGCAAGCCGTCCGGCGAGATTATCGAAACGCCGATCAAGGCCAACTTCCGAGAAGGCCTGACCGTTCTCGAGTACTTCAGCTCGACCCACGGCGCCCGCAAGGGTTTGGCCGACACGGCGCTCAAAACGGCGGACTCCGGCTACCTCACGCGAAAGCTCGCCGACGTCGCCCAGAACGTCATCGTGAACGAACTGGACTGCGGCACGCTGAAGGGCATCACCAAGTCCGCCATCTACAAGGGCGAACAGATCGACGTTCCGCTGCGTGAAGTCATCATCGGCCGGACGGCGAGAGAAAATATCGTCAATCCGATTACCGACGAGATGATCGTCCGCGAGAACGAGATAATCACGGCCGAGGCCGCCGACAAGATCGAAGAACTCGGCATGGAAACCATACGCGTACGCAGCGTGCTCACGTGCGAAAGCCCGATGGGCGTGTGTGCACGCTGCTATGGTCTGGACCTTTCGACCGGCCAGCTTGTTGAAGAAGGCATGGCCGTCGGCATCATCGCCGCCCAGTCGATCGGCGAGCCGGGTACGCAGCTTACCATGCGTACGTTCCACACAGGCGGTGTCGCGACCCGCGAAATCGTCGAGTCTGAAATTGTGGCGCCTACCGCCGGCATTGTGCAGTATCGCGACATCAACGCCGTTGAAGTCAACGACGGCAAGAGCATACGCAAGGTCGCACTGAAGCGAAGCGGCGAAATTGCAATTCTCGACGAAAAGAACCGCGAACTCGAAAAATTCAAGGTGCCTTACGGCGCATCGATAACCGTCGCCGACGGCGCGAACGTCAAGGCCGGCACCAGGCTGGTCATGTGGGATCCGCACCGTGTTCCGATTCTGGCCGAGGCCGAGGGCGTCGTGCGGTTCCAGGATATCGAAGAGGGCGAAACCGTCCGCGTCGAAGTTGAACGAACCGGCCAGCGATATGTCGTTATCGAACACAAGGGCGAACTCCATCCGCGAATCGTCATCGAGGACAAGAGCGGAAAGATTCTCGACTTCCACTACCTGCCCGCCAAGGCTCGTATCGAAGTCGAAGAAGGCCAGTCCATCAAGCCGGGCGAACTGCTCGCACGCCAGCCGAGAGAAGTTGTCGGAACCCAGGACATCACCGGCGGTCTGCCGCGAGTCACCGAACTGTTCGAGGCCCGCAAGCCGAAAGACCCGGCCGCCATGGCCGAAATTTCCGGCCGCGTCGAACTGCGAACCGACAAGCGACGCGGCAAGATGACCATTATCGTCCGCAGCGAATCGGGCATGGAGCGCGAGCATCACGTTCCGCACGATCAGCATCTGCTGGTGCACACGGGCGACTACGTGGAAGCCGGCGACCCGCTGACCGAAGGCCCGCTGGTTCCGCACAACATCCTTGCCATTCGCGGCGAAGAAGCTCTTCAGAACTACCTGCTCAGCGAAGTGCAGGGCGTCTACAGAAGCCAGGGCCAGCGCATCAACGACAAGCACATGGAAGTCATTCTCAGCCAGATGCTTCGCAAAGTGAGCGTGGAATCTGTCGGCGATACGAATCTTTTGCCCGGAGATGTGATTGACAAATTCCAGTTCCGCAGCGAAAATGCAAGGCTCGCGCAATTACTGAAGGTTGTAGACGGCGGCAGCACCGAATTTGTAGCCGGCGATATGGTCCCGAAGGACAAGATAGAACAGGCCAACATGGAAGCGGAAGCCCGCGGAGGCCAGCCGGCGAAGACGCGTCGGCCCAAGCCCGCGACCGCCAGAACGCTGCTTTTGGGTATTACCAAGGCGTCGCTGCAGTCGGAAAGCTTCCTGTCGGCGGCGAGCTTCCAGGAAAGCACGAAAGTGTTTACCGAAGCCGCACTTGCCGGCAAGGTTGACGAGCTTCGCGGCCTGAAGGAAAACGTGATACTTGGTCACCTGATACCGGCAGGTACGAGCTTCAAGCCGTATCTTGACCTGAAGATAAAGAAGAACGTCGAACTGCCCGACCTGGCCGCTGCGGTCGGCGAGCAGGAAATGACAGAAGACGAAATCTCGAAAGCGGTGCAGCAGGCGCTTTCGGGACAGAATTAAGCTGCCCTTCGGGCAGCTTAGAGCAGTGGAGCAGCAGAGCAGGTGAAAAACTGAGCGAATTCCATCGCGGATCATTCGTTGAGAGCGGAATCCTTGCTCACCTGCGGTCTCCTGTTCTACTGTTGGTTCTTTTTAGTATTTGATTTAATTAGAGTTAGTTCTGGAAATTTGAAACGACCTGGCAAAGATAAAAGAGGTTCTTTATATGCCGACAATCAATCAGTTAGTTCGCAAGCCGCGGGTAACCCCCAAGGCCAAGAAAAAGACAGTTGCCCTTGGGGGCAGCCCGCAGAAGCGAGGTGTGTGCCTGTTGGTCAAGACGGTCACCCCGAAGAAGCCGAACTCCGCTCTTCGTAAGGTTGCCCGCGTTCGCCTCAGCAACGGCAAGGAGGTAACCGCCTACATTCCGGGCATCGACCACAACCTCCAGGAACACAGTATAGTGCTGGTTCGCGGCGGTCGTGTTCGCGACCTGCCGGGCGTTCGATTCCATATCATCCGCGGCACGCTGGACGCCATGGGTGTCGAAGGCCGCAAACAGAGCAGAAGCAAGTACGGAGCCAAGAGGCCCAAATAGCTGCTTGGACTGAAGTTATACTCACACTCGGCATGTGGCCGAGAGTACTGGCGAGTATTTAAAAGCGGGCCGGCCGAACCCGGCCCCCAGGAAAAGTTGAGACCCCCCTAAGGGGGGAACGAGAGAGAAATGGGATTCAAAAAGTTTACATCGTCGACGGATCAGCTGAAGCCTGATGAGATATATGGCAGCAAGCTCATCAGCAAGTTCATCAACTGCATCATGGTGGACGGCAAGAAAATCGCCGCCCAGAAGATCGTTTACGGCGCGATGGACATCATCGCCAAGAAAATGCCCGAAACCACTCCGATAGAGGTGTTCGAGAAGGCGATCAACAACATCAAGCCGCGCATCGAGGTCCGCTCCAAGCGAGTCGGCGGCGCGAATTATCAGGTTCCGATGCAGGTTAATTCGAAGCGTCAGCTTTCGCTGGCGATTCGCTGGGTCCGTGAAGCCATCCGCGCCGGCAAAGGTCAGCCGATGAAGCAGAGGCTCGCGACTGAAATCATGAGCGCTTATAAGGGCGAAGGCGCCGCCATGACGACACGCGAAAACGTGCACCGCATGGCCGAGGCCAACAAGGCCTTTGCGCACTTCGCATGGTGATAGAGAATAAGTAACCATCACAGAAAGCTTCGGCTGATTTCTTTCGGCCGAAAAGCGGTGTTGGTTGAATCGTCCGCTGCCTCCGTCCCTAAGGGACGGAGAGCAGAATTGGGCGGACGATCCCGGTGGCGCATCTGCGTAGCGACCGTCGGGACTCAGAGAAGGTTTTCCAAGTGCTTCTGACGAAATGAGGCGTCGCCTGAAGGCGCCTCGCAGGCAAGCCGACGGCGGCTGCGTTTTGTTGGAGGCTCTCAGGGACCGCTTGAGATAAGACAACCGGGCCGGTCTGTTACGTGGGCTTGAAGCAGCAAAGCCTCTCAAGGCCGGTGTTCGTCCCTAAGGGATGACGGAAGAAGTTCCCTGATATGTTGGCGCGGCAGGTGCGCAGTGCATGTGTTTGCGCGGCGCAACCGCCTTTGAGGTATAGGCTTAGGATAGATGGCAAAGGACCTG
This sequence comes from uncultured Planctomycetaceae bacterium, assembly GCA_964631565.1. Lineage (GTDB taxonomy): Bacteria > Planctomycetota > Phycisphaerae > SM23-33 > SM23-33 > CAZVYJ01. The sequence goes on from CAZVYJ010000011.1 coordinate 41,830, forward strand.
AGAAAACTTCGTAATATCGGCATCATGGCACACATCGATGCCGGCAAGACTACTGTGAGCGAACGTGTGCTGTTCTTCGCCGGACGCACCTACAAGATAGGCGAAGTGCACGAGGGCACGGCCGTGATGGACTATCTCCAGGAAGAGCAGGAGCGGGGCATAACCATCACCTCGGCCGCCACCACGCTCGAGTGGAAAGGCTGCACCATCAATCTTATCGATACCCCCGGCCACGTCGACTTCACCATAGAGGTCGAACGCTCGCTGCGTGTGCTCGACGGCGCGGTGGCCGTGTTCTGTGCGGTTGGCGGCGTCGAAGCCCAGAGCGAGACGGTGTGGCATCAGGCGGATAAGTATAAGGTTCCGCGGCTTTGCTTCATAAACAAGATGGACCGGGCCGGTGCCGATTTCGACATGGTGGTCGGCGAACTTACCTCTCGCCTGCACGCCAACCCGATAGTTCTGCAGCTTCCGATGGGCAGCGGCGACGAAATGAAGGGACAGATAGACCTTGTCAGCCGGCAGGCGATATTCTATGACCCGGACAAGATCGCCACGAAAATGCGCATCGAACCTGTTCCGGATGAATATCACGAAATGGTAGAAATCGCTCGTCATGACCTGATTGAAAAGGCCGCCGAGTACGACGAAGAGGTAATGGACAAGTATGTCCACGAGCGTGAAATCAGCGAGGAAGAGATACATCGCGCGATCCGACACGGCACGGTCACCGGCAAGATTCACCCGGTGCTTTGCGGCTCGGCCCTGAAGCACATGGGCGTCCGCCTGCTTCTCGACGCCGTCGTAAGATACCTGCCCAGTCCGCTGGACGTTCCGCCGGTCGAAGGCCACGACCTGTCGAGGGGCAAGGAGAACCAGATAATCAGACGAAACCCGGACCCCAGCGAGCCTTTTTCGGCCCTGGTGTTCAAAATTACTTCCGACCAGCATGGCGACCTGAACTTCACCCGCATATACAGCGGCACGCTGAAGTCCGGCTCGAGAGTGCTCAACAGCACGCAGGACCGCAAGGAAATCGTCTCCCGCATATGGGAAATGCACGCGAAGCAGCGTACCCAGCGGGAAGAGGCCGTCGCGGGCGATATCGTGGCGCTGGTGGGCCTGAAGCAGTCCATCACCGGCGACACACTGTGCGACCCGAAGCATCCGATTCTGCTGGAGCGACTCGACTTCCCCGAGCCGGTCATCACCATGTCGATAGAGCCTAAAACCAACGCCGACAAGCAGAAGCTCGTCGAGTCGCTTTATACGCTGCGGCGGGAAGACCCCAGCTTCATGTACCGCTGGGACGAGGAAACCGGCCAGACGACCATTTCCGGCATGGGCGAGCTGCATCTGGAAATCATCAAAAACAAGCTGGTTCGCGATATGGGCGTGGACGTTACCGTCGGCAGGCCCAAGGTGGCCTACAAAGAGACGATTCGCGGTTCGGCCGAGGCGGAAGGACGGTTTATTCGCCAGACTGGCGGCCGGGGCCAGTACGGCGTGGCCGTCCTGCGGGTCGAATCGCATACCCCCGAGGCCGGCGAAGAGAGCATTATTTTCGAGGATGCCACCAAGGGCGGCGTGATCCCGAGGGAGTACATTCCGTCGGTCGAAAGAGGCGTCAGGGACGCCGCCACAAGCGGGCCGCTTGCGGGCTATCCCATGCAGAATCTTAAGGTTACGTTACTTGACGGCAAGTATCACCCCGTTGACAGCAGCGACATCGCCTTCCAGCAGGCAGGCGCCCTGGCCTTCAACGAGGCGGTCCGAAAGGCCTCGCCCATATTCCTGGAGCCGATTATGCGGCTTCAGACCACCGTACCGGAAGAGTACCTGGGTGCGGTTACCGGCGATTTGAACAGCCGGCGGGCGGTAATCAAGGAAATGGAGCACAGAGGGCACTTCCGGGTGCTTACGGCGGAAGTTCCGCTGTCTGAATTATTTGGCTATTCGACGCAGCTTAGGTCGCTTACCCAGGGACGCGGGACCAGCACAATGGAGCCGCACGTGTATGCTCCGGCGCCCTCTCAGGTAAGCGAACAGATATTGCGTCTGGTTTAGATAAGATGAAAAAAACTGAAAAAATCGTGGGTCCATAATTGACAGTTACTTGCGCATCCGTATGCTGGGTGGACTCTGTATTTTCCCGTCGCCTTTAATGGTTGGGAACCACGGTTGGAGTATGGCTGAATGGCACAGGATAAAATAAGAATTCGGATGGAAGCATATGACCATCGGGCGCTGGACGCTTCGGCTAAGGAAATAGTAGATCATGCTGAACGGACGGGCGCCAGGGTGTGCGGCCCGATTCCGCTGCCGACCAGAATCGAACGATACACGGTGCTGCGCAGTCCGCACGTCGACAAGAAGTCGCGCGAGCAGTTCGAGATGCGGACTCATAAACGGATTATCGATATCTTCGAACCGAACATCAGGACAATCGAGTCGCTGAACCATCTCGTTGTTCCTGCCGGCGTGTTCATCAAGATCAAGGCCTAAGGTGTGAAAAGGTGCTAGCGATGTTCGCGGTTATACTAGGCAAAAAAATCGGCATGACGCAGGTTTACGACGACAACGGCGACGTTCAGCCGGTCACTGTCGTTCAGGCAGGGCCGTGCAGTGTTCTGCAGGTCAAGAGCGGCGAGACTGACGGCTACAACGCCGTTCAGCTCGGATTCGGCGACGTGAAGGTCCACAGGGCGACCAAGCCTCAGATCGGCCACGCCGCGAAGGCGAATTCCAGGCCCAAACGCTTTATCCGCGAAGTGCGGCTTGACGCCGCCGCTGAAGGCGTTCAGCCCGGCCAGGCCGTCACTGTCGATGCGTTTAACGAAATTAAATTCGTCGATGTGATAGGCACTACGAAGGGCAAAGGCTTCGCCGGCGCGATGAAGCGTCACGGCTTCAAGGGTCAGCCCGCGTCGCACGGCTGCGAACGCAAGCACAGAAGCCCCGGCTCGATCGCTTCGCACAGCGCCAACCGCGGCAGAGGCGGTACGCCGAAGAGGGGCAAGCGCATGGCCGGCCACATGGGCAACGTAAAGTGCACCAGCCGGAATCACAAACTCGTTGCCGTAGACAAGGAAAATAACCTGCTGTTGATCAAGGGATCAGTTCCCGGAGCCAACGGCGGGTTTGTTTATATCAGGGCAAGCAAGACGGCCAAGGCCGCTAAAAAGTAAGGCCCGGTGAGACAAGATCATGTTGGAAGTTCCAGTTTACAATACCGACGGAAAGAAAATCGACACCATCAAGGTGGATGAGCGGACGTTCGGCTCGCAGGTCAACGTGGCGCTGCTGAAGCAGGCGGTCGTCGCCTACCACGCCAACAGGCGTCAGCCGACGGCGGCCACCAGGAGCCGCGGCATGGTTGAAGGCTCGACCAGAAAACTGTACCGCCAGAAGGGCACCGGCAACGCACGCCGAGGCCCGATCCGCACAAACATCATGCGTGGCGGCGGCGTCGCCTTCGCAAAGGGCAATCAGAACTTCAAGCAGAGGCTGCCGAAAAAGATGCGCAGGGCCGCCCTCAACTCGGCGATCCTGGCCAAGATTCTCGGCGAAGACCTGGTGGTCCTTGATGGGCTGGCGGTCGAATCGCCGAAGACCGCACATGTCGCCGGCGTGATGAAGAATCTCAAGATCAACCGTTCGTGCCTGCTGACGCTGGCTGATCATGACAGGAACATCTACCTCAGTGCCAGAAACATCCCGGACATCACCGTCCGGACGGCCGAGGAGCTTAATGCCTTCGACGTGGCGACCAGGCAGAAAATGGTCGTCACCACCGAGGCGATGCAGGCCTTGATGGGGCAGGAGGTTGAAGCGTGAAAGACGAAGTATACGGCGTAATAAAGAAGCCCCTTGTTACTGAAAAGGGCACGCACCAGTCGCAGGCACTCAACGCCTACGCGTTTGAAGTGGCCCCTGAGGCGAGCAAGGCGCAGATTAAGCAGGCGGTCGAGCGGATATACAACGTGAAGGTCGTTGAAGTCCGCACCGCAAATCGCAAGGGTAAGCCGAGACGTACGGGCATGCGGTGGGGCAAGACCCGCCACTGGAAAAAGGCGGTCGTCGTGCTGCATCCCGACCACCATATAGATCTGTTTTAGGACCTGAAGGCAAGTAGTCATGGCAATTAAGGTTTACAAGAGAACTTCGGCCGGCCGACGCAACAGCTCGGTGAACATTCGTCAGGAAGTCACCACGAGCACGCCGGAAAAGTCGCTGCTCAAGCCGATGAAGAAAACCGGCGGGCGCAACCACCGCGGCATCATCACGACAAGGCATCGCGGCGGCGGTAACAAGAGAATGTACCGGATTATCGACTTCAAGCGGAACAAGGACGATGTCGCCGCCGAGGTCAAGACCATCGAGTATGATCCCAACCGCAGCTGCAATATCGCCCTGGTCGAGTATCCGGACGGCGAAGTGCGTTATGTGCTCGCCCCGATAGGCCTGAAGGTCGGAAGCAAAATTTATTCCGGCAAGAAGGTCGAGCCGAAGCCCGGCAACTGCATGCCGCTGAGCAGCATTCCGCTCGGCCTGGACGTGCATAACATTGAAATGCGTCCCGGACAGGGCGGCAAGCTGGTCCGCACCGCCGGCGGCGTGGCCCGTCTGGCCGCGAGGGAAGGCGAATTCGCCCACATCATTCTGCCGTCGGGCGAAATGAGAATGATCAACGCAGGCTGTCGTGCGACCATAGGCCAGCTCGGCAACATCGAGCACGGCAGCGTTCGCTGGGGCAAGGCCGGCCGCATGCGTCACAGGGGCATACGCCCGCACGTTCGCGGCTCGGCGATGAACCCGGTCGCCCATCCGATGGGCGGCGGCGAAGGAAGGCGCAGCGGCGGCCGTCACCCCGTTTCGCCGACAGGCAAACTGGCCAAGGGCGGAAAGACCAGAAAGAGAAAGAAGGCATCCAATAAGCTCATCATGCGTCGCAGACGCAATGTGCGTTACGGGCAGTTGGTGCTTTAAGACGTTTTCATAAGCATAAGCAGGATTTGAATAATGACCAGAAGCGCGAAAAAAGGTCCGTACGTTGACGAGAGGCTCTTCGGCAAGGTGAAGAAGGCCGTCGAGGCAGGCAACAACGAGCCTATCAAGACGTGGTCCAGGACATGCACGATAGTGCCTGAATTCATCGGGCGGACGTTCATGGTTCATAACGGCAAGACCTTCCACAAGGTTTTTGTTACTGAAGACATGGTCGGCCACAAGCTTGGCGAGTTCAGCCCGACCAGAATATTCCGCGGGCACAGCGGAATAAAGAAGGCAGAAGCGGCAGGGACCGGGGCGCCAGCGCCTGCGGCGGCGGCAGCGGCACCCAAACCTGGACCCAAGTAAGGAACTGACGAATAACCGTCAACGGAGATTGTGAAAATGCCGTGGCAAGCAGCACATAGATACGCACGAATTAGTCCCCGCAAGGTAAAGCTCATTGCGCAGATGATTTGCGGACGCAACGTGCAGGACGCCTTGAACATCCTGAAGTTTACGCCCAACAGGGGCGCGTGGATGCTCTCGAAGGTTCTCAGCAGCGCGGTCGCCAACGCCAATGAGGCGGAAGCCGACGTCGAAAACCTCATCGTCAAGGAAGCCCGCGTGGACGAGGGTCCGACGATGAAGCGTATTCGGCCGAAAGACCGCGGGAGGGCGCACCTTATACTCAAACGCACCAGCCACATCACCGTGGTGGTCAATCAGGGTAAGGAATAACGAGGCTAGATTATGGGTCAGAAGGTATCACCCATTGGATTTCGTACCGGCGTGACGATCGGCTGGAAAAGCCGCTGGTTCGCCCCCAAGAGCAACTACGGCGAGTTTCTCGTTGAAGACGCCAGGATTCGCGATTTCGTTGACAAGCGGCTGAATCAGCAGCCTCCGTATGCTGCGGTCAGTTGTGTTGAAATCGAACGGACGCGCGAAGAGGTCAAGGTCATTCTGCGGACGGCCCGCCCCGGCCTGGTCATCGGACCCAAGGGCGCCGAAGTCGAGAAACTGAAAGATGCCCTGGAGCACCTTACCGACCGCCGCGTGAACATCAACATCGTCGAGGTCAAGAACCCCGACCTGGATGCCACGCTGGTGGCCGAGTCGATTTGCGAGCAGATTAAGCGTCGCCGCAGTTTCCGCCGTGCACTGAAGCAGCGGGCGGAAGCCGCAATGCAGGCCGGCGCCAAAGGCGTGAAGATTTCCGTATCCGGCCGGCTCGGCGGCGCCGAAATGAGCCGCAACGAAACAATGATACTTGGCTCCATCCCGCTGCATACGCTGGAGGCGGACGTGGACTACGGCTTCATGCCGTGCTTCACAACCTACGGCGCAATCGGCGTGAAGGTTTGGATATATCGCGGCATGTTCGGCGAAGCGCCGGCCGAGGAAGACAAGGTCGCCCAGGTGGCTATGACTCGCGCAAGGCGCCGCCGTGAGAATCGCGGCGAGCCCGGCGGCAAGGGCGGCGGCAGGGGCGGCAGGCGAGGCGAACGCGGTGAACGAGACGAACAGGCGCCGGTCGTTACAAGGCCGGGCGGCTCGCGGCTTGGCGGCATAAAGAAGGCAGAGGAAGCCCGCAAGGCTGCTGAAGCCAGGGCGGCGGCAGAAGCCGCAGCGGCCGAAGCCCCAGCGGAAGAGGCACAGGTTAATGAATCCACCCCGGCCGAGAACGCCGGCGAGGAAAAAGCAAAAGGTTAAATCAGTAAGATTTGAAAAGGTGTCGCTATGGCGATGATGCCGAAAAGAGTTTTGCACCGCAAGCAGCAGCGTGGCCGGGTCCGTGGAAACGCGACTCGCGGCAACACTGTGTCTTTCGGTGAATATGGATTGCAGTCGACGGATGGCGGCTGGCTTACAGCCAGGCAGCTTGAGGCCGGTCGTGTGGCGGCTACGCACTTCCTGCATCGCGAAGGAAAGGTTTACATCCGCGTATTCCCGGACAAGCCCGTCAGCGCCAAGCCGCTCGAAACCCGAATGGGCAAGGGCAAAGGCGAAACTAAGGACTGGGTGGCTATCGTAAAGCCGGGCACGATTCTTTTTGAAGTATCCGGTGTCGATGAGGCGACAGCCCGGGCAGCGCTCCGCCTGATAGCCCACAAGATGCCGGTAAACTGCAAGATGGCCTACAGGCGTCATCGTTAGAAGAAGTAAAAGGGCCAGCCGAAATGAAGATTAAAGAAATAGTACAAATGAGTGACGAAGAGCTGCAGACCGAGCTTGCCAGGCTGCGCCGGCATCAGTTCGACATCCGCGCACAGGCGGTTACTGAAAAGCTGGAAGACCCGAGCATGCTCAGGAAGACCAAGCGGGACATCGCCAGGATTCTGACGGTCATCCGGCAGCGCGAGATGGAAGCCGGCAGGCAGACTGCGACGGAATAAATCAGGCATCAAAAACCACTGTAGCGGATAACTATAGATATGGCAGAAGCAAAAGAGAAAACCAGGGTCAAGAAATTACACAAAATGGTCGGTCTGGTCAGTTCGACAGGCGGCGACAAGACAATCCGCGTAATCGTGGACAACATCGTGAAGCATCCGCGTTACGGCAAGTTTGTCCGTTATCGCACGAAGGTTGCCGCACACGATCCGCACAACGAAGCGGCTGTCGGCGACACGGTTGAAATCGTTGCCTGCAGGCGCATAAGCAAGACAAAGGCATTCAAGCTGTCCAGAGTTGTCCGCGAGGCGACCCTGGCCACTAAACAAACAGTTTCGGACAAAGGGTAGTACATTGATCCAGAGCGAAACCAGATTACAGGTAGCCGACAACACCGGCGCCCGCGAAGTCGGGTGCATCCGGGTGCTGGGCGGCTCGACGAGACGCGGGTCGTTCACCCGCCGGAAAGCGTCGCTTGGCGATATCATCATCTGTTCGGTCAAGAAGGCGCTGCCCGGCAGTGACGTGAAGGCCGGCGATGTCGTCAAGTGCGTTATCGTCAGGACGGGCTATCCGGTGCGGCGGTCGGACGGCAGCTACGTTCGGTTCGACTCCAGCGCGGTAGTCATTATTGATGAGAACAACAACCCCAGGGGCACGCGCATATTCGGCGCGGTGGCCAGGGAACTGCGGGAAAAGAACTTCATGAAGATTGTTTCGCTGGCATCGGAGGTAGTTTAGCTAATGAGCGCTAGCGTGAAAAAAGGCGACAGAGTGGTGGTTCTTGCCGGCGACGACAAGGGCAAGACGGGCGAAGTCCTTCGGGTTGACCCGAAGGCCGGAAAGGTGCTTGTACAGGGCATTAACCGGGTTTACCGGCACCTCAGACCGTCACGGCAGAATCCGCAGGGCGGACGCATTCAGAAGGAGATGCCGATAGACATCTCCAACGTTCTGCCTGTTGATCCCAAAACCAGTAAGCCGACCCGCGTTGGCGTTCGCGTCAACAAGGACGGCTCGAGAGAACGTTACGCAAAGAAGTCAGGCGAGTCGCTTGGCTTGGTCAAAAAATCCAAGAGTAAGTAGGTTAAGATCAAATGGTTGCACGCCTGCTGGAAAAATACAGGAAAGAAGTTGTACCGGCCTTGAACGAGCGGTTCGGCTATAAGAATCCCATGGCGGTTCCCAAGCTGGAGAAGATAGTCATCTCCATGGGCATCGGCGACGGGCAGACCGATTCAGCCAAGCTCGAAACCGCACAAAAGCAGCTTGCCCTCATATCGGGGCAGCAGCCGATTATCACCAAGGCGAAGAAGTCGATCAGCAACTTCAAACTTCGCAAAGGCAACAAAATCGGCCTGAAGGTGACGCTCCGCGGCGCGAGAATGTACGAGTTCTTCGACCGCCTCGTCTCCATCGCCGTTCCGAGAGTCAGAGACTTCCGCGGATTAAATCCGTCCGGGTTCGACGGTCGCGGCAACTACAATATGGGTCTCGCCGAACAGTCCGTGTTCCCGGAAGTGGACCCGACCAAAGTGACATTCACGCAGGGCATGAATATAGCCATGCAGACGACGGCCAAAACCGACGAGGAAGCCCGTGAACTGCTGACGCTGATGGGCATGCCCTTCAGGAAAGATTGAAAGGACGTTTCAGGATATGGCAACCAAGGCGCAAGTGGTTAAAGCCAAGAGGCCGCCTAAGTTTTCGACGCGGATAATCCGTCGCTGCCAGTTGTGCGGGCGGCCGAGGAGCGTTTACCGCAAGTTTAAAATATGCCGCATTTGCCTCCGCAAGATGGCCAATGAAGGCAAGATCCCCGGGATGAAGAAAGCCAGTTGGTAATAAAGAGGAAACCGTCGCATGAGTCTTTCTGACCCTATAGCTGACATGCTTACGAGAATCCGCAACGCCTTGAGGGCGAAGCAGAAGACGACTAACGTCCGCGCTTCGAAGATATGCGAAGGCATATGCAAGGTGCTGCAGGAAGAAGGTTACATTGCGGACTACAAGCGCGTAGAGGACAACAAGCAGGGCCTGCTGCGCGTTTATCTGAAGTACTCGCGTCAGGGCGATGACGTCATCAACGAAATCACCCGCGTCTCCAAGCCGGGCTGCCGCGTGTACAAGAGCGTAGAGGATATGCCGAAGCCCATGGGCGGGCTGGGCATAGTGATTGTGTCAACGTCGCGGGGCGTCATCTCCGACCGCAAGTGCCGCGAGATGAACATCGGCGGCGAGGTGCTTTGTACCGTTTGCTAAAGAGCCATACAGATGTCGAGAGTAGGACAAAAACCAATACCGATTATCAGTGGCGTAAAGGTCGCAGTTTCAGGCCGAACCGTCAATGTCGAAGGCCCCAAGGGCAAGCTGAGCTTTACCCACAGGCCGGAACTCACCGTCACGGTTGACGAGAGCGCCAAGCAGGTTGTCGTCACCCGCATCAACGACGAGCGGATTCCGAAAAGCCTTCATGGCCTGACCCGCAGCCTGATATCCAACATGATTCAGGGCTGTGCGAAGGGCTATGAGAAAAGCCTGGAGCTTTACGGCGTGGGCTACGGCGTGCAGGTTTCCGGTCAGAAGCTGACCATGACCTGCGGCAAGAGCCACCCCGAAGAGTTCAGTATACCTCAGGGCATAACAATTGAAGTAGTAGTGCCGCAGGCCCGCGGCGACAGCGAACCGGCGAAGTTCGTCGTCCGGGGCGCCGACAAGCAGGCCGTCGGTGAAATCGCGGCGAGGATTCGCAAAACACGACCTCCGGAGCCTTACAAGGGCAAAGGTGTTCGATACACAGGTGAACACGTTCGGCGCAAGGTCGGCAAGGCCTTCGCCGGCGGGGCCCAGTAGACCAGCGCCCCGAGAGGAGCAGACGAGGCAATATTATGAAGCCTATCGTGAAAAAGCAGCACAGAAGAATACGACGCAAGTACCACGTGCGGCATAAGGTCACTGGCACCAGCGATCGGCCGAGACTGACGGTTTCCCGCAGTCACAAGAATATCTATGCACAGATTATCGACGATACGGCCGGCAGGACAATCGTCGCCGCATCGACGGTTGAAGGCGCCGTCCGCGCGAATCTGGGCGGAGGCGGCGGAAACAAGGCTGCTGCGACAGTGGTTGGAACTGCCCTGGCGGAAAAGGCGGTTAAGGCAGGAATAAAGAAAGTGGTCTTCGACCGGAACGGGTATCCGTATCACGGGCGAATCAAGGAACTGGCCGAGGCTGCACGCAAGGGCGGCCTGGAATTCTAGAACCTAATCAGGTCAGGAGCACCTATAGTGGCGTTTGACAGAGTAAAAAATGCGGCCGACGCTTTCGAGAGAGAAGACGGACTCGAAGATAATGTTGTCCAGATATACCGCTGTTCTAAGGTAGTCAAGGGCGGCAGGCGGTTCAGCTTCGCGGCTCTCGTGGTTGTCGGCGACAGGAACGGTCATGTTGGTATCGGCTACGGCAAGGCGAACGAAGTTCCCCAGGCCGTCGAGAAGGGCATCTCCGATGCCAAGAAGAACATGATTACCGTCCCGCTCAAGGGACAGACAATTCCGCATAACATCAAGGGCAAGTGCGGCGCGTCGCGGGTTGTGCTCGTGCCGGCGTCCGAAGGCACCGGTGTTATCGCGGGCAAGAAACTTCGTCCGCTGCTTGAGTTGGCGGGCATTCATAACCTGCTGACCAAGGCATATGGTTCTACTTCGCCGAAGAACCTTCTCAAGGCGGGGCTGGACGCACTTTCCAGGCTGCGTCAGCCGGAAACCGTGGCCGATTTACGTGGAGTGAAACTGGCATGAAGCTGGATGAAGTATTAGCGGCGGCTGGCAAGTCGAAACGAAGAACTCGCATCGGTCGGGGCACAGGCTCCGGACACGGCAAGACATCCGGACGCGGGCACAAGGGCTATGGCGCCCGTTCGGGTTCGACCAGAAGGCTCGGCTACGAAGGCGGGCAGACCCCGATGATGTCGCGTTTCCCGAAGCGAGGCTTCTCGAATTTCGAGTTCAAGAAGAACTTCCAGATCGTCAATGTCGCCGACTTGAATGAGCGTTTTGAAGACGGCAGCAAGGTTGACGCCGCTGCCATGTTTGAAGCAGGGCTTATCAGCAATAAGAACAAACCGGTCAAGGTTCTCGGCAACGGCGAGATAAAGAAGAAACTTACCGTCGTCGCCGCGAAATACTCAGCCGCCGCAGCGGAGAAGATCACCGCAGCCGGCGGACAGGCGGAACAGGCATAGGAGTGCGAACGTGGCGTTTCGACTCTTCAGAATGATTGTTGGCTTGATTCTTGCAGCAGTGGCTGCATGGCTCATCGGCAATGGTGTAACCACCATCGTTAGCGCCGGCGACGCCATGCTTACTGCTGAAGTTCTCGTTATGCCCATAATGCAAATTGCGGGCGGCCTGATTATTCTGGGAATCTACTACTGGGCGCTCTGGTCCGATTCGCGAATCAAGCAGGTGCTGATGAACATCTTCTCGATTCCGGAGCTGCTCACCAAGCTGGCGTTTACGATCGGCCTGCTGTGCATCTACCGCATCGGCTTCCATGTGCCGCTGCCCGGTGTCGATACCGCCAGGATCGCCGAGTTCATGGGCGCCCAGGAAAAGGGCACCTTCGGCGACGCCATCGCTTACTTCGGCATGTTCACAGGCGGCAACCTGCAGCAGTCCACGCTGTTCGGCCTTGGCATCATGCCGTACATCTCGGCGTCGATTATCTTCACGCTGCTGACAAGCGTGGTTCCGGCCCTGGAGAAGCTGCAGAAGGAAGGCCCGGCAGGTCACAAGAAAATACAGGAATATACCCGCTACGCCACCGTCGCGCTGTGCATTATCCAGGCTGTCGTATGGATGAGGATAATGCGGGGCAGCAATCTGCTTTACCATGAATACAGCGATTCAACGATGGTATTCCTGGCCGGAGTGATAGGACTTACCGCAGGAACAATCTTCCTGATGTGGCTCGGCGAGCAGATAGATGAATACGGCATCGGCAACGGCATCAGCCTTCTGATTATGGCCGGCATCGTGTCAAGACTGCCGTTTGCGATATACGACCTGTCCAAGATAGTCAACATGAGCCTCACCGGCGGCGAGAGCGGCAAGCTGGGAATACTGCATGTGCTGTTCCTGGTCGTGTCGTTCCTGGTTGTGGTGGCAGGCGCCATCCTGATTACGCAGGGCCAGAGGCGCATCCCGATCCAGCAGGCCAAGCAGGTGCGAGGCCGGCGCATTTACGGCGGCCAGAGGCACTACATGCCGCTGCGTGTAAACCACGGCGGCGTCATGCCGATTATCTTCGCCTCGTCGCTGCTGATTTTCCCTGGCGCGATACTCGGCTGGGCAGTGAGAAGCTGGCCGAACACCGGTTGGCTCGACATGCTTCACAGCGCGTTCACGACGGGCAGCTATACCTATTCGATGGTGTATATAGCGTTGATTTTCTTCTTCGCGTATTTCTGGACGACCGTGAACTTCCGTCCGAAGGACATGGCCGATCAGCTTCGCGATTACGGTCACTTTATTCCGGGCCTGAGGCCGGGCAAACGCACCGCCGATTACCTCGAACGGGTCATGGAGCGGATTACATACTGCGGCGCCGCGTTCCTCGCACTTATCGCGGTTATTCCGACAGCCGTCGCGAGCTACCTGAAGATTCCGTTCAATATTTCGGCGTTCCTCGGCGGCACGGGCCTGCTGATTATGGTTTCCGTCGCGCTGGACCTCGTCCAGCGGGTCGAGTCGAACCTGGTCATGCGGAATTACGGCGGCTTCCTTGGCGGCAGCACGAGGATAAAGGGAGCTTACAGTTGAGAATAGTACTGATGGGACCGCCGGGCGCCGGTAAGGGCACCCAGGCAAAAAGGCTTGTTGAAAAGTTTGATATGGCCCATTTGTCCAGCGGCGACATATTCCGGGCGGAGAAAGCTTCCGGATCGCAGCTTGGCAGGGAGATGGCCGGCTACATGGACGCAGGAAAGCTCGTCCCGGACGACATAGTCGTTCGCATCATGGCCAAGGCTGTCACCGAGGCGACTGCTCCCGGCGGGCTGCTGCTTGACGGCTTCCCCCGCACGGTCGCTCAGGCCGAGGCTCTGGACAGGCAGCTCGACAAGGCCGGCGCGGCACTCGACGCGGTTATCGTCATCGAGGCCGGCGACGAGCTGATTGTCGAGCGCATCTGCGGACGGCGAAGCTGCCCGAAGTGCGGCAGGATTTACCATGTGAAGTTCATGCCGCCGAAGACCAAGGGCATCTGCGACGACTGCGGCGTAAAGCTCGTTCAGCGTCAGGACGACACGGAAGCCGTCATTCGCCAGAGGCTGGAGACGTACAGGAAGCAGACCGAGCCTGTGATTGCGTATTATCGCAAGGCCGGCCGGACTGATGTTATGGTTATAAACGGCGACAAGCCGCTTGAGGACGTGACTGCATCGATGATTGCGGGTGTGGAATCGGCCGCAGGCAGGAACTAGAGGCCAACTGTGGCAATCCGCCTTAAGACAGCAGGGCAGATTCAACAAATGAGAAAAGCCGGACGCGTTGTCCGGAAAGTGTTAAATCGCCTGGGAGAGATGATTGCTCCCGGCGTTACAACTGAAGAACTGAACGCCGAAGCAGAAAGGCTCTGCGTGGAAGCCGGCGCCGAATGCCTTTTCAAGGGCGTTCCGGGCAGAGGCTCCGCCGGGCCTTTCCCCGGCGCAATCTGTGCTTCGATTAACGAAGAGGTGGTGCACGGCATCCCGTCGAAGCGGCAGATCAGGTCGGGCGACATTGTCAGCGTCGATTTCGGCGTGAGGCTCGACGGATGGTGCGGCGACGCGGCGGAGACTTACATCGTGGGCGAGGTTGACGAGAAAACCGCCCGCCTGGTGAACGTTACCCGCAACGCGCTTTCGCTGGCCGTCAAAATGAGCGCGCCCGGCGGCAAGTGGTCGGCCGTCGCAAGGGCCATGCAGGAATATGTCGAGTCGGAAGGCTTTTCCGTCGTCCGGGAGTTTGTAGGCCACGGCATCGGCAAAGAGATGCACGAGGAGCCGAAGGTGCCCAACTTCGTTTCGCACGAGTTGGAAATCCGCGACATCCTCCTGTGCGAAGGCCTGGTGCTTGCAGTCGAGCCGATGGTCAACATGGGCTCGCACGCCGTCAAGCTGGCGCGAGACGGATGGACGGTGTTGACGAGAGACGGCGCTCCGTCGGCGCACTTTGAGCACATGCTGGCGATAACCGCCGGCGGCGTCGAAGTGCTTACCGACGGCAATTGACAGGATTTTTAGAGTTTGTTTGAGAAGAGTTCAAGACGTGAACCGGTGAAAGCCGCGGATTCACGAGGTGCGAAATGAAAGTAAGATCGTCAGTAAAGAGAATTTGCGAGAATTGCAAGATCGTCCGCCGCAAAGGCGTGGTGCGGGTGATTTGCGCAAACCCGAAGCATAAGCAGCGTCAGGGTTAACCGGACGCAAGGAGAGATGGTCGATGCCGCGTATTGCTGGTGTAGACATACCGAACGACAAGCCGATATTCGTATCGCTGCAGTACATCTACGGAATCGGTCTGAAGTCGGCCAAGGATATATGCAGGAAGCTTGGAATTGCAGAGATGACTCGCGCCAAGGACCTGACGGAAGATGAGCTTTCCAGGATAGCCGGTCTTCTCGACTCGGAATACGTAACCGAAGGCCAGCTTCGCAGGCAGATTCAGCAGAACATAGCGCGTCTGCGTGACATCGCCTGCTATCGCGGCCTTCGTCATCGCCGAGGCCTGCCCGTACGCGGGCAGCGCACCAAGACAAATGCCCGGACCCGCAAAGGCCCCCGCAAGACAGTCGCCGGCAAGAAGTCGGTGAAGGAGATGCGCTAAGCCATGGCTCAGCAACGAAATACCAAAAAGGTCAGACGAACCGTCGCCAAGGGTGTGGTTCACATCAAGGCGACTTTCAACAACACGCAGGTGACCATAACCGATGCGAACGGCGACGTAATCGCTACTCGTTCCGCCGGCGCGATGGGCTTCAAGGGCGCACGCAAGAGCACGCCGTTCGCCGCCCAGCGGGCCGCCGAGGCCGCCGCGGGCGAAGCCCGCAAACTGGGCATGGTCGAAGTGGAAGTGCAGGTCAAGGGTCCCGGCAGCGGCCGGGAAAGCGCTGTGACCGCCCTGCAGGCAGCCGGACTGCGGGTAATATCGATAGAAGACGTCACGCCCATTCCTCACAACGGGTGCCGGCCGCCGAAAAGACGCAGAGTATAAGGACTCAAGAAGCTACACTAAGGAGCTGGATATACAATGGGACGTTATACCGGACCATCTTGCAGGTTGTGCCGAAGAGAAGGCATCAAATTGATGCTCAAGGGCGCCCGCTGTGAAACGGCGAAGTGCCCCATGGAGCGACAGTGGCGTAATTCCCCGCCGGGCATGCACAGCTGGCGTCACGGCAGGGCGAGCGAGTACGGCGTTAGACTTCGCGAAAAGCAGAAGGTGAAACGCTACTACGGCATTTACGAGAAACAGTTCATGAAGTATTTCCGGATGGCCGAGAGGCTGAAAGGCAACACGGGCGCCACGCTGCTTAGCCTGCTGGAAAGACGCCTGGACAATATCATCTACAAGCTCGGTTTTGCTCCGTCGCGTGCGTCGGCCAGGGCGACTATCGTCCACGGCCATATCAAGGTCAACGGACGCCGTGTCGATGTGCCCAGCATGCTGGTATCTCAGGGCGACAAGATAACCATCAAGGACTGCGAAAAGACAAGAAAACTCATGCAGGCTCGCATGGAAGACCTTGGCGAACCGCATGTTCAGAACTGGCTGCGTCTGGACGTACCCAGCCTCACCGCCGAAGTGCTCGCTCTGCCGACAAGGGACGACGTGATGATCCCGGTCGAGGAGCAGCTCATCGTCGAATTGTGCAGTCAGTAAGCGTGAATTAACTGAAACAGTAACTGGATTAACGGCCGATTAGAAATATTAACGGGAGGCCAATGTCAATGCGAATACGATGGCGAGGCCTGGAACTGCCCAGCAGGGTAGTAAATGATCAGGAAGTATCTACACCGACATACGGACGCTTCATGGTGGAGCCCTTCGAACGGGGCTTCGGCACGACCGTAGGCAACTCGCTGAGGCGGATTCTGCTCAGCTCGCTCGAAGGCGCCGCCGTCACCAGCGTCAAGATATCCGGTGTGAACCATGAATTCACCACAATACCCGGTGTCATGGAAGATGTCACCGACATCATCCTGAACATCAAGTCGCTCGTGGTGAAATCCCACGTGGACGAGCCCAGAACCATCCGTGTTCACAGCGAGGTAAAGGGCGCGGTCACCGCAAGCATGATCGAAACCGATCCGGCTATCGAAATCATCAACGGCGACCTGGTTCTGGCAACGCTGACCGACAACGTGCCTTTCGATATCGAAATGACCGTCGGCACCGGCCGCGGGTACGTCCCGTCCGAAGAGATGATCAATCCCGACGACGACCAGGAAATAGGTCGGATATACGTCGACGCCGCATTCTCCCCGGTGCGCCGCGTCCGCTACCGCACCGAGGAAACACGCGTCGGGCAGAAAACAAACTACGACCGCCTCGTGCTGGAAATCTGGACCAACGGCACCATCACGCCGGAAATGGCGATGGTCGAAGCTGCAAAGATTCTCCGCAAGCACCTCAATCCGTTCGTGCAGTATTTCGAACTCGGCGAGCAGATTGTCGAGTCGCACACGGAAGATCTCCAGCAGGAAGTCGACACCGAACTGCAGCGCAAGCTGACCATGAGCGTCCACGAACTGGAGCTTTCGGTCCGTGCGAACAACTGCCTGGAAGCCGCAAAAATCGAAACCGTCGGCGAACTCGTGAATAAGACCGAGGCCGATCTGCTGAAAATACGCAGCTTCGGCAAGACGTCGCTGCGTGAAGTGAAGCGAAAACTGGAAGATTTGGGCCTTACGCTCGGGATGAACGTGCCCCTGCCGGGCGGCAGCGAAGGCGAAAAAGTCGAAGCCCAGATGCCGCCGCTGGGATAGCTCTTACATAACGGAAAAGTACACAGAATCGAGAAGGTTGTATTATGCGTCATCGCGTAGCAGGAAAACAATTAAGCCGCACGACAAGCCATCGCAGGGCGATGCGGCGGAACATGGCCGCCTCACTCTTCGAGCATGAGGCCATTCGCACCACACCGCAGAAGGCGACGGAACTGCGGAAGTTCGTCGAGCGGATGATAACACTCGCCAAGAAGGGCACGCTGCACGCCCGCAGACAGGTGATCGCGGAACTAACCGACCGCGCCCTGGTCGACGAGGAAGGCTTCAAGACCGACCGGACCGTCGTGCAGAAGCTCTTCAGCGAAATCGCACCGCGATACGCCGACCGTCCGGGCGGGTACACACGCATCATCCGTCTCTCCGAGCGGAGAATCGGCGACGCCGGCAAACAGGTGCTGCTGCAGCTTATCGGCGCTGACGAGGCGAAGGCCGGCGCGACAGCTACAGGCTCATCGAAACGTCAGAAACGCGCGACGAAGCGTCACGACGCAGCCGCCGCGGTAAAGGAAACCGCCCCGGCCGCCAAAACACCCGCCGAGGAAGCCCCGGCCGAAACAACCGAAACCGGCGAGACAACCGAGGAAAAGGCCGAGTAAGCAAAGCGATTTGTAAATAAATCAATCCCAACCAAAACCCGTCCCTAAGGGACGGGTTTTTTTGTGCTTCCGGGTTGCGCCGCTGAGGTCGCAGAGGCCGCTGAATAAAATAAGTCAGAAAAATATCTGAGACCTCAGCTACCTCAGCGGCTCAAACGGCAACGCTTATCTTCTTGCCCGTCCGTCGCGCAGTGCGTAATCTTAAAGTGAAGTCGGACCAGCGACAGGGAGCGTGAAATGACGACGAAAAAAGACAGCGACTGCATATTCTGCAAAATCGCCGCCGGCGAGATACCGTGCACGAAAATCTGCGAGGACGCCGCAGCCGTCGCGTTTCTCGACATCGGTCCGCTCGCCGACGGCCACGTGCTGCTGATACCGAAGGGCCACTACGTCACCATCGACCAGATGCCGGCCGACGATGCCGCCGCCACGCTCAAGCACCTTCCCGCACTGGCGAAGGCGATAATGGCCGCCACCGGATGTCAGGGTCTTAACATACTTCAAAATAACGGCTTATGCGCCCATCAGGTGGTGCAGCATGTACACTTCCACCTCATACCGCGCAATCCGGGCGATGAGTTCCACTTCAACTGGCCGGCCGGTGCGTACCCCAAGGGCAGGGCGGACGAGCTCGCCGAGGCGATTAAGAAAAATCTGTAAGGGATTGTATTGGATGTCTTCCCGGTAAGCCGCTGGCGGCTTGGCAAGTAAAAATCATCCGCGGATTTTTTTCGCAAAATCGGCAATCGCGGCGTCGAGTTTCGCGTCGCCTTCTTTCGGCTTTTTCCACTGGAACGTATCGATAACGCCGCCGGCGACGATGTTGTTCATGTCCCTGAACAGTCCCTTCCCGCCGCCGCCGTCGTGCGTGCAGAAGCCGAAAACTTTTTTCCCCGCCAGGTCTGCCGCCGCGATATAGCTCCTCACTGCCGGCGGCACGTGGCCGGCCCAGACCGGCATGCCGATGACGACCGTGGTCTTGCCCTCCAGGCTGTGCACGCTGGTCAACTCGGCCGATTTCTTGAAAAGCGCATCCTTTGCGCCGCCCATGAACCCCATAGCGCCGCTGCGGTCCTTTGCCTCGCGGATTTCCTCGATGTCGGCTGCGAGGACGGCGGCGAGTTTTTCCGCCACCAGACGCGTCCTGCCTGTGCGTGAATAATAAACGACGATAATATCGCTCATGTCTGGCTCCTTGTTCATCAGCCGCTGAGGACGCTGAGGCCGCAGAGATAAACAAAGTATAATAAAAAATATGCCCACTATGGCCCTTAAAAACTCACCGCGGTCATGTTCCCGAGCATGCTTAATTTAATTATATGTCTCTGCGTTCTCGTCCATACGGACGCCCGTCCGGGCGCGACCTCTGCGGCTATACGTCCTGGCCGCCTTTTTCATTCTCTGCGACGGCCATGCCGATGCCGGTCGCGCCGAAGCCGTTGCCGCAGTAGAACAGCCGCACCGTGTCGCCATCGGCGAGCACCATGGGATATTCCACCATTTTCGTCTCCCACGCGTTTGCCGGGTCTGGCAGCAGCGAGATATTCGAGCCGTCCGGCCCGCGGCTCCAGTTGTAGCCGTCCGCGCTGACGGCCTCGGCAATCGAATAATCGGGCCGGCCGATGCCGCAGTACAGCATGCGATACACTCTTGCCGCGTGGTCGTACCACACGTGCGGTGCGGCGACGGCCCATCGCTCGGTTTCCACTTCCGGCCGCGGGCTGAGAATCACCCGATGGTCGCGCCACGCGATTCCGTCGTCGCTGCAGCAGACGGCGCAGTGTTTTTCCTGATCGTGCGAGCCGCCGCCGGTGATGCCGACGGCCAGCGTGTAGTACATGCGGTATGTCGTCCGCCCGGCCGCGTCGGTGCACGTCAGAATGCTGCCGCCGCCGGCGATTCCCCGGTTGGCCGGGAATTCCGCCGTCCGGTCGCCGGTTATTATCGGCTCATCGCTGTATCGCTCGAAACGCAGGCCGTCGTCGCTGACAGCCAGCCCGATGCCGCAGAAGCTCTGCAGCCCCTCGCCGAGTGCGGTGTTCCTGCCGGTGTAGTAAAGGTGCCACCTGCCGCTGATTTTCATCACAAGCGGCAGCACCAGCCACTGGCGGTCGAACCTGCCTTCGCCGCCGAGGTCGAGCACCATGCCGCGTTTTGTCCACGTCGCCGGATCGTCGAGGCGGGCCGTCGCCAGGCATATCCGGTGCCCGTCGTCGCAGACGCCGGAGTAGTACATCCAATATTCGTCGCCCACGCGCACCACGAATGGGTTCATGCAGCCGTCCGCGTCATACCGCCCGCCTGGCCGCAGGACCGGGTTGCCCGCGCATCGCCGCCATTGGAATTTAGCAAGGCGGGCCTGGCCGGGCCTTTCTTCCGGCAGGCGGAGGGCGAAATGGCCCATGTTCGAATTTTCTTTCCGGTCGTGCATTTGGGACAGATTTTAACCCCGGCCGATGCGTCTGCTCAAGTAATGCCGCCTTATTGTCGCCGGCCGGGCGTTCTGGTAGAGTATGGCCTGTAGTAGCAAAGGGGAGCAAAATGTTATTTAGGATAGTCGTGGCTGCGCTGACAATTACGATCCTCACCGCCTTGCATATGTGCCTTGCGCAGACGGCGAAGACAAAAGAAGCTCTCAGGGAAGGCATACAAAATATACAGGCGGCGATTGACGCGTACTCCCAGACGGAACCGCCGCCTGAAAGCCAGCCGGAGACACAGCCGACTACCCAACCCGCCACGCAGCCCGCCGCCGACGAGACCAGGCCGGCTGAACTTACCGCCGAGCAGCGGGAGAAACTCGCTGCTCTGTGGAAAACTGTTCTGAATGAAAACGACGAAGCTTCCGCCGAAGATGCAGCCCGGGCGAGGCGGACGATGATAGAAAATGGAGAGCCGACGGTTCTGTTTCTCGCCGAGCAGTTTGCCGGCTCGCAGATGGACAAGAAGACCGCGGCCGGCCTTATCGCCGATCTTGATTCCGAGGTCTGGCGGAAGCGCAACGCAGCCACCGTCAGGCTCAAGGCCCAAGGCTTCTGCCGGGCCGACATGGTGCTGGCCGAGCTCGAGTCCGCCAACTCGCCTGAGGCGAAGCTGAGGCTCGAGGAAATACTCGACGCCTACAAAAATCGCATCCGGACGGCTGTGGAGATTCTCGTTTCAATCAACAGCGAAGCATCCTGGGCCGCCGCCTGCGCAATCTTCAGCAAGAATGAAAACGCCGGCAACACCAGGTTCATGGACCTTGCGGCCAAGGCGTTCATGTCTGATGTCAAAGACGCCGTCGACATGTTTTTCAATAATCGGTTCTATTATGCAACCATGGCCGAGGAGGAGGGCTACGGCTACGTCGTGTCCGGCCGAGACCTGCAGATGCTGACGTTTGTCCGCAACCTGTCGGTAAAAACCAGTTCAAACGAAGGCGCGATGACCCTGTTGGATATCGCAATCAGGCTGATGCCCGGCGACACGGAATGCTACGCGAGCCGCGGCTGGGTGAGATTCCGCTTCGGCCGGCATGACGATGCGTATGCCGATCTGACAAAGGCCATAGAGCTTGAGCCTGATAAATATAACCATTATATCGACCTTGCCGCACTGTGCATGGAGATAAACAGGCTGGACGACGCACTGGCCGGTTTGAACAAGGCTTTGACGCTGGCGCCTGACGAGTCCGTATTGTACATGTGGCGCGGGCGGGTGTATCTGAGGCTCGACAGGAAAGATGAAACGCTGGCCGACTTTAACAAGGCCATCGAGATGAATCCGGAATACGGCCCGAATTACATCGAGCGGGCGGATGTTTATGAAATGCTCGGCAGGATTGATGAGGCGATGGCCGACATCGACACCGGCATGAAATATGTGGAGAACAATTCCTACAAGGGTTGGCTGCATTTCAAGCGTGCGTCGCTGCACAGCAAGCAGGGCCGCACCGACAAATTCATCGAAGACATGAAGACGGCCATCGACTTCGTCGTCAACGACGACCGCGGCAGTTACGCCAATTGGTGCAACAACCTGGCGTGGTTTTATGTGACGTGCGAAGACCCCAAATATCGCGACGTCAAGGCTGCCGTCGATTACGCGCAGCGGGCCTGCCAGGTTACTCCTCGCAACCCGGCGCCGCTGGACACGCTTGGCTGCGCCTACGCCGACGACGGCCAGTGGAAAGAGGCGGTCGAAACGGAGCAGAAAGCCATCGAATGCACGGCGGACGCCGGCGCGAAGCAGGAATTTACGGCGAGAATGGAAGGCTTCAAGCAGCATAAGACATACCTGCAGCAGGAAGCGGAGAAAAAGAAAAAGGCCGAGACGCCGGCAACTCAGGGCGAAACACCGCCCGCGACCCAGCCAGAAACACAGGGAACCCCAAAGGCGACCACTTACACATGTTTGATGCATCCGAATATCGAACTTCTTGAGCCGGGGAAATGTCCGACATGCGGCATGAATCTTATACCCGAACAGCCCGGCAAGTAAAACACTCGGACTGATATAAGGTACGACTTTTTTAAAGGGGACGGTCATGAGCAGGACAACGATGATCATTGTTTTCTGTGCTTGCGGCTTGGGATATCTGTGCGGCTGCAGTACCGAGAAAAACTTTGGCTTTCAGGAAGACAGGTATTTTTCTTGTGAATACGTCGACCCCAGCCATGTCGGCCGACTGTGCATGTGGCGCGTGGACGGCTGCACGTCTCTGGAATGGTGGGATTCTCCTACCGGGATATCTGACGATCCGGTTGATGTAACCATCACGATACCCAAAGGGCGGGCGGATAAATTCTGGCAGGCAGTGCAGCAGGCAGGGGCGGCTGAGTTGCAAAACTACGGCCATCGGGTTGTTGAAGAATGCGACTACTATGAATATGTCGTTCAGTTTGACGGCAAGACGAACAGGTTCATTGTCTATGATGAAAATGCATGGGATCCCGAATATGAATCGTCATCGCTCCAGTCGAAACAAAACTACAACACGATATATGAGGCGGTCCATGAAATAATGGACTACGTATCTGAGGTTGATGAACAAGTGAATATGTCCAAGATGAAAGAGGACAGGTATATTTCGTATGAATATGACGGTCCGTCCGGCAGCGGCAGACTACGCCTGTGGCGGCAGGACGGCGATACGATTTTGCGGTGGGACAACGCCGGCTGGGACGCAGGCAGTTGGGGCAGTGAAGAAGGTGAGGACTGGGGTAATGGTCTGATTATAAAGCCCGTTCACATGGCCATTGACATACCGAAAGAACGGGCGGATAAATTCTGGCAACAACTGCATGACCTGGGCGTAATGGAAATGAAGGATGTGGGGCACAGCCAGATGGAGGAAAACAGCCATGAATTCGTTGTTCAGATAGACGGCAGGACGAACAGGTTTATTCTCTGGGATGTACATGAGGGGGATGAGAAGGATAACGGCAAACCCGAAGAAAAAACCAGCAACGGGCCGTTCAAGTCATACAAGTACGACATGCTGTATAGGGCAATGCGAGAAATAGGCGACTACGCATGGGAAGTTCACGAGGCCACAAAGGACAAATAACAGGGGGACTCCATGCAATTGAAACTTATAATCCCGGCCGCGATTGCCGCGATGCTGCTGGCAGCGGGGTGCAGCAAGCCTGTCGCAACCACGCAGCCGCAGCCGCCCGAGCCACCAGCCGTTAGGAGTAAAGGCTGCTGCGTCGTCTTTGTTATCGACTGCAGCGGGTCGATGGTCGATACGTTCGACCTGTTGAGGTACGAGATGCGGAGAAGCATTGCTTTTCTTTCGGAAGATCAGGAGTTCCACGTGATTTTATTCGGCAAGGGGCAGCCGATAGAAAACACGCCTCGTAAGCTGGTACCCGCCACCGATGAAAACAAGCTGCAATGCGGCCGCTGGCTTGACGAGGTTCGCCCCGAGGGCCAGACCGACCCGATACCCGCACTCGAACGGGCCTTCGAAGTGCTGAGTCACGCGGATTCCCCAAAGGGCAAGCTGATATACCTGCTGACGGATGGCGTTTTCCCGGACAACGAGAAGGTGCTCGAATTTGTCCGCTCCCGAAACAGTGACAGAAGTGTGCGGATAAACGCGATTCTGTACAGTATCCGCAGGGACGAACAGGCGGTGGCCATGCTCGAGACCATCGCCAGTGAAAGCGATGGCAAGTTTCTTTATGTGAATCCAAGAGACTAATTAAAGTCCGGTTTAGATGTCATCATTCAGAAAAGGCGACGGAATTATGACTGCGAAACTGCTGTTAATGGCCGCAGCGGCCGTGCTGGTGGCGGGTATTATTGGGTGCAGCGAATCCGATGAGTCAGATAACGGGAGCGGAGATACTATGAAACCCGTTGATTACATCGGGGAGGCAACGGAAAGCACACAGTTAGAGTGGACTGTAGATCAGATAAAAGCCATCGATAATTCGTATGACTACATGGCGGCACGCGTTGCTGTATATGCCGAAGAACTTGAGGTTCTTTATAAGATAAAAGATCAGGAGACTGCCGATCTGTACAAAGAGGAATTGCGTGAGATTCGCAGGAAGGACCGCGAAATAAGTAAGATTGCTTCAAAATACGGGACATTCAGTGCGGATGGGCCGGAGGCCGAGAAATACTTGATGCTGCTCAGGCAAGCGAGTGATTTGTCAGGCAGACTTGGAGCAGAGAACACTCGTATTATCGAAGATGTCAATATTGATATTCCTGACGATGTTTGGGTTGGGAGTGACTAACAAGGTGCCGTGGTTTGCAGAGCAACCATATTGTCTGAGAAAAAAGTGGGACTGTCCTACGGGCAAGTTGCTCCAGCCTGCCGATTTTTTAATTATTTGTATCCCGTGCATCCCTGCTATCTTTCGGAAGTTTTCTCGCCGTTTGCGCCAGATCCCGATGTTCATCGGGACAGGCCATATAAAATATAGGCATGCCTATAACGCGGCTAAATGCCTAATTCCTAATGAGTAATGTCTAATGAATGACGAATGCCCCAATGTCTAACGTATCCCGGAACACGTAT
>CAZVYJ010000012.1:0-65533 GCA_964631565.1 uncultured Planctomycetaceae bacterium
GAGATACGTACTTGGGGAGGCTTAGTGCATAATGTCCTTACGTTCGCGGCTCGTTTTATGGACTCGTTGCGGATGAGCTGTTACTGAAAATTTCACGACAGTTTTTTCAGGACGCGGTCGATGGCGTCGTATTCGCTCTGCATTTCCTCAAGCTGGCGGCGCATTTCCTGACGGCCGTCGTCGGGAATGGTGGCGAGATAGTCTTCGTCGGTCAGTTTAGCCGTCAAATCCGCTATCGATTCTGCGAGAAATTCCATCCGGTCGCGGAGAATCCTGATGCGGTCCTTGACGGAGGGATCTTTGGTCACGGTATCCAGAACATGCTCAGCCACGAAAATCGGCGTCTCAAACGCCGAGCCGAGGGCGATTGCATCGGAGGGGCGGCAGTCCACCTGGTACACCTCGCCGTTGCGGCCTTTTATGTGAAGCTCGGCGATAAAGACATGGTCGCGAATGTCGCTGATTACGATTTTTTCCAGCCGGCCGCCCATCGTCTCGATAACGTTGGCGAGCAGCTCATGAGTGAGCGGTCTGGGCGTGCTGCGGCCCTTGAGGCGGCGGTCGATGGCCATCGCCTCGTTGATGCCGATGAGAATTGGGAAATTGCGCGTGCCGTTTGTTTCCTTCAGGAAAATCACCTGCTGCTCGCCAAGCTCGGTGATAAGAATTTTGGATAATTCCATTCGAACGTCCACGGTATATCCTCCCGAAGGAGCGCAGCCCGTACGGGCTGTGAACAAACTATTTCACGCAATTTTCGGTTGGCGGTCTTAGAAGGCCGCCAACCAAGCCTGAACACATTGTACGTTTCGCATAGCGGGCGTTGCAAAAGAAACCGACTGCGTCACGATTGCAGCTTTTTCAGGGCATCCTCGACGGCGGAAAGCTCGGTCTGCAGCTTTTCAAGTCGCTGCCGCTCACGCTGCACGACATCGGCGGGGGCCTTGGCGACGAAACCTTCGCTGCCGAGTTTGCCCTCTATGCCCTTTATGCCGCGGGCGAGCGTTTCGGCCTGCTTGGTCAGCCGGGCCAGCTCCGCCTTGCGGTCGATGATGCCGGCCACGTACATCTTCACGCCGCCGGAGGTAATCGCGGCTGCATCGGCCGGCGGCTCGACGGTCTCGCCGCTTATTTCAAGCTTGCCGGCGTTCGTCAGCAGCCTGATAAGCTCTGTGTTGTCGCTGAGCAGGTCAGCCAGTTCGCCCGGCGCGACGGCCAGCAGCTGAACTTTTGTGGACGGCGGCACGTTGTGCTCCGTCCGAGCGTTGCGAACCTGCCTGATGAGGTCCTGCACAAGCGCGAACCGCTGCTCGGCGGCTTTGTCGATCAGCCTGGCGTTGGCCTTCGGCCAATTGGCGCGGATGAGCATCGGCTCTGCCGGCTCGTCGCCGGGGCCTCGCGACGGAACGATTTCGTTGAGCTTCTGCCAGATTGCCTCGGTAACGAACGGGCAGACCGGGTGCAGCAGCCGCAACAGTATGTCCAGCACGTTGGCGAGTATCGCCTTGGGCGCCTGCTCGCCGGCGTTGATGCGGCCCTTGGCGATTTCCAGGTACCAGTCGCACAGGTCGTCCCACATGAAGTGGTAAATCAGGTCGGCAAGCTCGTTGAAGCGGAAGTTTTCGATGGCCGTCGTCGCGTCGCGTATCGTCTGCTGCAGGCGGCTGGATATCCATGTGTCGGCGAGCGCAGACGTCGGATTTATGTCGCACCACGGCGGGGTGGCCTGCAGGTTCATCATCGCGAACCTCGCGGCGTTCCACAGCTTGTTGCAGAAGTTTCGGCCGATGTCGAATTTCGGGCTGGTGTTGGCCTCGCGGCCGTCCGGCAGCCTGAGCTTTTCCACCGGCATGCGGACGTCCTGCGTCTGCGTGGTCATGCTGGCCAGCGTGAAACGCATCGCGTCGGCGCCGTGGCTGTCAATGATGTCCAGCGGGTCGATGCCGTTGCCGAGGCTCTTGGACATTTTGCGGCCTTGGCCGTCCTGAATCATCGCGTGGATGAACACGTCGGAAAACGGGATGTCGCCGACGCAGTACTGGCCCATCATGACCATGCGGCTGACCCACAGCGTGATTATTTCACGCGCGGTGCACAGCACGTCGCCGGGATAGTATTTTTTAAGCTCCGGCGTTTCGTTCGGCCAGCCCATTGTCGAAAACGGCCAGAGCGCCGAACTGAACCACGTGTCCAGAACGTCGGCGTCGCGAACGAAACCTAGTCGCTCCAATTCTTTTTCAACTTCAGGATGCTCAGGTGGTGGACAATAGAACCAATACTCTTGTCCATCTTCCCACCCGGTTTGGCAGGCCACAGAAACCCCACAAATATTCATAGAAGTTCCGTCATAAGCAGTGTCTTTGGTTAAAGTGCCCGAAATTTCTTGATCTGTACCTCTGCGTTTCCAGACAGGTATTCTGTGTCCCCACCAGAGCTGGCGGGAAATGGGCCAGTCGCGGAGGTTTTCCAGCCACGTCTGGTATGTCTTGGCGTAGCGGTCGGGCGTGAATTTCAGCCTGCCGTCCATCAGCGGGGCAAGGGCGAAGCCAGCCAGCGAATTGGCCGGCACGTCGGTGCCTTTGAGAAAACCCTTGTCATCCATCAATTCGCGATTCGCGATTCGCGGTTCGCAATTCGGTATCGGTTTTTTCACCGCGATATACCACTGGTCGGAGAGGTACGGCTCAATCGGCACGTGGCTGCGGTAGCTGTGGCCGACGGAGTGGACATATTCCCGCACCTCTTCCAGCAGGTTTTCCTGGCGGAAGAATTCGACGACGGCCTCGCGGGCCTCGAACCGGTCCATGCCGACGAGGTTCTGCGCCTCTGGCGTTTTGGCGTCGTCCCAGCCGTGCCGGTCGGAAATGCTGCCGTCCGGGGCCATGACGTTAATCTGCGGCAGGTCGTGGCGCAGGCCTATCTGGTAATCGTCCGGGTCGTGTGCGGGCGTGACCTTCAGGAAGCCTGTCGAGAAGCGAGCTTTTTCATCATCACTGTCCGGGTCGGGCAGGACGACGTGTTCATCTGCGATAATCGGTATGATTCGTCCGACTATTGGCAGCTTCACCATCTTTCCGACGAGAAATTTGGCGCGCGGATCGGCGGGGTTCATTGCGACGGCCGTATCGCCGAGCATCGTTTCCGGCCGCGTCGTGGCGACCGTGATGTATTCAGGTAGCACAGGCGTCCCGCCTGTGTTGATTTTTTGCAGCATATCCTCAGGCGAGACGCCCGAGGTGCCATTAACCAGCGGATACCGCATGTACCAGAAATGGCCGTGCACGTCCTCGTACTCGACCTCGTCGTCGGCGAGTACGGTCTGCGTGGCGGGGTCCCAGTTGACCAGCCGCTTGCCGCGATAGATGAGACCGTCGCGGAAAAGCCTGAAGAACGTCTCGCGGACTGCCTTAGCGCAAACATCGTCCATCGTGAACCGCTGCCGCCGCCAGTCGCACGAGCAGCCGATGAGTTTCAATTGCTCGGTTATGCGGGCCTCGTACTCGTCCTTCCACGCCTGGATTTTCGCGACGAACTCGTCCCGCTTGAAGTCGGTGCGGCGTTTGCCTTCCTCGGTGAGTATCCGCTTTTCGACGACCGTCTGCGTTGCGATGCCGGCGTGGTCCGTGCCCGGCATCCACAGAGTGTTGAACTGCCGCATGCGCTTGTAGCGTATGAGAATGTCCTGCAGCGTGTTGTTCAGTGCGTGGCCGAGGTGAAGCGGAGCGGTGACGTTGGGCGGCGGAATCACTATACAGTAAGCCTCGCCCTCGGCTGACGGTTCGGCGTTGAATGCGCCGGCCTGTTGCCAGGCTTCGTAAATGTCATGCTCAACCTTCAGCGGATCGTAATTTTTCGGTAACTCGTTGCTCATGGACAAATCAGACTTTCATTCACGCTGCGAATATCGGTTAGAGATTCCTTTAAAAACAAAAATCATGCGACACGGAGACGCAGAGACTCAGAGGAAAATTCTAATTTTTATTTTTCTCTGTCCCTCTGTGTCGGTTTTTTATTTCTCCTGTGTCGAAATCATCCGTTCAGGAGTTTGTACTCGATTGCGTCGGTAATGGCCAGCCAGGAAGCGTCGATAATATTCTCGCTTACGCCGACCGAGCCGAAATATTTTCCGGTCTTCTTGTCGTGCCAGTCGATGACGACGCGGACCTTCGCAGCAGTCTCGGCCGCGGTGTTAACGACGCGGACCTTGTAATCTTTCAGGTGCAAATCGTCCACGCCCGGGTAGTCGTTGCGAAGGGCGGCACAGAGCGCCTTGTGCAGCGAGTCGACCGGGCCGTCGCCCTCGGCCACTGTGTGGCGGGGCTCGTCATTGAGCACGATTTTCACTGATGCCTCGGTCACGACTGACGCTTCACGCCTCAGGATAATGCAGCGGTAGTGGTCCAGCTCCCATATTTCCCGATACCACTTGCCGCCCAGCGTTTTTCTGATGAGCAGTTCGAAGCTCGCCTCAGCGGCCTCGTACTGGTAGCCCTGGCTCTCGCGCTCCGTAAGTGCGTCGAGCACTTTTCGCTGCGCTTCCTTGTTATTTGCAATGTCGAAGACAGCCGGGGCGGTTGCCGCGATGTTGCTTATTCCGGAAAGCTCGCTCACGAGAATCCGCCGCTCGTTGCCGACGATGGCCGGGTCGATGTGCTC
Source organism: uncultured Planctomycetaceae bacterium (assembly GCA_964631565.1). GTDB lineage: Bacteria > Planctomycetota > Phycisphaerae > SM23-33 > SM23-33 > CAZVYJ01. The sequence goes on from CAZVYJ010000012.1 coordinate 4,657, forward strand.
ATACGTGGCGACGTTCCGCTGCACGGCGTGCACATGCATGCCGCCCTTGTGCGCGAACGCCGACGCTCCGACGAAAGGCTGGTTGTCCTGGAAGTTCAGGTTGGCTACTTCGTAGACGTAGCGGCTGGTCTCGGTCAGGCTCTTGAGAGCGCCGGGCTTCAGCACGTCGTATTTGTATTTCAGCGCGAGATTGGCGACTATCGACGTCAGGTCCGCGTTGCCGCACCGCTCGCCTATGCCGTTGATCGTGCCCTGAACGTGCACCGCGCCGGCCAGCACAGCCGCCAGGCTGTTGGCGACGGCGAGATTGCAGTCGTTGTGGCAGTGGATGCCAAGCCTGACGTCCGGCAGGGTCTTTTTCACGGCTGAGATGCAGGCGGTTATCTGTTCCGGCATCGAGCCGCCGTTCGTGTCGCACAGCACCAGGCAGGTCGCGCCGGCGTCCGCGGCGGCCTTCAGCGTCGATATCGCGTAATCCGGATTCGCTCGCCAGCCGTCGAAGAAATGCTCGGCATCATAAATTGTTTCGCGGCCATTTTCGGCCATCAACGCCACCGAGTCGGCTATCATGTTCAGGTTTTCCTGCGGCGAGACGCGAAGTACGTCGGTCACGTGCAGATCCCAGCTTTTACCAACGATGGTCACCACAGGCGCACCGCTGTCCAGCAAGGCCTTCATGCCGGCATCGTCGGCGGCCTTCGTGCCCTTGCGGCGGGTCATGCCGAACGCGGCAATCCTGGCCCGCTTGAGCTTGCGCTTGGTTATCTCCGTGAAGAACGACTCGTCCTTGGGATTGCTCAGCGGGTAGCCGCCCTCGATGTAATCGACGCCGAGCGAATCCAGCGCCTCGGCCACCTGGAGCTTGTCCTCAAGCGAAAGGCTCACGCCATGGGCCTGTGTGCCGTCGCGAAGCGTCGTATCATATATTTCCACTCGCTTGCCGCTCATTTTGCTGCACCTTTCAGTTCGCCGGCCTGTACTGCCGCCGGAGGGCCATAAAAACCATAATAAAAAAAGCCCTGAAGCTTTTATCGTCGCCTCAGGGCTGTTTTCTTGCCGCAAATAACCGGCCAGAAACCCTAAGGCACTGTGGGAATTACTACTATACCGATTATGCGAATGCATATTGCCCCCGTCATATTGTTGCGACGGGTTTTTAATATCTGCATCCGCATACTCGTCTCCACGTGCCGGGTTTCGCCAACCGAAACCGTACCGATTATATCGCCCCGATGTACGGGGTCAACAACGATAATCTTACCGTCCGGGCAATGACCTGCGCCCCAGCCATCCCAGGCGGCGGAACATGAGCATTGTTTTGCGGGTCATGTGCAGCAGGGCGACTGTTGCGGCCATGACCGTCGTGTATATGCCGACGGTCAGCGGCAGGACCGTCAGGTAGTCCAGCAGCCCGCCGCCGATGGCGCCGAACCGTATGACGAGATAGACCGTCATGAGCGATATCGTTATGGCCAGTGCCCAGAGCGACAGAAACACTCGCGGCTCGTTGACGGTGGCCTTTGTGAAGCTTACCGCGCCGAGGCGGTATACGTTTGGCAGCCTGTCGGGCGACTCGATAAAACTCCAGCCAACTTCAAGGCGGGTGAAATCCTGCGGGCGGAAGCGCGGCGCCCACACCTCGCCGGGGCGGATTATCCGGCCCTCGCGGATAGCCTGGGAGATTATCCGGTATGCCTGCGTGATTTCGTTGAACTTTCGATGCCCCTCGGCCGAGTCGCCGGGGTAGATGTCCGGGTGGTACTTCAGCGATGCGCGGCGATAGGCCAGCCTCAATTCATGCATATTGACGCCGCGGGTAACGCCGAGAACTTCGTATGGATCTATTCTGGCAACCATAGTTTGACCGTCATGTGTATTACGACCGTAACCCTCCATGGTTCGGGGCGACATCTTAAGCGATATTATACCGGAAGGCGTTAACTCCGCCGCCGCAAAAATACCCATGAAATCCGCATGGGGCGTAACCTATAATCATCGCAAAGGGGCAGGATCATGAACACGGATTTATTAAGGGCGTATCTGAGGCTGCACTTGGCCGACGGCGTCGGGGCCGTGCTGTTCGGCCGGCTTGTTGAGCGTTTCGGCGGCGCCGCAGCCGCAGTCGCCGCCGGCGAGGTCGGCTGGCGGGAGGTCAAAGGCGTAGGCGACAAGACCGTCGCAGCGATAGCAGCCGTCACCGACGCACAGATAGACGATGAACTTTCGCTGGCCCGGCAGAAAAATGTCGACATTCTCTGCCTGGAGGACGAGGGCTATCCGGCCGCACTCAAAAATATTCACGACCCGCCGCCGGTGCTTTACGTTCTTGGGAAACTTCGGCCGACCGATGTGGTCGCGATCGGCATAGTCGGCTCACGCCGCTGCACGCATTACGGACAGGAGCAGGCGCAGCGGTTCGCCGAGCTGCTGGGCCGGGCGGGCTTCACGGTTGTTTCCGGCGGGGCGCGCGGGATAGACACGGCCGCCCACCGCGGCGCGCTGGCAGTCAACGGCCGGACGATAGCCGTCATGGGCTGCGGGCTGGCCGAGACATACCCGCCGGAAAATGCCGACCTGTTCTCGCGGATTGTTTCGGGGGGCGGCGGGGCGATAGTTTCCGAACTTCCCATGCGGACGGCGGTGCTGAGCGGCAATTTTCCGACGCGGAACCGGATAATATCGGGCCTGTCGCTTGGCGTGCTGGTGGTCGAGGCGGCCCGTCGGAGCGGGTCGCTGATAACCGCCCGCGAGGCGGCCGAGGAGGGGCGCGTAGTGTTCGCCGTCCCGGGCAGAGTCGATTCGCCCATGAGCCAGGGCACGAACGAACTGATACGCGACGGTGCGATACTCGTTCAGCATCTCGATGACATACTGGAGCACCTCGACCGTATCGGAGGGAAGATGGCCGTAAGGGAGCAGCCTGCCCCGGCCCCAAGCGGACTGACCGGCGACGAGCAGAAACTCTATAACGCGCTGGCGGAGAAATCGCTGTCGCTCGACGAGCTTGTCAGGCTTACAGGACTGGACGGCGGGAAGGCGGCATCAGCTATGACCATGCTGATGCTCAAAAGCGCAGTTGTGCAGAAGCCGGGAAATATCTTCGCAAGAAGGACTGCTAGCAGACTATCTTGTTGACGTAACTTCTGCGCTCTGACTCGACGGATTTCGGCGGACAGTGGGGGGCCAGCAGTTCAGCCGTCCTTGCAACGGCGGCACACACGCCGTCGACAACCTTGCCGCTGCTTATGGACTTCTTGATATCCGAGCGAATGGACTCGAGTTCGACTGTGGAAAGCCGGCCTTTCAGTTTGTCGCTGGTCAGGAGTCTTACGTCTTTCTCGTATAGGCTGACGTAAATCAGCATTGCGTTGCCGTGGTTGCTGCCCTTGATAAAGTAATCGGCAAAATACTGTTTTGCGCGATCGCTGACCGTCCCGGCCATGCTGGCTTTGGGTATGAACAGTTTACGCAGTGCGCCGATTTTCGTGGCGATTACGGCGCCCACGCCGAACCCGATGATAACCGCCCCCAGCACAGGCACCAGGCCCGCGCCGCTTATGTTGCCTTGCACGGCGAACTCGTTGCCTATCGGAGCCAGCGAAAGTATCAGCCAGGTCAGCACAAGCCCGACGGCGGCCGCCCAAAGACCCACTAGGTCCTCGGCGCGGTCATAACGCCCGGAAGAATGGGATATGACAGGAATTATCTCCGCACCGGTTCTGGATGCGGCCTGGGCGATTGCCTGCTCGATACGCTCCTGCTGTTCACTGGTTAAAGCGGTATTTGATTTGCTCATTTTGGTTCCTCGACTGGAACGTTTTGCACCCACAGGGAAACGTTACCAGCCTCCAGATAAACTATCGGCAGAAACCGGACGCGAATTAGTTAAATAAGTAAGGTAAATCTCTTATTTCGAGAGGGTTCCGGGATGTGGCCGAAGTGACTGTCCAGACTCTGTTTGAAAAGTAATTTATACTCGTGCAGCGGCCTTCCAAGGCCGCCGCGAAAGGCTATTTTCGGGTCTTTTATCGGTGGCGGCCTGGGCAGGCCGCCACCCTGAAACATGCTTTTTAAAACAGAGAATCTATGCGTTGGCCAGGATGCGGCCGTATTCTTCGACAGGCGGCAGGCCGTGCCGCTGCACATAATCGGCGTCGATGAAGCAGGCGAAGGAAGTTATCCTGGTGATTCCCCGCCGCCTGTACGCCTCCACATCGGCGGCCAGGACGTCGCTGTTCAGGTCCACCCTTACGGCAGGCCGCTCGAAGTTGGACCTCAGAGACGCGTCTATCCAGTATTCGAGAACCTGTGCGCTCGGTCCGTCGAATACTTCCATGTTGGCGTCGAGCGCTTCCAGCGCCCTTACATGTCTGGGGTCGTCCTTTGATTCCAGCGGAATGTCCCATCGCCTGTGCATCGGGGCGAATTCGAGGAAAATACCTTTATCTGGTCGGACCTGTTGCGGCGGGAAAAGGGTATTCGCATAGGAAAGGTGGGCGAGCGTCGCGCGGCCGTCGTGTTTCCGCAGGGCCTTCAGAATGGCGTTGTTCACCAGCATCGCCTGGTCGCTGTCGGAGAGATGGCGGCATTTCGGGCAGTGGCACCACGGCTTGCCGTCGTCGCCCCAGTAGAAATAACGTCCCGTGGTCGGCCGAAGCGTGCGGGCAATGTTGACGGCGTTCTCGCAGATTATCTCCATCGCTTCTTTGGAGTGGACGCACAGGTTCCTGTCGCCGATGCGCTGCCCGGCGTCGTCCATGCGGAACATTTCCGGGTTCTTCTCGAAAAGACTGCGAGGCAGCAGTTCCATCATGGCATGAAGTTCGTACTCGACCTCCAGACCGAGCGACTCGCACTCGGAGAAGAATTTCCGGCCGATGTCGCTGTTCATCAGCTTTACGACAACGGCGGGGGAATGCTGATGATGAATGCCGATTGTCGTCAGGCCTGACTGTTTGACCAGCCGGGGCCAGCCTTCAAACGTCAGGTCTTCGGGTATGAGAACGACGCCTCGCATCTGAAGGCCGGGGCGACGCCCGGGCGATGTCGAACGTTTTTCCGATGAGCCTTTAATTTTGCGCATGATGCTGAAACTGCGCCTCGCGGGAAAAGTTCCTCGGAATCGCGAAGAATCAGAACTGGTGCAGGAATCGCACGTCGTTTTCAAACAGCAGGCGGATATCGGGGATTTTGTGCTTTCGCATGACCATCCGCTCGATGCCCAGGCCGAACGCGTAGCCCGTGTATTTCTCGCTGTCGTAGCCGACCGCTTCCAGCACGTTGGGGTCAACCATGCCGCAGCCGCCCAGTTCTATCCACTTGCTGCTGCCGTCCGGATAACGGAACAGCAGGTCAACCTCGCCGGAAGGCTCGGTGAACGGGAAGAAACTCGGACGGAACCGCGTTTCGACGTCCTTGCCGAAGTAGGCCTTGCAGAACTGGTCGAGGCAGGTTTTAAGGTCGGCCATCGTTACGCCTTCGTCCACGTAGAGGCCTTCGACCTGGTGGAACATGAAGCTGTGCGTCGCGTCAACGGTGTCGGGGCGGTACACACGGCCGACCGCGACGATGCGAACCGGCGGCGAGGTGTTTTCCATCACGCGAATCTGGATCGTCGACGTCTGCGACCGGAGCATGGTCTTTTCGTCGATGTAGAAATTGTCCAGCGGATCCCTTGCCGGATGCTCCGGCGGAATATTCAGCGCCTCGAAGTTGTGCCGTTCGTCCTCGACCTCCGGGCCGGTCTCGACCGTGAAGCCCATCCGCCCGAAGATTTCGCAGATTTCGTTTATGGTCTGCGTGATGAGATGTGTATGTCCGATTTTCGGCTGCTTACCAGGTAACGTAACGTCCACCTGCGGACCTTTTGCGGCGATCTTGCCGGCCTTGAACTTCGCCGCGAGGGCGTTATAGGCAGACTGAAGGGCGTTTTTAACTTCGTTGGCGCACTTGCCGTAAGCGGCCTTCTCGGCGGGGGGAACATCCTGAAGCCGCTTCATGGCCGCCTTGACCGCGCCCTTGCTGCCAAGGTACTTGATGCGGAACGCCTCAAGCCCGGCGGCATCGACAACGGCATCGAGCATGGCTTTGGCCTGGGCCTTAAGTTCGTCAAGTTCTTCCAGAAGCGACATGTCTGCGCCACCTTTGCGCGAAACGGCATGGCGGAAGATGCGGTTCCCGACCGGTTTGCTCCCGCCTGCAGCCTGCTTACGTTACTTCTTATCGGCCTTCATCGCGTCTTTGCCCATGGCTTTTTCGACGATTGCGTCGAAGGCGGCCGGGTCCGCGATGGCGATTTCGCTGAGCATCTTGCGGTTGAGGTCGATATCGGCCTCAACGAGGGCGGCCATGAAACGGCTGTACTTGATGCCTCTCATCTCACATGCCGCGGTGATTCGCGTGATCCACAGACGGCGGAAGTCGCGTTTGCGGCGACGGCGGTCTCTTGTGGCGTCAACACCGGCATGGAAAACCGCCTGGCGTGCGATGTTGTATCTGCGGGACAATGCGCCGCGGCAACCCCTTGCGGCCTTGAGAATTCGTTTGTGTCTGCGGCGGCGCGCTGTGCTGTTCGTTACGCGTGGCATAACTGCTCCTTGCTCTGCGTCCGACGGGCTTCCGGTCAGGCCGGAACGTTCCTCACCACTTATAAGCGGCCGCCCCAAGGGGCTCCCGTGCGGACAGTGACCTTATCCTAGTTACCTGTCTACATCATCCCAAGCATGGCTTTCGCCTGACGGGTGAATCCTTTAGAAACACCCGTTGCTTTGCGGTATGCGCGAAGTCTCTTGGGAGACTTGCGGCTTTTGAGGTGCCCGGAGCCGCAGCGATGCCTTCTCAGCTTGCCGGTCCCGGTTACCTTTATTCGCTTCCGCAGGGACTTGTTTGTCTTCATCTTTGGCATAATTTAAAGCCTATCTTTAACGGCGTTACACAGTTACAGTAACTACAAAAAGCATTCCCGGACCGTCAGGCCGGGAAAGTCGGGGTATTCTACCAATCCGGGCGGGCCTGTAAAGAGACTTTCTCAAATTATCAGAGAAAGACGGGGCGTTTCGGCATGTTCCCGGGGACATCCGGCCGGCCTGCGGCAATACTTTCAGGCCTTCAAATGCAGCCGGATTTACGCCCCGACCGACGGGGCCGCCTCGTCTTTGGCGCCGGGCTTTTTCGATGCCTGGGCCAGAGTCATGCTCAGCCGCTTGCTCTCGAAACGGGGTTCCTGGTCGACCTTGGCCACGTCCTCAAGGGCTTTCTGTATGTCGCTGAATACTCTCCTGCCCTCATCGATGTGCGCCAGTTCGCGGCCTCTGAAGCGCAGAGTGAACTGAACCCTGTCGCCCCGCGAAAGAAATTCCCTGGCCTTGTTGATCTTTATCATGAGGTCGTGCTCACCTATCTTGGGCGTCTTTATGCGGACTTCCTTGAGTTCCGTCTGATGCGCATGAGCCTTGGACTTCTGCTCTTTTTTGCGCTGGGCGTACATGTACTTGCCGTAATCCAGTATTTTGCAGACAGGCGGTTTGGCATTGGGGGATACCTCGACGAGATCCATTCCCGCCTCGATCGCCCGCTGCAGGGCCTCGCCTATTTCCACAATTCCTATCTGATTGTCGTTTTCGTCTATAAGACGAATGGGTGAAATACGTATCTGGTGATTGCGACGCAAATTTTTCGAAATGACCGTTCTCCTAAATATTGTTATCGTTTTTCCATCCGGACTGTCCGGTATATTACGATAATTTCATTTACTGCCGCAGGGCAAGGTGTAACTGCCCTTGGTTTCGATTTCCTTTTTGACGGCTTCAATAAAGGCGTCTGCCGACATCGAGCCTATATCGCCGCCGGTGCGGTGACGCACGGCGACTGCGCCGGTCTCGGCCTCACGCCCGCCCAGAACAACCATATAAGGCACTTTGTCCATTGTGGCCTTGCGGATCTTGGAGCCGATTTTCTCGGCCGAGTCGTCGAGTTCCGCACGGATGCCAGCCGAACGCAGCCTCTGGTACACCCCGCCGGCGTAATCGGCGAATTTTTCGCTTACCGGCAGGACGGCCACCTGAACCGGCGACAGCCACAGCGGGAACGCGCCGGCGTAATGCTCGATGAGAATGCCGATAAACCGTTCCGGTGAACCCAGCGGGGCGCGGTGTATCATCACCGGGCGGTGGGGGGTGTTGTCGGCCCCGATGTATTCAAGCTCGAACCGCTCCGGCAGGTTGTAATCGACCTGAATGGTGCCGAGCTGCCATTCGCGCCCGATGCAGTCCTTCACGACGAAATCTATTTTCGGGCCGTAGAAGGCAGCCTCGCCCGGCTCTTCGCTGTAGTCCATGCCGAGTTTCTTGACGACGTGGCGGATATTGTTCTCGGCAAGGTCCCAGTTTTCGCTCTTGCCGGTGTACTTGCTGCTGTCCGGGTCGCGCAGTCCCACGCGGACGCGATAGTCGTTCAGACCGAGGGTCTTCAGCGCCAGCCTGGTCAGCTCAACGCACGATTCGATTTCCGCCTCGAGCTGCTGCGGCATGCAGAATATATGCGCGTCGTCCTGGCAGAAGCCTCGAACGCGAATCAGGCCGTTAAGCTCGCCGGACTGCTCGTAGCGGTAAACAGTCCCGAACTCCGACAGCCTGACCGGCAACTCGCGATAGCTCCGCTGCGACGACTTGAAAATGTGTATGTGGAACGGGCAGTTCATCGGCTTGAGGAGATAGCCTTCGCCCTCTTTTTCGTCCTGCATTGTCGGGAACAGGCCGTGCTCGTAATAGGGATAGTGCCCGCTGGTTTTCCACAGGTCCAGCTTGCCTATGTGCGGAGTGATCACCGCCTGGTAGCCTCGCTTCAGCAGTTCGCCGCGCAGCCAGCCTTCAAGCTCCATGCGGATGATTGTTCCCTTCGGCAGCCAGAGCGGCAGGCCCGGGCCGATTTTCGGGTCGATGGTGAACAGGCCGAGCTGCTTGCCCAGCACGCGATGGTCGCGTTTCTTCGCCTCCTCGATTCGCACGAGGTGCTCGTCGAGCTGCTTCCTGTCGAAGAAGGCTGTGCCGTAGATGCGTGTGAGCATCTTGTTGTTTTCGTCGCCGCGCCAGTAGGCCCCGGCGATGGCCAGCAGCCTGAACGCCTTGCCCAGCCTGCCTGTTGACGGCAGGTGCGGGCCGCGGCACATGTCGAGGAACTCGCCCTGGCGGTACATGCTGATGGTTTCGACATGCTCCGTCTTCACGAGGTCGTCTATCATCTCGACCTTGTAATCCTGGCCGATTTTCCGCTTTTCTTCGCGGGCGGCCTCGACGGGCATGACCTGCCTGGTAATCGGAAGGTCTTCGGCGACGATTTTGTGCATCTGCTCTTCGATTTTCGGCAGGTCGTCTTCGCCTATCGGCTTCGGCAGGTCGAAGTCGTAGTAGAAGCCGTACTGGAAGTCGTTAACCAGGGCCGGGCCGATGGTATACTTCACGTCCGGCCCGTAAAGCCGCACGACCGCCTGAGCCATAACATGCGCAGCGGTATGCCGGAGCACTTCCAGCGCCTTGGGGTCCTTGTCGGTGATTATGCGGATGCCGTGCTCGCCCTCGCCGATCGGTTCGGTCAGGTCGCACAGTGCGCCGTCGACTTCCGCGGCGACGGCCGCCTTCGAGAGACGCGTCGATATTTTCTCGGCCACCTGCATCGGAGTGCAGGCATGGGAGAATTCCATGGTATTGCCGTCAGGCAGTTTCACTATAGTTTTCATCTTCTTACCCGAAGGCCGACGGTCGCATCGCCGCGGTCGCGCTCATGATATGACAAACCGGCACACGAAGGTCTGAAAGACCAGCGACGAGCGCACCTCGCGGGATGTCCCGCATCGGCGCTTAGCATGTCGTCGTAGTCGTAATGGTCTTCAGCATAGTTCGTGTACCGGTTTTATACCGTTCTCTTCAATTAAGAATATATCCCGCTTTCATCCTGTTCAAGGGCAAACCGTGGCATAAATTCAAACTTTACGCCCACTTAATCATGGCCATGTCCAGCGGGTCCGTAAGGGTTTCATGGCGTGGCATGACCCTTACGGTGTAGCCGGTAAGCCCGCTGCGGTTGCACGGCATGTCGGCGCTGTACTTGATGCGGCGGTTGCCGTCGCTGCCGATCTGCTGCATGGGGATTGGCTTTCCTTCGTTAAGCTGCCCGTCGTCGTCCAGCTCGCCGAAGTACAGTTCCACGGCGACGTCATCCGGCGAGAGGGCGGCGAGGTCTATCATCGCCTCGACGCGGATATTCCGCCCGACCTTAGCGCCGCCGTTGACGGCTTCCATGTTGTCGCTGACGCTCTCGATGCGGATGTTGCCGAAGTCGTTTTTCATTCGCTGGCGCCACTTGCTCAGATCCTTGGCGCGGGACATGTTGTCCGTAGTCAGCGAATCCCACTGCATCGCGGCGGGGGCGTAGAACCGCTCGGCGTATTCACGAACCATGCGGTTGGTGTTAAATACGGGAGCGAGTTTGCACATGGCTGCCTTCATCATGGCGATCCACCCGCGGGGCAGGTGGTCCGACCCGCGATCGTAGAACAGCGGGACAACTTCCTTCTCGATAAGGTCGTAAAGCGCCTGCGACTCGACGGCGTTCTGGTATTCCAGATCGTCGTACGATTCGCCCGAGCCGATGGCCCAGCCGACGTCCGGCGTGTATGCCTCGGCCCACCAGCCGTCAAGGATGGACAGGTTTAATCCGCCGTTTGCGGCGACCTTCATGCCGCTGGTACCTGATGCTTCCATCGGGCGGAGCGGCGTGTTCAGCCACACGTCCACGCCCTGAACCAGGTAGCGGGCGACGTTCATGTCGTAGTCTTCCAGGAAGACCAGCGACCTGCGGAACGGCTCCTTGCGCGCGATATGAATTATCTGGCGGATAAGGTCTCGGCCGGGGTTGTCCCGCGGATGCGCCTTGCCGGCGAAGATAATCTGCACACGCCTCTTTTCGTTGTTAAGAATCTTTGCGAGCCGGTCCACGTCGGCGAGAATGAGGTTCGCCCGTTTGTACGTCGCGAATCTTCGCGCGAATCCGATGGTGAGGGCTTCCGGATCAAGCACTTCTTCCGCGGCTACGATTTCAGACGCACCGGCTCCTCGCTTGAACAGCTGTTCGCGCAGGCGTCGGCGCGCAAATGCCACGAGCCGTTCGCGGCGACGCTCATGCGTGCGCCACAGTTCCGGGTCCGGTATCTGGTCTACAGCACTCCATGCGCTCATGTCGGCCGGATTCTCGTGCCAACGCGGGCCCAGATAGCGGTCATAAAGCTCGGCCAGGTCGTGGCTGATCCAACTGCGGGTGTGAATGCCGTTTGTTATGGACTTGATGGGAATCTCGTTCTTCGGCACGCCGGGCCAGACGTTGTCCCAGAGCTTGCGGCTGACTTTGCCGTGAAGCTCGCTGACGCCGTTTCTGTACGCGCTGAGTCTCATCGCCAGAACGGTGAGGCTCATAGGCTCTTCCTTGTTGTACTGGTCCTGTTTGCCGAGTGCGACGAATTCGTCCATGCTTATGCCGAGCTGGCCGATATACGAAGCGAAATATTTTTCAATGAGCCAACGCTCGAAAGCGTCGTTGCCGGCAGGCACCGGCGTATGTGTCGTAAAGACGTTGGACGCCATCACTGCTTCGCGGGCGTCGTAGAACGAGATGCCCTGTTCAGCCATGAGTATGCGTATCCGCTCAACGCCGAGGAAGGCGGAGTGGCCTTCGTTCATGTGATACGCCTTGGGGCGTATGCCGAGCGTCATCAGCGCCCTGACCCCGCCGATGCCAAGGACTATTTCCTGGCGTATACGCATTTCCTGGTCGCCGCCGTAAAGCTGTGCGGTGATATGCCTGTCTTCCGGCGAGTTTTCCGGCAGGTTCGTGTCAAGCAGATAAAGGTTTATCCGCCCGATCTTGACCCGCCATATCTGAATTTTGACTGAACGCTGGGCAAGCTGGACTTCCGTCATCAGGGGCTGGCCCTTGTCGTTGCAGACCAGAGATATCGGCATGTTGTGGAAATCGTTGCGGGGGAACATCTCCAGCTGCCAGCCGTCGGCGTTGAGCCTCTGGCGGAAATAACCCTGCTGATACAGCATGCCGATGCCGACCAGCGGAATGTCAAGCTCGGAAACGCTCTTCATGTGGTCGCCGGCGAGAATACCCAGGCCGCCGGAGTAAATAGGCAGGCACTCGGTAAGCCCGTACTCGGCGCAGAAGTAGGCGACCTGCGGCTGCTTGCTTGCGCCGTATGTCTTGGCCCACCAGCCCTGGCTGCCCAGATAGTTCTGAAGGTCCTTGTAGACGCGGTCGATGTGAGCTATGAATCCATCGTCCCTGGCCATCTTTTCCAGTCTTTCCTGGTCTATTCTGCCCAGCATAGCAATGGGGTTGTGATAAGCCTCTTCCCATCCTTTGGGGTCCAGACGCCTGAAAAGATCCTGCGCATCACCGTGCCATGACCACCAGATGTTATTCGCAATCTCAAGCAGATTGGTAAGCTGCTCTGGAAGTGAGGGCCTAATCGTGAATGTTCGTAAAGGTCTCATATGTGTCCAATCCTTTGCGGCCGTCTGCATCAAACGGCCTAAACCAGCGTAAGTCCATTGTCACCCGTCAAATGCCTCGGGCGCACATTTTTAATACATCGGCTACCGAGTGAAGGTAGATTACACCAAATGACATGCGAAATTTGCCATTATCGCTCGACAAAGGCCTTTTACGGTCTCTATGCAAATGATAGACACCTCAGCATGTCAGGAACGCCCTGTTTTAAACCACATCTTTTAATGATTGTCGCGTATTCGGACAAGAACATTAGGTTTTCCGGCCGGCTGGGCGTGGCAATTCACCGCTGTGCGTATTTTTTTTCGTCCGACCGACCTGCTTAAGCGTAGAATTGTAAGTGAGGAAGCCCCAAAAAGATGCCGATAGAGAAGAAAGCGGGGGGCATTAAGACTGGTTTGTAACTTCTGTTAAAACAACCAGCAATCGGTGGCTGTGCCATCGGGGAGGAATTGGTAATGACGACAAAACGTAGAGCACGATTCAGGGCTTCACAGCCGGGCCGCAGGGCCAGGTCAAAACCGAGACACGGCGGAACGCCTAAAAGGTTGAAATGGCGGGAGCAAGTGGTAAGCTTGGATTTAGAATTACCTGTGGGCTGCTGCTCTGGCGCGCTGCGACCGGGTGGGCGACAGTACTGATTTGTGCGACGGGAATATAAAAATGCGAACTCTGGCATTTCGAACAATCCTGATGGTGACCGCCGCCTTTGCAGGCATGTCTGCTGCTTATGGTCAGGCTGGACCAACCCAGACGGGCCATGCGCTCGACGCCAACTTCCAGGTCGGCAGCGGTGGTTATAACGACGTGGTGGGCGGGGTCGGCGGCGTTAACAGCCAGCTCTATGTTACAGGCCAGATTCGCGGGCTTGGCGCATTCGCCGGCAAGCTGCCTTACAACGATGTGAGCCAGATTGGCCTTGCATTACCCTCTGCCGCCATGAGCACCTTTCTACGTCAGTCGGTGGGACTGGCTGATGTATACGCCCATGACCTTTACACGCCGACACCGTACTACGACAGAGACTCCACCATCCTTGGGCTGCGCGCCATTGAACGCGGGTTTACCGCGGCAGACCTTAACATGCCGACATACAGGAGCAATTTCTCGCGAAAACTTTATTCGAGTGTAACGTCCGACTATCGTCAGATTGCCTGGGCTGGTCAGGTGCAGGAGGAAGTCGGAAGCGGAACCTATTCGCCTTCATATTCGCCCGTCAATAATGCCGACCCGTTCGCGGACCGCGAAACGATGCGCAGCGGCGACTCGCTGTTCGGCGTGAATCAGTTCGGCGACCAGCGACAATTGGCCAGGGAATTCTACGACCTCGAAAAAGTAGAAAACCCGGAAGAGATAAACACGGAAGTGAATCGTGAAGTCGACGCGACATTAAAACCGACTGAAGTGCCTGAAAGCAAAAATGCCGAGCCGACCGAAGCGGAAAAAACCGCATCTCCAACCGGCGAATTGCAACTTACACCCGCCGATCAGGATATCTACACCGACCTGCTGATTCGCCTGGAAGAACAGGCCCGTCAGCGCAAAGAAAAACTGGACAACACGGAACTGCAGCCTCTCGACGAAGAGAAAGGCGACGATTCTGCTGCTGCAGACGATGGAAAACCTCTGGAGGCGATTGTCACGTTCGACAAAAACAGCGGGCTTTTCATCAGAAGGCTGGCCGGAAAATCGAAGGACGCCATAAACAGGAAACTCGCCGAATGCGAAGACCTGCTCAAGAAAGGCGAGTATTACAAGGCCGTTGACGGGTATCAGACGCTCACAAGAATAGACCATAGCAACCCGCTTGTGTATGTCGGGCTTGCCCAGTCGCAGCTTGCCGCGGGTGAATTGCTCAACGCGGCGATAAACTTCCGCTCGGCCATGCGGATATTGCCGCCGATCATGGAAACGCGGGTAAATCTTGTCGGCATGCTCGGCGAAGACGTTTTCAAACAGCGGCTGGCCACCGTCATGGACCGCATGAAGGGTAACGACAATCCTTCGCTCATGCTCGCGTTTTTGGCTACCTACCTCAACGCCAACAGCGGCGATGAGGAACAGGCCCGCAAGATGGCCGCCGTGCTGAAGAAAGTCGCCGGCGACGATAAACTCCTGCAAGCCTATGCAACGTTTGAACTCACCGGCAAGAGGCCCGGCGAAACCGACGATTCGGAACAGCCGGCCACCCGGCAGGATGAAGAAAAATAATTCGGCTGCGCCAACTGAAAAACCAAGTCCCCGTACGGGAGGCTTTTTTCGCTACCTTGACAGGAAATCACTGGTTTACCCGGGGAAATCCGCCGCCTGATTGCAGATGACCACTGCGGTTTTCTCGCCGGCTACGACGAAATTTTTTCGTTGAACTCTTTCAGCATCCTTCTCAGCTGGTTCAGCGACCAGAGAATATACGCCTCATTGTGAGCCGGTTTGCCGCGATGCTCCGTAAGCAGGCCTTCGTAGATGTCTTCGACGAATTTTTCTGTCTCATCGCTGCCGAGCGGTGCGGGATGGCGGCCCCACTCAATTATCTCCTCGAACGCATCCCTGTGTTTGCGGCTTTTGAGATACTGGTTCGGCGTCATGAAGCTGCCCGGGCGCAGGATAATCTGCAGCCCCTTGAGCGCCATGACGACCGGCTCGTAATTGATTTCCGGCGACAGGCGGAGAAATTTGAACTGCTGAATGTATTTGGCCTTTGTGTGGCGGTTGGGCACGGCAAGTTGCGAGTCGTCGGCGTTGCTGCTGCGCTTCTGCGATATCTCGCTGAACAGCATGTGCATGTTGGGATTGGCGCGGATTATTTCATCGCTCGCCAGCCTTTTGATGCGCCACGCGTTATCGTCGCCTCGGGACAGATCGCCGGCGATCGCGAAAAGGCACTTCATATGCCCGATCGGCAGCATGCGGTCCAGTGAAGGCTTGTGCTGGCTGCGAAGCTGAAGCGATATATGCACGCTGTGAGGAGCTATCTTGTAGAACTTCCTGGCTTCATGGATGAACTGGTTGAGCAGCCACGGGTCGTTCGTTACCGGCTTGGATATGTTCGCCTCGATCGACAGGCTGCCGAGAGCTATTTCAAAGAATCCTCGCCGGGGCTTTCGGGACGCCTTGAGGTAGTGGTCGTCCACGTGGCCGCCCAGCTTCCATGTCAGGGCGTCAAGCCCGAAGTCGGAGAAATAAAAGAAGCTGTCGTATCCCAGATCGCAGATAGATTCGCCTTTTGGGTCGGATATTACCGCGTGGCCGATATTGGAGAATTCCAGTTCCGCGCCGAGATGCACGTATCCGTGTCCCATGTGGGTGTGGATGAACGCGATCTGCGACTTGGCCCAGGCGTGATCATATATGGAATCGGCGGCGGCTATCGACCAGCGGACGAAATCCAGCAGCCGGTTGCTGTCAAAATGAAGTTCCTTCAGGCAGTTGCCGACAAGCGAATCCAGCACGGAGGCATTGGCGTTAAGCATTCGCAGAGTGGCGAGCGAACTTATCGTTCTGTCGTAATAATCCTCGTCGAGATCCATGTGGTCCAGTTCATAGCGGAAGTCGTTGCGGACCTTTTCTTCGAGCTGGTTGAAGATTACCTGCCGTATGACCATCGACAGATAATTCGGCGCCAGCGCCCTGGCCTTGGAGTCGGCGGTTATACGGTTAAAGTCGCGGACGGGAGCGTTCTTCAGCGACTCGCGTATCGCGTAATCGCTTATGCCGCCGCTTTCGAAATGTTCCCGCACCAGGTCGCGAATGACGTCGCCGTGCAGTTCGCCCATGGCCCGGCGGACAAGCAATTCGCTCGTTTTGAGATGTTCCTGCTCGGCTTCGGCGAGAATGGTTTCTATCTTGCGGCTGAGAATTATTTCCTGCTTCAGTTCGTCGTGGAACTGGTAACCGAAGCTGTGCTTCAGCTTCTTCAGGTTGCCCACGAAAACCACCGCAGACTCCATGCCGTCGGCAGTCTGCACATTCAGCCGTTTGCGGGAGTAATTCTTGCCTTCGTATTCGCGCAGAAAGTTGAGGCACTCGCCGGGCAGCGGACCCACGATATAGCCTCGGATTCGTCCGTGCGGGTCAGGCACGGCGTAAAGGTACGTGTTGTCCGGGCTGACTTTTTCGTACCCGTTCAGAACGGCCTGGCGGGACAGGAAGTATTCCTTATTGTCCGCCCGGTCAGGTTCGAAGACGAGTTCGCGTCCCAAGACCGCACGAAACACCGACGGATTCATCAGCGTGCCGTAAATGAACAGATTGAAAGGCTTGCTTTCGGCCATCAGTAACTGACATTCAGATAATAGGGTACGGCGGTGAGCACTGTGTACTCGTTGAACAGTTCAGCAAGATTAACCAGATAAGCAACACCGTTGATATTCCTGACCATACGATTAATCAGGGCCTCGCGACCGGCAAAAATCGCGCCCATCGAAACGCCGTCGCCGCCCTGAAGCATGTCTGCCAGCGTTTTCGGGCGGGGCAGCACTATTATATCGCTTCCTTTGATTCCTGCGGCTTTTCTTGCAGCCGATATCGCATCACGCATGCCGCCCAGCCTGTCCACAAGCCCGTTTTTCGCAGCCTGGACAGCGGTGAAAACGCGGCCTTCTGCGACATCTTCAATCTTCGCGATTTTTTCGCCGCGAGCCGTCCGGACCCGGTTGATGAAGGTTGCATACGTCTGATCGGTCAGTTCCTGTATCTTCGCCAGCTCGCGTTCGTTCCACGGCCGCAGGAGCTTCATGCCGGCGTTTTTGCCGCGGGTCATCTCGAAAGTGGTTATGCCCAGCTTCTCCAGCACGCCGCCGTCAGCGAGCTTGCCGCTGATGACTCCGATGCTGCCGACAATCGCGACGTCGTCGGCTATGATTTCACTCGCGCCGCACGCGATGTAATATCCGCCGCTCGCACCGACCTGGGCGATGCTGGCGATTACAGGCTTGACCGCCGCGCACTTTCTGACCGCCTGGTATATCAGTTCGCTCGCAAGTGCCGACCCGCCGGGTGAGTTGATGCGGAAGACCACGGCCTTGATGTTCGGATCGCTGCGAACTTCGTCGAAACACGCGGCGATGGTTTCGTCGCCGACGTATCGCTGCCCGAAGAACCCCTCGCCGCTCTTGCCGGAAATTATCATGCCGTCGGCGTGAATTACGGCGACGGTCGGGTCTTTGGTGGCCTTGCCGGTTTTGGAGCCGAGCAGCACGCTTAAAAGTGCAAACGGGTTGGAAACGTCGAGCCTCTTGCCTGACGGGGCGGCGTAATCGTCGACCCATTCAAGCTCGTCGTCGCCGGTCGCCAGCTTCATAACATGCTCCTGCCAGTCGGCTTTCTCCACGAGGTCATCGACGAACTTGCAATTCAGAGCGGCCTGTCCGGCCAGCGGGGCCTCGTCAATCGCGTTCTTGACCTCATCAGCGGCAAGCCCGCGGTTGGCGGCTATACGCCTGCAGATCTGTTCATATAAATCATCCAGCAGCCAGTTGAGATTTTCCTTCATCTCCTCGCTGGGTTCGATGCGTGTCAGGCTCTCGCCCGCGCTTTTGTAGCGGCCGGCCTGCACGAACTGCGGCGTCACGCCTATCCAGTCCAGCGTCCCGCGGAAGAACATCAGCTCCGTGCCGATCCCGACGACGTCGAGCATCGCCGTCGGCTCCATTGATATATGTGTTGCGGAGGAGGCTATGATGAATTCCGGTGCGCCGGCCGACGTCACATGGGCGTATACCGGCTTGACGGCTGCGAGCCGCTTGACCGCTTCGGCGATTTCCATCGCCTGCGCCATGCCCACTCGCGGCGAGTCGATTTCGAGTGCGATGGCTGCCACGCTTTCGTCGCTGCGAGCCCGGGCCAGTCGATTGAGCCAGTCCTTCAAAGTGACGCGATTGGACTGAAAATCGAAGAGCGAAAAGCTCGGCGGGCTTTCCAGTATCGTTCCGCTGATTTTTATCTGCCCGATCTGCGTCGCCGCCGAATCCGCTGTGGTTTCCTGCGAATCATCTGCAGCTTCTCCCAGTATCACGTCTGATTCCGCATCATCTGCGGTCTCTTGTGTATCTGTGGATTGTGCGATCAGATTGCCCGTTAAAATTGTGACCGCAAAAAACAGCAGGAACGCCATTGCCGTTATCGCCCCGATTCTTCCCCATAACCGCATCTTCATTTTGGTTTCCCTTCAGTAAATTGAATTGCTCAACAGGGCAATTTCCAGTCATTCTAACAGTTGGTCGCCGGCGAAGCAATTTCGTACAATGGTTCCCATGGAAAAACGCCGTCGCGACGAACCGATGCCCGTTAAGTACTGGTCGCGTGCAGGGCTTATGCTGACGTACTGGTGCAACGCATCATGCGCATCGTGCTATCTTTCATGCTCGCCTGCCAGGAACGAATGGATGACCGCCGATGAAGCGGTCAGGCTGTGGGGGCAGCTTACAGCCGCTTCTCCGCACGGCTGCCGCGTGCATATCACAGGAGGCGAGCCTTTCGGCGACTGGGAGCTTCTTATCGAAGTCTGCCGGCGTGCCAAAGCCGCCGGCCTTGGCCCGCTCGACAAAGTCGAGACTAACGCGTTCTGGGCAACCGATGAAAAGCTCGTCCGCAGCCGTCTCGCTGAGCTGGACGCAGCCGGAATGGAAAGGCTGTGCATCTCCACTGACCCGTACCATCAGCAGTACGTTCCGATAGCCAATTGTCGCCTGGCCGCCAAAGTCGCGGAAGAAGTTTTGAGTCCGCACCGCGTACAGGTTCGCTGGCGAGACTGGCTTGAGAACGGCAGCGATACGGCCGGCCTGACAAGCGACGAGGTGGGCGAAATTTTCGCACGCTACGCTGCGGGCAACAGGGAGCGGCTCAACGGAAGGGCGGCCAGGGAACTTGCGGCTTATTTTCCGCACAAGAGCCACCTTGATTTTGCCGATAACCCGTGCAGAGAGGCCCTGTTGCGGTCGAGGCATGTGCATGTTGGCCCCGGCGGGCTGATTATGCCGGGCACGTGCGGCGGTATCGTGCTCGGCCGGGCAGACAACCAGAGCATAGAGGAAATCTGGCGAGGCTCGGCGGAAAGCTGGTCACAAAAGCCCGTTCTTGCCGCTTTATCCTGTAAGGGACCGGTCGGTTTGTTCGGCCTGGCTGAGGCGGCAGGTTTCAGCTTTGCGCCGGACAGCCGGGGCTACGCCGGCAAGTGCCATCTCTGCTGGGAGATTCGCCGACACATGGTCGCGTCTGGGCTGGCTGGCGATGAACTTGCGCCGGAATGGATGTACAGGTAATAAATTTTTGAAATTTGATTTGAAATTTGAAAATCAAATCCGACGTCGCGGCAAACGTACAATTATATGTCGGCAGGCCACTTGAGATTGCTTGACGACCGGTTGCGCGAAAGGTAAGTTAGCTCAACCTTTCGGTAAGTAAACGGACCGCGTCGCCGTTTGTTTGGACATTTTTCCAAGGCGAAGTGAATGGCAGAGGAAGCTAATAACAAAGCCAAAGCCGCTGAAACATCATTTGACACCGAGTTGGGAAGGCTCGTTGTAGAGCAGAATTTCGCCACCGTTGACGAAGTCGAAGCCGCCAAAAGCCTCCAGATCGACAAAGCCAGCATAGCAAACCAGAAAACTCTCGCGCAGATCCTTGTCGAGCAGGGCGTTGTCACCGAGCGGCAGATAAAACGCCTGAGACGCTCCATCGAGGAATCCCGTTCCGGCCAGCAGATACCCGGCTACCAGATAAAGGCCAAGCTCGGCTCGGGCGCGATGGCCACCGTTTTCAAGGCCCGCCAGATAAGCCTGGACAGGCTTGTCGCCATTAAGGTTCTGCCGAAGCGCCTTTCCGAGAACGCCGATTATGTCGAGCGTTTCTACAGGGAAGGCAAGGCCGCCGCGAAACTCAACCATCCGAACATAGTTCAGGCGTTCGACGTCGGCGAGGCGGGTGGATATCACTATTTCGTGATGGAATACGTCGAGGGCCATACGCTTTACGACGAATTGGCCGCCGGCAAGGTGTTCACAGAGGCGGAGGCACTGAAGATTATCATCCAGATAGCCCGCGCCCTGGAGCATGCACACAAGCAGGGGCTTATCCATCGCGACGTGAAGCCGAAGAACATAATGATTACGAAGGAAGGCGTCGCCAAGCTGGCTGACATGGGTCTTGCCCGCACGGCGTCTGATGTCGAAGCCGCCCAGGCCGAGGCCGGCAGGGCGTTCGGCACGCCTTATTACATCAGCCCGGAGCAGATTCGCGGCGAAGTGAACATCGACTTCCGCGCAGATATCTATTCTCTCGGCGCGACGCTTTACCATCTTGTGACCGGCCGGGTGCCTTTCGAGGCCCAGACGCCGGCGGCCGTCATGCACAAGCACCTCAAGGAAACGCTGACTCCGCCCGACCACATAAACACGAAGCTTTCAGCGGGCATCGGCGAGGTTGTCGAAGTAATGATGGCCAAGGACCGCAAGAGACGTTACCGCAGCACAACCGACCTGCTTATGGACCTGGAGGCCATAGCACGCGGCGAACCGCCGCTGCAGGCTCGCAAACAGATAGACAGCGGCGTGCTTGGCGAACTTGCCGCGGATAAAGGGCAGGCCGTCGAAGAGGAAATTATCGAAGAAGAGCCGACCAGCCCGTGGCTGATTCTGCTTGTTGCCGGGCTGGCTGTCAGTGTCGTGGTGAACATCATTCTGCTGATACTGATCGCCGGTTCGTGATTGTTGCGGCAGTGCGGCTTGACAGGGTTGAATCGTAAACCTACTATCTCACGTAGATGTCAGACTAAGGAGTGTTTCGATGCCAGATAATCCACGAATGAAAGTGGAGCGTGAGGGGGACATCACAATCGTCGAATTGACGGATCGTAAAATTCTCGACGAGGTCAATATTTCCCAGATTGGCGACCGGCTGAGAGAAATCATCTCGAAAGCGGGCAAGCCCAAACTCGTACTGGATTTCGCCAACGTGTCGCACATGTCTTCCAGCGCGCTTGGCATGCTCATAACCGTGCATAAACACGTCAGGGAGAAGGCCGGCGAACTGAGGCTGTGCAACATTCAGCCGACAATCTACGAAGTATTCGTCATTACGAGATTGAACGAAATATTCAACATCTGCGAATCCCGCGTCGAGGCGGTCAGAAGCATATCATGACAGTCATGCAGGGATTCGGCCGGGCCGACAATTTGACGCAAGTGGTGATACATTCAGATCTGAAAGCGGCCAGAAAGGCCGAGGAGAAACTGCTCAAGGATGTCTCCGCAAAGGGATACAGCGAGCAGACGATTTTTGCGATCAAACTTGCAGTCGAAGAAGGTCTCAATAACGCCGTTCGCCACGGCAACAGGTACGATTCTGGCAAGAAAGTATTCTTCGAGTTCGACGTCAACGACGAACGAGTTGAAATAACCATTACAGACGAAGGGTCCGGGTTCTGCCCCCAATGTGTTCCTGACCCCACAGCCGATGAAAATCTCGAAAAGCCCTCGGGCCGCGGCATTATGCTGATGCGGGCCTACATGGACAAGGTTGAATACAACGACAAGGGCAATCGGGTTCATATGGTCAAACACAACAAATGAAGGGGTAACGTCGATGGCTGCCAAAATTCCAAGCAAGCTCAAGTTGGATGTGCAGCGGGACGGAAATGTTGCCGTACTGACACTGCGAGGTTCTGCCGGCATGGACCAGGTAAAGAAACTCGACCACGAACTCCAGTCGCTTGCCGCACAGAAAACACCGATTATCGTGCTGAACCTGACCGATATGGAATTCATATGTTCAAGCGGTCTGGGCGCGATAATCGCCGGCCATCTCAAGTGCCGCCACCACCAGGGACAGATTCGCGTCGTCAACCCGCAGCCGGAAGTAAGAAATCTGCTGGAAACCACGCGACTGACGAAAATCTTTCCGATCTACGACACGGTAGAACAGGCCAAGGCGTAACAGGCCGGGATTTTCATTAGAATCCAGAATAATGGCTGTGAGTGGAACTTGTTGTGCGCGGTTCCCTTATATGCCTGTCAGAGGTATCTGCCTGGTTGTATGTTGCCAGTGGGGCAATAAAGAGGTTACAATTTTTGCTGGTTCCTTCCGATAAGACCTATGGACAGGTGGGCTTGCAGGCCCGTTAACTCGATGGTCGGCATGATGCCGGCCGGGGAGGAGCGGTAATATGAAACGCTTTAATCTTAAGCCGTTTATCATCGCGGCGATAATCGCTGTTGCAGGGGGCGGTCCTTCTTTTGCCGATGCAACGCCGATAGGCGCCAGTTATCTTCTTTACGATAACTGGGGCGGCACGTGGTGCGACGCCGAAAAAAGCCCCACAAACACCGAGGACGACTACATGTGCTGGGCAGCCACCGCCGCAAATGTTCTTCAGTGGACAGGCTGGGGCAGGGCCGCAGGCGTCTCAACGGATGAAATATTCGCATATTTCCAGGATCACTGGACCGACGATGGCGGCCTGATGCAGTTCGGCTGGGGCTGGTGGTTCGACGGCATTAACGATTCGCAGGGCTGGTCGGGCTGGTCGCAGGTGGATGTCCCGGGCGGCGGATTCTACCCGGAATACTCTTTCAACACCTACTATGCCAGCCAGTCGTACGACCGTTATGCAATGTCGGCGATAGACGAATTCCTGCGTGGCGGTTATTGCGTGGGGCTTGGCGTTTACGGCCCGGGAGGACATGCAATTACCTGCTGGGGATTCAATTATGATCCCAACAATCCGACGAACTATTACGGCATATGGGTCACCGACTCGGATGACAGCAAGTCCAGCACCAGTCCGCCCGACAGGCTGCGGTACTATGAAGTCAAATTCAACAATTCGACCAAGGCCTGGTATCTGCAGAACTTTTATGGGAGCAACTCGTGGTATATCGGCGAGGTAGAGGCGCTATTGAAGCTCCCTTACGATCCCATTACAGGCGACATTGATATCGACATGGACGTCGATCGTGGCGACCTGGATATTCTGTTGGCGCATTTCGGCATAAAAAGCGGCATGACTACCGAAGACGGCGACCTGGACGGCGACGGCGATGTGGACGACTGCGACCTGAACCTGCTGCTCAGCCATTATGGCGAGGCGGGGACGCTTACCGCCAGGATTCCCGAACCGGCTGCAATGTCGCTGCTTTTCGGCGGCGGAATTATTCTACTGGCCCGCCGCAGGCGTTTCTGATTTCAGCCAGACATGACAAGGATGTCGAACATGCTCAAAAAATTCCTTCCTTTCATCGTGATGTTTATGCTCCTGCTCGTCATGTGCGTAGGCTGTTCGTCGGCGGGGGAAGCGGTCCATTTTGCTTTGGAAAAGCCGGCTGATCTGCGCGACGCCGGCGGCGACGAACTGGGCTGCCTGCACAGCGACATTCAGTATGCATGGGAAGGATTTTTAACCGGGGATTAGCACGCCTGATAAAAACTGCGGCGGCCTTTCCGGGCCGCCGAGTATCTGCCGGCTGCTTCGCTATCAAGCAAGGCAGCCTGAATTTTATGAATTGCGATTGCGATAGTCGTACTCTTTCGTCGCTCTAAACTGCATTTGACACGGCTGTGGCCTGTATTGCGGTGATGGCTGTTATCAGCGCGATATCCTCTACGCTGCAGCCGCGAGACAGGTCGTTTACCGGCTTGGCCAGACCGAGAAGAAGCGGGCCGAGGGCCGTGGCGTTTCCAAGCCGCTCCACGAGTTTATAAGCGGTGTTTCCGCACGACAGGTCGGGGAACACCAGCGTATTGGCCCGGCCGGCCACGGGAGAATCCTTCGCTTTGCGCTCGGCGACGGATGGGACAACCGCAGCATCGACCTGAAGCTCGCCGTCGATCTTCAGATCGGGACGCCGGGCCTGGGCGAGTTTCAGCGCATCCAGAACCTTCTGGACTGCGGGGCTGTAGGCGGAGCCTTTCGTCGAGAAACTTATCATGGCGACGTAAGGTTCGGTATCCAGCAGCGCCCTGCATGCGTCGGCGGCTGCTATCGCGATATCCGCCAGCTGCTCGGCGTTCGGTTCAGGAACGACGCCCGTATCGGCGAAAATCAGCGACCCGTCGACGCCGATTTCCTTGACGATTGTATTCATTATGCTGCATGAACTTACTGTCCGGTTGCCCGGAGCAAGCCCAACGCCGAACAGCCCGCTCCTCACCGTGTCGCGGGTCGGGCAGATGCTGCCGACCACCATTCCGTCGACGCGGCCGTCGCCCACGAGCATTCCGCCGTAATATACCGAACGCTGAAGCAGGCGTTCCGCATCCTGGCGGCTCATGTCCTTGTGCCTGCGGCGTTCGTAAAGGATATCTACATAATGCTCGCGGTTTTCGTCGGTAAACTGATTGATAATCTGGATGTCGCTGATGTTGACGCCGTTTTCGGCGGCCAGTGCGTGTATTTTGTCTTCTTCGCCGAGGAGGGTGATTTTGGCGTAATTCGCATCGGTCGCCATGCGGGCGGCATGCAGCACGCGGGGGTCATCCGCCTCGGGCAGGACGATTCGCTTGTTGGCCCTGGCGGCACGTTCCTTGATTCTGTTTACAACTTCGTTGCTCATTTAATTGCCTTTGAACAGTTATGCCGTTACGATGATTGCTGCTTTCAGGCAGCAGTTTTCGAAATATTTCAAAGCACCCGAAAGTATAAAGGTAATAATTTCCGGTCTGGTTGTCGAGTCTACAGAAATGAATCACAGAAGATTTCATTGGCTTGAAAAATTTGAGGTTCAGCTGACTTGCATCGCCAGCCTGGGTGTTGTCTTCTTCTGGCTGTGGCCTCTGGTCATGCCTGCAGACCCGAATGAACCTTTTGTTTTCATCCCGGCCGGCAGTTACGGCAATATCACGGCATTTTGCGCGGTTGTACTTCTGCTGGCGGCGGCTTGCTCGCTGGCCACTCTGCGGGCCAGGCTGGAAGGCGCAGTGGCGGCAGTTCTCGTCGGGGCGATGGGCATGAGTCTGCGGTCGGCTTCCGTCAGGTCGCTGCTGTGGTGGCGGGAAAACGACCTTCGGGCGATGTTCAGCGGCTTCATAATTGAGCTGCTGCTGCTCGGCCTGCTGCTGCTTTGCGTGATACTCATAGTCGGGCTTGTCCGGATGGCCGTCGCATCGGTCCGCCCGAACTGGCTGTGGCGAAATCCTATCGGTCGAAGGCCGACGGACGGCCGCGTCGGATTCCGGGAAGCGTTCGGGACGATCTTTTTCTCGACAGCGGATTTCGCCGCGCCGAAAGACCCCAACGAGCAAAAAAACCGGAAGAAGGACATCTCCGCTCACGATGCGTTTCTCCGGATTGGTTCATGCTTCCTCCTCGGGCTGGTCGTGTGCCTGGCGCTTGCGCTTGTGATGATCCGTTCATCGGATCGCGGGCAGATCGTTTTTGCCGTGGCCGTCAGCTCGCTGGCGGCGTCGCTGATCGCCTATCATGCCTTCAGCGTGCCGACAAGCATTGTCGCTTTCGCCATGCCGATTACCGCAGGGTTGGCGCTGTATATTCTCTCGACGTTTTTCGCAATTTCGGGCGACCCGCCGGCATGGGCCGATGTTCCGTTTTACGCCCAGGTGCTGCCTGTCGACTGGCTGACCGCCGGCTGCGCAGGCTCGCTGGTCGGATATCTGACGAGTGTAAGAATTATCGAGGGACGATTTTTATATAGAGACGAGGATCAGGTGCAGTCATGAAGAGAGTTGTTTTTGCGGGGATGATGTTTTTGTCCTTCGCCGCCTTTGCCGCCGCTGAAGACCCGAAACTCACCAACGAAAAACTCGTGCTGCAGCGAGACAGCAGCTATGTTTCCGCCGATGAGGACCGCAGCTGGGCCGGCCTGTGGCCGACCCTACTGAGCGAAGACGGCAGGAGGCTGTTCTATCTGGATTACGAAACGCCAAGGATACGCCAGGATGAAGAGCCTGTCAGGCTGTATCATGCGTATCTGCGCGACCTCAAGACCGGCAGGGATATTCCTCTGCCCGCACCGGCCGTCACCGACGACAAGCCGCTGCTGGCGATGATGAACCTCAGAATCTTCAGCTCCAGCGGCCAGAGGATTGTCTTCGGCATCGGCGAGGATACGGACTCCGACGGCGTCTCGAATTATCCCGACATGTCCGACAGGATGCGAGGCATCCTGTACGACATTCCCAGCGGCAAGGTCATCGACCTCGGCATGTCGGCGACCGTCCTGATGCCGTCGATCGACAGCAAAGGCAGGGGCCTTCTCGTGGTAAGCGCCGACATGGAAAACCAGATGATGACCGGCAAGCTCATCGTCCGTCTCAGCGGCGAAAAGGAAACATGGACGTTTTCCACGTGGGGCCTGCCGGGCGCGGTTTGCCCGACGGCCGATCTGCTGCCCATGCTGCTGCCGGCCGACCCGCAGGGAAAGGACACCCCGGAATTCGTTCTCTACGACGTCCGCGACGGCAAAAAATACGCATCGCTGCCGATAACGTCGCCGTTTTTCAGCGCCGGTGGCCTGCAGACGCATTGGACCCGTGACGGGCGGTATATGTACTATCCCGACGCCAGGTCTGAAGTCATGGCAATGAAATCGAAATCGAAAACCCTCACATTCACCCGCATCTACGACCGGGTCGAAAAAAAGCAGCTTACCGCAATAAGCGGTTTTGCGGTCGGGCCGGGACCGGGCGATTCGATAATGGTGGTGGCCGGAAAAAACAAGGACGGCACATACGAGGTCGTTCTTTACGACACGGCCACAAAACAAACCTGGCCGCTTGCGAAAAAGACCATCTGCCCGATCCGCGCGAACGGAAAATATCTGCTTTACACCAAGACCGGCGACGGACGCCCCGAAGACGTCTATGCAGCCGAGATAATGATGCCGACGGCCGACACTGCTAAGAATTAGTCGTCAATCGTATCTGAGTTCTGGTCGGCCGACGCGCCTGCGGACATCGTGCTGGATTTCTATCAGCTGCCGCCGGACTTTTTCCACGAACTCTTCGGGCGAATATTTCCGAGCCTCTTCCTGCGAAATCGGCGGGGCGTACTGCACCACGATGCTGCCTCCGCCGGGCAGGACTTTAGTCCGCGGCCAGGCTTCAAACGCGCCGTCGATGAGCACCGGCACGATCCAGTCGGCGGCCCGCTGCGCCAGCACCGCAACGCCGGGCAGAAAGTCGCCTATCCTGCCGTCTCGCGTTCGCGTGCCCTCCGGAAACAGCACAACCTGCCCGCCGTGCTTTATGCGGCGCATGGCCTCTTTGAGCGCGCCGGTGTCGGCCGTGTTGCGGCGAACGGGAAAAGCATTCATCGATTCGATAATCCGCTTGAACACCTTGAATTTGAACAAGCTGTCGCGGGCCATGTAGTTCATCGGCCGGCGAAGCGCGAAACTCATAAGTATCGGATCGAGGAAGCTCTGATGATTGCAGATGTAAACGACCCCTCCGCTTGCCGGCTCGTAATGCCGGTTGAATACGCGGGTCTTCCACGTGCAGCCGACGGTAACCTGGAAAAATCTCCGCATGATGCGGTAGTAGATGTTCGGCCCCTGAACGCCGGCCGGCATGTGCAGCGAATCGAGCTGCGGATTGGCATAGCTGGTCAGCGTCTTCATTTTCCGCCCCTGATGTACTTGAGCAGCGCTTCTGTTGTCTGCTCGATGTCCATGTCCGTCGTGTCGATTACGATCGAGCCTTGCGGCCTGATAAGCGGAGCGACGGGGCGATTGCGGTCGCGGCCGTCGCGTTTGACGATTTCGTCGAGTATTTCCTGGAAATCGGCGTCCTCGCCGGCGGCAAGCATTTCGTCATGACGCCTGCGAGCGCGGGTCTTCGGCGAGGCGTCGAGGAAAAATTTGAAGTCGGCATCCGGAAACACGACCGAACCCTGGTCTCTGCCCTCGGCCACAAAGTCGCCCAGGGCAGCGCCCAGTTTCCGCTGCAGTTTAACGAGCACTTCGCGGACAGCCGGCGCTCCGGCGATGTAATGTGCGTTGCGCGAAACCTGTTCACCGCGGATTTCCGCGCTTACATCCTCGCCGTCGAGCGTTACGCGCAGACCGTCGGCGGTGGGATTCATTTCCAGTTTCATGCCGCGGGTCGATTCCAGCAGGGCGGCGGCGTCAGTCATGTCCACGCCCAGCCGCATCGCACGCAGCGTTGCGGCGCGATATGTCGCCCCGGTATCCAGGTATGCTATGTTCAGGCGCCGGGCGAGTTTTCTCGCCGCTGTGCTCTTGCCCGAGCCTGCCGGTCCGTCGATAGTGATAATCATGGCAGGATTCTAATCGATTCGCACGGACAGTGGTAGGGGCTGGCTTATTGCTTTAAAATGGCATTGTTCGGAAGGCGAAAAAAATGCGGCCGAGAGGAGTCGAACCTCCACTCCCTTACGGGAACAGGCACCTGAAGCCTGCGCGTCTGCCAATTCCGCCACGGCCGCGGGCGCGACTATAAAAGCCGCGATTGGTCTGCTACTTTAACAATTCACTCTCAAATGTCAATCCCGTTGTGCAAACAGGTTAAAATGTCTCTGTTCATGATAAATTATCCGCCGGATATTTTCAGGCCGGCTCCGGAAACGAACTTCTTCCTTCTACCTATTGCATCGCCGGGCGTTTTAGTTATCCTGAAACTCTAAAGAGGTTGATAAGTTTTATTAATACCACGGCAGGCGGTGAATTCATGAACATAGACGTTCTCAAAACTTTTTGCGACCTGGTGGACAGCGGCAGTTTTTCAAAGGCTGCCGAGGCGAACCTCATATCCCAGTCGGCGGTCTCGCAGCAGCTTGCCAAGCTGGAGCGAGAGATGGGCACGCAGCTTGTCACCCGCGGCGGCGGCATCGTCGTGCCCACAGAGGCCGGCAAGGTGCTTTACGAAGGCTCGCGGGACATCATCCGCCGTTACGAGCAGGCGATGAACGAGATACGCTCCGCCTCGGCCGCAGTCCGCGGCATATTGCGTGTCGGCACCATTTATTCGCTGGGGTTTTACCTGCTGGACCCGTATGTGCGGGCATTCCTCAGGGATCATCCGGAAGTGAATCTCCACGTGGAATACACGCACTGGAACCGGATATACGCCGAAGTCATCAGCGGCGAAATGGACCTCGGTGTCGTCGCCTACCCGGAAAGGCAGCGGTCGATAGACGTAACCCCGCTGGTAGAGGAGGAGCTTGTGATGGTCTGCTCGCCTTCGCATGCGCTGGCCGGCAGAAAAATCGTCGCGCCGTCGGCAATCGAGGGCGAGCCGTTCGTGGCGTTCGGAGAAAACATTCCTACCCGCCGCCACATAGACCGCCAGCTGAAGGCCGCGAGGGTGAACGTCAATGTCGTCATGGAATTCGACAACGTCGAGCTGCTCAAACGGGCGGTCGAAATAAATTCCGGTGTGACTATTCTGCCCCGCGGCAACGTCGAGCGGGAAGTGGCGAGCGGCTACCTGTCGTGCTCGGCCTTTTCAGGCAAGCAGAAATGGATACGCGACGTCGGCGTCATCCGCCGTCGCGGCAAAATGCCCAGCCAGCCGGAAAGACTCTTTCTGGGCCTGCTGCGGAATAAGGTGAAATAAGACAGGCAAGAGGGAGCAGGCGGCAGGGCTTGTCACGCCGTAGCCTTGGCGAAGGCGGAAGCAGGGAAGAATTTCGAACTGCGAGTTGCGAATCGCGAATTTAATGCCGGATTAGGCATTTTCGACGGGATACCGGTTCCGTGTTCCAGGTTACTATTATTCATCCCATGTGCCAGCCGCCATCGACGCGGATATTCTGGCCGGTGATATAGTCGTTACCAATAAGGAACAGAACCGCCGCGGCGACGTCTTCGGGGCGGCCGGGGCGGTTCATCGGCACGTGGCTCATGACCTTCCGCTTCGTCTCTTCCTTGGTGTCGTCATTCCATAAAATCGCGCCCGGCGCGACGGAATTCACACGAATATTCGGCGCTAGTGCCTTGGCGGTGCTGTTCGTCAATGCGAGCAGGGCAGCCTTGGAAGCGCAATACGCCGGGTAGCCCGGCCATGTTTTCTCGGCGGCGATATCGGTTATGTTCACAATCACGCCGCCGCCTGGCATGAGTTTAGCCGCATGGGCGGTACACAGCGCCGGCGCACGAGCGTTGACGGCGAACTCCGCGTCCCACTGCTCCGCAGTGAGCGTTTCGATGGGCGTTCTGTGGTAGACGGCCGCGTTATTCACCAGCACGTCGAGCCGGCCGAACTCAGCTGATATCGTCTCGAACATGGCGGCGATATCCCGCGGGGCAGCGAGGTCGGCCCGCACGAGCATCGCCCGCCGTCCGGCGGCACGGATATCTTCGGCAAGCGATGCGGCGGCCTCGGCGGACTGCCGGTAGTGCACGATAATGTCGGCCCCGGCATCTGCGAGCGCAAGAGAAATGGCGCGGCCCACTCTTCGAGCCGCGCCGGTTATCAATGCAATCTTGCCTTTAAGTTCCACGGCTTTCACCCGTGCAGATTTATTTTAACCTGTGCTTATTCACTCCGCCGCCACGTACAAGCTTTTAATAACCGCTCCCTTACGGTCGCCCGGACGGGCCCGTATGGGCGGCTCGTTAAATGCGCAGGATGGTTTTTTCTGCTGCCTGATTACTGCTTTATTTCACCTTAACCGCGAATCGTTCGCCTTTCTTAACGCCGGCGACGAATTCGGACAGCAGCTTGACCGTGCCCTCGACGTCCCGCATGTCTATCATCTCGACGGTGGAGTGCGTGTAGCGGTTCGGTATGCTGACGACGGCAGACGGAACGCCGCCCATCGACTTGAAAATCGCCAGCGCGTCCGTGCCGCCGGCCTGGCTGAAGGCCTCTCGCTGGACGCTGATTTTCCTGACGGCGGCTATCTTGTTCAGCCGCTCGACGAGAACGGGGTGGTTTTCGCGGCCAACCGCTATGGTCGGGCCGCCGCCGAGCTTTATCTCGCCGAACTGCTTGACGTCGATGCCGGGCGAATCAGTCGCCGGCGTAACGTCAACCACCAGCGCCGCGTGAGGGTTGATGTTGAAGACGGTCATCTGGGCGCCCATGAGGCCGACTTCTTCCTGTATGCTGCTGCACGCGTACACCGCACACTTCGGCTTCATCGCCTTGACTGTGCGAAGGACTTCGATTGCGACCCACGTGCCTATCCTGTTGTCCAGGCCGCGGCCGACGGCGATGTTCTTGTTGAGCATCTCGAAGTCATCGACGAACGTGATTATGTCGCCGATTTTGACCTGCCTGAGGGCAGCCTTTTTGTCGGCGGCCCCGATGTCGATGAACACCTCGTGTATCTGCGGAGGCTTGGGTTCCTTGTCGCGAGGCTGGAAATGAACCGGCGTCGCGCCGACCACGCCGCGTACGATGCCCTTGTCGGTGTGGATGTTGACTCGCTTGCCGGAAACCAGAGCGGGGCTTACGCCGCCGACTTTCTGAAAATAGATAA
This sequence comes from uncultured Planctomycetaceae bacterium, assembly GCA_964631565.1. Taxonomy (GTDB): domain Bacteria; phylum Planctomycetota; class Phycisphaerae; order SM23-33; family SM23-33; genus CAZVYJ01. Next base: position 36,617 of record CAZVYJ010000012.1, read on the forward strand.
AGCCCTTGTCGTCGATGTGCTTTATCATCAGGCCGATTTCGTCGGCATGGCCGTCGATCATTATCTTCGTGTCGGCGCCGGGGTTCAGGACGGCGACGGCGTTGCCGTAGCTGTCGGTGGTGACTTCATCGGCGTACTGGGATGCATATTCACACCACAGTTTTTGGCCGGGCACTTCATATCCGCTGGGACTTGGTGCAGAAAGAAGATTTTTGAGAAAATCCATCGATTCCTTGCGCATAACCGGTTTCCCTTTCAAACGATTCCAAACAAAGCGTATTTTGAAACCACAACAATAGTACAACACGGGCTAATTCGCAAGCAGTGGCGTGCCGATGACATAAAAGGCCGATCCAGCCAAATTTGGAGTCGCGTCTCAGGGCTTCTGGACGCTAAAATAAAAGCTGGAAAAAGCCGAAGGATCGCAAAAGCTCTATGAGGATAGGTATTCGAGCCAAAGTAACCGCTCTGCTCGTTGTTGTGGCGTTACTGCCGCTGCTGGCGACACTGGCTGCGATGGTGATAGGGGGCGGACACCTCCGTCGGGAAACTTTCGGCAAATATCTGCAGGCGTCAGCCGTCGCAGAGGCCAGGGATCTCCAGGTGCAGCTCGTCAAGGACATCGAAAAGTTCGAAGTCGCCATGCACGAGCCTGGCGTAATTTCATTTCTGTCCGGATTCACAGAAAAACTCCCCGCCGACGTCCGCAGCAAACTGGACATGGAATGGTCCAGCCTGACCGAAGATTCGCGTGAAATGCGCAATGTTCTGCAGAACGACATTTCCGACATTCTCCGCCGCATCCGCATCAACGACCCCAACATAGCGGAGATGCTTCTCACGGACCGCTTCGGCCAGCTCGTCGCAGCGACCAGCAGAACCGACGATTTCTGCCAGGATGACGAAGTATGGTGGCAGCAGACCTACAACGGCGGCAAGCCGCGGGCCTTTGTCGATGAAGTCCAGTTCGACGCCAGCGCAGGCGTATGGAGCGTCGACATATGCATTCCGGTTATGAAGGACGAGGACTTTCTCGGCGTATTGAAAGTCGTCGTCGGAATGCGTCACTGGGTCGGGCCGGATATAACCACGGACGAAGGGGTTTCAGCCGGCATCATGCTGGTTCGTCACGACGGCATCATCATACATCGCCAGGGACTTTCGCCACTCAAGCACAGCCTGAAGCGATGGGACGAAATAAGTCTTGCTCAAAGCGCGCCGGGCTGGCGGCTGACCGACGACAAGGAAATTCAGGCCTGGGCGGTTATTGCCTTGCCCGGGACTGTGGGCAAATACCCGCTGGTTGCACCGGTCTGGACGGTAGTGCTGTATACGCCGCAGTCGGAAGCCCTCGGCGAAGTATACAGGCTGGGTCTGATAATGCTGATCGTCGGGCTTGGCATAATCGGCGCGCTGTTCCTGGCCGGTCTGTACCTGGTCGACCGGGGCATACTGGACAGAATCCGCAGGGTGGAACGCGCAACACGCCAGGTCGCCAAGGGCGATCTTACGCACCGTATCGAAAGCGGCAGCGCGAAACGCCGCAGGCTGTTCGGGGCCGATGAAATAGATGACCTCGCAAACGATTTCAACGAAATGGTCAGACGCATCGAGGAATCACATAACGAACTGGAAGCCGCCAACGAGCTGAAGATGAATTTCATCCGCATCGCCAGCCACGAACTGCGGACGCCCATAAGCTACCTGCTCGGCGTGGCGAAACTGCTGAAGGGCTCCAAAGACCCGGCCAGGCTGCTCCACGCCCTTCAGACCATCAGCTCCAAGGCCAAACGCATCGAGCAGATTATCCAGTCCATGTTCAAGCTCATGCCCGGCCAGAAATATTCCGAAACGCTCAATTACAGCTCGGTGAACCTCTCCGAACTGCTCGAGGACATATATCTCTACTGCCATCCGTTCCTGGAGCATCGCAATCAGCGGCTGATTATAGAGCATCGCGAAAATCTGCCGGAGATACAGGCCGACCGCGACAAGCTGAGCGACATCGTCGAAAACCTCGTGATGAACGCCATAAAGTTCACGCCTGACGGCGGCGTCATAAAAATCAGGACCCGCTCCGAAATCGGCGACGTTATTTCCATAGTCGTCCAGGACCAGGGACCCGGCATAAGCGACGCCGACCTGCCCTACATATTCGAGCCGTTCTTCAGCGGCATGGACGTAATGAAGCACTCATCCGGAGAAACGGGGTATCAGAAAAAAGGCATGGGGCTTGGCCTGACGATCGTGAAAAAATTCGTCGAACTGCACGGAGGGACGGTTTCGGTATCGACCGGCGAGAACGGCAGCACATTCACCGTATCGATCCCCGTCAATCCTCCGCCGCGCGAAGCCAGACCCGAAGAGCCGAAAAAATAGCCCGTCCTGCGTTATCTCAAAAAATATCTTTAAAAAATGTCCTGAGATTCCGCCGCAGGCGGATTGGCGATTTCGAATTTACTCTGAACTCAGAGTTCTGAACTACTTTCTGTCTGCATCTGTTCTTGACGTTACACTGTTAGAGGTTATTCTGCTCAAACCCCGTTTTGAAATGGAGATGTGGCAGCCGACGTGTCGTTGATAACAACAACAGGCTTGTGCAAAAGCTGGAGCGACAAAGACGTTCTCAGGAACGTCTGCGTTACTCTTGCGCCGCGGCAGCGTGTCGGCGTGGTGGGGCCCAACGGCGAAGGCAAGACGACGCTCATCCGCATGCTTGCCGGCATCGAGCCGCCGACCGACGGCGTCATCGACCGCAAGCGAGACCTGCGTGTCGGCTACCTGCCGCAGGATCCGCCGGACATGAAGGGCGATTCGCTGATGCAGGCCATGGAAGATGTGTTCGCCGATCTGCACCGCATGGAAGGCGAGCTGCACGAGCTGGCCCACCGCATGGCCGACGAGGCCTGCGGCGACGAGCACCAGCGGCATCTCAAGCGGTACGGCGAGTTGATGCACGTGTTCGAGTCGCGAGGCGGCTACACGTATCACCAGAAAATCGAGCAGGTGCTGACCGGCCTGAATTTCCCGCGCGAGATATGGAACCGCCCGCTGGCTGAGCTGTCGGGCGGGCAGCGGACGCGGGCGTATCTCGGCCGGCTGCTGCTCCAGTCGCCGGATGTCCTGCTGCTCGACGAGCCGACGAACCATCTCGACTACACGACGGTCGAATGGCTCGAAGGCTGGCTGCAGGCTTTCGACGGGGCGGCCGTCATCGTTTCGCACGACCGCTATTTTCTCGACCGCGTCACGACGACCACGTGGGAAATAGCGTCCGCCACGGTGGAATGCTACAAGGGCAACTATTCGCACTATCTCGTGCAGCGCGAGGAGCGTTTCAAGGAACGCATGCGGCGATGGGAGGCCCAGCAGGCATTCATCCGCGAGACGGAAGATTTCATCGCGCGTTTCATCGCCGGGCAGAGGTCCAGCGAGGCGAAGGGCCGGCGGACGCGGCTTGAGCGGTTCCTCAAGACCGAGGCCATCGAGCGGCCGCGAGAGTACGCGCATATCAACATCCGGTTCAAGGTGACCGAGCGGACCGGCGACATGGTTCTGCATGTCGAGAATCTGCAGGCCGGCTATGTGGCGGCCCGGCCGCTGGTGAGCATCGAGCAGCTCGAGATACAGCGCGGCCGGCGAGTTGCGATTGTCGGGCCGAACGGATGCGGCAAAACCACGCTGGTGCGGACGATTCTCGGCGAGCTTCCGCCGCTGGCAGGCAAGGTGAGGCTGGGTGCGAACGTGCGGGTGGGATATATCTCGCAGACCCACTCGGAACTCGACCCGCAGGCGCGTGCGGTCGACGCGGTGCGGCAGATCGACCCGGCCGTCACCGAGCAGCACGCCCGCAACCTGCTCGGCAGCCTGCTGCTTTCGAACGACGACGCGTTCAAGCTTGTCTGCGAGCTGTCGGGCGGCCAGCGGAGCAGGGTGGTGCTGGCCAGGCTGATGCTCAAGCGCGCGAACGTGCTGGTAATGGACGAGCCGACCAACCACCTCGACGTGCAGTCGCAGGAAGTGCTCCAGGACGTGCTGAGCGATTTCGACGGGACGGTGATTTTCGTCAGCCACGACAGGTACCTTATCCACGCGATGGCTACCGACATATGGGCGGTGCACGACGGCGTGATAACCACGCTCAAGGGCGACTGGGACCAGTATATCGCCTGGCGCGACCGGCAGGATGGCGGAGATAAAATCCGGACGGCCGCCTCGACCGATGCCGACGACAAACGCTCGCAGCATCAGCGCCGGCAGGAGGACAAGAAAGCCCAGCGGCAGAAATCCAACGAGCGGAAAAAACTTCTGCGGCAGCTCGAGGAGGTCGAAAAGCAGATTCACTCGCTGGAAGACAGGCTGAAGGCTTTGAACGCCGAGATATCGGCGGCGTCGGCTGCCGGCGATGTGAAGCTGATAACGAAATTCGGCTCCGATTTCGCGGCCGATGATGCGAAGCTTCGCGAGCTTTACCGGCAGTGGGAGCACCTTGCCGCCGATATGGATGAGCAGTAGCCGATGAAGAGTTACTTGGCTTTTGCAACTGTTGGAGATTTGCATTATTGGATGACTTGACGCCGGCTTGAAAGACTCTATCTTGACCCGGCCGCCTTCGTAAGCTACATTGCAGCATTCAGGGCCCTTAGCTCAGCGGTTAGAGCAGTAGACTCATAATCTATTGGTCCAAGGTTCGAATCCTTGAGGGCCCACTTGTGCTCTTCGGAGCAAAACGTATCGCGCAGATGATGGCCCGCCGACACCCCGGCGGGCCGTCGCGTTTTCGGCCAGTATCCAAAGGGTTCTGCAAACTCCGGCCCTCTGGCCCGTGCGAAACGCTTGGACGCGCACCACCCCCGCGCGCCCCGTTTCGGCCCCGCAAGTCTCTCTTTCGGCCGGAAATCTCTGTTTCGCTTGGTCAACCCCCCAGCGCGTCCAAGGCTACGCAAGTTCTTGGCGAGTAGGCACCTCTCACATATGCCGCATTCTTGGTCGCACGGGGTTCGAAATGACATGGCAACTCATGCAAGGGCAACGGCAAAACGCTTGACCAAGCCCATGCCGTGCCTCAGTCGCCGTGTTGCGGCGCACGGCGACTTTCACCGTTTGACAGCGATTGACAGATGGCGTATTATTTCGGCCGCCCGTCTTGCGGTGCCGGGGTGGCTATCTTCGCGTGCGGAAAGGAACTGCGCATGGCTGGCAAGCAGTCCGATGATGTGATGACCATTGACGAACTGGCGGCCTATCTGAAGCTGTCGAAGTCGTCGCTATACCAGTTCGCCCGCGCCGGCAAGGTGCCCGGCGTGAAGATCGGCGAGCAGTGGCGGTTCCAGAAGAGCGCCATTGACGAATGGATGCGGTCGGGCGCGGCGTCAAAAACTCGCGGCGCGAATTCCAACAAGAACCGGAGGAAGGCTTAACCGTGCAGGATTTCAGCCAAGTCGAAAAGGACCTTTGGGAAGCGGCGGACCAGCTCCGCGCCAATTCCAACCTTGCCTCCAGCGAATATTTCATGCCGCTTCTGGGCGTTATCTTCCTGCGACACGCCACCAACCGCTTCGACGCCGTCACAAAGCAGATCGCAGAAGACCAGGCCGCCGGGCGCATGCCCAAGCGGAAGCTCATCCAGTCCGATTACTTCCGCCGCCGCGCACTGTGGCTGCCGCCCAATGCCCGTTTCGACGCTATCATCTCCCTGCCCAGCAATTCCAACTGGGGCCAGGCCCTCATCGACGCCATGGAGGCCATCGAGAAGGACTTCGATCCCCTCGCCGGCGTGTTGCCCAAGGACTACACCCGCTTCGGTAACGACTTCCTCGAAGAGCTGCTGAAGATATTCAACCGCGAATCCCTCCGCACCGCCTCGGGCGACCTGTTCGGCCGCATTTATGAATACTTCCTCATGAAATTCGCCGACCAGAAGGCCCACGATGACGGCGAATTCTTCACACCGCCGTCCATCGTGCAGGTGATAGTCAACGTCATCGAGCCTGAGCACGGCACGGTGCTGGACCCAGCCTGCGGCTCCGGCGGCATGTTCGTCCAGTCCAGCCATTTCATGGAAGACCACGGCCTGGACACCGCCAAGCGCGTCGTCTTCTACGGCCAGGAGAAAACCGCCACCACCATCCGCCTGGCCAGGATGAACCTCGCCGTCCACGGCCTCGAGGGCGACATCAAGGAGGCCAACACTTTCTACCAGGACGAGCACACACTCGTCGGCAAATGCGATTTCGTAATGGCCAATCCGCCGTTCAACGTGGACATGGTCGACTCCGAGAAGATTGAGGGCGACAAGCGCCTGCCGTTCGGCCTCCCGGGCGTTAACAAGGCCAAGAAGGTATCCAACGGCAACTACCTTTGGATTTCCTACTTCCACAGCTACCTGAACGACAAGGGCCGGGCCGGATTCGTCATGAGCTCCCAGGCCTCCAGCGCCGGCCACGGCGAAAAGGAGGTCCGTCGAAAGCTCGTGCAGACCGGCGACGTGGATGTGATGATCGCTATCCGGTCGAACTTCTTCTACACCCGCACCGTACCCTGCGAATTGTGGTTCTTCGACAAGGGCAAACCCAAGGCTCGCCAGAACCAGGTGCTCATGCTCGACGCCCGCGGCGTCTACCGCAAGGTCACCCGCAAAATTTACGACTTCTCCCCCGAGCAACTCGCCAACCTCACGGCCATCGTCTGGCTGTATCGCGGCCAGTCCGACCGCTTCCTGGACCTGGTGCGAAGCCACCTCGACTCCTTTGCCTTTCACGCCGGGGTGGCCGTGCAATACCTGGCCGATTTCGACGAACTGCTCACCTTTGCCGTCGCCAGCATCCAGGGATTTGTGCGATGCTTCGTCAACCGCTCGGACGATAAGCCAAGTCTGCAGTTGCCGGCGCAACTCGTCCGCGACGCCGCCGAGGAATTCTTGCAGGTCCGGTTCATGAAACCGGACCCGGAAGGCCCACGCGCAGCACTGAAACTTCTGGGCAACCTCCCTGAACTGGAGGCCAAGGCAAAGACCATCGGGGGAATGATCGAGGGTTTGAGCGAGATATTCCCGCTCCAGCGGCAGTTGAAATCGATGCTCGAAGAATACCTGGCCACCCGGGCCGAGCTATGGGACTCCCTGGCCGAACCGCACCAGTGGCTCGATAAGCAATCGCCCACCAGCAACGACCAGCTTCACAAGGCGTGCCGGCGATTCGAAAAGAACGTGGCCAGAATCCATACGGCCATCAAGGACATACAGCACCTTGGCAAGCTGGTCCGCCAGATCATCGAGCTGGCCGAGACGAAGCTTCAGGGCCGCAAGCACCCTTCATGGAACAAGGCCGTCTCTGCGCTACACAGAATCTTCCTGCCCGAGGCCACCGCCAGCGCCGTGGACCGGCTCAAGAAGGCCGAGCATTTCTACCGCCAGGCCAAGTGGCTGCAGGACCGCTTCCCGGATGCCAAGCTCGTGGACGTGCCCGGCCTGGTGAAGGTCGTCACACGCGATGAGATTGAGGCCGCCGACTGGTCGCTCACCCCTGGCCGATACGTCGGCGTCGCGCCGCCCGAGGAAGATGAGGACTTCGACTTCGAACAGGCCATCCGCGACATCCACGTCGAACTGGCCGACCTCAACACCGAGGCCGCCAAACTCGCCCAGACCATCCAGGCCAACTTCGAGGAGTTGGTGGGATGAAGTGGAATATGGCCCCAATTGAGGATCTGAAAGCCAACATTGCCAATGCGCTTGTCGGTGGGCCTTTTGGGTCGAATCTGACGACTCGCGACTATGTTGATGACGGTGTGCCGGTCATACGAGGAGCCAACCTTAACAACGGAGCCATGTTCTCTGAGGATGAGTTTGTCTTTGTTTCCGAAGAGAAAGCCGATGAACTCTCGGCGAACATTGCGCATAAGGGCGATCTTGTCTTCACCCAGCGAGGTACTCTGGGCCAAGTGGGGCTCATACCCCCGACCGCAGCTTACGATCGGTATGTCGTATCCCAGAGCCAGATGAAACTGACGGTCGATCCAGCCAAAGCTGATGCTCGTTTCATCTACTTCTACTTCCGGCATCCGCTAACCGAACAGTCCATCCGGAATCGTGCCATTACCTCAGGTGTTCCGCACATCAATCTCGGAATTCTACGCGAGTTTCCGGTCCCACATCCCCCGCTCCCGGTCCAAACACGAATTGCCGATGTCCTTTCTTCCTACGACGATCTGCTGGAGAACAACGCCCGGCGGATACGACTGCTGGAGGAGTCGGCCCGGTTGCTGTACGAGGAATGGTTCATCCGCCTCCGCTTCCCCGGCCACGAACACACCCCCATCCACAACGCTCTGCCCAAAGGCTGGCAACGAGTTCCGACCCCTGAGGCGGTCGACATCAACCCGCGGACGAAGCTCTCTGATAAGGACGAGCATTGGTGGGTGGAGATGGGCGACTTGCCACTGGATTCGATGGTGATTAAGAACGCTATCAAGCGGAGCGGGCGCAGCGGAAGCAAGTTCATTAACGGTGATACGCTGCTGGCCCGTATCACGCCGTGCCTGGAGAACGGCAAGACCGCCTTCGTCGCGTTCATGCAGCCGGGCGAGGTTGGCCGCGGATCGACGGAGTTCATAGTGCTGCGTTCGCGGATGTTGACGCCCGAATACATCTACTGCCTGGCCCGGACCTACGCTTTCCGCCACAACGCCATTAAGAGCATGATCGGGGCTTCGGGCCGCCAGCGCGTCCAGGAAAGCTGCTTCGAGAAGTTCATGGTCTACGTTCCGCCCAAGACGCTTCTCGATGCCTTTACGGACTTCACTCGGCCAGTTTTTCGGCAGATACAAATCCTTCACGCCCAGAACCAGAAACTTCAGCAAGCCCGGGACCTGCTGCTTCCCAGGCTGATGAACGGGGAGATAGCGGTATGAGCATCGAGGAAGATCGTCAACGTTTACTGCAGACAAAGATGCTCGAATGGTTGAATCGACAGGTGCCGATCACTGAAATGCTGGACGTGTATCTGTCCGACCGGAAGGAACCGCACAACCACGGGATATTCTGCGGATTGGTTCCTTCGGGTAAGGTAGAGGAATGTCTAGGCTATATTGAGTGGGACGTGCGACATGGTGATGGGCTCCCCGGGGCGGTGCAACACTACCGAGGCGAAGAGACTATCACGGAATACTGCCGTTTCGGCGACAACACTGGCTTCGAGCCGTTGGTGATTGACCGCGGGTTCCACGGCATCCGGCCAGACTACCTGGAATTGAGCGAAGAATTCCGGCTGTTCCATCGCCTGTTCCACGACCGGAAACAGGATCGATACTATAAAATTGATGACAGTGGGACTGAGCATCTTGTGGCAATCGTAGAACCGCACCGTGTCCAGATTCGCTTGAAGGAAATTCGTCAGTTCCTCGCGATCAAAGAAATGCATCTGGCCATACAGTTTGACTGTCGAGAGCATTCCCAGCATTCGCTTGAAGAATTGGGTCTCAAAGCGGGCGGTGAAGACAAGCGAGATGGACTGCTGTGCTGGGGATTGCACTTCGGTGATGGTGACGGCATTACAAGCTTCAAGTCGTTCAGCAGACTGCTCGGCAAACGTCTGATACCACCCTTGCCCAAAGAGAAGAGCGACTTCTGGGGCTTTGCTGAAGAACAGCCAAGGCAGTACGTCGATTTCATCATTGGGACCGACGATGATGGTAACGAGATGATGCATACGTCAGACCCTGACCATTTAGCCAACTACTTTGGAGCCAATCCTGGCTCGCCGCATTACTTGACCCCGGTGCATTTCCGCAAAGAGGTATTGGATAAGTACTATCAACAGTCGGGCAAGTACTCAGTCGAGGATGCCATTCTGCGCTGCGGGTATCTGTGGAGCATGTACATGGATAACCATCACGACGACAAGGTGTGCGCTTGGCTTGGTGATTTGGGGCGGGATCTCCCGTACGAAGAGCAACTCCACTGGCGAAGCTATAACATCGCGCCTGTTGGCGGAATGAGCAAGACCTTCTTCAGCCGACAGATTCTCTGCCAGTTCACGGACTCCGACAGACCAGAGCATGAGTTCAGCTGGCTTTATCAGAAGCTCGGCAGTGAATGCGAGAAGAAGCTGAATTGGCCGATACTTCTGCCGCTTGCCCAAGAGGATACGCATCACATACAGGCGATCCGGATTCCTTCGAATGAGGAACAGAAGGATTTCGACGACCTGGTACTGGCACTGACAAAGATTTTGGTCGACTCCCTGAACGAGAAGGAACTGAACAAGCTGATCCCGGCAGATGAACTTGGCGATATCAAGGGCAGCATCTCACGGCTTGAACGGGCACTTCAAGAGATTGATATGCCGGGATACGAAGAGCACATCAAGTTTTTGCGAGACATTCAAGACCTTCGGTCTGCTGGCACTGCACACCGAAAAGGCAGTAACTACCGCAAGATCGCCGAGGAGTTGGGTGTGAATAGCATGTCTTTGCCAAAGGTGTTTGAGGGTATCCTTATCAAGGCTAACCGCTTTCTTCAGTTCCTAGAAGCGTGCGTACAAAGCCGGAAACTTTCTCCGGGCAATGGCGCAGACGGGGAGTAACGCGATGATCACTGATATCAACAGCGAGGACCGGCTGGTTCAGGCGACGTTTGCCGAGCACCTGCACGATGTGCTGGGCTGGGAGAGCGTCTACGCCTGGAACCAGGAAACCTTCGGTGTTGATGGGACGCTGGGCCGGGCCGATACTCGGGAGGTCGTGCTGGTGCGCGACCTGCGGGCGGCGGTCGAGCGGCTGAACCCGAAACTGCCTGCCCCGGCCGTCGAGGATGCGGTGCGAAAGCTGACGGCCAGCGATTACGCCCGGTCGATGCTCCAGCACAACCGGGAGTTCTACGGCTGGATTCGCGACGGCGTGCCGGTGACCTATCGCGACGCGGCCGGGAATCTGCGGGACGACCACGCCCGGGTAATAGACTTCCGGGATGTGACGCAAAACCGCTTTCTCGCTGTGCGCGAATTGAAGATTCAGGGCCTGCGCGTGCCGCACTACAACCGCCGGGCCGACCTGGTCTGCTTCGTCAACGGGCTGCCGGTGGTGTTCATCGAACTCAAGGCTGTGTATCGCAACATCCGGGCGGGGTTCGACGGCAACCTGACGGACTACTTCGACACCATCCCGCACGCCTTCCACCACAACGCGTTCCTGGTCGTAAGCAACGGCGATAAGGCCAAGTACGGCTCGATAACCAGCGGCTGGGACCACTTCCACGACTGGAAACGCCAGGAAGAAAGCGACGCCGGCAGCCTGGACGCCAGGGTGCTGCTGGACGGCATGCTGGCCAGGAACCGCCTGCTGGACCTGCTGGAAAATTTCATCCTGTTCGACGCCAGCAAGCCGGGCGCGACGCGGAAGATTGTAGCCCGCAACCACCAAGTGCTGGGTGTCAACCAGGCCGTGGCGTCGGTGGTCAGGCAGGAGGAACTGAAGAAACAGTTCCCGCCAGAGGAACGGCTGCGGTATCGCGTGGCAGTGGTCGAACCAAAGGATGAGCCCGTTGAACTGGCAGAGGTAAACCCGCCGGACCATACGCCGATCGCCAAGCTCCGCAAGGCTCGGGAACTTCCGCTGGTGGAGCGGGCGCACCCGGACCTGGGCCGGCTGGGTGTTTTCTGGCACACCCAGGGCAGCGGCAAGAGCTACTCGATGATCTTCTTCGCCGAGAAGGTCCGCCGCCAGGTGCAGGGCAACTTCACGTTCGTGGTGATGACCGACCGGGAAGACCTGGACGACCAGATTTATAAATCCTTCGTCGGCTGCGATGCAGCCGGCGAAAAGACGCCGCGGGCGTCATCCGGCAAGAACCTCCAGCGTCTGTTACAGGAGGATCACCGGTACGTTTTCAGTCTGATGCACAAGTTCAATAAGGACGTTCATCCTGACAAGCCATACAGTCTTCGTGATGACATCATCGTAATCTCGGATGAGGCCCACCGCACCCAGGCGGGCAAGTTCGCACGAAACATGCGGCTGGCGCTGCCGAATGCGGCCTTCATCGGATTTACCGGCACGCCGCTGTTCAAGCATGACCACCTGACCCGCCGCATCTTCGGCAGCTACGTATCGCGATACGACTTCAAGCGGTCGGAGGAAGATGGGGCCACGGTCAAGCTGGTGTACGAGAACCGTGGCGAGAAGCTGGGCATCAACCGGCTGGACCTGAACGACCGTATCGCGGAGAAAATAGAGCAGGCGGAACTCGACCCGGATCAGGTCGCCAAGCTGGAGAACCTGCTGGGCAAGGATTACGAGGTCATCACGGCCGACGACCGGCTGGACAAGGTGGCCGACGACTTTGTGGCGCACTGCTCGACGCGGTGGGAACTGGGCAAATCGATGATAGTGTGCATCGACAAGGTGACCTGTGCCCGGATGTACAAGCGGATCATCCCTCGCTGGCAGGCGAAGATTGTCGAGCTTGAAAATCTGCTGGCGTTCCGGCGGACGGAGTTGGCGGACCAGCAGGACACCGACTTGCTGGAGAAGTTGGCGAAGGAGGTCGAGGCTCTGGCCGGCCGCGTGGCCTGGATGCGAGAAACGATCATCGAGATAATCATCAGCGAGGCCCAGAACGAAGTGAAGGAATTCCGCAAGTGGGACTTCGATATTCGGCCACACCGCAATCTGATGAAGAAGGGGTTTGAGACCGGCGATGACAAGCGTGTCGATGTCGAAGCCGCCTTTAAAGACCCGGACCATCCGTTCCGCGTGGCCATCGTCTGCGCGATGTGGCTGACCGGCTTCGACGTGGAATGCCTTGGTACGCTTTACATCGACAAGCCGATGCGGGCACACACCCTCATGCAGGCCATCGCCCGGGCGAACCGGGTGTATCCGGGCAAGGAATGCGGAACCATAGTCGACTACAACGGCATGCTCAAGAGTCTGCGCGAGGCCCTGGCGCAATACGCCCTTGGCGATGATGACGATGATGGCGGTAGTGAAACCAGCGGCGAAGGTACGGGCGGCGGCACCGGAGGCGATGTCGGCGAAGTTGTCACGCCCGTCGAGGAACTGCTGGTCGCTCTGGTGGAGGCCATTGAAGCGGCAGAGGCACATCTGCATGTTCTGGGCTTCGACGTGTCACGCCTGAACGATGCACGGGGGTTTGACAAGATTGAGGCCGTGCGGGATGCAGTTAATGCCTTGTATGCTTCCGACGAGGCCAAACGGCGATTCGAGATCATGGCACGCCAGGTGTTCGCACGATTCAAGGCCCTGCTGATGGAGCCCTCGGCATTCGCCTACGCCGAACGCCACGACAATATCGACACGATATATAAGAAGCTCGAAGAACGACGGGATACCTCGGATGTTACCGATGTTCTCAAGGAACTCCACCGGATCATAAATGAGGCAATTCAGACGCAGGGACATGGGACTGACCACGCTGACGGGCTGACCGTCGACCTCAACAGGATTGACTTTGAGAAACTTCGGGATGAATTTGCCAAGAAGGTGAAACGGAAGAATGCGGCCTTGCAGGACATTCGCACCGTGGTCGAGCAGAAGCTTCAGGCCATGCTGAAACGCAATCCCGAGCGGATGGATTACTACAAGAAGTACCAGGAGATCGTGGCCGACTACAACCGCGAGAAGGACCGCGCCACCGTGGAGGACACATTCGCCCGACTGATGGCCCTGGCGAATGACCTTGACGCCGAACAAAGGCGTGCGGTTGAGGAAGGCCTGACGGAAGATGAGCTGGCCCTGTTCGATCTGCTCAGCAAGGACGAGATAGCCAAGACGCAGAGAGAAAATCTGAAGCAGGCGAGCCAGGATTTGCTGGCCAAGCTCCAGGAACTACTGGCATCGATGGATCAGTGGACTCTGAACACACAGACCCAGGCGGATGTGGAAGTGTTCATCCTCGACCAGCTCTATGCCGTGTTGCCGCGTCCGCCCTTTACAGATGACGACACACAGCGGATTGCAGGCCGCATCTATGAATATGTCTGGCAGCGGAGCGCCAGCGGTATGCCGTTCATGCCGGCCGCTTGATATGGAGAGAACCGAGCGATGAGCAAACCTTCCGTAAGCGAGATCAAGATCACCCTCAACGACTCCAAGCCGCCGATATGGCGGAAGGTGGCTGTGCCATCGGATATTTCGCTGGGCGAGCTCCACGATGTGATTCAGATCGCCATGGGCTGGACGAACAGCCACATGCACCAGTTCATTCTTCGTGGCAAGAAACCCAAGCCGGCACGGCGTAAGCTGCCTGAGTCGACCGGGACGGTGGAGAAGAAGGTGATCGATCTGCCAGGCGGCCGGAAGGGATACATGATTTCCTTGAAACGTGACGACAACGCCGTCCCCACGCCGTCGGAACCAACTATGTCATGGTTTGATACTGGTGACCGCTACTTCGTCACCAAGGTTACGCCCTGGGGCGAACCGACAGACATGGAGGGAGAAAACGAAGACGCCGTCACACTCGCGGAGGTGTGCCCGAAGATCAAGAGCAAACTAATTTACGAATACGACCTTGGCGATGGCTGGGAGCACACCATCGAGGTGCTGAAGATCATCGAGCCCGAAGCTGGCGTGGAATATCCCGTTTGTCTGGCTGGCAAGAAGGCCTGCCCGCCGGAAGACTGCGGCGGCGTGTGGGGATATTACGAACTGCTGGAAACCATCGCCGACCCGGACGCGGACGATCATGAAGACATGGTCGAGTGGCTCGGCGATGACTTCGACCCCGACGCCTTCGACCCGGAAGAGGCCAATACGACGTTGGCGGAGTGGCGAAGCAGCCGTAGCGAGTGACAGGCAGACTTGCGTCAATGCCCGTTGGCAGGCGCTAACGGGCCAAGAGCATGCGTCGCTGCTCATCCCACGTCAGCGGCAGGTTGCGGCGGAGGGAACGTAGGGAGAGGCCGTCGGGTTCCTGGCCGTCTAGGATGGCTTCGACCAGGTCCGGGGCCAGGGAGGTCAGGCGGATGGTGCGGGCGATGTAGGACTGATCGAGCTTGAGCTTGCGGGCCAGATCGCTGTTGGACTCGGCCTGGCCGGATTCGATCATCTCCTGCCAGCGGAACGCCCGGGCCAGGGCGAGGGCCAGCGACGTGGCCGGTGCGTCTGTGTTGGCGCTCTCGGCGACTGGCGCGACGCCCGGGGGCAGGACGATCTCCTTTCGGCCGCCGCGATGTCGCAGGGCCATGGGGATGTCTATGACGATGGCGTCACCATCGCGGCGAACAGTGGGCATGGCGGTGATGGTACCTTTCTTCGGCGGGCGCTTCATATGTTGGCCTCCTGGGGTTGGGGTTCCTGCGATTCCTGCGGCGCGACCTCGGCCGCCAGTACGACCAGTCCCGTCGGCCGCAGACGGATGGTCAGGCCGTCCGGGCGGACGCTCACGGTCTCGACCAGCAGGCGGACGATGCGTTCCTTCTCGGCCGGGAAGAGTTCCGCCCACAGCGGCTCGACTGTCCGCAGTGCGTTGGCCACGTCGCGTTCGGTGGGCACGTCCTCCTGCCGGTCAAGCTGGGCCTCGAGCTGCTGCACCTGCGTCTCGACCTCACTGTACTCGTCGTTGAGCTTGCGTAGTTCGTCGGCCAGCGGTCCGTCGTCTTTGTCACCGGCGGCGCGGACCAGCCGCCCGATGCCCCTGCGAAGTTCGGTCAGGCGCTTTTCAAGGGCGGTCTTCTGTCGGGCCAGCGAGCGGCGCTGGCTGGCGGCCTGGGCTCGCGTGGCGCGGAAGGTGCGTGCGACCATGGCCGGGTCGGCGAAGATTTCGCGCAGGTAGGTGAACACGGCCTGCTCGATCTGCCCGGCGGGGACGCTGCGGACGGCGCACGTGTCGTAGCCGTTCTTGGCGGCCGCATGGCAGACGTAGTAGTGATACCGCTTGCCGCGTCGGGTGGTATACGTCGGGGCCATGGCGGCATTACAGCACTCGCAGCGTATAAGGCCCTTGAGCACGGCCGAGGTCTTGCTGCGCGTCTGATTGGCCCGGGCGGCACGGTTCTCGGACAAGATGGCCAGCACCCGATCCCAGACCTTGCGATCCACGATAGCGTTGTGTTCGCCGGGGTAGCTTTCGCCCTTGTACATGACCTCGCCGAGATAGCGCCGGTTAGTCAGCAGGTGGTGGACGTCGGTTTTCTTCCAGGTCCCACCGCCCATGGGTTTGCCCTTCTTGGTGACCCAGGCCTTCATGCGGTGGCCCTGGGCGTTGAGTTCCCTGGCCACCAGCATGCACGAGCCCAGACGGCAGAAGCGGTCGAAGATGTGCCGCACCAGTTTGGCCTCTGTCTCGTTGACCAGCAGACGCATCCGCTCGCGGTCGACGTCATATCCCAGCAGCGGGCGGCCGCCGACGTACTTACCCTTGCGCTTGGCGATGGCGATCTTGTCGCGGATACGCTCGCCGCACAGTTCACGCTCGAACTGCGCGAACGACAGCAGGATGTTCAGCGTCAGCCGGCCCATGCTGCTGGTGGTGTCGAAGCGCTGCGTCACCGAGACGAATGCTACGTCGTGTTTCTCGAACAGGGCGACCAGCCCGGAGAAGTCCATCAGGCTGCGGCTCAGTCGGTCGACCTTGTAGACCATGACCACGTCGACGCGGTCGGCCTCGATGTCGGCCAGCAGGGCCTTGAGGCCCGGTCGGTCCATGTTGCCGCCAGTGAAGCCGCCGTCGTCGTAGCGCGTCACCAGCGCCGTCCAGCCCTCGTGCTTCTGGCTGGCGACGTATGCCTCGCATGCCTCGCGCTGGGCGTCGAGGCTGTTGAACTCCTGCTCGAGCCCTTCCTCGTGGCTCTTGCGCGTGTAGATGGCGCAGCGGACGGGCTTGGTTTTCTCGTTCCTGGCGATCATGCGTCCTCCTTGTTTGTGCTGGCGAGCCCGAAGAATCGCAGCCCGCTAACGTGCTGGCCGGTGATGGCCTTGGCCACGGCCGACAGCGTGCGGTAGCGCCGGCCGTCCCATTCGAAACCGCCGTCGGCCAGCGCGGTCACGACGTGCTCGATACCTCGCCAGTAGCGGACCAGGCGTGTGCCCGCAGCCAGTGTGCGGCGTTTTCGAGGCTTGGGCGGGCGCTTCTTGCCGCTGGCCAGTTCGTCGCCATCAGCGATCTCGCGCAGGCGCTGCCGGGTCCGGCCGGACAGGCCGCCGAAGCGCAGTTCCTGCACGCGCCATGCCAGGCGGCGGACCAACTGGGCCTTGGCGTAGCTGGCCGGCGGTTCGGTGCCGAACATCGCCCGCCACTGGTCGCGGAGCTCGTCCACGTCCATTCGGCCGATTCTCGCAAGTGTCTCCAAAACAGTCTGTTCCATACCTTTCATTCCGAAAACTCCTTTCGCAGGTGGACGGGGCCATCAGGGCTCGTCTGGCGAGGAAGCTCAAGGCAAT
This sequence comes from uncultured Planctomycetaceae bacterium, assembly GCA_964631565.1. GTDB lineage: Bacteria > Planctomycetota > Phycisphaerae > SM23-33 > SM23-33 > CAZVYJ01. Next base: position 54,017 of record CAZVYJ010000012.1, read on the forward strand.
CCTGCCGGACCTGCGAAAAATCTCTCGAACCGGCCCGCCCGCCGCCGGTGCGGGCCCGGCGATTTAACCAAAGCCGCATCATGGCCAGCGACAACAGCATGCCGACCTCGTCGGCGCGTTCGGTGGGCGTCATGCGCCCTGGGTCCATCCCGTGGGTCATCTTGCTACCTCCATGTGTCCAGAAAAACGGCCTCCAGGGCGTCCCGAAGGCCAGATGCATTGAAAACAGCGATAGTTACGGCGATCAGAATTTCCGCCAGCCATGGCAGCAATTGCCTTGATGAGTTCCGGGGTCGAGGTAACATGCCAATGTTGAATAAAGAATGTAACCGACTGGCAAGCAAGGAGATAGAGATGGCAAAGACGAAACGGAACACGAAGACGACGAAAAACGCCCCCGAAACATACGAATGGCTGATGGCCACCACCCGTCTGGGACGGCGAATCGAAAAACTCGGCTGGAAAAAACTGGCGATGATTTACCACGCCAACCAGCCCGGCAGCGCCGTCCGCAAGGCCATCAACGCCGAGGCCCGCAGGTGCGGATACACACCCAGAACCATCCTGGCCCTTAACGCCGAGTAGCAGGAGACAACCATGAGAACCAGACGAATCGAACTCGAAGGAAACGCCGGACACGTTGCCATCGAACGCTCTCAAGCAAGAGACGGCAGCACGAACATTCGCATCGATAGCATCATTCGAAATCCCAAGGGTGAGCAGGCATGGAAGACCTGGGAGATTCCCACAGCTACCTGCGACGAAGAACTTTTCAAGATTGCCCAGGTCGTCCAGCATCGCTGCGACGGCGTAGAGGGCACCAACAGCGACATACATGATTACTTCCGCGAGATGCAGAGATTCCAGGACTAACCCGCAAAAGGATGAATCATGACACCCGCCAAAAAACAGCACGTTAAACACGTTAAAAAAATCCTGCTCGACAATGCCGATTTCCTGGACGCCCTGGTGGCGGCCATCCGTGAACGCGGCATCGATTGCAGCGACCCCGAACTGGCCGCGCTGGCTGATGAGGCCCGCGCTCACCGCGACAAGTGCATCCGTGCCGCACGCAACTAACCAAGGAGAAGGACCATGACGACCACTGATATGAACAAGCAGAACAACAAACAGCGAATGACCGACGCCGTCAAGCGAGCACGTGCCGACATCGCCAGTCTCGCCGACTGGATTGAATGCGAGCTCAATAAACAAGATGACCAGGACGTCACATGGGCGACGCTCGGCTCGCTTGAGCACGTCCGCGAGAATCTCATCGAGGCACTGGCGTCTTTTTCCGGCGTCGAGCAGACCGAAATCCAACGCAGCCTCGATGAGCTGCACATGTAAACCCCCAGCAGAAGGAGCAAACCATGAAAAAGACAAATGTACAAATCGGAGCGACGTACATCGTGAAGGTGGCCGGCAACCTGGTGCCGGTGAAGATTATCCGCGAGCACGACAACGGCGGATACCTGGGCACCAGTATCAAGACCGGTAAGACCATCAGGATCAAATCTCCCCAGCGCCTGCGAAAGTGCGTGGACGACGCGGCCCCCGTTGCGGCGAAGGCCAAACAGGCGACCAAGGACGCCAAGCCCGCCACAAAACGCGACTCGGGCGAACCTGGTAGCAAGGGTAGCCAACCCGGCGGCAAGCCGATGAGCCTGCTTGATGCGGCAGCGCACCTGCTTTCGCTGGGAACCGGCGACCCGATGCGATGCAAGGACATCGTCGACCTGGCTGTGGCCCGCAATCTTTGGACGCCTCGCGATGGTAAGACCCCGGCCAACACCCTTTACGCCGCCATTTCGCGCGAGATCAACACCAAGGGCGAAGCCAGCCGGTTCGTCAAGGCCGAACGTGGCAAATTTGAACTGAACCGCTGACCGGCATCCATTTCCATTCGCCGAACACCCCGGTCGCCGCCGGGGTGTTGCTCTTGCGGCCGGCCATCAACCGGGCACCTCGCCGCCCTCACTCGCATCCACCGGCATTTCGATGGGCACGAACTCCACGTTCGCCCAGTCGATGTCCTCGTCCGCCTCGGGCCCATATTCCTCATCCAGCAGCGCCTCGGCCATACGCCGGCCCACGGGGGTAAGCCGAAGATGCGTGGTGCGCCGACCACCGGTCAGGCTGCATCGTTCGATCAGGCCCATGCCTTCCAGGCGAAGGTATTCGCGATGGAACAGCACATGGTCGCTGTTGGTGGGCGCTCGGCCCAGCCAGCCGGGCAGATTCATCGGCACCAGGCCGGCCTGGGCGTTGCGGACGGTGAGGCGCTGCCGGCCGCGATCCAGACGTGAGCCGACATCCGTCGGCATGTCGGCCATGCGGCGCTGGTCTTCCAACACGCCGATAAGGACGGTGCGTTGGCGCTGGGTCAGTTGCATAATCGATCCTCCGCAGGGGCTGGTGATTTCGTGGGTGTTAATAAACAAAGTCTGCCCAAGCAGGCGACTGGTTCCGCCGCCATCTTGGCAGCCCATTGGGGGTAGGACCCGTTACGCTTTGGGCGACAGATACGCCTTAGCGTCGCGGGCAGCGTAACGATCTGTCGCCGAACCGTAACCATCTGTCGCGACATCGTAACGCGGTGGCAGTCGGTCATGACCGGCCTGCCATTCTGGCGCGATGTCGGTATGCGGCCTGGCGGCAGGCGCTGCAGCAGAACTGCTTGTGCGAATGCGAATGTCCCAATGGCCTGCCGCAGTGCGAACAGCCATGCTGGCGTCGCAGGGCTGCTTGACGTTGACGCCATCGCGTTTGGCGGCACTGTCGCGAGCAGAACTTGGCGGTGTCGCGGACTGTGGTGAACGTCGAGCCGCAGTTATGACAGGTCAGAGAATGCTTGGGCCGCCTACTTACTGAGGCGAGGCCAGTGGTTGTAATGCTCACGTTGTTCTCCTTGGTGAACGGGCACGCGCCCGACCCGGCGGCCATGTCGACGACCGGATCGGGGCATGTCCCAATTCTCAGTTGAGCTGCTCGTAGACCTCCCGCTGGCGGAAGGTCAGTGCGTTGTTGCGGCCGGTGCGGTGGTAGGCGGAACCGAGCTTGTTCAGGGTGTCCTGCAACGGGGCGATTTGCTTTCGCAGCGCGACGATCGCATCGTCGCTGTCGGCCTCGGCTTTGACCCATGCCGGTCCGCGAACCGGCTCTGTCTTGAGGTAGCTGCGATGCTCGCGTTTCAGCGCCGAATGGGCACTGTCAAACGCTTGGCTGCACTGCTGCTCCATATCGCTGACCTTGCCGGCGACGTGGGCCTGCAACTGCTGCAACAGGTTCTGACGGTCTTGAATGAGTCGTCCGAGAGTCACCAGGACATCCCACGACTCTGCCACTGCGCGGCGGCGCTTGGCCAGGACGGCCTTGCTGTCGTGGTCGAACCAGTGGTCGGCGTTGGCGAGATGCTTACGGTCGGCCGCGAGGTTGTCGAACTGCTCTGTCAGGTCGCTCATCGCCTTGTTGTGGCGCTGGACTTTCCTGGCCAATTGCTCGCTGCCCTCGGCGGGTCCAATGTCCAGCGGCGACATGTCGACCCGCTTGAGCATCTCGACATCCTTGCTGTTTTCGTCAATCCATTGCATCATTGTAAAAAGTCCTCTGCAGGCCAGGTGGGTAGCGCCCGCGCCCAACGGCCTGCAAGCCGGGCACGGGCGAACGTAGTCCAGAGTGGAATTCAGATCGCGCCGCTGGCGCGAAGGTCGCTTTCGATGCGGTCCTCGACAATCTCCAGCAGCGACTGCCTGCGGCGGTTGCAGCGTTCGCAGAGGCTGTACAAGACAATCCGGCCTTTGCCCGGTGGCGGTGCGGCCGGGCTATTCTTGCCGGGGAAGTACATCGCCTCGAAAACCCCAGGCCTGCCGCACAGCAGACAGGGCTTGGGCGGTCGTGCAGGACAGAAGGGCGCAGCGGTGGCGCAGTTGGTGTCGGCCATGGTGGTCCTTTCGTGAAGGAAGGTGGTGGAACGAAGAAGGCGAATGTCCGCCGCGACGAGAAGCGGCGGACTCAGAACTTGGAAAAACAGCCCCAGTGTTTCACTTACCCTATATACTCTATAGCGTAAGTGAAACACTCCGGGCCCAAACGGCTTATTTCTGCCGTAACACATTTACAGGTAGTGCGTTGCGGACTTGGAAAGAATTGACTCTCAGCCACGTGCATGGTCACGGCGGCCGGGGCTGCTGTTGAACTAACTTCCTGTAACGAAAGCCGTTACATTCCTTAACGCCCAGTCGCTGGCACACGGCCCGATTGGTCGGCTCAACGCCCTCGGCGGCCAGATCTTCCATGGTCTGGGCATACTGCCGCACCCGCTCCTGGAAGTCGCTGCGGCGCGTCGAGGCGGCCATGGCCGGGAACAACTCGGCCGCATAGGCAGGCACCACGTCCAGCGTGTCGGGCAACGGCTCGTTCGTGGCGATGTAGATCGTGGCCGGATTCGTTAATGGTCGAAGCCGACCGATCGCCTGCATCAATTCGCCGGTAACCACGTGCCGCCAGACGGCCTGCCAGCGTTCGTCGCCGTACTGCTGACGACGGATTTGCCAGACATCGGGACCGATTTCGTGGGTGTGCAGATTCCACTCCAACGGCGGCGACTGGAGGTTCTCATCGAGGGCATCCCGGCCGAAGGCGGCGACGGCGAGCAATTGCAGCTTCGCCTCATTTGGCATCGGCCTGCCCAAGATCAGCCCGGCCTCGAAGTCCTCAAACGCGTTCAGGCCACGCAGCGCCCCGTAGTGAATCACGGTGGCGTCGCCGTGTTCGGCGTCGAGCAGTTCCTGCAAGGTTGCCTCGTCGGTTTTGAACGTTACACAAAGCAACTCCTGCCCACGGTGCCGCCGGGCCACTTCGGTCGCCAGCTTCCGCGTCCAGCTTTCCTCGCGGGCCAGGTCGCGGCGGTTGCCGGCGCGGGTGCCGAGCTTGTCCATGATCTGGTAAACCGTCGCCTTCTGCTCGATCAGGGGCGTTTCGATCACCTCCACCTCCCGGCCCGTCACACCCGCCACGACGCTTGGCTCAGCCGTGGCGTCGAGCATGACAATCTGCCGATCCTGCGGCAGGAACGACTGTCTCGTCCAGCGACACGCAGCGACGGACAGATGCACCGGTCGCGGCTCGGTCAATAGCTCTCGCAGGTCGGCCAGAATGTTCGGCAGGACGGTCCTGCGATTTGCCGCGTGATAGGCTTGGCCGACCAGGTCGAAGAACAGGTCGTCATCTCCGAGAAGTAACTGATCGTAGTCGGTGACGATCTGGTCCAGCACCGTCTGCGATTCCTGCCACCGGCCATGCCCGGTGACGGCGCAGGCCCGCAGTACATCCTCGGCCGCGCGACGGAAGATATCCGTCATGGCCAGCAGGGCCTTGTCGCCTTCGAGCGGTTTGCTAAGCCGGCGGGCCAACCAGGCGACGGATGGGTCATTTGTACCGCCCATGGCCGCACGGAGCACGCCAAGGTTCTCTACGAAGCTGCGGAGCCGTTCGACCGTCAGCTCCACCGGCGCGGCCAACGCCGAGAGGGCATCCTCGTCCAGCACTACAAGTGGCCTGCTTTTCATAGCCTTGAGTCTCCAGAGGTCCTTCCGACGAAGGTGCCAGCTCGTCAGGATTAGCACTTGGGCGGACTTATTCGCACCGCTGGTGAACAGCCGGCGGTAGGCACATCGCCTGCGCTTGAAGCAATGCCGACAAGGCCCCCAGCGGATCAGATAGCCCAAGCCCCGGAAGAATTGGACCATGTCCCGATTCGGGCACTCATCTTCGTCAGCCGGGCCCTGTCGCCAATAGTGCGTCGAGACTCCGAGGGCATCGAGGTCGCTCTGGACTTGCATGGCCAGTTCATGCGTGGGAGCCGCATAGACGGTCCGCGTGCCGTGGCCGGCCAACGCGCGAAGGACGGCGTGGGTCTTGCCGACGCCGGGCGGCGCAGCGGCCAGGATTACCGGCGCGGCAGGCCGCAACTCGGCGGTCAATGACTCGGGCAGTGATACCACGGGCATCCTCCAGGGAGATTCTCTCAGGTGGGTTCCACTGCGCGTCGTGGCGGACACGCAGCGAGTAGACTTGGCGCAGTGAGTGGGGGCGGACGGCCTGGCAGGCCTCGCACTGGCACGCGACGCCGACGGCCCGCGATGCCGAGCGTGCGGCGATGCAGCTGAAGCCGTACGACGCGTTGCCGTAAACACTGCGGACAATCGATTCGGCCTTGGCCCGGGCATTCTCGACCGACAGCTCCGGCCGGTTCGCCGTTGTCCACGCCGCCAGCAGGGCCAGCGCCTCGTCGAACGTCAGCCTCGCCCCCTTCGCCCAGCAGGCGATCTGGAGTTCGACGCGATTGCGACTGCCGGGGCCGGCGGCGGCCTCGACCATACCCGCGATACAGGGCGGCATGTCCGAGTCGACCAATTCATCCACGGAGTAACCGTCGGGCCGGACCTTCAGCCCGGCGACCTCGGCCGTGCGGATACGAAACTCGCGCGGCTCTCGCGCCCGGGCCAACGCTTTCGACCACCAATCGGCTGCATCCGGCACCGGGCCGTCGGGGAGGTCGTCGGATAGCCATAAGCTGCCTCGGTGCTGCCCGGCCAGGAACATGATCTCGTCGGCGTTCAGATGAAACAGCTCATGGTGTCGCAGCTCGACCTTGTACCGCCCGCTCTTGGGATTCACCTGCTCCGGCAATCGCAGCATACGCGGCAATGAATACACCGCTGAGTCCACCGACATGTCGCCTGCACCTTGGCCCGCCAGGTGGCCGACCAGCTCGAGGACGACGGCCTTCATGTCGGCTGTCAGCGTGGCGCTGGGTTCGATGCCCATCGCGACCGGGTCGACCAGGATGTGAGCTCCCTTGCTGCCGGAGAACCAGACCCGCACCGCCGGCTCGGGCAGGCCCAGTTGGACTACGAAGAACTCCACCAGCGTCCGCGCCCACAGCAGTGCCTTGTCGAGGTCGCCGTCGCAGTCGATGTCGAAGTACAGCGGGGCCAGGTGGGGCAGAGCGCTGCCGCCGGTGTACTGCTCGCGGACCTGTCGCCAGCGGGTCATGCCTTCGTCGTCGGCTGGTGCAGCGAACGTCTGCACACTGGCGAACAGCACATGGCCGGCCTGCTTGGCCTCTGCCTCAAGTTCGCGCCGCACCTTGGCCGTCGCCGGGCCGAATCGCCACGCCCGCCAGCGGCCCCGGCTATCCATCAGCGCGTAACATCGATACCCTGGGATCATGCGCTGTCCCCCATGCGGTCCAGCAGGGCACTGCGAACAACTTTGCGGACGGCGGCCAAGGATTCTGCATCTTGGCGCTCCTGGTCCTGCTCCCGCTCGAAAGCATCCATGTCCAGCACCGACTGGATTGACTGACGGATCAGGTCCTGCAACTGCGAAGGCAACAGGGCCTCCAGCTCGTACACATCTTTGCCGTATCGCTGGACGAACTTGCGATAATGGGCGCTGCCCTTCTTTGCTTCGGCGTCGGTATGAAGGCCGAATCGCTTGACCTGCTCGGCCGTCAATGCGACCTTCACAGGTTCGATCCGGTCGACGCCGAAATCGTCCCGTAGCGACCGGGCCAGCGAGTGAGCGATCTCCTCGCCGTCGGGGTCAAAGTCGCTGACGACCAGCAGAATAAATGCTTCCTTGCCGCTGCGGTGATAGCGGTCGGCCATCGCGGCCCGTGGCGGCAGCGAGCAGTACCCCCGGCCGATGGTCATGGGGATGCAGTACTCCTGCGCGATGGGCATGACCACCGGCGCGACGGTGTTCTTCTCGGCCACCAGCTCGATGTGGTTGGGCTGGCCGGCCAGCAGGTCGCGCCGATAGGTCTGGAGGAACACATCCAACTCGTCGGCGACGTAGTCCTGCACGTCGCCGTGAACACTCCACGTCTCGACCGAACGGGTTTCGTCCGCCACCTGGCCCATGGGCACCAGCCCCGCCAGGCGGGCGCGGGTCAGCAGGTCCAGCAGTGACTTGTAGGAGGCACTGTCGTTACGGTAGACCGAGTCCGACTTGCTGGCGTGCCGCAGGGGCGGGGTGTTGAGCAACGCATAGTGAATCTGCCGTGCCGAGAGCGGGTGGAACGACCGCAGATCTGACAACACCTTGCGGACGACCTCCAGCATCGGCGTCTTCGCCTTGGTGATCCGGGCGCGGCAGGTGGTGCCGACGATCTCGAAAGACCGAACCTGCCCGGCCGCGCGCTGGGCCTGGGCCCTGCGGCGGGCCAGCAGCGCCTGGTAGGCGTCGCCCGAGTCCGAGAGGACCTCCTCACGCAGCTTCTCGTCAAAGCTCTTGACCCGCTGGCGATTGCACTCCCGCAGCAGCATCATGAACGTGTCGTGGTCCGCATCCTTATATATGGGCGCGACCCGGCAGGGCACGGCCTCCAGGCCGGCAAGCGTGGCGGCCGCATAGCGCCGGTGGCCGGAGATGATCCAGCCGTCGCGGGTGATCAGCAGCGGCTCCTGCATGCCGCAGTCCCGGACGCTCTCGGCCAGGCGGATGATCTGCGGGTCGTCCGGATTGACGGGCCGGTAGAGCCGGTCGTTTTCGGGGCTGGGGCGGATGTCGTCGAGCCGGATCGTCAGGATTGGGGCATGTCCCAATTCCGGCGCGACCGGCGACGTGGCGGTTTCCATGGGTGCGATCTCCCTTCGTGGGCCCGAGAGGCCGGGCGCGTAGCCGGGGCGCGATGTGGACCGCTACAGGGATTCGACATAGCCCTTCCAATGTCCGCTCGCGCCCCGTATACATAGGGAGCGTCAACGAAGCCCCAGGCGTAAGAGGCTGCATTTATATGAGCTTACGCGCCGTTTACGTTCATTTGCGGTGGGTGGTCGGTTGGCCGTTTACGGCGGCGGGCCATTCTTGACAGGTTTGGAGGGGGCGGATATGATGATGCGAACAAAAAGCGAACACGAAGTGGTGTGCAATGGAACTGTCGAACGATGATGTGATAGAACTGCTGGACTCTGCTGCCTTACCAGGAGGCGTGGCGGCGGGATGGTGCGATGGAACTGTCGAACGATGATGTGATAGAGCTGCTGGACTGGCGGCCGGACGCCCCGGTCTGGTGCGCGGAGTGGACGGCGCTGTACGGCCGGCCGCCGGAGGACGGATGGCGGACGCCGTCTCCGGAGTGGATCGACTGGGCGCGGGGCATTCTCGCACAACCAACAGATGGGTACGGTAAGGTCGTCATCGCGCGCATCCTGCTGCTGGCCGAGCAGCTTCATCCGCAGGGGATAGACCGCAAGCGGCTGCAGGATGCTCTCCTGGCCATCGGCCGGTTGCAGGCCCGGGACTACCAACCGGCCGAGGCGATGGTGGACATGGCCGAACGGGACGGCGTGATCCGGATGGAGCAGGTGGACCTCTGGCGGCCGGGCATAGCGTCGGGCACCGGCTGGCGGGCCTACTGCCGTCTGACCCTCTACGGCAAGTCGCTCGTCCCAGCCGATGGCATGCCGGAGATGTTCCCTACGCCCAAACCTGAGAAGCACCCATGGCAGCGGACTCCGAATCCACCCGCCGAGAACTGGCTGGCGCGGGCACAAGCCCGGATTGCCGATACTGAACCCGCGAAGCAGGAAGCGCCGGAATCCCAGGCAGATACCTGCGCGGTCCCGGAAGACTTCGTGTGGTCTGGGCCCTTCGTCGAGCAGCAGGTCCGTAAGTTCTTCCGCAAGCACTGGACGGAGTACACCGACGCGATTCGGGCCGTCATCAACGAGCAGAAGACGATCGAGGAGTTCGGCTTGGACTTCGGCCCCAAACGGATCAGCGGATGGATCAACGAACTGCTCCGGATCCCAGTGGATCGCCAGAACCGCTGCTCGCGGCAGAACATCAACCCTTCCGCCACCTACGGACTCCTCGTCAAGGCCTTCAAGCGCAACCCGCGAGAGCATGTCATCGTGCGGAAGCTCCAGCAGGGACAGTCCGCCGAGGCGGAGGCCATCCTCGATGAGTTCCTTTCGGGCGAGGGGCAGGGGTGGTGACGCGGTCGGCATTCAGGGAGATCAGCGTCTTCGAGTATATCGGGGGCTTTGCGGCAACCTTGCAGGCCAAGGTCTTCTGCTCGCCGTACTGGCAGGATTGCTGTTGCGAAGAAGTCGATACTGCCGACGGCCGGAAGGTTCGCATCAGCCATGAAGCCTACCCGCCTGGCGGCAAGCGCGCAACGGCTATGCGTCGCTGCGGTACCTGCGGCAAATGGGCTCCTCACGCCGTGGCCTACAGCGCCTGCACCGACTGCCAGGTCGAGAGCGACGAGGGGGCGTTTGAACAACACTTGGGGCAGATCGAACGAGGGGGCACCAAAGGCCTCGCCGACACGCTTCGGTATCTGTGGTGGCGGCGACCGTTCGTGCCTGAGCGGCGCGAAGACGATGCAAACGTCGATGAGAAGAAGAAGAAGGCCAAGCAGGCGAAAGGCGACGTTGCAGGTGTCGATGACGAAGATGCGCCACCGGTCATGGAGATCACCACCTTCCGCGAGGAGGGTACGCCGGGCGGCAGGCATTGGATGGCCAATCTGCTGGAAATCCCCGATCGCCCCGCGCCGCAACTTAACAGCGAGGTACTGGCGGCCCTGATTCGCCGCCACCTGGAGTGGGTGGCCCAGGACGCGCCACGCCGGGCCGTCGGTTGCAGCGTCGTTCTTCTGCCGGAGGATGAGGGGAAGCTGATGGAGGAAATTGCCTACCACGAGGCGACGGGGCGCATAATGCCGCGCGCCAGACGGCAGAACACGGTGAATCCGCGTATCCCGTATGCTAATGCGCTGTGAATAAAAATCGGGTTGTTTCAAAAAAGTTTGAATCAAACCCGATATGCCAAAAGAGCAATAATCACAAGAGCTTTCGCTGTTACACACGTCCGCAGTTCTATATGTACTTCTATTTTTAAAATATTTTTATGCTTGACAATTTTTGAAATCGTGGTTTTTTATTAGGTCACAAGCTAAGCGGTCCGGAAAACTTTTTGACCTTTCGGGCCGCGGCGCCCTGAAGAAGCGGGTCTTAAAGCGGGTCGTACATATGCAGGTCGGGGCGTAGTGTATTTCGGAATTCGCGTTTCGGGTTTTGCCCCATACCGACCTGGGGGCCTCGAAGCCAAAGGCAGTTCTTGGCAACTTCAAGCGTGTCGTTTTGCAGTTTTTGCAGAAAAGAGTTTCTTTGCTGCGCGCGTTGAGGAAACCGGGAGCCGCCGGATGTTTGGGTTAATGAGATGACAGACAAGCTGTAACACTTTAACGGTTGAGGTGCGCGCTTGCAGGGAAAGCACAGTGCAACATCTCGGGGAGTTCTAAGTTCAATTGGCGGAATCTGCACGCCCCGTCAGGTCCGTACGGCAACTCCCTTATTTTTGCCTCCCCGTGAAACCGCTATCACGCTGAATGAATATGCGGCTGCCTGCGGAAATATCCCCGGCGGCCGTTTTTCTTTGTACTTTGACATCACTCTTCTTTGAAAGGTGAGCACGATGAAGAGATTATTATGCGCT
>CAZVYJ010000013.1:0-64909 GCA_964631565.1 uncultured Planctomycetaceae bacterium
CTCATGCGGGAACTCCGAAAGGAACTCAGCCATGAAAACTGGGGATGAGTCAGGCAGAAATCCGGCCATTTGGGTAGTTTGACGAATTCGGTGTTTCGGGTAAAATAAAAGGCTGGAGGCTTGGTGTACATTTGCCGGAGGCTTGGTTTATGGCTGCTATTGTAGTGGTCCTGTCTCGCGATCAGAACCTTGCTCGCGACGAATTCGGGGCCGTCAGCGCCGGTAGTTTGAAATGCATCCGCGTGACGACCGCCTATGAGGCGGCAGCGGAAGTCCTTGCTGCGCCAGTAGCTGCGCTGCTGATAGACCTGCGGTGTCTCTCGCAGCGGCACCTCCGCCTGCTTGAAATCGCCCGCAGTCTGGATGTCGAAATGCTGGCTGTCGGTTCGCTGCCTACAGCGCTGACCGCCGAGCAGCTTAACGGCGTAAAGCTCATAGCGATGAAATCTCTGCCGGCTGAACTGGCTGGGATATGCTCGGCTACTTTGCAGGCGGGGGCGGTGGAAATGCCCGCCCGCCCGCCGGTGAAGGGTGAAAAGTCGGCGCCTGCCGCCGCTGCGCCTGCGGTTGAGCTTGCGCCCGCCAAGCGGAAAACAAAAGCCCCTGCCCAAACGCCCAGGCCGGCTGAGACTATCGAAAACCTCCTGAGCAGCGAAGAGATCGCCGCGTTGCTTGGAGATGAATCGTGAACGAAACCGACCTGCTCATGCTTGCGGACTCTGCGCTGAGCGACAGCCTGTCGGGCAAACTCGACGGCATGTCGAGCTGCGAAGACCCCTACGATTTCCTGCTGGAGCTTTCCCGCCGCCGCTGGAGCTGCGTCGTGCTGGAAGCTCCGCTTGACGGGACATCGCAGGCGGGGCGGGACGATTTCGCCGGGCTTTGCCGCGCTTCGCGACGCCTGCAGCGCGACAGCAGAATCGTTTCGTTCTGTGCGCCGGCAGCCGAGATGAATGTCCGCTCCCTCGTCGGCAGGGTGCTTGACGATTATTACATTCTTCCGCCGACCCCCGAAGAACTGGACGCCATCAATCGCGGCGGTGATGCGCGAGAAACCCGGCCTGCACTGGCCGGCGAAGCGGCGGCCGGTCAGGATGAAAAACTTTCGCCTCGCGATTTCACTCGCCTGCTCGAGTCCGTTCAGAGCGTCGCCGCACTGGAGGATCGCATAGCCGAAGAACTGGGCCGCCGCATCGGCGCCAAGCTTTCCTGGGCCGACGCGCCGCCCGAAGGCTGCGAGCCGCTGCTTCTCGCCGCGGGCGACGGGCCTCGCGTGCTGGTTCGCCCGGCCGATAAGCCTCTGTCGGCGGCGGATGCGGCCTACATAGCGGCGATTCAGCATGTGCTGCCCGGCCTGCTGGAAGTAGCCCGCCGCACCGAAACGCTCCATCGCCTGGCGATTACCGACCATCTTACCGGCGCGTACAACAGGCGGTACTTCTACCACATTACCGACCAGATACTCCTCCGTGCCCGCCAGCAGAGCATCCGCATCATGCTGCTGCTGTACGATATAGACAATTTCAAGAGCTATAACGACAACTTCGGCCACGCCGCCGGCGACGAGATTCTCCGCGAAACCGCAAAATTGATGAAAAAGGTTTCACGCGGGCAGGATATCGTCGCCCGCATCGGAGGGGACGAGTTTGCGGTTCTGTTCTGGGACGCCGACAAGCCCCGCAAGCCGGGCAGCACGCCGCTTGAGGCTGCGAATGTGCTGGCCGAACGGTTCCGCGCGGCGTTCGCGAGGCATGAATTTCCCGTGCTCGGCCCGGAGGCCAAGGGCACGCTCAGCATATCCGGCGGACTGGCCTCGTTTCCGAAAGACGGCAAGACCTGCCGTCAGCTTCTCCGCTCGGCCGACATGGCGCTGCGGGGCGCCAAGAAATCGGGCAAGAACGCCATCCGCCTGATAGGGCAGTAGTTTTTGCCTCTTTTTGTACCACAGGCGTCTCGCCTGTGATTTGTCTTACAGGCAAATGCAATCTTGCCCGCGAGGCATACTCACTTAAGTGAGTATGCCGGGTACGTAAGCACCGCGAACGTTCGAAAGATACAAACCGTCATGTTATCAGGCTATTGTATTTCGGATTGTCAGGCGTTTTTATTTTTCGGCCTGCATACCAGCAGCATCACCGCAAGCGCCAGCGAAAAGGCCAGTATCCCTCCAGCCAGCCAGAGCATCATTCGCTCGGTTTGCAGCTGCGTTCGCTGGACGAGATATTCTCTTTCGGCGACGACCTGCTGGTAATCGTGGTGTTTGCAGTCTAGATAGCTGACGGACATGAAGGCGAAGAGCACCAGCAGCACCAGCCATATCGGGAAAACTCGCCTCGCGACATGCCCGATTCGCCCGACCAGTCCCGACACCGCATGCCGCAGCGGCCTGCTCATAAGCAGGGCGATAAGTGCGGCCGCGATTACGCCGATGTCGATCGCGGCGATATATGACACTACGAGATATTCATCGTTAGTCATCGTGGCGTCCCAGCGAAGCGGCCAGCACGGTCATGACGATGCAGAATCCGAACAGGAACAGCGCCAGATAAATCATGGTGGTCTGCAGTTTTTGGGCGGCGTTCCAGACATATTCCATGGCCGGCGCGTCTTCGCCCATGTCCAGGTTTACGTCGATGACCGGCGCGATTCCGCCCAGTATGAGAACGATGAACAGGGCCATCATGAAGAACGAGCGGGCTTTTTTCAGTCGGGAGTTGGCGCCGAGCAGGCTGCTCATCGGCCCGACCAGAAGCAGGAATATGATCAGCGAAAGAACCGCGGCGAAAACAATCGTGAGGCCGTAAGTCATAAACCATTCCATATTACACCTCCCGGGTGTAAGCGGGTCCGGGACCGCGGCCTACGGGGCGCGGCGGTCTCAGGACTCCAGTTGTGATTTGCGTTTTTTGACGATTTCTTTTTTTGCGGCCGGCATGTCCGGCTCGGCCAGCAGCGTATCGCAGCCTTCGATGAAAAACGGCGTGGCGAAATCGGTCGTATAGACGCGGTCCTGCTCGCTGCGGTTCTTGACAGTGTTCAGGAAGCCTTTGAAATCGTCGAAGTAGCTGCCGTAAATGTGGAACGAATCGGCGATGTGCATGTACTCGCCCGGCTCGACGCCGAGCTGGCCGGCGAGCTGCCGCTGAAGCTCGGTGAATGCGTACATGTTCATGAAGCCGGCCTTGAAGGCGTCGTTGCTTCGCATGTGTACATTCATGTGCAGCTTGCCGCCCGCTATTCGCAGCCAGATGCGCTGCAGGCAGGCCGGGTCGCTGATGTTCGTGTCGTTCCAGACCTGCCATGTCACCGCCTGCGCCCGGCGGGTATAGGGCACTTCCTTGAGCTTCCGGACCGCCGCGGCAATCTGGTCAATGACGCCGATGCCGGGCACGCGATACTCGAACAGCCGCTCGTGGTATGTGTATTCCCACTTGCCGACCGAAGGGTCTATCCAGTGGTCGTGCACGCCGTGGAGAACTTCAAGGCGGTATTTTTCCAGGTCGTCAAGCCCGCCGGGAAAGGCTCGGTGGATTCTCGGTTCGGCGAACGGTTCGGTGACGTGGATGAGGGCGGTTACATCGCGGCTGGCCGGGTTGCCCGGGCGGTCGTATTCCGTGGGAAAGCTGTCTCCCTGCTCCCAGCAGGCCACTACCGCCTTCTCCCACGCGAACGGCAGATGCTTCTCTACGATATGAATCGACTTCACTGTACCGCCTCCATGCGATTTGCAATTTTGAACCGGACCGGGCCGGCCGTGAAAGAACTGTCGCATCTGTGCATCTTAGATACCTTTATGGGGCATTCGGGTCAAGGGCCGGCTTAGTCCATTTCTTTTTATGCTTTTCACCGGTCGGCTGTGACGTTACGATATGCGGGAATTCAAAGGGCGCATCTTACAACCTGTCTGCGTTTGATTATTCGATAGATAAAACGGGGTTTATGACATGAAACACGGGGTTATATTGTCGAAACTGCACAGGTGCCTCGCTGTTTTTATTGCGATGCTGGTTATTGCAGCTGCGATGCCTTCTGTCGCCGCCGCTGACGATCTGCCCAAGGCTCCCAAGGCCCCGAAGGCCAAGAAGGCGAAAAAAGCGACGGACATGCGGCCCATACGCGATGTCGCCAGGGAGCAGCGAGAGTACCGCGAGAAAAAGGCCAGAGAGGCTTATCTCGCGAAATTTTCACTGTACAAAACCCCTTACCATGACATTCACACTGACCAGTCCGAGGCTGTTTCGCTTGAGACGGCAGCCAGAATGAAGGCGATGGTCAAGACGTACATCGACTGCACCAGCGCATATTCCGCCGAGATAAAAGAACCAATGGTTTTTCTCGCGTGCAAAAACCCGGATGACTACTACGCATCCGGCGGCGACAAGGATACGACCTGCGTCTGTGTGAAAAACAATCTTGTGGCCAATATGGCGAAGGATGCGGAAAGTGACTGGAGCGCCATACAGTACGAGGGTTTCCGCCAGTTTTCGCGGACGGCGGTTTCCCGCAGCCTGCCGCAGTGGGTGGACAGAGGACTGGCCTGCTATTTCTCCGACGGCATATGGGCGGGTGACGAATACGTGACCGGGGTCATTCCGGAAAAACGTCTTGCCGAAGTCAAAAAATATATTACCGAAAAAAAGATGCTTTCTTTCGTTCAGATTTTTTCCATGAACAGCGCCGAATGGAAGAATGACAAAAACCACAACGAAATCCAGGCGTGGTCCATGGTCTATTTCCTGCTGCATGCCGAGAACGGCAGGCATAAAGAGTCGTTTGACAAGTTCATGAAGGCGATGGTTGACAAGAAACTGCCGCTTGCGTCTTTCAGGGAATGCTTCGGCAGGGATCTCGGCTCGTTCCAGAAGACTTACGAGCAGTGGTGGACTTCGCTGCCGGATAACCCGACTGTGGAGAAAGAAAACGAGGCGGCCGTTCGCATTCTTACGAATTTTCTCGCCCTTGCCGAATACAGAGAGAAGACATTCATCGACATGACGGATTTCGCGACGCAGATAAAAACCGCCAGCCATATATCCATGACCGAAGAGCCGAGCCTGTGGCTGCCGGATACGCTGCTTGGGAGGGGGCTGGACGGCGTGAGGGACGTCAAACAGTGGTCGCTTGACAAGACGGGCGACAAGCCTGCGCTGGTTCTGAAGCAGCCGGACGGAACGACCTTCACCGGGACTTACACTTTTGTTAAGGGCCTGCCGGAAGTGAAAGTTAAAATCAGCCGTCCCGGCGACGACAAGAACGGGGAAGTCACGAAGAAATAGATTCTCTGATCCAGTCGGTTACCGTTTGCGTGGCGGGGCGGTAGAGCGAGGCGGCCTTCCGCGACATTTCTTCAAGCGCGCCCGGATTGTCCAGCAGGCGGGCTGCTTCGGCGGGCACGTCTTTATATTTGCGAGCTATAACGGCAGCGCCGTGCCGCTGGAAATATTCCGCGTTGCCGCCTTCCTGGCCGGGCACCGGCTTGAGCAGAATCATGGCCCTGCCTTTCGAGAGGCACTCAGCCGTGGTTATTCCGCCCGCCTTCGTCACCATCAGCGAACTTACCGACACCAGTTCGTGCAGCTTGTCGGTGTAGCCGACAGGCGTGAGGCGGCTGCCCGCTTCAGGCAGTTTGGAAAGTTTTGCGAGCAGTTTTTTGTTTCGGCCGGCCAGCACCGCCAGATGCGCCTGCGGAATCGCCTTGAGCATGTCGCGTGCTATTCGAACAATCGGGCCGCAGGTAAACTCCGTGCCGCCCGTCAGCGTGATTATCGGCCTGTCGGCCGGCAGGTTCCAGTCCGCAAGCACGCGTTGTCTGTCTGTCGGCAGGGTCCATTTCCGGTGAATCGGTATTCCGCTGACCGTCAGTTCGCTGTCGATGCCCCAGCGGCGGAATATTTCGGCGCTGTATTCGTTCGGCACGAACCATTTTGCGACGCCCTGGCTGTACCACCAGCGATGCACTTCGATATCCGTCACCACCACAGCCTGCGGCGATTTGACCAGACCTTTTTGCATCATTCTGTAGATAATCGGCGGCGCTATAAAATGTGTATGGAGTATCAGGTCGGCAGGATTGTCGATGATGTACTTCCGCAGTCTGCGGAGCGTCAGATATTCGCGGCCTATCCGCTGATTTTCGATCCAGTGCCTCCCCGGCTTCTGCGGGCGGTTGCTCAAATGGAATCCCAGGCCGTAGCTTCGCGGGAAGTGCGACATGGCCATCGCGAATCCGCCGGCGTAATACTTTCGGAACAGCCAGGGCGCGAAGTCCATTGCGTCTATGCAGTCGATGTCGATTTCCGGCGCGTCGGCGTTCAGTTTGTCGATAATCGCCCGGGCGACGGCGTTG
Organism: uncultured Planctomycetaceae bacterium; assembly: GCA_964631565.1. Taxonomy (GTDB): domain Bacteria; phylum Planctomycetota; class Phycisphaerae; order SM23-33; family SM23-33; genus CAZVYJ01. The sequence continues at coordinate 6,347 of CAZVYJ010000013.1, forward strand.
TGTCCGGCTCCTACCGAGGCGGTTATCATGAGCAGGCGAGGGCGGGCGGCGTTTTGTGTTTCTTTAATGTGCATAAGGGCGATAATTCTTCGTCTGAAAACAGCATCGCTTCAGCAAAGTTAATTACTGCGACGCCTTATTTGTTCCCTCCAGCCATTTTACGCGTTCTTCGGCAAGTTTCGTCCAGGGATTCTTCGGGGCGTTTTTTACCTGCTTGAAATATTCCTCGGGCGGGGCGGCGCCGTTCTCCTTTATCAGCCTGGGCGCCTTCAGCATGAGCTGGCCCAGTTCCCAGTTCGCCTCGATGGCTGCGTCGGCGTCTCTCAGTGAGGCCCGCGTGTCGGCCAGGTGAATAAGCTGGCTGAACCTGTCGTCCGGGTCTTCAAGCGTGAGCGCATAAGCGACGAGCAGGTTGTGGCCGAGTGAGGTCGCCTCGTATTGTTCTATGAGTTTTTTCAGCCTTTCCGCATAACCGATGTGATACGGATTCAGCCGGGTCCAGGCTATTAAAACCTTTGCGGCTTCGGGATCCTCGAGCACTTTGTTTTCGCGAATGAGCCATTCCAGTTTGTCCGCTTCGAAAAACGCCGCTTCGTAGTACGACCGGCTCGGCAGTTCTCCGGGCGGCGAGAATATGCCGCCGAACTTGTCGTTTGGGGACGGCTCGACAGGCTTTCCCACTACGTCATTGAGTTTTTTCAGGGCGTCAGCCAGCAAGCGTTCGCCTTTTTCAACGTCGCCGTTGCGAATCGTCAGCTGGGCGCATCGCCATTGCGCCAGGGCTGCCTGGTCGCGGTTCGGATAATCCGCCAGCAGCTTCTCCCATGTACCCAAAGCCCTCAACAGCGGATAGCTTGCATTATACACGACCAGTCCGTCCGCGAGCTTGGACTCGTCCACCTGCATGCTCTGGCATTGGCCTTTAACCCATGCTATTTCAACGGCCCGGCTGCTGTCGGGGCGGCTGGACAGGAATTGATTGCAGGCCTCGGTAAGCTCCATTCGCTTGATGAACATCATGTCGCGCACGCGGTTGCGCAATGGAGCCTGGCCTATGCCTTCAGTATTGTTCTGCTTTATCCATGTCTGCATTGAAACCGGTTCGAGCAGGGCGTCACCCGGAGCGAGCCGCGAGACAATCAGATAATATTCCAGCTCAGCAGGGCCTATTTTCGTGTAAAAAACGGTCAGCGGTCCGGCCAGCAACAGGGCCAGTATGGGCATGACGACGCCCGGTCGGAAGTTGGTGATTTTCGCCAGCGCGAGCACCAGCGACGTTGCGATAATCGCGGTGACAAGGGCCAGCAGCAGCGGCCCGGAGATGAGCCATTTCTGGAGCGGCAGGACAGCCGCCGAGTCGGCAAGGGCGAAGCCGGAGATAATCATGTAAATGATGACCGGCAGCAGTCCCAGCAGCGAAGCGACGAAGGGCATGTCGCTTCGAAGGGTCGTTCTGGCCGCCAGGAAGCAGCCCGCCAGAAGCGCCATCGCCGTTACCGGCGCGTGCCCGACAATCAGAACCACCAGGACGAACGCAATCGCAACCGTCAGCCGGTACAGCACGGCTATTATGATCGGGGCGAAAATTATCGCCGCCAGCAGCAGCCCGGTAACGCATATCATCCACGGGTGCGAGAAGATGCTCAACGGCTCGAGGAAGGTAGACCCCAGCGGAGTCTGGAGGTTTCGATAGTAGGTTCCCAGCCCGAAATCACACCATTGTCCCGATCCTGTGTAGTACCAGTACGCGTTGACGACGACAAAGGCGGCCAGGTCGAACAGCAGAAAGACGGCCGTCCGCCATTTGAACCCCGGCCTGATGAGGGGCTCCTGACCGCGATGGTGGTCATATCGGGTTTTTGTTTCTTCAGCCATCGTCAGGATTGTACCGCAGGTGCGACTGCCTGAAAAAGGGTAAAGGCAGCCGGTTGAAACGGCGAATAATACAACCGGCAGCGGCAAGCAAAAGTTTTTTGTCGCGGGGATGCCTATAATGTCAGCAAAGGTGCATCACTTTTTGCGGGCTGTAATCATGTGAAGTTCAAAATCTCAACTGGAAAGGAGATTTGCCATGAATTCCCGTCGTATGGTTATTTTCAGCGTTGTGCTTGTGGCTGCTGCTGTACTCGTAGCAGGCTATGTGTCAAGAACCGGCGCCCAGGACCAGCCGACCACCAGGCCGGCCTGCCCCATGATGCAGCAGGGCGGCATGCCTCCCATGGCGATGAAAGGCGGCTGTCCGATGATGATGCGGCAGGGCGGCGGAGCCAGGATTCCGCTTATCGGCGAGACTGCCCCGGCGTTCGAAGCCCTTACCACCCAGGGACGCATAAAGTTCCCGGATGATTACAAGGGCAAGTGGGTTATCCTGTTCAGTCACCCGGCCGATTTCACGCCGGTCTGCACGACCGAGTTCATGACCTTCGCGTCGATGCAGAAGGAGTTCGACGCCCTCAACTGCAAGCTCATCGGGCTGTCCATCGACAGCAACTACAGCCACATCGCCTGGCTGAGGACGATTCGCGAGAAAATCGAGTACAAGGGCATGAAGGATGTGGCCGTGACATTCCCGGTTATCGCCGACCTGAAAATGGAAGTCGCCCGCAAGTACGGCATGGTTCAGCCGAGCGCGGATGACACCCACGCCGTACGGGCCGTCTTCATTATCGACCCCGAAGCGAAGGTGCGGGCACTGATTTATTACCCGCTCTCCAACGGGCGCAACATGCAGGAAATTCTCCGTCTGCTCGTGGCGATGCAGACTTCCGACGCCAACAATGTCGCCACGCCGGCCAACTGGCAGCCCGGCGACGACGTTATCGTTCCGCCGCCCGGCTCGTGCGGCACGGCGGAGGACAGGGTTGCTCATCCTGCGGATGACACATACATGCTCGACTGGTTCCTGACGTTCAAGAAAATGCCGAAAAACAAGCTTGAGCTTCCGCCGTCGATGAAATAATTACGGCTGCGACAATATGGTTTCACACAAAGCGGTCCCTGCGGGGGCCGCTTTATATATCCGGTTGCTGAATAGCTCGCCGGGACTGCAATCTTGCCCTTGTCGGAGAGGGCGGAGATGGTTACACTACCCGGCTCGTTTAGCTGCCCCTCAGGGGCAGCTGGAGCAGGAGAGCCGGAGAAAGTAGAGAGTTGAAACATCGCCTTGCTTTGCAGTTAAGGTCAATGTTGCTCTCCTGCGGCTTGCCCGACGTAGTCCCTCAGGGACGAAGACGGGTCTACTTTCTGGATTTTTGAAATGTTGTTTAAATCCCAATGTGTGTAAGGAATGCAGGCGGAAAGGACGCGGCAAGATGAGAATCGCAGTTATCGGTGGTGACGGAACCGGCCCGGAAGTGGTGGCCGAGGGCCTGAAGGTGCTGAAGGCCGTCTCTGAGAAGGTCGGCTTCAAGTACGAAACGAAGGATTTCAACGTCAGCGGCGACCGCTACCTGGCCGCCGGCGGCGACCCCAACCAGCTGAGCATTCCAGTTATTCACCCGGAAGAAATCGCCGAACTCAAGACGTTCGACGCCATTTATCTCGGCGCTGTCGGGCATCCGAAGGTTGCTCCGGGCATCCTGGAGAAGAACCTGCTGCTGAAGCTGCGTTTCGAACTGGACCAGTACATCAACCTTCGCCCGGTTGTTTTGTATCCGGGCGTGTGGACGCCGCTCAAAGACAAGGGCCCGGACGATATCAATTTCGTCGTGGTCCGCGAGAACACCGAAGGCCTTTATACCGGCATGGGCGGCATTCAGTATAAAGGCACGGCCAACGAGGTCGCCACGCAGATAATGTGCAACACCCGCATGGGCGTTGAGCGGGCCATCCGCTACGCGATGGACCTCTGCCGCCGCCGCAACAAGAAAAAACTCATCACGCTGGTCGGCAAGACAAATGTTCTGACCTATGCCCACGACCTCTGGTTCAGGGCGTTCATGGAAGTCGGTGAAGAGTACCCCGACCTCAAGAAGGACTACAACCACGTCGACGCATGCTGCATGTGGTTCGTGAAGAACCCGGAATATTACGACACGATAGTTACGTGCAACATGTTCGGCGACATCATCACCGACCTTGGTGCGATGATCCAGGGCGGCATGGGCGTGGCTGCCGGCGGAAACATCAATCCGAAAGGCGTCAGCATGTACGAGCCTATCGGCGGCAGCGCCCCGAAGTACACCGGCATGAACGTAATTAACCCGATAGCGGCAATCGGAGCGCTGGCCATGCTGCTTCGCGAAACCGGCAACAACACCGGCGACAAGAAGCTTGTGGACGCCGGCAACCGCGTCGAAGCGGCGATTCGCCAGGTGACCCTGACCATGAAAAGCCAGTCGGCCGGCAAAATGGGCATGGGCACGACGGAAGTCGGCGACAGGGTGGCCGAGGCCGTCGCGAAGGCATAAGGCCTTTCGGGAAATCCGAATAAACACTGCGAGGCGGTCTTGGCCGACCGCCTCGCTTTTTGCACAAATTTCGCAAAAAAGGCCGTCCCGGCGGGGCGGCCCTTTTTGTTATCGTTTGAAAATTCCGGCGGATTACTTCTTCTCGGAACCGTCTTCTTCCTTGGCGCCCGGTCCGCCGAGACGGATGGCGTCGCGCAGGAACCTCATGCGGGTGTTGCTGTTCTCGTCGACCTTGACGATGACTTCGTTATCACGCACTTCGACGATCGTTCCGATAATTCCGCCTATGGAAATCACCTTGTCGCCTTTTTTCAGCGAGGCAAGCATTTCTCTCTTTTTGGCTTCCTGCTTGCGCCGGCTTCGGCCTGACAGGAAAATGAACAGAATGAACACGCCGAGAATGATGAAAAGGAAATTATTGTCGAAGAAGCCTTTCGAGCCGCCCGAGCCGTCTTCCTTTTTCTTTTCGTCAGATTTCTTGTCGCCGTCGGACTTTTTTTCCTCGGCAGCGCCGGTCTTTTCGCCGTCGGCGGAGGGGATTTCCGTCGGGGTTTCGGTCGTCGGAGCGGATACTGTGGTTTCCGTCGGGGTCGCGGTTTCATTTTCTGCGAGAACCAGCGACGTGGTGGCGCCCAGTACCGCCAGGCATATCCAGATAATGTGGCTGCGTAGTTGCATCTTGTTTTATCCTTTCATTCGGCCGGATTTTCCGGCCTGTTATTCAACGTCGGGGCATTGTGCGCGATTCAGGCCGCCGCGTCAATGCCGGCTTGCTTTTGTGGAAAGCGGCGGGGCGAGTTATTCGCCGTTATCCTGGCAGGCGTACATCGCCTCGAGCCATCCGGCCGAGACCGTCGCCAGGCTGCCGGCGGCGATTGCCTCTCGCACGGCGGCCATAAGTTGTGCAAAAAATCGCAGGTTGTGTATCGACGCCAGCGTCGGACCGAGCATCTCCTTCGCCATGAACAGGTGCCGCAGCGTCCCGCGCGAGAAATTGCGGCAGGCATAGCAATCGCAGTTTTCGTCGATGGGCGAGGCGTCGTCGGTCCAGCGGCTGTTCCGCAGACGGATTCGTCCCTGCCACGTGAACACCTGTGCATTCCGCCCGTTTCGCGTCGGCATGACGCAGTCGAACATGTCCACGCCGCGCAGCACCGCAGCGATAATGTCTCTCGGCTCGCCGACGCCCATGAGGTAGCGAGGTTTTTCGGCCGGCAGCAGTTCGTCGGCTTCTTCGAGGACGTGAATCATCGCATCGTGCCCCTCGCCGACCGACAGCCCGCCGATGGCGTAGCCCGGCAGGTCAAGCTCCACGAGACGTTTTGCGGATTCCGCGCGCAGGTCTTTGAATACGCCGCCCTGTTGAATCGCGAACATCGCCTGCCTGTCGCTGGTGCGCTGCCAGACGGTTTTGCATCGTCCGGCCCAGTCAGCGCTGCGGCGGACGGCTTCGGCGACGTGCTCTCTGCTCGCGCCGGCGGGGGGGCATTCGTCAAGCTGCATGATGATGTCCGCACCGAGCTGCTGCTGAACCTCTGTGGCCAGTTCCGGCGTGAGCCGGATTTCCGAACCGTCGATGTGGGATTTGAAGACGACGGCATGGTCGTCGATTTTTCGCAGGTGCGCCAGCGAGAACACCTGGTATCCGCCGCTGTCGGTGAGTATGGGGCCGTCCCAGCCCATCATTTTGTGCAGCCCGCCGAGTTTTGCGACGGTCTGCGGGCCGGGACGCAGCAGCAGGTGGTAGGTGTTGGCCAGTATCATCTGTGCGCCGACAGCGCGAAGCTGGTCCGGCGTTACGCCCTTGACCGTGGCGGCTGTCCCGACAGGCATGAAGGCCGGCGTGGCGACCTGGCCGTGAGGCGTGATAAGCCTGCCGAGGCGGGCCTTGCCTTCTGTTTTTGAAATATCGAATTCGAACATTGAGCGTATGGTATATCAAAACGCCGGGAATGAAAACCCCGCCGTCCGGTAAGGCTGGTTTAAACAGCCATTTTCGTTGATGCTTACGTGATTTTGTTTTTGTCGAGGAATCGTCGGACCGCTACGGCAAGTTCCTCGGGGCCGAACGGCTTGGCGAGAAGATTCCTGGCCGGGTCTATCATGTCCTGGTTCGTTATGGCCTCTTCGGAATAACCCGAAATGAACATGATTTTCATTTTGGGCCTGACGGCTTTAAGTTTTTTCGCAAGTTCCGGGCCGCTCATGCCCGGCATGACGACATCCGTGATAAGCAGGTCTATTTTCCCCTCGTAATGTTTTCCGAGAGGCAGGGCTTCCTTGGAGTTGCCGGTTTCCAGAACGGTGTAGCCGCGTTCGCGGAGAGCATCGACGATAAGCCTTCGGACGGCTTCCTCGTCTTCCGAGACAAGCACGGTTTCGCTGCCTTGCAGGATATCCCTTGGCGTGAATTCTTCTTCCGCTGTGATTTCCGGTGTTTTGCTGCTCCACGGCATGTAAATGTTTATCGTGGTGCCTTCGCCGAGTTTGCTGGAAACGTCTATGAACCCGCCGGCGCTCTTGACGAAGCCGTATACCATCGACAGGCCAAGACCTGTGCCTTTGCCGACGTCTTTTGTCGTGAAGAACGGGTCGAACATGCGGCTCTGGGTTTCGGCGTCCATTCCTTCGCCGGTATCCCGGATGGATAGCAAAACATACGTTCCCGGCGTCGCGCCTGGATGTCGCCTCGCGACGGCGTCGCTGATTTCGACCTTCCGGGTTTCGATAACGAGCTTTCCTCCCCTGGGCATGGCGTCGCGCGAGTTTATGACCATGTTCATTATCGCCTGATGCAGTGCGGTCTGGTCCACCTCGATATTCTGCGGCTCACTGGAAGTGATTATGTCGAATTTTATGTCTTCGCCGATTATGTGGGACAGCGGTCCCTGCATATCGTTGATGATCGCATTGACGTTTACGACCTGAGGCCTGAGGAAGTCTTTTCGGCTGAATGCGAGAAGCTGGTTTGTTGTTGCGGCGGCGCGCTCAGCCGCGGTGCGTATCTGCTCTATGGAGTCGCGAATCCTGTCATCTTTTTTCAGCGTGGGCAGGAGCAGGTCGCAGTAACCCTTGACGACGGTCAGCTGGTTGCGGAAGTCGTGTGCGATGCCTCCCGCGAGCCTGCCGATCGCCTCCATCCTTTGTGCGTGCAGCAGCTGCCTCTGGCTTTCCCGGAGAGCGTCCTCAGCCAGCTTGCGGTCGGTGATATCGACGGCGATTCCGAGCATGTAGTTCTGCGATCCGCCGAGCTTCAGCGGAACTTTTATGGTCTGGAACCATCTTGTGGTTCCGTCGGTTTTTGTGAATGGTTCCTCTGGAATGAGTTTGGACTTGCCGCTGGTAATCACTTCCTGGTCGTTTTTTAAGAACCGATTGATATTTTCTTCCGTTGCGAGCGGCTTGCCCAGGAAATCGCGGTCGGTTTTACCGAGCATTTTTTCGGGCGTCGTTTCGTGGAGATCGGCCATGAATTTATTGGCGAGCAGGTATTTTCCTTCGGCGTTTTTTACAAAAATACACGCCGGCGTCGTGTCAATGACTCCCCTTAGCAACTGCTCGCTGTTGCGCATTGCGTCTTCAGCGGCCTTCATTTCGGTGATATCGCTGCCGTAAAGATTCACATAATCCAGGTCCGGGAAAGGCACGGCGATGAATGAGAAAAATTTATCGCCGGCCGGCATTATGAAATTCTGCATGCTGCCGGTTTCAAACGCCTTGTCGGTAATCTGTTTACAATGCTCCGGCAGCTTTCCGCCGACACGGCAGCCGAAAAGCGTCATCATGTCGCCGCAAGCCGCGTTGGCGTATATGATGGTTCCATCCCGAGCAGCCCGAAGGACTGGAGATGGGTTTTCCGACGGGAATTTCGCGAGATTGCGGATTTCCTCTTCCGCTTTTATTTTTGCCGTGATATCACGCGAAATGCCGAACGTTCCAATTATGTTGCCGTTGGCGTCCCGCAGCGGCATTTTGGTTGTGGATACCCATGTCACATGCCCGTCGGGCCATGTTTCCTTTTCTTCCTTGTTTATTATCGGTTCGCCGGTCGCGATGACTTTCTGTTCATCCCGGTATGCTTCGCTGGCGTGTTCTTCGGTGAATAAATCGAAGTCCGTTTTACCGACAAGCTCAGCGGGACTGTCGAATCCCATCTGTCTTGCCTGGGCCATATTCACCCGCAGGAATCTGCTTTTTAAGTCCTTGAAATAGATATGATCCGGGCTGCTGTCCAGCAGGCTGTTGAGCAGATACCGTTCGTACTCCAGCTTTTCTTCAGCCTTTCTTCGTTTAGAACGGTCCGTCGCTTCGGCGAGTTCCCGCCTGATTGCCGGGCCGAGGCGGGTGAGATCATCCTTCATTACATAATCGTTGGCGCCGGCCTTCATCATTTCGACGGCCGTCTCTTCGCCGATGGTGCCGGATACGACGATGAAGGGTATATCCATCCCGGTTTCCTCGAGTATTTTAAGGGCGTCCGGCGCCTTGAAACTCGGCATGGAGTAGTCGCATACGATAACATCCCATGTTTTCTTCAATGCTTCCCGCAAGGCCTTGGCGGAAGCCACCTGCTCGCACTCGAGTTTGAATCCGGCCTTGCTGAGTTCGCGACGCAGCAGCATTGCGTCGTCTTCGGAATCTTCAACTATCAGGACACGGAGTAATTCGCTCATTTAGACGTTCCTTATCTGCGGCGGATTTTCGTTCAGCACCAGCCAGTAAAGCCCGAGCTGCCTGACCGCTTCCACGAACTGTTCAAAATCGACCGGTTTGCGGATGTAGCTGTTGGCTCCAAGACTGTAGCTTTCCACGATATCCCTTTCCTCTTTGGAGGACGTAAGCACGACAACGGGCATAAGCCTGGTCCGCTCATTGCCGCGAATCTGCTTGAGCACCTCGAGGCCGTCTATCTTCGGCAGCTTCAGGTCCAGCAGGATTATTTCGGGCAGTTCCGTATTCGGGTCCAGCAGTTTCTCAAGCGCTTCGCTGCCGTCGCGGGCAATCTGCACATTATTCGCGATTTTATTGGTCTTCAGTGCGCGCAGGGCCAGTGCTTCGTCGTCCGGATTGTCTTCTATCAGCATTATCATTTTATTGCCCATCTTTCTCCCCTTTTCGTTAGAGGGTGAAATAGAACGTAGCGCCGTTGTTCACCTGGCCTTCCGCCCACACTTCTCCTCCGAAGCGGTTAATAATCCGCTGGACGGTAGCCAGCCCTATACCGGTTCCTTCGAACTCGGATTTTCCGTGCAGCCGCTGAAACGCGCCGAAAAGCCTGTCTACGTATCTCATGTCGAATCCGGCGCCGTTGTCGCGAACGAAGAACGCCTCTTTGCCGTTATGCCGCGTCTTTCCGAATTCTATTCTTGCGGCAGGCTCGTTACGCGTGAATTTCCACGCGTTGCCGAGCAGATTTTCAAGCACCGCATGTATGAGATTTCGGTCTGTGTAAGCATGGATGCCGCCCTCCGCTTTTAATTCGACATTCCGGGCGGGGTCATGTTCTTTCAGCGTGTCGAATATCTCCGTGACCATATCGCTGAGCGAAACTTTTTCCCGTTTTATTTCCGCCCGAGTCACCTGCGACAGCCTGAGCATGTCGTCTATGAGCTGGCTCATATTGCTGCAGCCTGCCCGGATGCGATTGAGATATTTTTTGCCGACATCGTCGAGAACCTTGTCATAATCCTCCAGTATCGCCTGGCTGAAACCGTCTATCGCCCGCAGCGGCGCACGCAGGTCGTGAGAGACGCTGTAGGAAAAGGCCTCAAGCTCTTTATTGGCGGCCTTGAGCTGGGAGCTTGTCGATTCGAGGCTGGCGTTGGTTTTCTGCAGGTCTTCGGCCAGGTTCACCATTGCGGCGTTAAGCTGCTCGACCTCTTCCACCCGCCGGGCCAGTTCTTTTGTGCGTTCCCCGACAAGCTGCTCCAGATGTTCGCGATGTTTGTTCAACTCCTTCTCGGCTGCTATTTCCCCGGTTACATCCTGGAATGTCAGTGCGAACAAGCCTTTGTTCAGCGGAAAGAGGGATATGTCCAGTGTCCGGTCATATGTCGGGTAGTATTCGCGAAACCGCTCCGGCTTGCCTGTCACCGCGATGCGGTTACATGCCTCCATCAAATTTTCGAGTTCATTTGGAGAGGCTATTTCTCTTGCCCGTTTGCCTTTTATTTTTTTGATGTTCCAGCCGACATGAATTTGCGAGGCCTGGTTGAGTTCAAGATGAATGAAGTCGGCGATTTTTCCGGAATTGTCCTTTATCGCTTCGCATATTACGATGCCGAAAAGGGAATTTTCGAACAGATTTCGCCATTTTTCCTCGCTTTCCTGCAGGGCATTTTCGGCTCGTCTGGGCTCGGTGATATCGCGGCCGATTGAGTTTATAATTGCGGCGTTTCCCTCATTGTCGAAATGCAGCGTAGCTGTCCAGGAGACGAGCCTGGCCTGGCCGGTTTTCTGGTTCACCTGACGGTTTTCGAAAGCCGCGCTCGCCAGACGGTTGCAGACCCAGCCGGTGAATGCCTGTCGCGTTTTTTCTCTGTCTTCGGGGTGGACAAAATCGAATGCAAGCCTGCCTGTGCATTCTTCCTTTGGGAGGCCGAAGAACGTTTCCGAAGCGTTATTTACGTAGATGAACCTGCCGCTGCTGTCGACCTGCGTGATAAGGTCGGCGGCGTTATCTATGAGGTCGCGAAATTCCTGCTCCCTGTTTTGCAGAGCTATGGCAGCCCGCCTGTGTTTTTCATACAGGCCGGCCGCGACTATGCCGGAAATAAGGCACACAAAAACGACCATACTCCGGTCAAAGATTTTCTCCATCGGCTGTTCGGTGATATATTCGCCAAACAGAAAATAGTCTACGGCGACATCCAGAAGCCACAGACACACCCCCAGCAGCAGAAAGGCTCCTACAATCCTGATAAATGTCTTGCTCATGGGCGAGATCACCTGGTTTTGATAATGCAAAACAAATTCCGTTTATGTAAGCATTTATAACTAGCAAAAGCGATATCGGGCACATGCTTATTATTCATCATCGGGTTTTATATCCGGGTCTTTACCGTCTTTTGTTTCTTCTTCGACTATCGGCCTGATGCCGGCGCCGGTCAGTTGTTCTCTGAGCTTATATATGTTTTTTTTAAGCTCGGCCATGCGCACTTCGCGCCCCGCCATCAGGTTCACGGTTCTTTTCAGCTCGGCAGTTCTCTGCTCGACAAGCTCTTCCAGGTGCTGGCGGTGTTTGGCAAGTTCAATTTCCGCAGTTTTGCGTTCTGTGATATCCTGGAATGTGCCTCTCATTTTGATGCACCTGCCTGTATCGTCGTATATCGGCATGCCCATCGCACGGCACCATAACGGTCTGCCTTTGGCGGTGCGGACCAGCAGTTCCAGGTCGAACGGCTCGCCTGTTTCGATGGATTTCTGATAGCTTTCCCGCAACATCTCGCGTTCTTTTTCCGGGTAATACGACAGGTGTTCATCCGGACCGGGCGGCGGATTCTGCGGGTCGATTTCGATTATGTCGTACAGCGCCCGTGTCCAGAACGCCTTTCGCGTCACAAGGTCATGCTCCCAGCCGCCGATTTTCGCCATCGTGCCGGTCTGGTTCAGGATTTCTTCCTGTTTCTTTAACACATCCTCGGCCTCTTTGCGGTCGGTTATATCCTGATGTATGCCGGTCATGCGCAGCGGTTTGCCGGCCTTGTCCCGCTCTATTACAGAACCTGCCGCCATGATCCATCGCCATTTTCCATCCTTTGTTTTCATCCGGAATTCATTCTGGTAAAAAGATGTTTCGCCCCTGAGATGAGCGTCGAGCTGTTTTGTGATGCGCTTCAGATCGTCCGGGTGTACGAACTTTTGCCATGTTTCAAAAGAAGGCTTCAGTTCATCGAGGGCGTATCCGATCATCTCGGCCCATCTCTTGTTGAATACGGCCTTGCCTGTAGGAATATGCCAGTCCCATGTGCCCAGGTTGGCGCTTGCAATGGTGAGCTGCAGCCGATTTTCGGTTTCTTCCAGGACCTGCTCCGTAAATTTCCGGTCGGTTATATCCCTTGCGCAGACGACGAAGCCTTTTATCTCTTTATTTTCGCCGATATACGGCGAGTACAGCACGTCCACCAGTCTGCGGCCGAGAGAAGCGAAGTCGCGCCATGCCTGGTAATGAACTGCTTCTCCCGCCAGTGCGCGTTGTGAGTATGGGGCGATGAGTTTTTCAAAAACATCCTTCGGGAAGAATTCGCTGATATGATGTCCTATCATCTGCTCTCTCGTCCTGCCGAATGCTTCGAGGTATGCGTTGTTGACGGCGAGATAGATGTAATTTTTATCCAGCAGGGCCATCATGTCGCTGGAGCTTGAGACCATAAGGTCCATCGCCTGAAGGTATTCCTGGGCTTTTTTTTGTTCCGCCATGGCCCTGGCGAGTTTTATGTTGCTGAAGCTCAGGCGGGAGACGAACGTGGAGAATTCCGTCAGGAAATTCATGAAGGTTTTTATTTCGTCGCGGCTGAATCGAGGCACCCGCTTCAATGCGTCAAGATACGCATTTTTGTCGAAGCCGTATTTTTCCGCCTGGGCGGCAAAAAAATCGGTATCGATAACTTCATCGTCGTAAAAGAACTGGCCGGTATAAATGTTTCCAACGTGCTTGTCGCCCATGTACAGGGGAGTCGCCACGTCCCAGAGGTTGTGTTTGCATTTGTAGGCGACATACTCGCCGGGCTTGATATGTTTCGCCAGGTACAGGTCGCTTTCGGTGCAGTACCTGGCCGCTTCCGGGTGCACTCTGTGGAATTTCGTGCATATATCCTGCCAGCCTGTCGCCACCAGGATATTGCCTTTGATGTCGAGGATTGCCGTACCAATGCCTGTCAGTTTGGTGAAATTCTCCATCATGGACTGTATCACTTCGGCATCGATGATGTTGGACAGTTCCTGGTCGAGTATGTCCGCTTCAGGCATGAGAATGGAATCGAGCTTCAGTCTCAGACGGTCTTCGCTTTCCCGCAGGGCCTCTTCGGCAAGTTTTCGCTCGGAGATGTCTTCGCCGACGGCCTGGTAAGCAACAATTTTTCCCCTGTCATCGAAGATGGCGCGGGTTGTCCATTGCTGCCACACGGTCGGGTTGTTCGGAATCGCCACCTTATATTCATGTGTTTTTGTGGGCGACTGCGGAGTCAGCGATCTGATGTCGGCTATTATCATTTCACGGTCCGCCTCCGGCACTACTGACGTCAAATCGGCCCCGATGAGCTGCTCCAGTGTTTTGCCGAAACATTTGCAGTAGGCATTGTTGGCGTACGTGATTTTGAGGTCCGGCGCGAGTCTGCAGATAAGTGCCGGCGAATCTTCCGTGATGGCCCTGTAGCGGTCCTCGCTTTCGCGCGCCGCCTGCTCGATCTTTTTTATGGACCTGAACATCGGCGCTATCAGGATGATGCCGGCCAGCATCAGTGTGGATGTGATGAGAGCGACGGTTTCCGCGGCCGGGTCGGGTGTTGTGCCGTTGGCGATGGATTTGTAAAGCGTTATGCTTCGGCGGGCAGCCATGAGCAGAATCGCCGCGGCTATCAGCAGCCAAGTCGTTCGGTGCTTCGTAATCCATATCAGCCTGACGGCCAGCAATGCCGCTATGAACTGCAGGAAGACTGATACAGCTAGGATCCATTTCTCTATCACGACGAAACTCCTCTTGAGGCGTCAATGGCTGGTGTGCCTCAGCCTCAGTAAACGGATGCGACGTGAAACGAGAATTTGTCGAATCTGTCCGGCGTCCTGCAAATGGCTACTGCATAAGTTATTATAGCAATCCTAAATACGTGCGGCTTTGAAAACAGCAAGGCATCGCTTAAGCAGCGGCTCAATGTCTTCCAGAGCTATCTGGCTGGCGGCGTCTGATTTGGCCTTGTCGGGCTGCGGGTGCGTTTCCAGGAAGAGGGCGTCGGCGCCGGCCGCCAGCGCCGCACACGCAAGCGGGCCGGCGAATTCACGCCTGCCGCCGGATGCGTTGCCAAGCCCGCCCGGCTCCTGCACGGAATGGGTCGCGTCGAAAACCACCGGCGCGAACTGCCGCATCTGCAGCAGACCGCGCATGTCGGTGACGAGGCGGTTGTAGCCGAAGAACGTTCCTCGCTCGGTCAGCAGCACCTGGTTGTTGCCCGTCGAGCGGACCTTGTCAACGGCGAGTTTCATGTCTTCGGGGGCCATGAACTGGCCTTTTTTTACATTAACGCATTTGCCGCTTTTTCCGGCCGCCACGAGAAGGTCGGTCTGCCGGCAGAGGAACGCTGGTATCTGCACGCAGTCCAGCACGTCGGCTGCGGGGCCTACCTGCGATACGTCGTGCACGTCGGAAAGCACGGGCGTGCCGACTTCGTCGCGCACCTTCGCCAGCCACGCAAGCCCGGCCGACATGCCCGGCCCGCGATAGCTGTCCACGCTTGAGCGGTTGGCCTTGTCGTAGCTGGCCTTGAACACGTAGCCGATGTCGAGTTTTTTGCACACCTTGGCGACATGCTTTGCGACTTCCAGGCATATTTCAAGGCTTTCAGCCACACATGGACCGGCGATAACCGCCAGCCTGCCGCCTCCGAATGTCACCGAGCCGATATTGCATGTGTTTGCAGGCATCAAGGTATGTATCCTTTCCACGGCCAAGGCCACCGGCCCCTGTGGGGCGGAGGGATGAGGAGTTTTACTTTTTCGGGCACGACGCAGATATCAAGCGGCGTGCTGGGGCCCAGGTCGCCGTCGACCTGGCTGGGCACCGGTTCGTCGGTTTCGATATGCACTTTTTTGACGCGACGGTAAATCACATTGCCTTTAAGCGGGTGCATTCGCAGCAGCGTCCACATCGCGTGGAGCATCAGACCGGTCTGCTCGCGGCAGTTGAAAACGACCAGGTCCAGCAGACCATCGTCGAACCTGGCGTCGCGGCATATCCGCAGCCCGACGGCGTAGCGGGATATATTTCCGATGAAGACCAGGCCTTGGCCGTCGAAGGTTTCCTCGCCGTCGGCGACGATTCGCATCCGCGGGAAATTGTGCTCCCAGAACGTTCGCCATATCGGCCAGACGTAGCTCAGATGCGAGATGTGGCCGGTTCGTCCTGCGGCCAGGCGGCGGACGACTTCGCCGTCGAACCCCACGCCGATGATAAGCATGAAATTCCGCCCGTTAACCCGGCCGAGGTCACATTCGGCAATCTGCCCGTATCGCAGCACGTCGATTATTTTGTCGGGGCGGGAAGGGGTTTTAAGCTCCTTCGCCAGGAGGTTTTCGGTACCGGCCGGGCAGGGGAGTATAGGCACGTTGGTGCCGGCCAGTCCGTTGGCCACCTCGTTCATTGTGCCGTCGCCGCCCCATACTATCACCGCCGAGGCGCTGCCTGCTATCCGCCTGGCGTGGGTTGTGGCGTCGGCGGGGCCTGTGGTTACATACTCGACAAACTCCATGCCTGCACGCTGCAGCGCCATACGCAGGTCGTTGAGCATGTGCTTGTGCCCGCCATACCCGCTCTTGGGGTTGACGATGAGATGTAAAGGCTTATGCTTGTCAGGGGTTATTGTAACCACGGCGCCTATTGTCCCTATGGGGATTGCAGTTGTCTACTGTCTCGATATAATAATCGACTCGCGGCGGCGGGCCAACTGCCCGGTTGCCTATGAAATAACCTATTTCCGGTTTGAGGAGACATGCAAAATGGAACAGGCCCAGCAGACCGGCCTAGATGCGATCATCGCCAAGGATACCTGGACGGCGGAAGATTATGCCGTACTTCTTGAACAGCTTTTTGCGATCAACGACGCAGCCGGGAAGTTCCGCGCGATTCTTGCGGATATGGTTGCCGCGAATCCGGAACCGAAAGGTTCGGCCGCACTGAAAGTCGGCATCGCGAAATTCATGGTCGGCGACTCGGCCGATGCGATTAACGTTCTCGCCAACGCAACCGACAACAAGGACCGCCACTACTTCATGGGTCTTTGCTATCAGAACCTTCGCCAGTACGGCAAGGCCGCCGAGGAATTCCGGCGTGCGCTCGACCGCGGCTGGGACCAGCTTGAGATAGACGTTCTGCTTGTCGAGTGCGCGGCGCTGGGCGGCGACCTGGAAGGGGCATCCAAGGCGCTCGGCAAGATCGCGCCGAAGCTGAGCGGCAATGCCGACTTCTTCTATCTGCAGGGCCTCATCCAGGACCTTTCGGGCAACGGCGAGACGGCTGCGGAATCGTACGAGCAGGCACGGCAGATTGATCCGGCCCACCCGGAGGCTACATTCCGCCTGGCATACTACTACGACCTGCACGGCGAGGAAGAAAGCGCAATCGAGCTTTACAAGGAATGCGTAGCCAGACCCCCGGTTCATGCGAACGCGCTTCTGAACCTGTCGGTGCTCTATGAAGACTCCGGCAAGTACGAGATGGCCTACAACTGCCTCCAGCGCATACTGACGACCAACCCGAATCACTTCCGCGCGAGATTATTCATGCGAGACGTGATGGCCTCCAAGACGATGTATTATGATGAGGACAAGATGAAGCGCATTGCCCGCAGAAACGCGGTGCTGGATATTCCGGTAACCGATTTCGAACTGTCGGTTCGCGCACGCAACTGCCTCAAGAAAATGAATCTTCGGACGCTGGGCGACCTGGTTCGCACTTCCGAGGCGGAACTGCTGGGCTACAAAAACTTCGGCGAAACGTCGCTGAAGGAAATCAAGGAAATGCTGATGGCCAAGGGGCTTCGCCTTGGACAGGCCCTGGAAGAAGGCAGCGACCTCGCGCCGCCGCCTTTGGAGCAGCCGGCCGTCGTCGGAAACGAAGGCGTACTGGCGACCTCGATTGACCAGGTGGAATTTTCCATCCGGTCGCGAAGGGCGCTGCAGAGCCTGAACATCCGCACGCTGGGCGACCTTGCTGCAAAGACCGAAGCGGAACTGCTGGCATGCAAAAATTTCGGGCAGACAAGCCTGAACGAAGTTCGCCAGAGGCTCGGCGATTACGGCCTGCAGCTTCGAGAGGTTCACTAGTATCACCATGAAGTTTCAGGGCGAGATAGGGCGAATAGAATGGACTCTGTAAGGGTGCATCGTTTTATGAAGCGGGCTGCGCCGTTCCTTCCGCTTGCGATTCTTGTTCTTACCCTGCTCGTTCTGACGGTTCATCCGCTCCCCGGCTGCCGCGATAACGGCATGGAAGGCTGCAAGCCCGCCGTTCTGCCTGACGGCACGCCGATTATCAGGGTGAGTCTTACCGACGCCAGTGTCAGCTCGGCGAATATCTCCGCTTCCGGGTCTTACAGCCTGAGCGTTGACGGCGTGCAGCGGATATCATCCTCCGCCGCCATGCACGACATGCCGGTCAGCCGCACCGGCGGAATTTGGGCTGTCGGCACGTATCGCGTCGACGGGCGGGAAGTGGTGCTGGCCCCGCGTTCCAGGGGATATGTTAAGTTAAACGGCAAGCCCTATCGCGGCGAACTGCATCTGCTGGCCACCGGGTCAGACACTTTCCGGGTGATAAATTACGTTGACGTTGAAAGCTACCTCGCCGGTGTGCTTGCCCGTGAACTTTACGCAGGCTGGCACGAGCAGACGTTCCGCGCCCAGGCCATCGCGGCCAGAACCTACGCGATGTATCACATGCTGACGGCAGGCAAAGGGCGCGAGTTCGACATCGGTATCGGCCAGGCGTGGCAGGTGTACGAGGGAATACAGGCCGAAACGCAGAAAAGCTGGAAGGCGGTTGAAAGCACGTTCGGCTGGACCCTCGCTTACGGGCAGGAAGGCCGCGAAAAAATATTCCAGGCTTTCTACTCGGCGTGCAACGGAGGGTACGTCAACGGCGTGAACATCATGCGGAAGAACGAAAACATTCCGCCGCTGCAGGGCGGTCAGCAGGACGACGACGGCAGAAAATGCCCGAAATTCACCTGGCCGGCGATAAAAGTTTCCAAAGCCGATATCTTCGCGGCGATAGTCAAATCGTACGGCAATACGAAAGACCTCGGCGGCGTTCAGGAAATCCGCGTGAAAACCCAGACGCCTTACGGGCGGGCTGTCCTGCTCGAAATTGCAGGCACAAACGGAAATACGACATCCATGCTGGCCGAGGACCTGCGGGTCGCGATGATAAAGTACGGCATCAAGGGGCTGTACTCGATGAACTGCAAGATGCGGGACGCCGGCGGCGACATCGAATTTTACGACGGTCGCGGCTTCGGTCATGGTGTCGGCATGAGCCAGTGGGGCGCGGAAGACAAGGCCGCCAGAGGCTGGACCGGCGAACAGATTCTCAACTTCTATTACCCGGGCGCGAAAATCGTAAAGGCTTATTAGCCTTCCCTCCAATAGCGGTCCTCTTTCGTCGCCGCCGCAGACAAATTTGTACACACGCCTTTGCCACATCAAGGGGAATTACTATTGACACCTGAGAGATAGACTTTATAATTACGTACGGTGCATTATAAAGTACTATGATGCACTATACTGCCGGCATAAAGGGTTCTGAAAATGGATACTTCACCAGCGGGGCAGGAAATAATGACGCTTTCGGAGACCGCAGAATATCTGCAACTTGCCGAAAGAACAGTACTTCGAATGGCGCAGCGCGGGGAGATTCCCGCCGCCAAGATCGCCAGCCAGTGGCGATTCATCCGGCCGCTTGTTCGCGAGTGGCTTGTCGCCCAGATGCAATCCCTGCCGCTTTCGTCGTCCTCTGAGGTATCCGGAGGCTCCGGTAAACATCTTCTGCCGCTGGCTGAAGTTCTTCGTCCGGAGCTTATGACGTTCGATATTCACCCGGGCCCAAAGGAGGATATTTTCCGCCAGCTGCTGGTTCCGCTGCTGAAGACCGGTTTTGCCCGAAATGCCGACCTTCTGCTGAAGAGCCTGGTCGATCGCGAGCGGATGATGACCACCGCCATCGGCCACGGCATCGCCGCGCCTCACCCCCGCAACCCGATTCCGGACATGTTCCCCGAGCCGGCGATTGCGATGGGCGTTTGCCCGCAGGGCACCGACTTCAATGCCATTGACGATCAGCTTGTGCATGTTTTCTTTCTGATTTGCGCGACCCGGATCGAGATACACCTGCAGCTGATGGCGAAAATTTCGTGGCTGTCGAGGCAGGACGTAATAATGAAACTTCGCGGCGTTTCGTCTCCTTCGGAGGCGATGGCGGTCCTTGCGGCGGCCGATGCGGTTTCCGGCTGAGACGCGATAAGGAGCAGACAATGAAGCTTTTTGAACATCTGAGGGAGCAGGCTGTTTGCGTGAACCTCGCCGCCCGGCATAAGGACGCCGCAATCGAAGAACTGGCGGCGCTGCTTGAAGGCGCCCGGGCCGTGAACGATTTCGTCGGATTCAAAAATGCTGTCTTATCGCGTGAAAAAGAACATTCCACCGGCGTGGGCAATCTTGTCGCCGTTCCTCATGCACGCACAAACGCTGTGGACGACTTCGTCGTCGCTGTCGGCGTTTCGAAAGAGGGAGTGGAGTTCGACTCCGATGACGGAAAGCCCGTCAATCTCATCGTTCTGCTGGGCATTCCCACGCACATGATAAAGGTCTATCTGAAGCTCCTGGCGCATCTCAGCGTGCTGTTCCGCCAGGAAGGTTTCGTCGAAAGGCTGCGGGCGGCTGAGTGCGCATCCGACATCATCGAAACATTCGCGGCGTACGAGAAGTAGCGGGGGCTTCCATCAGAAATGCACGCAGACCATCGTCAGGCCGTCCGGCGGAACGGTCGGGCCGGCGTCACGGCGGTCGCGGGATGAAAGCACCAGGTCCACCCTGTCCGGCTGCCAGTGGCCGCGGCCTATCTCGATGAGCGTACCCACGATATTCCTCACCATGTTGTACAGAAAGCCGTCGCCCTGTACGGTCACGTGTATTTCATCGGGCGCCTCGGAAATTTCGCAGCGGAAAATCGTCCGCACGGTGTCTTCACGCTCGTCTGCCGACGATGCGAACCCGCGGAAATCGTGCGTGCCGACGAGCCGGCGGGCGGCATCCCGCATCGGTTCGATGTCGAGCTGCCGCCAGTAATGGTAAACCAGCTTGTGCAGATTCACCGGCCGCTGCGGCGCGGTATAGATGCGGTAGCGGTAGGTTTTACCGACGGCCGAACGCGATGCGTGGAAGTCGTCCGGCACCTCGTCGGCCGAGCGTATCGCAATGTCGCGAGGCAGCCTGGCGTTGACGGCCCGCCTCAGGCCGCGCAGCGGTATGGAAAAGTTCGTCGTGTAGAAATTCGCGACCTGGCCTTCGGCGTGCACGCCGGCGTCGGTCCGCCCCGTGCCGAACAGGATAACCGGATGCCCGACCACGCGGGCGGCCGCCTCCTCGATGTGCTGCTGGATCGTCGGCAGCCCGTCGGCCTGCCTCTGCCAGCCGTGATAGGCCGCTCCGTTGTAGGCCACCACCAGCCGGATATTCCGCCGCGGCGTTTTTTCTATATCTTTTATAAGAATGTCGTTTTCCTGCCCGCTCATTGCAGGCATGATGATATCTTAAGCCTCACCGGTTAGGAAGATTTGAATGGGCCTTATCGATAAACTGCGAACGCCTCACAAATACGGCAGGCTTGTCCTGTCGCCGAGCGGCAGCGACGCCGATTTCGACGGCCGGCTGTGCGACTGCCCGTTCCTCTTCCGTCATGACGGGCGGTTCTGGATGACATACGTCGGTTTCGACGGCGTGGGCTACCAGACGGGGCTGGCCGTCTCAGACGACCTCGTGCACTGGACGAAGCGCGGCCTGCTGCTGGGCCGCGGGCCAAAAGGCAGCGTCACTGAGTACAACGCAGCGCTCACGTGCATACTCCGCGACAACGAGTTGTTAGGCAGCGGCGAGCTGAAGAAAATCGACGGACGATTCATTGGCACGTACCACGCCTATCCGAACGCCGGCTACGAGAGCGGGCCGGCCGCCATCGGGCTGTGCTTCTCAGACGACCTGACGCACTGGGACGTCGGCGAACCGGTGCTGCACGCCGCCGGCGGCGGGGCGTGGGAACGCGGCGGGCTGTACAAGTCATGGCTGCTCGAGCACGACGGCGTGTATTACATGTTCTACAACGCCAAGACCGACAAATCCTACGATTGGGTCGAGCAGACCGGGCTGGCCACATCGACCGACCTGAAAAACTGGACGCGGCACGCCGGCAACCCCGTAATCGTCAACGGCGGGGCGGGCGAGCCGGACGAGCTGTTCGCATCGGACCCGTGCGTGTTCCGCCATGAGGGGAAATGGGTGATGTTTTATTTTGCCCTGGCCCGCGACTGCCATGCACGCGACCTGGCTGCAGTGTCCGACGATCTGCTGAACTGGACGAAGTGCAAAGAAGTGCTCATCGACGTCGGCCCGCCCGGCAGCATCGACAGCCAGCACGCCCACAAGCCGGGCATCATCGCCTCCGCCGGCCGGCTGCACCATTTCTACTGCGCCGTCAGCGACGCCAACCCGCCCGTCCGCGGTATCACATTCGCGAGATAGCGGGTTATATCGATTGGATTTGATACCTCCCCGCTTGAAGTCTGCCTGTCGAACCTGAGGCTGATCTTTGAAGGCGGCAGCGAGGACATCGATGACTTCGAGGTCGCCGGGCAGGACGTGGGGGCGGTTGCAGCCGGCTGGACAGACAACTTCGCGCTTGGCACGCTGCAGATCGGCGGCGCCGATGCCGGGCAGATTCGCTTCGTGGACGACGTTGACAACCAGGTAGACGGCGGACTGGCCGAGGCCCTTTACGTGTATAATCTCGTAATTAACGACGGGGCGGTAATCGACCTCAACGGCCTGAACCTCTACTACCTCAACGGCGGCGATCCGAAGCAGTTTTTCATCGGCGACGTGAACCTTGATGGCGGTGAGGATATTCTGGACCTTAACAGCCTGGCTGACAACTGGGGCAGCAGCTCTGGTATCGGTTGGGCCGAGGGCGACTTCAATGGTGACGGGATAATCGACCTGCTGGACCTTGATTTGCTGGCTGCAAACTGGGGCAGTACTCCCGCTATTGGCAACGTTCCCGAGCCCGCGACGATGTCGCTGCTCGGTCTTGGCGGATTGGCGTTGCTGCGACGGAGAAGGAAGTAAGGCCTTAAACGCGTATCGCTGAACTCGAAACACAGAACCCGCCTGCCGCCTGCCTGCCGGCGGGCATGGCGGGCAGACTCTGAACTTGCTTTACAGGCGAGACAGTTTACCCTGAGCGAAGCCTCCGTATGGGTATGGGCCTGTGTTACAAAATAGAAACACGGCCGAGGCGGCTGTGCCACAAAAGAAAAACACAGGCGGGACGCCTGTGCCACAAAAGAAAAACACAGGCGAGACGCCTGTGCCACAAAAGAAAAACACAGGCGAGACGCCTGTGCTACGAAAAATGAAAAAAGCTACTGCTTGTCCTCATCCCGCACCTGGCTGGATGATTCGCTCTTGTCGCGGTTCAGCCACAGGCGGTAGAAGTAGTTGTTCTTCAGCACGATGGTGAACAGCGTTTCGTTCGGCCAGGGGTACTGGACCTCTTCGTCGTAGAGCTTGCCGTTTTCGATTTTCGCCTTCCACTTGAGTATCGGCAGTCGGCCCTGCTTGTAGAGGTGGTTCCATTCCGGCGACTGCGGCGAGCCGAGCAGTATTATGCCGACCTGGTATCGGCCGATGTTTTCGGCGTCGGTAACGCCCTCGATGTAGATATCGTAGGCGCCGCTGAAGACCATGTCGTTGACGGCGCTGCCGTCGTCGACGAACTCGGCGAAGCCGGTCATCTTCTTATAGTTGTACTTCGTCAGGTTCAGGCCGGGGAAGACGGCCGTCACGAAATCCGGCGCGCCCTTGCCGACGATCGTGCCGTCGGTGGTGATGGTTTTCGCCTCGCCAGTCGGGCGGAGCGTGTAACGGGCATCCATTATGTTGGCGAGCATGTCGCGAAGCGGTATCTGGACGTTCTCGGTGCGTGTAAACGATCCGTGACAGGTGTTGCCGGGGAAGAACTTCATTAGCTGCGGCTGGAGGTTCTCGGCGGCGACGAGGTCCAGCATCGCCGCGTTGCGCATGATTACCGGCTCGTCATCGGCCATGTGCGTGGTCATCTGCGTTCGCAGCATGCCGCCGTTAAGCCCGGCGTCGTAGCTGGCGATGACGCGGCCCTTCTGAACCGTCAGGCCGGCCTGTGCACAGCGGACGTCGTAAAGCTGCTCGATTGACTTGTCGAAGGTCAGCATCCTGTCGATGGCCAGCCGCACCTTAAGGTCGGCCGACATCAGCAGCGGGCGGGCGGTGTCGATGGCCTGCTGGGCGGATGCGGTGAGCCGTTTCGCCGTTTCGTCGCTGAAGCCGTCCGCCTTGTCGCCGGCAGCGAACTTCTCAAGCAGCTTCATGATTTCACGGTCGTCAATCTGCTCGGCCAGGACGTCGGCGGTTCCCGTCGGCTTGTCGAGGGCGTCCGCGATGTCGCATATCAGCCATGTGCGGTTGCTGCCGAAATTGAACCTGAGACCTTCCGTCCACACCCGCCCGACGGAGGCTCGGCCGTCGGCGATGGTGATTTTCTCTGCGACGAGTTCGCCGTCGGCGAGGAATTCCTTCTCATCCGCCAGCCCGGTAATGTCGCTGAAGGCGGCCGTGACGTAGGGAATTTCGATTGCGCCGTCGGTACTGGTCATTTCACCTTCGACGGCGAAGTAGCCGGCAAGCTCCGTTTCGTCCAGTGCCGGCAGGATAGCGTTCAGCCTGTCGAGCCGTTCGGCCGAGACGGCGATATGCGCATCGGTGAGCGTGGCGCCGACCGGCAGCCCGGCTGCATCGAGCGTGAGCGCTGCATTGCCGTCGGCGAGCAGTTCCACATCGCCGATGCGTGCGACAAGGTTGTTGATTTTGATTTTGGACCGGTCCGACTGGGTTGATAATTCGATATCAGCCGACGCCGGCAGGCCGGCAGGCTTGGCGAGCGTGCAGAAGTCCGCCAGTTCGGCCGCAGCGAGGTCGCCGGGGTTCGGCTCGAAGAGTTTCAATTCATCGAAAGAGAAATTATCGGCGTTGATGCCGGCCTTGAGCGACAGATGCTTTTCGTCGGCGTTGACAGCGGCTTCAGCAGTGATGCTTCCGGCAGCGTTGCACTTGTCGGCCAGTTCCGCCAGTTCGGGCAGCAGGTCGCAGAGCGTTTCGTCGGCTGTGATTGCCGCCTTTATCTCGGCGTTAAATTTTTTGACAGGCTGGTCGGCGACGGTGTCCAGAACCGCCTTGCCGGCGGCCTCGACGCTGTTTTGGGCGATGGTTATTTTGGCATGCTCGACCGCCAGCGTCGTCAGATTGTCGCTTTTCTGCAGGGTGCATCTGATGTCGGCGGCCAGCGGGACGTCGGCCCGCTTGATGCGGACGTATTCGCCGGGTATGGCAAGGTCGAGCTGATCGGCTTTGACACACGCGTGAAATTCAACCGTGTCGGCGCTGCCGGCGCCGTTGATTATCGCCGATATCGGGCCGGAGAGCTTTCCGCCTTTCATTCGGCCGGCAAGAGCGGGGCAGTGGTCGAGCAGCCAGCCGGCGTCGAGAATGTCGATAGTTCCGGTGAAAGTGGTCCCGTTTGTTTTTTCTGTTTGGCTGCTGCCGGAATCCGGCCACATCACGATGGCCTGGAAATCCATGTCTTCGACAGTAATGCTTATCTTGGCCTCGCCTGCGAGCGCGCCGCCGTCGGCGCCGAAAAGCGAAATGTCAGCGATGAGTTCCGCAGGTTCGTTTTCCGCTTTTACGAAGAGGTCGCTTATTTCGGCTGCGAGATCATCCATGTTCACGCGGATGTGCAGTTCGCTCGCATCGCCGTCCCGCTGCAGATCGATTTCGCCGTTAAGCGAATCCCGGACGGCGTTGCGGAAGGGCGAATTTTCCGGCAGCCAGGCGCACAGGTGCTCCAGGCCGGCTGCTTCAAACGTGCCGGTTAGCTGGGCATCGGTGTCTATTTTGTCCGTATTCAGGCGGTAGCTGCCGTCGTTCATCCCGACCGTGGTTTTTCCGACGGCGAGCGACATTTTTATGTCGTCTATGGCCTGTTTCGCCTCGTCGGCTGTGCCGCTTATCTCCAGCCTCACCGTTTCGTCTTTCGGCTTGGTGAAGTCGCCGCCGATGCTCAGCTGCGTGTCAGCCGGAATTTCGACGGTCGCCGCAAGGCTGCCCTTGCCGTCCGGGCCGGGCGTCGCGGAGGCCTTGCCGTCGATGCTCCCGGCGAGTTTTACATTGTCCAGCACCGCGGCGATTGCCGGATGCAGGTCGGCCAGCGATTCAAGCTCGCTGATATGCCACGAGCTTTCCCATTCGAGGTTCGCCAGTTCGCGTATCACGGTTCTGGCGGCTTCGGCATCTGTGATGGCGGCTGCAGCTTCGGCCAGACGCCTTACGCTGTGGATTCTGCCGCGGCCTGATATGTAGTTTTCGCCAAGCTCGAATTTGCTGTTTCCGACGGCCAGGCTGGATGTCCTGTGGTCAAGTTCGCACTGGATTTCCGCGATGAGTTTTCGTCCGGCCGGCTTGAGGATTAGTTCGTTGCGGCTGACGGTTACATTTCCGCCGTCCGCTATGAACGACAATTTGAGCATCGGGCCTTCATGCCGCATTTTGGCGCTGACGAACACGGGGCCTTCGACCTTCATGCCGCTCGGCATTATCGACTCACCGGTGAGGACGGCTGCAAGCTCCGCAGGGTCGATTGTTCCAGAAAGATCGAGGTTGTCTATCGCCTGCCATCCGCCCGCCAGCACGTCGAGCGACATTGATGCCGAGCCGGTAAGGTCGATGCCCGGCAGCAGCACCTCTATGGAATTGATCTGCAGCGTGCCGGTGACCACCGGGTCCAGGGCTGCCGAAACCATGAGCCGCGCGTCGGGAATTACGGGCAGCTCTTTTTCTCCGATGGGCTGAGCATCGAGATTCTGTATCGAGATATTGCAGTTGAATTGTTCGACCTGGCCGTGTTTTGTGCACTGCAGCTCGAGCGAGCCGCTGGATCGTCCGGCGAATTTCCTTACCGGCAGGCCCAGCAGTTTGGCGAGCGGGAACTGCTCAAGGTCGATATTTGAAAAGTTGAACGAAGCGGTTTTTGTTATGTCTCCTCTGCCGCTTTCCTCGGCCATTTTCAGGCTTATAGGCGCGTTGCCGCTTGACTGCTCGAAGGAGGCCGACATCGTAATCCGCTTTATGTTTTCGAGCCGGCCGCCTATAAGCTGCATGTCGCCGATGTTCAGCCTCAGAAGCCTGTCGTGGTCGGGCAGCTTGAATGTGGCGACGGCCTCCCGGATGCTCATCTGGTCGGGCTCGATATCGAACTTCAGTTTCGCCAGCGGGCTGGCGTTGCAGTCGCCGGCGTCATCGAAGCGGACGAAGAGTTTCGGTCTGATTATCTCCATCCAGTCGATTTTTTTGTCGAAGACGGCCGACAGCGGCGAAAAATCAAATGTGATGCTTTCGATATCCGCTATTGGTTCGGCCCCGAACTCTTCCGGCGAGCCGATTTTTATTCCTCGCAGTTCCAGCCCGTCGGACCAGCTGACCCGCAGTTCGTTTATGGTTACCGGCACGCCCATCTGTCGCTGCATGTCAGCGGCGATTTTGTCCTTGAGCCATGCCTTGGGCAGCCACCACGGCAATGTCACGTAAACGGCTGCGAATAAGATCGCCACAACCACAATCGCGCGCAGCGCAACCTGCCACCACTGCCGTCTCTGCCGGGGCAGGGCGGTTTTTTTTGTTTTTCGCTTTCTGCCGAAGAAGCGGATCATATCTCTGCAAGCAGACCGGGCCTGTTTCAGGAATAGCCGCCCGGCCAGGCCGATCGACTATTCTATTTGATTTATCCCCGCATGGGTAGACCGACTTACGCCGGGCCGCCTAAACGTTGAACCTGAAATATATGATGTCCCCGTCCTTCACGATGTACTGTTTTCCCTCGAGACGGACCTTTCCGGCGGCCTTGGCGGCCTTCATGCTGCCGTACTCTTTAAGGTCGTCGTATGCAACGGTTTCGGCGCGGATGAACCCGCGTGCGATGTCGCTGTGAATTTCCTCGGCCGCCACTACAGCCTCGGTGCCGGCAGGCACGGTCCACGCGCGGCATTCGTCCGGGCCGGTGGTGAAAAAGCTCACCAGGTCCAGCCTCTGGTAGCAGGCGCGGATGAGGCGGTCCCTTGCCGGTTCAGCCAGGCCGAGGTCTGAGAGAAATTCGCCCCGCTCCTCAGGCGGGAGCTGGGCGATTTCCTCTTCGATTTTGGCGGAAAGCTGCAGGCATGGCAGCGACTCAAACGTTTCGGGCCCGGCCTCGCCGAGCGAGTTTTCGCCGCAGTTGAGGACCGCCATTGCCGGTTTCTGCGAAAGCAGGGCGAAGCTTCGTATGAGCTTGGCGTCAGATTCGGTCTTGATGACGTCTTTTACCCGCCGCTCCGACTCGAGCGCCTCGGCGAGCCTCTTCATGAGTTCCAGCTCGCGCATGTATTCGTCCTGCTTGCCGGTGGGCTTTTTCAGTGAGGATTCGAGTTTGTGGATGCGAGTGGTTATCTGGTCGAGGTCGGCGAAAAGGGTTTCGTCGTTGAGTTCCCGCATGTCGGCGGCTGCGTCAATCCGGCTGCGATAGGGCGGTACGGACGGGTTCTCGAAATTCCGCAGGACAAACACCAGCATGTCGCTCTGCCGCATCGCCGCCCAGTGGGTTTTTGCGCGGTTTCTGCCGGCTTCGTCGGAAAGGTCGAATCCGGGCAGGTCGAGGAATTCCAGTTCCGCCGGCGTGATTTTTTCGGGTTTTTCCAGCTCGACGAGCCAGTCGAGCCGCTTGTCCGGAACCTTGACGACGGCCATGTGTGGCTGGTCGGGTCGGTCGATGTGAACGTGCGAACCGCCCGCTTCTGCGACGGCTGCGAAAAGCGTACTTTTTCCGGATTGAGGCGGACCTATAAGCGAAACCTGCATAGCGAAACCTTTTTACACGTTTACATGGGGATTTACAGAGCGATGCTTACCATTGAATCGGCCGAAAAGCAAGCCTCCGGATTATCACAGCTTCAAGGACGTTGGGGGAGCAGGTCTTTGCTGAGTAAAGCAGAATAGATAACGATAATATCCACCTAACAATCTATTCCGCGCCCTCAGCCGCCTTGCGGAGTGACAGAAAAGTTTCTTTTAACGTGTGGCTCACAGCACTATCGGGTTCTTTTAGAACAAGCTGTTGATATGCATCAAGGAAGGCGGTTCGCAACCGAAAAAAGAGATGGAGGAAGTGCCGCAAGAAACCGAGGCAATCCAGAATGGCAATCTCAATGCCTCCGGCGTCATATATTCCTGCCGCATATTCTTGTACATCCGGATCAATTTTTTCCGTGGTTACAAAGATGTAATTCTGGATTGTCTCCTTGTGGTTTGAAATCTTTTCCAGTGCAATGGTTATGTCGTCGATCGTGACAATTTTCGTTTTCATTTCATAGGCGGTTATAACATCATTGTCGCCAATCAGGGTTATCTCCACGTCACCGGCTGCTCCAGTTTGCTTGTCAGCTGCATTATGAGCGTGAAGATGAAGTATACGTTCGCCGAGCTTTTCCGAAGCTGCTTTATACGCAGCGGCAACTATGAGAACTGGCAGGCGGCTTGAGTTTTTACAAGCCAGGTGCTGTCCAATCAATTTGACAATGTTTTCCGCCGCAAGCGGGAGTTTGTCAGTGGTCCGCTTTAAATCGCCCAGCAGATTTTCGATACATTGCTTTCGTTTAGTCCGCTCCATGATAAGTAAGCGAAATACTTCATCCATTACTTTTGAGGCTGATATGCGATTAGATTGAACATCATCGAATAATTGCAGCAAAGCCTTGTACATGTCTGCCGGTCGTCCTTCGAGGGCGACATCGGTTGTGAGAATGACGTTCTTCGTGCGGAAACCCGGCGTCAAGAACGCCGTTGTCGCATTTATCGGCAGGTTGTATGGGGAGGCGGTTAATTTTTGAATATAGCGTTCATCAAGAAGCCGACCGGAATAAGAATCATTTCCCGAATCACCGGCGATATCCGTATAGGGCTTTCTGATATCAATCTTGTTGTTATGAACCTTTGCCAGGAGGCCGGACAACAAGGCTCGCACGCCGGCACGATTCTTCAGGCATAATGCGACGGCCTCGACACGGTCCTTGATATCGGCGTTGGAAATAAAAGATTTGTTCAAATGCCCGCCGGCTCGTTTGTATGAATCGCTTAGAATTTTAGAAAAGCTGTCCGTCGCCATTTGATTTACCTATAAGTTGTTCGGGCTTGTAGTTAACCCAAAGGACTTCAACTCGTTTGCCCTTTGTTGCGTGATTGGTTTTTTCGGGCCCGACAATCTTCTGCCATCTCGAAGGCGGGTACAGTTCATTCATTAAATCGCAATCGTAATTCGACAGGGCGACCATTCCTTTGGCCGAGTTTAAGACCTGTGCCAATGCACGATGTTCATCATCGGCCATTTCATAACCGTATGCTTTGGAATCACCTCGTGTCGAATGAATGTAAGGCGGGTCGCAATAAAACAGGGTTTCCGGCGAATCATACAGCCGGATGACATCGCAGGCCGGGCGGTTCTCAATCTGGACGCGCAGCAGGCGATCGGCGATTTCCGGAAGCATTTCAACGCCGCCGAGCCAGCGGCTTATTACGCCGCTCATGCCTGCGCGGCTTGTGTTTTTACAGTTTGCCCATCGCCCTAATGTCGCTGTTTGGGCAAGTCCGATTCTGACCTGTCTGGCGCGGACATAAAAACGCCTTGCCCGCTCCAATGGCGTGAGATTGGCATCTAATTGACAGGCAACAGCAAATTCTTCGCGGGAGAACGGGGTTAATCCGATTGCTTCGATCAAATTGTCTTTTTGATCGCGCAAAACCCGGAAAAAATTACACACTTCCCCATCGAGATCATTATATGTTTCTATGGGCGCCGGTTTGCGATTCAGAAGAACAGCCGCAGAGCCGGCGAAAGGTTCGCAATAATGATGGCACGGAGGAAGCAAAGGCAGCAACCAAGTCAAGTGAGAAAATTTCCCCCCATACCACCCGAACGGTATAAGTTTTTTGCCCGTTAATGATGATACTTCAGGCGGACGAGATTTACGAATCTGTTTTGTCCCGCCCTCGGGCGTACTAATATCAATAAGTTCCTGAAAATCGCCCATAAAAACCATCCTTGTGAAGCTGTTCCGACAGGGCAGTATATACTATCCTGCCGGTTTTCACAATGCCGGGGGCAGGGCGGATTATCGCAGTTGTTTTGCGAGGTCGGCTACCAGCTGCTCGGCGTCTGCGAATTCCTGCTGCGTCGGCGTCGCGCCGCCCCAGCGGATGCTGTAATAGAAAGCGATTACGCGGCGGAGCGAATCTTTCGGCAGGGCGAGCGTCTCGGCGGCGAGGTCGGCCAGGTCCCTCGGCGTCTGGTGCGGGCCGCCGGCGAGGCCTTTCTTTTTCAGCAGCTTTATCAGGCGGATGATGAATTTCAGCTTCCGCCGCCTGACGCCGTGAGTTCTGAGGACGGTTTTCCTGTTCAGGACGCTGCGCCGGACGAATCTGAATATCAGTATCGTCTCCGCAAGCAGGCCTATCAGGCCGACGACTATGCTGAACTGGAACAGGGCCTTATCGACGCTGCCGTGCAGCAGCAGGTTCACGAACCCGTCGCTTACCGCCTTGGCTGCGGTTTTTACGGCTTCGGCACCCCGAGTGAGCAGGTCTTTCAGTTGTTTACCGAGATTATTGCGCGACTCGGTGTCGTAGCCGATGACGTTTTCGTACCAGAGGAATTTCAGATTGACCCAGAAATCCTTTATCGCCAGCCACCATCCGCCGCTGTCCGCTTCGGCCCCCTGGGGAGTGGGGTCGAAGATTACCCAGTCGGTGCTCGGCGTGAAGACTTCGCACCATGCGTGGGCGTCGCTGTCGCGCACTATTATTTCGCCTGAGGATTTGTCGAATTCATGCGGGTGAAAACCCGTCGCGAGCCTGGCGCGGACTCCCAGCGCACAGCACATCACGGTCTGCGCCGAGGCGAAATACTCGCAGTGCCCCTTCTTCATATGGAAGAGAAAGTCGTCCACGCCGTCGTTGTTCGGATTGGCGTTGGACAAGTCGAGCGTGTAGGAATACTCCCGGCTGAGCATGTCGCGTATGCGTCCTGCTATTTCCAGGTCCAGTTTGTCGCAATTTTCCGGCTGCTCCTGGCGCTGCTGCAGCAGGTCGGCGCACCACTGGCGGGCTTTTTCGACGACGCGGTCCGTCGTCTCCACCCACTTCTGCGGCTTCTCGTCGAGATACGGAGAATTCTGCTGCAGATACCGCCGCTGGTTTTCGGTAAGCGGGTCTGGCCAGAAATAGGCCGTGTATTTCGTCATTCCGGCCGGTGACCCGCCGCCGGAAAGCGTTATGGACATGTCCGGCTCGATTCGCAGCGTCCCGAGTTCCGCCTCGACGGCGCATGTGGGATAGCTTGAGAACACCGTCGGCAGCAGCGACCGGCTCATTGTGATTTCCTGCCTGACGGCCTGGCCGAGTATTTCCGGAACGGGGCGATAGGCTTCCTCGTCCCTTAGGGACGTCATTCGCACCCACCCGGAATTGTGGTACCTGGTGTAAGTCAGGCCTCGAAGATACAGCAGGTTCTGAGGCAGCTTGCCTTTGGGCAGATTGCTTACCCGCACCCTCATCGCGACGCTGTCGGATTTG
The DNA here is from genome assembly GCA_964631565.1 of uncultured Planctomycetaceae bacterium. Taxonomy (GTDB): domain Bacteria; phylum Planctomycetota; class Phycisphaerae; order SM23-33; family SM23-33; genus CAZVYJ01. Next base: position 38,476 of record CAZVYJ010000013.1, read on the forward strand.
TACATCTGTTTGACGTCGCCGAGGTGCACCATTGTGCTCCAGCCCGTGCTTGCCGGCGGGGCGCCCAGGGCGCTGTCGGCAAGCTGCGACGCCCGCGGCGCTATGAGAAACACGACCAGCCCCGTGAGCAGCATGGACAGAATTATGAACACCAGCCGACGCCGAAGCGTGCGTGCAGGCCAGTCCCGCGTTACGTTCCACGCTATCCGATGCGGCGCCGGCGGGGAGGTTTCGTTCGCGAGGCGGGCGTTGGCGGCTGCGTCGAGGCCTCGCTTCAGCGTGAAGATCATCAGCGTGTAAGACGCAAGAATCAGGTACAGAAGGAAAACGATCGCGAACCAGACTTCGACGCACATGAGCGCCGCCGCCACCATGGTGAGCAGGCTGAGAATGAGCATCTGTGCGTAATCGCGATTGGCCTTTCGTTCGAATAGCTTGCACAGCTGGATGAGTATGAGGTAATGGCCGACTGCTACCAGCAGCCATTGCCTCAGGACGGCCTCAACGACGAACATTCCGGTCGCCAGCAGCACGCCGATGTTGACGAACAGCCGGCGCGTGTAAAATTCCTTGCCGGCCCGTGCGGCCCAGATGTTGATCGCAACCACGACGGTGGCGCAGATGATGTAGAAAAAGGCGTTGCCCTCTGTGAGGCAGAGCGTCGTCATGCCCAGCCAGACCATGGCCAGCAGCGGCGGTTCGATTCGCCGCCTCTCGGTCAGGATCGTCTCGGTTTTGCTGAAGCTTCTCAGTGGCACGGTTTTCGTGTCTTTCTCAGGCGCTTACGGCGTCCTGGAAAACCGCCGGAATCGTATTCCTGTCCAGCGCAGTCAGGTGCCTGCAGCAGCCTTTAAGCCTGCGCAGGCCGGCTTCCGCAATTTTTGCGACATCTTCGGTTACGACGATAACCTGCGCATGCCTGAGCTGCCTGCGGTGCAGGGCGTCCAGAATTTTGTCCATACCCGTGGCGGTGTTGAGTTCGGCTACGGCGAGGGCGTCCAGCAGCTTGCCGCGATGGGCCCTGCCTGCCTGCGGCGGATAAACTTCGACCCGGTCCGGCTGCGAAATCGCCATGCCCACCTGATATCCGCGGACGAAAGCGTAATCGATAAGCGTCGCCGCGAACCGCAGCATTTTTTCCAGCGTTTCAGCGGCCGCCTCCGACGTGTCGGAGCATTGCGTGTTGAGCACCACCCAAAGCTCCTCCGGCAGGGGGCGGGCCATCTCGCGAACGATGAGCCTGGACCTTGTCGCGCTTCTTCGCCAGTGAATCCATCGCGGATTGTCGTCGGGCCGGTATTCGCGCAGGCCGAAAAATTCGTCCTGCCCGCCGGTTGCGGGGCTTGGAGCGGCCGAGGATGTCTCCACGGCGCCCCGATGCAGCAGCTGCCGCGTCAGCTTGCCCCTGCCCGGCCAGACCAGAAGCGACGCCGGCATGCTGATGCGCCGCGTCGTGGTAATCAGCCCGAACGGGAATATCGTCTGCAGCCGGACGCCCTGAAAGTCTATTCTTCCGCGCCGCGTGGCGACGAATCTCGCCCCCGACCTGAAGGCGGCCTTCGGCGGGATATGCACGCAGTAGCCGGCTACGCTCTCGATGCCTTCCGGTGAAATTTCGTCCACGTTTACCGCAAGACATGAGACGCGTTTGCGAAGGTTGCGGATGTAATAGCCCAGGTGCACCGCCTGGTTCTGCCACGCCCGCGGCGGTATCTCGCGGCGGACGAACAGGCCGAGGATCATTTTGTGGGCAATGAAGGCCGACGTATGCAGCGCGCCCATCATCACGCCGAAGATTATGAACATCAGGGCGATCTGGCTTCTTATGGCCACCAGGCCGAGCACGAACGATATGCCCAGAAACAGCCAGCCCGTCATCGCCAGGCGGAATCGGGTTCCTTCAGATTTTTTTTGAGGCCTGCGGCTCATGGCGGGACGCTCCCTATTGCGGGACCGGGACCGTTTCGAGGATTTTTCGGAACAGCGCGTCGACGGCTGTGCCCGAACCGTCATGCGTGAGCGACCTTGTAAGCAGCCGGTGCGCGCATACGCTGACGGCGAGGTCTTTCACGTCGTCGGGGACGACGTAATTCCGCCCGTCTATCATGGCGGACGCCCTGGCCGCCTGCGTGAGCGCCAGCGCGCCGCGCGGCGACAGGCCGGTCATGAGGTCTTCGCTCCGCCGCGTCGCTTCGGATATAGCCAGGATATAATCGAATATCGCATCGTCGATTTTTATCTCCAGCACGCGGTCCTGCAGCTCGATAAGTTCTGCCGCCGTCATGACCGGCTCGAGTTTTACAAGCTGGGTTCTGCCCGGCTGGGTCTTGAGAATCTCAAGCTCGGTTTTCTTGTCGGGGTATCCTATCCGCACGCGGAGCATGAACCTGTCGAGCTGGTTTTCCGGGAGGAAGTAGGTCCCCTCGAACTCGTAGGGGTTCTGCGTGGCTATGACCATGAAGGGCGGGCCGAGCGGATATGTCTTGCCGTCGGCGGTCACCTGCGATTCGTTCATCGCTTCGAGCATGGCGCTCTGCGTTCGCGGCGTGGTGCGGTTGATTTCGTCGGCGAGAATGATATTCGCGAATATCGGCCCGTGCTTGAACGCGAACTGCCCGGTCTGCGAGTCGTAGATGCTGACGCCGAGTATGTCGCTGGGCAGCAGGTCCGGGGTGAGCTGGATTCTGCTGAAGTCGCAGTCGATGCTCCGCGCGATCGCCCGCGTGAGTATCGTCTTGCCGACGCCGGGCACGTCTTCCAGCAGCACGTGCCCGCGGGCCAGAAGGGCGACCAGCATCTGCCGGACCGCCTGGGATTTGCCTAGAAGCACGGATTCCACGTTCTGCCGCAGCGCATTTAGCTTTTCTAAGCCGGCCATGTGTCTCCCTTCACAAACATTTCAGATATTCCGCCGAGGGAACCGCTATTATACACCGTTTAACTCCAGTAAAACCGCGAAATTGCAGACGATTGAAATCGCCGAGTTTTGGTTGGCGCAGGGGCTTGCTTAGCCTAGCATTTAATAGCCATGTTTACAGGAATAATAAAACACGTCGGAACGGTGAAGGAATTCAGGCTTTTTGGCGCCGGCGCGGGCGGCAGGGTCGTTATCGACCTGGGTCCGATAGCAGGCAGCCTGAAACCGGGCGACAGCGTAGCCGTCAACGGCGCCTGCCTGACCGTTGCGGAACTTACCGCCGCGGTGGGGCGGTTCGACGTCGTCAGCGAAACGCTCACCCGCACGACGCTGGGCGGCCTGCGGGCCGGCAGCAGGGTGAATCTCGAGCCGGCGCTGCGGCTGGGCGAAGGCCTGGACGGCCACCTCGTGCAGGGGCACGTTGACGGGACGGCCACGGTCTCGCGCATCGACAAGGCGGGGCAGTGGAAGGTCTGCTTCACCGGCCCGCGGGAGCTGCTCGACGCGATGGTTCCCAAAGGCTCGGTCGCGATAGACGGCGTGTCGCTGACGCTTGTGGACGCCGCACGCGACGGCTTCAGCGTGGCGCTGATACCAACCACGCTGGGCGAGACGACGCTGGCGGCCCTTGCCGTCGGGGCGAAGGTGAACGTCGAGACCGACCTTATCGGCAAGTATGTCCGCAAATGTTTGGGCGGGCTGATTTCGTCCGGCGGGCTGACACTCGAAAAACTCCGGGAAGCGGGATTCGCGTAAGCGAACGATGAGATAAAAATGTCGAATAACCGTCCCATCATAGGCATCACCATGGGCGACCCGTGCGGCATCGGGGCCGAGGTGGTCGTAAAGGCGCTGGCTGACGAAAACCTGCGCAGGCGTGGGCGGTTCATCGTTTTCGGATTCAGCGAGCAGATCGCCTACACAGCCGATTCGCTTGAGCTTAACATTCCTTTCCGCCGCGAGCACCACGAAGACATAATGCGGTTCGCCGACGACATTGTCGTGCTGGACTACGACGAAATTTCCCTGCCGGTGGCAATGCCGAGAGGCTCCAGCAGAATCGGCGGCAAGGTTTCGATGGCGTTCTGCGAGGATGCGATCGCAGCCGCAAAGCAGGGGCTTATCGACGCGCTGGTGACCGCGCCGATATCCAAGGCGTCGTGGCAGCAGGCGGGCTACAGGAAATTCCCCGGCCACACCGAACTGCTCGCCGACCGCTGCAAGGTGAAGCACTACGCGATGATGTTCGTCTCGCCCAAGCTGCGCGTTACGCTGGCGACGATACACACGTCGCTGATGAACATACGCGACCAGTTCACGATCGGCTGCGTGTTCAACCCAATCGAGCTTTCGCACAAGGCGCTGCGCGACTGGTTCGGCATCGAGCGGCCGCGAATCGCGGTGGCCGGCCTCAACCCGCACGCCGGCGAGGAAGGCGCGTTCGGCGACGAGGAAGACCGCGTGATAAAGCCGGCGATTATCATGGCGACCGAGGCCGGCATCGACGCATCCGGGCCTTACCCGGCCGACACGCTGTTTGTAAACGCGCTGGCCGGCCAGTACGACTGCGTAATCGCCATGTACCACGACCAGGGGCTTATCCCCGTCAAGCTGCTAGGCTGGAAGGAGGCCGTCAACCTCACGCTCGGCCTGCCGATTATCCGCACCTCGCCGGACCACGGAACGGCCTTCGACATCGCCGGCAGGAACAAGGCCGACGCCTCCAGCATGATAGCGGCCATAAACCTCGCGCTGGACCTTGCCGACCAGAGGGCAAAACACGAATCGTTCATCTGTGAGGAAGAATAAGCGGCGTTTTTCTGTTCAAATTAAACCCGAGACATCACCCGGAGTTCGCGCGTTTGATGAAAAAACTGCAGAATATAGACGGTCTGTGAGGTTTTTATCGCAATGTATTTAATCGACGCTGCATCTGTGAATATTAGGTTTGTCTGCGGCGATAAGCTTCGTCGGAGGCAAACATTTGGAAGCGGCTCATTTCATCTTGACTTGCTCCGGTTAACTATTTAGCTTCTACCGACCTTTAATCGGTCCGTCTGCGTCTATATGGCGGACCGATGTTCTATCGGGCGCATAGGCGCCCGCAGAGAGAAAATCATTTGGGAGTGAGCAACGTGGGATACAACTGCGTAGTTTGTGTAAAACAGGTGCCGGACACCAAGCGGATTACCGGCGAGGCGATGAAAGAAGACGGAACGGTCAATCGCGCCGCGCTGCCGGCAATCTTCAATCCGGAAGACCTTAACGCCCTTGAGACGGCCCTGGCCATCCGCGACGCGCACGGCGGGACGGTTACGGTCGTAACCATGGGCCTGCCAACCGCATGCGACGTGCTGAGAGACGCCCTCATGCGGGGCGCCGACAAGGCGGTTCTTATAACCGACCGCAGGGCGGCTGCCTCCGACACGCTGGCGACCAGCTACATTCTTTCATGTGCCGTGAAGAAGCTGAACCCGGATATCGTGCTTTGCGGCAGACAGGCTATCGACGGCGACACGGCCCAGGTAGGTCCGCAGCTGGCCGAGAAGCTCGGCTTTCCGCTGGTGACCTATCTGGAAGAGCTGATGGGCGTGGAAGGCGGCAGGATTACCGTCAAGCGCAACGTGGGCAACGGTTTTGAAGTTGTCAAATGCAGGCTTCCCGTGCTGATTACCGTGATGGAAACCGCCAACACTCCGCGTCCCGAAGCCGCAAAGCGCCTGATGAAGTACAAAAAGGCGATGTCGCGTGCCGAGGTCGAGCAGAAGGCCGAGCACCTGCTGGAAGGCGACTATGAGAACTATACGGCCGAGCTTAAGACCAGCGAAGTCAACAAGTACTGCGAAAAGCTCAAGGCCAAAGGGCTGCTGATAGAGCAGTGGAACCTCGACGACGTCGGGGCCGATTTGCAGTGGTGCGGCATGAGCGGAAGCCCGACGAAGGTGCACCGCATCCAGTCGGTCGTGCTTACCGGCGGGGAGTACCACGAATATCCGCCGACCGAAAAGGGAATCGGCGAGCTTATCGGCAGCCTAGTCCAAGACCACACAATTGGTTAACTGGTTGACTGGTTAACTGGTTGACTGGTTAACTGGTTAACTGGTTGATTGGTGTTTGAAAAATTAAGGATCTGAGAATGGGGAAAGGGTTTGAGGATCTGGAAGTATACAAGGAAGCACGAATACTGAGGCAGCGGGTCTTCAAATTAACAACCCTGCTGCCGCAGGAAGAAAAACACAATTTATTTTCGCAGATGCGAAGAGCGGCTCTTTCGGTGACGAACTGCATTGCCGAGGGCCACGGAAGCAGAAGTTACAGGCACAACATCAGTTATTTGTACCGTTCTCGCGGGAGTATATGCGAGATTCAGGATGACTTGAATGCCTGTGAAGATGAAGGCTATTTCAAGGCGGAGCACTTGGATGACTTGCGAAAGCAAGCGGAGACTGTGGCGAAGTTAATAAATGGATATATTGCCTATCTTCGGGAAAGAGTAGGCAATGAGACATAGATACAGCCTGTGGATTCAGGGCTTATAGGAAACCAGTTTTAACCAGTTAACTAGTGAACCAGTTAACCAGTTAACCAGGAACAAACATGATAGAAGTGAACAGAAAAGGCGAAGTCTGGATTTTCGCGGAGCAGGAAGCGGGCAAGCTGTCCGACGTTCCGCTCGAACTGATGAGCAAAGGCGCGGAGCTCGCAGGCAAGCTGTCGGTGCCGCTGGCCGCCGTGCTGCCCGGCAAGGGCGTCAGGCCCCTGGCCGACAAGCTCATCGCCTACGGCGCGGACAAGGTTTATGTGATTGAAGACGAGAAGCTGGCCCATTATCAGGCCGCCGGCTACAGCAAGGTTATCTGCGACGCCATCGGGCAGTACAAGCCTCAGATATGCCTGTTCGGAGCGACGGCGATAGGGCGCGACCTCGCTCCGACGGTCGCCAGCGCGATGAAGTGCGGGCTGACCGCAGACTGCACCGACCTGCAGATCGGCGACCATGTCGACGCCAAGACTCAAAAGGAATACAAGAACCTGCTGTACCAGATACGCCCGGCGTTCGGCGGCAACATCATCGCGACAATCGTGAACCCCGAGCGCTGGCCGCAGATGGCGACCGTCCGCGAAGGCGTGATGCACATGCCCGAGCCGGACAAGAAGCGCAAGGGCGAGGTCATCTCCGTCAAGGCGTCGCTGGACGGCGTGACGCTTCCGCTGGAGATTATCGAGTCGCAGCGCCGCCAGAAGAAGGTCAACCTGAAGGCGGCCCGTATAATCGTGGCGGGCGGCGCCGGCGTCGGCAGCAGGGACAACTTCAAGCTTATCTGGGACCTTGCCGGCGCGCTTGGAGCAGCTGTCGGCGGGTCGCGAGCGGCTGTCGACCTTGGTTTCGTGGATCATGACCATCAGGTCGGGCAGACAGGCACGACGGTTCGTCCGGCGCTTTACATCGCGTGCGGCATCAGCGGCGCGGTTCAGCACCGGGCCGGCATGCAGGAATCGGCGAAAATCCTGGCCATCAACAACGACCCGGACGCGCCGATCTTCTCGGTCGCCCACTATGGCATCGTCGGCGACATGAACGACGTCATTCCCAAGATGATCAAGGCCATTCGCGGCGGGGCGGACATCAAAGGCGCCGTCAAGACCGCAAAGCATTAATAGAGGAATCAGGTAATGGCAAATTTTTACAAAGATAACGAAGACATTCAGTTCCTCTTCAATCACATGGATATCGGCAGACTGGCCGGCATCATGGAAGAGGGCTTCAAGTACGCTTCCGAGTTCGACTTCGCGCCTGAGAATGCCGAAGACGCCGTCGACAACTACCGGCGTATCCTCACCACGCTCGGCGCCATCGCCGGCGACATCGTTGCGCCGACGGCCGAAAACACCGATCTGGTCGGCAACAGGCTGAACGAGGACGGCTCGGTAACGCGGGCACAGGGCATCGAGATATCGCTGAAGGCGCTCGCCCAGGCCGACATGATGGGCTTCACGCTGCCTTATCGTTTCGGCGGGCTGAACTGCCCGAACCTCATCTATACCATGTCGAACGACATCATCAGCCGCGCCGATGCGTCGCTGATGAACATATACGGACTGCAGGGAATCGCCGAAACCATCAACGCCTTCGCCAGCGAGGAAATCAAGCAGCAGTACCTGCCCCCGATGGCCAGCGGCAAATGGACCGGCGCGATGGTCCTCACCGAGCCGGACGCAGGCAGCGACCTGCAGGCGGTCAAAACAATCGCCAGGCAGGACGAAAACGGCAACTGGTACGTGCACGGCGTCAAGCGGTTCATCACGAACGGCTGCGGCGAGGTGCTGCTGGTGCTGGCCCGCACCGAGCTTGACATATCCGACGGCCGAGGCCTGAGCCTGCTGCTCGTCGAAAAGGGTCCGACGGTGAAAATCCGCCGACTCGAAAACAAGCTGGGCATCCACGGCAGCCCGACCTGCGAGATATTCTTCGACAATTCGCCCGCCAAGCTCATCGGCGAGCGACAGAGAGGTCTGATTACCTACGTCATGAGCCTGATGAACGGCGCCCGCGTGGGCATCGCAGCCCAGTCGCTGGGCATCGGCGAGTGCGCGTATCGCGTGGCCCGCGACTACGCCCACAGCCGCAAGCAGTTCGACACGGCCATTGAGAACTTCCCGGCCGTCCGCGAACTGCTGGTCCAGAGCAGCGTAGACCTGCAGGCCGCACGCACGCTGACGTATTACGGCAGCTTCTGCGTGGACCTTGAAAACGGCGCGCTTCGCAAAATGGAGTTCGGCAACGTGACGGACGCCGAGGAGAAGAAGGCCCTCAAGCAGGATTCCCGCAAGTACGGCCGCATCAACAAACTGCTTACCCCGATGAGCAAGTACTACGCCTCGGAAATGTCCATGCGTGTCGCCAACAACGCCATCGCGGTCCTGGGCGGCAGCGGGTACATGAAGGACTACCCCGTCGAGCGCAACCTGCGCGACTCGCGCATCACGACGATATACGAAGGCACCAGCCAGCTTCAGGTGGTTGCCGCCGTCGCGGGCATGACGTCGGGCACGGCGCAGGCGCTTATCGAAGAGCTTATCGACCGCAACTGGCCGGCCGACATCAAGCCGATGATCGAGCGGATTCGCGAGGGCCTTGGCCTGCTGGGAGAGTCCGTCGAATACATAAAGACGGCCACGGGCAACGGGTATAAGGACCTGTATGCACGCAAGCTGGTCGATATAGGCATATACCTCATAGTTGCGGCCCTGTTCTGCGACCAGGCGACTGCGAGCGAGGCCAAGAAGGCCGTCGCGAAGTACTGGCTGAGCTGGCGCATGCCGGAAATCCGGATGCTCAAGGAGCAGATATGCTCCGGCGAGAACATGGTTGTCAACGAGTTCGAGACTCTCGCCGGCCCGCTGCCGGTTATCGAGTAAAGTCTTGTGCTGGCCGCAGAGGTCGCTGAGGAACAACACAAGGGTTTATAATAAGAAAAAGAATAATCGCTAATAAAGCCCCGCGTCGAAATGATGCGGGGCTTTTGGTTGATAAGGCGGGTTTCCAGGCGCCCGGCGATAACTTAAACTTTACGAACCTGGTTTGGAGCGGCGATATCGGCAATGCCATGGCTTGAAGACAGATTGTGTCCTCACGGCAGGTCGCACACCTGGCTGCGGGATATTTGCGGTATAGCGATAGTCATACTGCTGGCCGTGACGCTGCTTTCCGTCTGGGAAGGCAGTGACGCGGACCGCTACCTTAACGACATTCCCGGCCAGATGGCCTCGTCATGCACGCTGCTGGCGATGGGATTCCTGCTTGCGCTGCGCTGCGGTGCGATAGACCTGAGTGTCTGGACCGTCGCAGGCCTGGGCGGTATTATCGCCGCGCGGGCGATTAACGCCGGCATAAGCCCTTCCGCCGCCGTGGCGCTGGCGGGTGCGGCCGGACTTGCAATAGGGGCGTTCAACGGCGCCGTGGTCATAATGGCGAAAATTCCGAGCGCGGTGATTACACTGCTGGTCGCAATAGTAATTGCGTTCGTATCGCAGGCTGCCACTGACAGCCTGGAAGTAAAAGTCGCCGACGATACGTTTGACAGCTGGCGCATGAGCCAGAAGGTGCCGGTTAATGCCGACGGCGAACCGGTCGACGCCGACAAGGCCGTCGCCGTGCAGGTGGCCGCCGTTCCGCTGCAGGTTACGCGGATGCTCATCGTGGCCGGCTTTTACGCGGCGACGATGCTGGTGCTTCTGCTGCTTGACATGGTTTCGCACCGCGGCCTGCGGACAGACCGGCGACTGCCGCTGTTCGCAGCCATGTGCATATCGGGCCTGCTTGCGGCGGTCGGCGGGACAATGTGGCTTATCGACTATTCCGCGGCGCCTGTTCCGACAAGAATAATCGGCGACATGCGGGTTATCGCGGCGGCCCTGCTCGCCGGCGGACTGCTTTTCGCGGGAAGAGGGCGAACCATGCTCGCCGGAATAAGTCTGCCGGCCGCCATGCTGATTGCGACCGTCTGGCAGCAGGATGTGTGGGCGATGGAGATACACGGCTACGCGTTCCAGATGCTTATACTGGCCGGCATGGTGATTGTGGCGCATATCGCCGTTATCGAACTGGCTGATCCGTCAGGGATTAAAAAGGCGCCCCGTATCGCGGCGGTGATTCTCTGTGTCACGGGTATTGCGGTGGTGGCGATGGCTGCTGCCGCAGCGAATGTCACGCGGCATGCGCTGTTTCATATAATCGGCTGCAGCGCATGGGCGGTGGGCGCGATGGTGCTGCTGGCGGTAAAAATTGTCGCCGGGCGGAGACTGAAACTCCACCCGGCGGACAATTGAGAAATATTCGGGGTTTACTTTCCGACCGGCTCTTCTGTTTTTTCCGTGCCTTTGTTTTCCTGAGTGGTCGCGCCGCTCGCCGCATCGTCGGTTTTGTCTTCGGTTGTTTCTGACGAGTCGTCGTCCGAGACTTCCTTCGGCTTGATTTCCATTCCTGACGCGTAAAACGCGATATTTCGCATCAGTTTAAATGCCGAATCCCGCTCATAGCCATCAATTGTGTGGGCCGGGAATCCGACCAGGCCGGTCGTGATGTCTTCCGGACTGTAGATGACTATCGGCATGTCCTTGCTGTTGAGAATCGCCTTCAGGCCGGGCGACCTGTTGCCTGCGCCCAGGCGGGCTTCAGTCTTGCTGCGATAACGGACATCCCTGATCACCAGGCTCCGGTCGGCGTTCTTGAGCGTATAAATGTCCGATGTCATGGGCAGCGATCTTAGTGCACGCTTGCCGTAGATTTCTTCCAGAACGTTCTCGGCGGAAGTGGCGAAAGTGGTCGATCCGCCGGCTGCGTCGATGAACAGTATGCCGCCGTTGTCAGTGAACGTCTTCAGTGCCGCCTTTTCCTCTGCCGTGAGGTTCAGCTTGCCCGTGCCGGTCAGGATGGCGAGCTTGACCTTCGCGTTCGCCAGGTCCTTGACTATGTCCATCGGCGGGGCGACTTCCACCTTCAGGCCGTAGTCGCGGGCCATCATCATCGAGAATCGCAGGTACGCCAGCTTTTCCGGATCGTAGTTGCCGTTGAACTTCAGTCTGGCGGCTTTCAGCGTGCAGGTGGTCGCATACTCCTTTTCTTCCGGCCAGTGGCTCGTGCCTCGCGGGCGAAGATCGTTGATTTTATCCGTCACGTAGCGGGCGATGTTCGCCGCAGCCTGGAACGAAAATTTCCTGGTGGCGGTTTTTTTCTGCTGCCAGTCGAGCGAAATATCCTCGTCGGTGTGAATCACCAGCGGGCGGACGCCGTTTGAGAGTATGCTGAATTTCGGCTTGCCGCCCAGCTTGAAATAAATGCTGTACAGCTCGTGATCCGGAGCTATGGGCACAAGCTCATATTCCGGGAACATTTTCTTGTAGGCCTCGCGGATGCCTTTCTCGAACTCCTTGCCCCTGCACTCGGTGCAGCTGACAATCGTACCGCCCTGGTAGACGAAAGTTCGGATTTTCTCTATGTCGGCATCGGTGAATGCCGGGGCCTTCGAGCCGGATATGAACAGCATCGGCGCGTCGTGCCATTCCGTCACCGGCACGCGAAGGTTGATAATCTGCCAGTTGACTTTCGTTTCGAACGTCCTGCTCACCCAGCTGGTGATCGAGGCCAGATTGCGTGGGCGGTTGTTCCAGTCGCCGGCGTATTCGAGCTTGTTGAAGAGAATCGCGTTTCTGCCTCGCGCGAGAAACAACAGCGCGAAGCATGTGTCCTGCAGATTGCCCCATGGTCCCTGCCACTGGCCGTTAGGCAGTTGGGCGCGGATGAGCTGGGTTGCACCCAGCTTGTACCAGTCGGCTGTGCCGAAGTACTTGTATCCGCTGGCCAGGCCGACACGCTCAATACCGTAGAGATAATAACCGTTGGGCGCGCCCTGGACGGAATTGGGGAAATTCCTGTCGAACCAGTCGAGGCCTTTCTTCACGCTGGCGAATTCGTTGTTGACGTTGCATTTGATGAATGCATCCGCAAGCAGGTTGTCGAGGCAGACGTACAGGCTCGCAACGCCAGCGGTCGTCATGGTGTAGGTGCTCGCCCCGCTGGGTCCGATATATTCCCACCCGCCGTCGGCATTCTGGTTGTTGACCCAGTGCTTCATGACGATCTGCCAGTATTTTTCCGGCACTTCGATATTCGCCATCGCAGCCGCCCACACGCCGAGCAGGCCGTACTGGCTGTTGGAATTATCGTAATCCTGGGCGCTCGGCACGTCGTATCGGTAGCCGCCCATTACCGTGCCTTCCCAGAGTTTCTGCGCGTCTTTGCGGAGATACTTCAGATAATTTTTGTCTTTCTCGCTGACGATCAGCCACACGTTGCATCGCAGGCCCAGGGCGTAAGTTTTGGTGCAATTCTGCTTGGCCAGCCAATCCAGGGTCTTCTTCATGCGTGGGTCCTGGGGGTTGACTCCGTTTTCAAGCAGGGCGTAAGCGGCCAGTGCGGTCGGGCCGTCAGGAAAATAAAAAGTCGGGTTGGCAGGCTCTCCATAAGCGGGCCATGTGCCCTGTGGAGAACACTGATCCCACAAGGCCTTGATGCCCTTGTCTATCGCAGCCTTGACAGCCTTGTCTGAAAACTCAACTGGGGCGGGGGCTTGTGCAAAAACCTGGCCGGCTCCCACAAGAATAAAACACGCAATCAGGCACACAGCTAAAACTTTTTTCGCCATTGCTGAATTCTCCAGCCATTTTTGTCCGGTAGAACTGGGAATCTTAACACATTACCTCTGTTTATGATAGACACATAATTGCGGATAAAGTTTGTATGCGTTGTCGGCCGACTTTCGCATAAACACTTGTCTGGCATGTACTTGGCGATGGCGATCATTGCCTGGTCCGCTCCGCTGCACGATGGCGAAGGTATGCGTCCATAAAGTCCTGTATGTCCCCGTCAAGTATCTTGTCCGTGTGCGGACTTTTCAGGTCGGTCCGTTCATCGCGAACAAGCTGATAAGGGTATAACACATAAGAACGTATCTGGTTTCCGAAAGCTATTTCACCTTTATCGCCGTAAAGTTTCGCCAGCTCGGCATCCCGTTTGGCCTGTTCGTGCTGATACAGTTTCGACGCGAGCATTTTCTGCGCCTCGGCGCGGTTTTTGTGCTGTGATCGTTCGTTCTGACACTGGACGACGATGTTCGTTGGAATGTGCGTCAGCCGCACCGCGCTGGACGTTTTGTTGACGTGCTGGCCGCCCGCTCCGCTGGCGCGAAAGACGTCCTCACGCACGTCCTTGTCCCAGTCGATGCTTATTTCGACGTCTTCCAGCTCCGGCAGCACGTCCACCGAGGCGAAGCTCGTATGCCGGCGGTTCTGCGAGTCGAACGGGCTTATGCGCACCAGCCGGTGCACGCCTCGCTCGCATGACATGTATCCGTAAGCGTAGGGTCCGGAAATATGCAGCGATACGGACCGTATGCCTGCCTCTTCGCCGGGTGTCCGGTCTATTTCGCGAACCTTGTAGCCGGCCCGCTCGAAATATCGCAGATACATGCGAAGGAGCATCTCCGCCCAGTCGCAGCTTTCTGTTCCGCCGGCGCCGGCGTGAATGGAGAAATAGCACGCACCGGCGTCGTGCGGGCCTGACAGCAGCGTGCTCAGCTCAAGTCGCCCAAGGTCCGCGGCGACTTTTCTCGCCTCGGCCGCCACTTCGGCCAGGTCGCTCTCGCCGCCGGATTCGCTCGCCAGCTCATACATAATCACGAGGTCGTCAATGCGGCTGATCAGTTGCGACGCCGGGGTGACTATCGCTTTGACGGCTTTCAGTTCGCCGACGACTTTCTGGGCGGCCTCGGCATTGTTCCAAAAATCAGGCGAGGACATCCGCTGCTCCAGAGCAGCCATTTTTTCCTGGCATGCGGGCAGGTCAAAGAGAGTCCCGGATCGAAATTATCCGGGTGCGGAGGGATTCAATTGATTCTTTCAGACCTTCTGCTTCGATCATCCTTGGCTCTCCAGTCGGCCCATCATATCACGACTGCCGGGGCGGGACAACCCGGAGGCAGGGCCGGAATGAAACACTTTGCAGGTAAATTTACTCCTTCCGGGAAGGAGCGGTTTGCTTTTTCATCTTGTCGGTCTTTTTGTCGGGTGGCGCCCATACAAGCCTGACGTTTCGGACGATCAAGGCCTGCACGCATACCCCCGCCACAAACAGACCTGCCGCGATTCCAGCCGCCAGCCATACCTGATCCTGTATGTCGCCGTCTTTTGCCATGGCGAGAAGCTTTGCAAATTCGCCGCCGATAACAATCATCATGCCGGCGACTGCGGCGACCGCCGAACCGGCAATGGATGTTATCAGGATTATCATTATGCGGGGGAGCAGCAGGGCTATTCCACCGGCTGCCAGGCCCACCATGCCGCCGATAGCCCAAACGCCCACGGAGCCGCTGTTTTGCAGGACGGAATAAACCATTATCAGTGTGACGCTTGCCGCGACCATAAGGGCGAAACACACCCGGTACAGAAACCACGTCGCCAGGCCGGCAAGCAGGGCCAGCACGGAACATGCCACCAGGTAGTCGATCCCTGTTATGATGCCGGCGCCGGCCTTCAGCTTCAGTACTATATACATTCCGCCGCACACGCCCGCTATCAGGCCGGTTACGACCATGCTTATTCGGAATATTCCGTAGCCTATCAGGCAGTTGGCCAGTCCCCATAGCATGATGACGGCGAGAATGGCGGCCGGCATCGCCCAGACTATCCCCCAGAGCACCCGGATTATTTCCTGCTCCATGCCGTTCCCGGATTGCGAAACTATTTGTGCAATCATTGCCTTTTCCCCGGCATTTCTCGCGTCCGACGATATTTTCAACGTTACTATCTGATATGCAAATTTGTTGTTATTCGCACTCAAAAAAGGGCGACGCCCAGGCGGAGGGAGACCTTGGCATCGCCCAAATAGCCGCAACCCAAGATGCAGGCGGAGGGAGACCTACATCGTCAAGGGGTGCAGCGGACAACTTTTTTGAAAATAATTGTCGTCTGAGATTATATTTCGGAATATGCCGTTTGCAATCTTTAACGGTATTATTCTGATTTTTACTCTTTTTCTGATGGCGACTTAGGGTGCATATTCCGAATCGCTGGTCGTCCCGGCGGCGGGCAATTCCGCCGCCATACCTCGGCTCCTCAAGCGTTTTTCTCCCAGTGTGTTGCATCGTTTGCGCCATCAGTAGTGCGGCACAAGGCGCCTTAACGGAACAACACAGCACCTCTCAAGTATCGCCTCGCCTGCCCATGTGGGTGGCAAGCGGTTGTATGCGGGGGCGCCGACTAAAATCCAGCCGTGGCAAGCATGTTTGCCGGCGCCCTTGTAAGAAAACTGATAACTAACAAACAACAGCCTAACTACAGCCCAACGACGAACCGCAGTTGAAGCACTTATAGCAGTTGCCGTTGCGAACGGTAATCGAACCGCAGACGTCGCATGCCGGGGCATCTTCCTGATAGTGGGAGAATTGTGCGTCGATGCGGTCAAGCCTTGCGGCTCCCAGCATGTAGGCTGCCAGTTCCTGCTTCACGGCGGCAGCCGTCTTGGCGGCCCCGCCGTTGCCGCCCTTGTCTGTCGAAGGCATGTAAGTGCCGGATACTGCGCCGACAGGCCTCGTGACCTCCTTGTCGGAGGCCTGTCCGGCGCGACCAGTTTCCGAGACGACAGCATCATCCTTGACAGCCTCGGGCGCTGCTAACTTCGTTGTTGTTACTTCCGGTTTTGCCGCTGCTGCATTGCGGAACAGAAAATTCGTCTTGCGTGACTCATCCAGGAACGTCAACTCGAGCCATCTGAAGATGTAATCTATAGTGCTCTTGGCGAAGGGGATGTCACGATTGCTCGTCATGCCGCTTGGTTCAAACCGCTGGTGCGAGAATTTCTTGACCAGCGCTTCGAGCGGCACGCCGTACTGCAGGCAAAGGCTGATCGCCGTGGCGAACGCATCCATCATGCCGCCGACGGTCGAGCCTTCCTTTGCCATGGTGATGAACATTTCGCCGGGCCGGTTGTCTTCGTACAGGCCCACGTGGATGTAGCCTTCGTGCCCGGCGACGTCGAACTTGTGGGCTATCGACGGCCTGGTGACCGGCAGCCTGTGACGGTGCGGCGTCCGCTTGGCGGCTTCCAGCTGCTCCAGGCTTATCGGTTCGGCCGGCTGCGATTTGTTCTTCTTTTCCTGCTTGGACGTGTTAAGGGGCTGCACCCGTTTGGACCCGTCGCGGTATATCGCCACAGCCTTCAGGCCGAGTTTCCAGCCCTCAATGTAGACATTCATGATTTCTTCGGGGGTCACTTCGTTCGGCATGTTGACCGTTTTGGAGATGGCGCCCGAGATGAAAGGCTGGGCGGCCGCC
Organism: uncultured Planctomycetaceae bacterium; assembly: GCA_964631565.1. Classification (GTDB taxonomy): domain Bacteria; phylum Planctomycetota; class Phycisphaerae; order SM23-33; family SM23-33; genus CAZVYJ01. Next base: position 55,283 of record CAZVYJ010000013.1, read on the forward strand.
ATCATGCGGATGTGGCCCATGTAATGTATGTATCGCCTGCCCTTGGCCGGCTTGAAGGCGCAATCGAAAACGCCAAGGTGCTCTTCTTTCAGCTGCGGGGCGCCCTCGATCATGTCGTTCTGGTCGATGTACTCGATTATGTTGTGAATCTGGTCTTTGGTGTAGCCCAGCCGCTCCAGCGCCAGCGGGACGGTCTGGTTGACTATCTTGAACATTCCGCCGCCGGCAAGCTGTTTGTACTTCACCAGTGCGATGTCCGGCTCGATGCCGGTTGTGTCGCAGTCCATCATGAAGCCGATTGTGCCTGTCGGCGCCAGCACCGTCGCCTGTGCGTTGCGGTATCCGTGGATTTTTCCCGCCTCGATGGCTTCGTCCCAGGCAGCCTTGGCCGAGGCGAGCAGTTCCGCCGGGCAGTGCTTCTCGGAGATTTCGTTGACCTTGTTGCGGTGCATCTGCATGACATGCAGCATCGGCTGGCGGTTCTTGCGGAACTCGCTGAACGGCCCGAGCCTGCTGGCCAGCTCTGCGCTGGTGGCATATGCGGTGCCGGTAAGTATCGCGGTAAGGGCGCTTGCGACCGCCCGGCCGGCGTCGCTGTCGTAGGGCAGGCCCAGCGACATGATAAGAGCGCCAAGGTTCGCGTAGCCCAGGCCCAGCGGGCGGAAGTTGTGGCTGTTGGTGCATATCAGCTCGCTCGGGTAGCTGGCGTTGTCCACCAGGATTTCCTGGGCGATAGTGAGTATGCGGATGGCTGACCGGTACGACTCGATGTCTATGCTGCCGTCCGGCCTGCGGAACTTCATGAGGTTCAGGCTCGCCAGGTTGCAGGCCGAGTCGTTGATGAACATGTATTCGCTGCACGGGTTGGACGCGCAGATTTCGCCGCTGTTGGGGCAGGTGTGCCAGTTGTTTATCGTGGTGTGATACTGCACGCCCGGGTCGCCGCACACATGCGTGCCCTTGGCGATAAGCTCAAGCAGCTCGCGAGCGTTGTGTTTGCCTATCGGCTTGCCGGTGGTCACCGCGTATGTCTGCCATTCGTCGTTGTCCAGGGCCGCCTGCATGAACTCGTCCGTGACGCGGACCGAAAGGTTGGCGTTCTGGAACATGACCGAGGCGTAGGCCTCACCGTTGAACGAACCGTCATAGCCCTGCTCGATAAGCGCCCAGGCTTTTTCCTCTTCCTTGGTTTTGCACTCGATGAATTCCCTGATGTCCGGGTGGTCGCATCGCAGCGACTGCATCTTGGCGGCCCGGCGAGTCTTGCCGCCAGACTTCACCACGCCGGCTATCTGGTCGTATACGCGCATGAAGCTCAGCGGGCCTGACGGCGTGCCGCCACCGGAAAGCTTCTCTTTGCTGGAGCGAAGCGTGGACAGGTCCGTGCCCGTGCCCGAACCGTACTTGAACAGCATCGCCTCCGCCGTCGCCAGCCGCATTATGTCTTCCATCGTGTCGGCGACCGACTGGATGAAGCAGGCCGACGCCTGCGGATACTCGTAGCTGCGAAGCGTTTTTTCCGGGCGGTTCTTTTCGCTGTCCCAGTGGAAGTTGCCTTCGGAACCGTCGATGCCGGACTGGTGATATAGACCGACGTTGAACCACACCGGCGAATTGAATGCTGCGTACTGATTCACGCAGAGGTAGGTAAGCTCGTTGTAGAAATTCTCGGCGTCGGCTTTGCTGGCGAAGATGCCGTCTTTCTGTCCCCAGTCGGCTATCGTGCGGGTGACGCGGTGTATGAGCTGCTTGACGGAGTTTTCACGCTCATTCTTGCCGGCTTCACCGTAAAAATATTTGCTTACGACGACGTTGGTGGCCAGCTGCGACCATTCGCTCGGCACTTCGACGTCGTTCTGTTCGAAGATCGTGTTGCCCTTGTCATCGCTTATGCGCGCGGTTCTTTTTTCCCACGTGAGCTCGTCGAAGGGATGAACTCCGGCAGTCGAAAATTCCTGCCTGATTTTCAGGCCGTCATGAGCAGCTCGTGCCGTCATATCCCCGGATGCGGATGACTTCTCGATGTGGTCTTGCGGCGTCATCAAATCTTCTCCAAAGCACAAACAACGAATTAACGAAAATCGCAAAGCTGAAATTTAAAATCCCTTAACGACTTCTTAATCAAATGCCCCTGGGCGCAAACAGCGGTTAAATCCACCATCCCTGAAGTTGCTTTTCAGGATGCCGGCGACCGCAGCAACGCCAGCGTCCTGGGACATGCTGCCGCTCTCCTATCCAAAGCGACGATTTATAAGAATACACTCTATATAGTGTGTTGCAATAAAATACTTAACTAAATATTGTGTATTGCTGTAACTTCTTTGTTTCACGCAAGTTCGGGTGCCTAAAAAATCGCAACTCACAGCCATCAACACCTAACAGAATTCTAACGTTGTGGTATCTGGAAGTCAAGGTCTACCAAATATCGTGGTTCCATTAAATTACAGGCACAATTTGTGGCGGATATGTGTGCTGTTGGTGGATAACCCTTGGAATCTGTGTTGAATGATTGAACAATAATATATCTGATATGTTTATATCTTGAATTTTGTGTCTTGTTTTAGGTTCGGTTGCGTTGAATACAAGGGCAATAGTCCTTTATTTAATGCGTTAAACGGAATGGAAATGGAATCCGCGCGGCTTCGAGCCATAATTGCTTCGGCAAGGTCGGGAAATGCCGATGATTTTGGACTCCTTTTGGAGCTATACGGCCCGAGGCTGTATGGATACTTCTTTCGCGCGACGGGAAGCCACCACGATGCGGAAGATTTGCTGAGCGAGATTACGCTGCGTCTGGTTCGGCAGTTGAAAATTTACAGAGAGCAAGGGCGTTTCGAACCCTGGCTGTTCAGGATTGCCGCCAACATGGTTCGCGATTATATCAGGCGGCAGAGGTCACATCCGGCCGAGACGAGCATATCGGGCGAAGACGATTTCGGCACGCATCTGGCCGACAAGCTGCCGGCAGAAGTTGAAGCGGCCTGGGCGGACATGGAAGCCGCCGAAGCGTCGGTGAAGCTGAACGCCGCGCTGGGCCGGCTGGACCCAACGGTCAGGCAGATGATTCTGCTGAGGCATTTCGGCGAAATGAGTTTCAAGGAGATAGCCGAGCTGTTTAAGTGTCCGCTGGGCACGGTTCTCGCGAAAGTGCACCGCGGCCTGAAGAAGCTGAGAGAGTTGATGGGTGAAAGCGATGAACATTAATGACGAACAATATGAACGGATAGCCCGCAGGCTTGACGGGTCGCAGTCGCCGCTGAGCGAACAGGAGCAGGCGGCGGCCGACGACATTGCCCGCGATGAGAACTGGCTGTCGCGTCGGCTCGACCCCGGCGCGCCGGGGCTGCAGCGCGCCATGGCGTGCGCTCGCAACCGGCTGGCGGCTGCCGTCGCCGCACGGCCGCGAAGAAGTGTATATATGGGATATGCCGCGTCAGTGATGAGCGCCGCGGCGCTCATCCTGATGACGTTTTCCTTCATCACCATGATGCAGGGCGGCGCCGACGTCGAAACTCCGGTTACCGTTTCTCCGCCGGACGACCTGCTGTTTTCGCCGCCGCAGAACAACTATGACATCGCGATAATCGCCACTCAGATGGACGAGTTCGAGGCGGACCTGGCGTCGTCGAGCCTGCCCGGCGAAATCGACGTGTGGATGAACGAACTCCAGGATGACATGGATGAATTCTGGCTTTATGATTCGCTTTATGCCCCGGATTTCTCCGAGGACAGCCCGGCCTGACGAAGAGGTGAAATTATGCTTAAGCGTATATTGACGTCTGTGTTGGTCATCGAGTTTCTGTCGTTGACGGCGGTTGTGTGGGCCCAGAGCGATCGCCCTGCGACCGCGCCGAAAAAAGCGGCCGTCGGAAACCATGACGACAAGAAACCGCCCAGGAATCCGACTATATCCAAAGAGGAAGAGGAAAAGCTGCTCAAGCTTCTCAAGGATAAGCGTCCCGAGCAGTACAAGCGGCTGATGCAGCTGAAGAAGACCGACGAGCGCCGGTATCGCTGGGCCATCCGGTCGCTGGCGAACTGGTACAGGATGCTCGAAGACATGCCCGAGGAAGTCCGCAACGCCGAGGTCGCGCGTTACGACACGCGGCTGAAGATATGGCAGCTGGTCAAACAGATTCGCAAGACCGACGACGCCGGCAAAAAGGCCGAGCTTACCGATGAGCTGCGGAAGGCGACTGCGACCATGTTCGACGCCGAGCAGGTTATACACGAGTACCAGGTAAAGATGCTCGAGCAGCGCGTCAATGAGCTGCGGGCCGAGCTGAAGTCGCACAAGGAGCAGCGCGACGAGATTATCGATCAGCGCGTGAACGATTATCTCAAGGGGCGCGTCGGCGCGCCGAAAGACCATCCCGGCGGGCCGGGCGAAGAACCGCAAGAACAAACCGGGCGGTTTTGACGCAATCGGTTTGATTAACGGGTAGCGGTGAGCTTGTTGTGCGGGCCGGCGTGGCTTATCATGTCCGCATGGCCCGGCAGAGCGGCGAAAACCCGCAGCATTCAGGAAATAATCACAAGGACGTCTTCGGAAGCGAAGTCGTGGATCGCGTTCGCGCTGCGGGCAATGTCTGGCGTCTTGGCGGCGGCGAACTGGTGCTGCCGAGCGTGTTCGGCTTCTGCCGCGGCGTGAGGCGGGCGCTGAACATGCTTTCCGACGCCGTGGACCGCCACGCCGCCACCGGCAAAAAGCTCGTCCTGCTCGGCGAGATAATTCACAATCCGTGGGTCAACGATTATTTCCGCGCGCGGGGCGTGAGAATACTCGGTGGCGACGAGCGGGACAGGCTGGAGGAATTCGTAAGCAGCAGCGACTGCGGCGTTATTCCGGCGTTCGGCGTGCCGCTGGAGATAGAGCGCAGGCTTCGCGCGACTGGCTGCGAAATCGTGGACACTTCATGCGGCGACGTGCGGCGGCTGTGGACATGGGCCGACCGCGCCGCAGCCGACGGATACGGCATAATGATTTTCGGGCGGGCCAGGCACGATGAAACCGTCGTCACCAAATCGCGTCTGGCAGCCGCAGGCGGCAGCTACCTGGTCGTCGGCAGTCTCGACGAGGCCCGCATGTTTTGCGACATGCTGTGCGGCCGCAGGCCCGCCGAAAAATTCCTTGAAACGTTCGGCCCCGACGTTACCAACGCCGAAACGATCCAGCCGCTGACCCGACTGGCGCAGGTCAGCCAGACTACCATGCTCTACGACGACACGATGCGTCTGCGCGAGCTTCTGCAGAGCGCTTTCGATGAAAAATTTTCCGGCGAGGCCGGCGACCGCCTGGTATTTCAGCCGACAGTCTGCCGCGCCACGCAGAGCCGCCAGGCTGCTGCCGTCGAGTTGTGCCGCAGCGGCTGCGACGTCGTGATAGTAGTGGGGGGCTTCGGGTCTTCCAACACGCGCCACCTGTACGAGCTGGCGAGGGAATACTGCCCGGCCTGGTTCATCGAAAACGCCGAGGCGATCCGTTCCGCGGAGCAGCTATTCGCATTCGATCCGAAGAACGCGCATCCCGCGGTGATGAATAACTGGCTTGCCGGCGGAAAGCCGGTTCGCATCGGCGTTCTTGCCGGCGCATCGACGCCTGAAATCGTCGTGGGCGAAGTGCTGACGCGCCTTGCCGAGTTTATCGCTTAGCAGCCGCTACCGCAGGCCCGTCAGCTTGCAGGCGAAGTCGTAGAATTCCCGCTCGAAGGCATCCAGGTCGTCGGTGATGTAGTGCCTGAACAGTTTTTCTGAGACGACGCGGTTGTAAATTCTGCCCTTCGCCCGAAGCTCGTCCACTGCGTGCGGAGGAACATCGAGCGCCTTGTAGAACTCGCCGGCCTCGGCGTCGGCAAGCAGCCGGTAATATCCGGGGCTGTACTTCGGGTCCGACCGCAGGAACTTCGCCAGCGCCCACAGTTGCCCGTAATATCCGACGGCCGCCTCGGGAATCGTTGATCCCTGCACCGCGTCGCCGCCGTCCATGGGCAGCAGCCTGCCGACGGGAACCCACAGATTCTGCACGATAGCCGTTCGCAGATTCGTGAAACGGATCGTATTGCGGTCCGGCGTGAACTGCACCAGATCGCCGCTTACGTTGTAGCCTTCCGCCGTTACGCACAGTCCTTCTTCCACCCACATCGGCAGCTGGTTTTTCATGCGGTGATAGAGAAACTGGTGAAAGCCTTCGTGAGACGCCACCGCCAGCGTGCCCAGCCCGCCGAAATCCCAGAACACGCATATGCCCTGGTGACAGTATCCGCCGGCGTCGATAGACATGAAAATCTTCGAATGCTCGCGGAAAATGTGCTGCGTCAGCGCAAGCCATTCTTCCTTGGAGCCCATCATGTATATCTGCATGTGCTCCTCGAGCGGGCGGTCCTTCAGGCCGCTTATGCGGCCGTAGTTTTCGTAGGCAGCCTCCATGAACCCGGGCAGATACTGAAGCAGAACCCGGTTTGTCGTGGTGGCATAGATGTCGTAGTGGGCGGATGTGAGCTTTACGCCCGTATTGTGGCCGGTGTTCCATGGCGACTGCTCCACGGATGTCAGCATGGAGGTTCCCTTGTAACCCGATGACGAATCGCAGCCCGGCTCAACGCAGAGGGCGACTATAAAAATCGTGTAAAAAAATATTCTCATGACACGATTGTACTGTTCCGGCGTCTTATGACATAGCGAAACATTGCCGCCGTTTCGGCCTGCCGGCCGGAAAACCTTTGCCAGTGCGGTGCCGGCGTGCGTAAAATACCGTTTTCCCGCCGGCAGCAGCCCTGCGGGAAACAAGGGTGAAGCAACTCTGATTCTGCGTGTTTTCTTGCATAACTTGCATAAAAGGAGCGTGAGTCCGATGAAAACTCGTCTTGTCATCATGATTATCGGTCTGGCGTTTTTTACGGGGCCGGTTCTTGCCGAACAGCCGCTGGCCGACCGCCTGCCTGCTGGCGCTGTCGCCTATATAGGCTGGGCGGGCAAGAGTCTTACCTTCGACGGCTCAATGTTCGGGCAACTGATCGCTGATCGCTCGATTTCCGGGCTGGTGGGCGCAATCAAAGACGCGGCCTTGCCGGAACTTTCGCCGGAGGGAGGCGAGATGTTCGCCTGCGGGTGGGAAATCGCCTCGCTGGCGTGGCGGCATCCGATAGCCGCGGCGCTGACCGAGCTTGAACCACGCGAGGGAAAGGAACCACTCGCCCAGGCGGTCATGCTTATCGACCTTGGCGAGGATCGCGTGAAATTCGACGAACAGGTGGCCAAAATAACGGCCAAACTGCAGGAAGATCACGAAATCACCGACAAGACCGTCGGCGACATCACATTCAAGACGGCAAAGGTTGGTGAAGAAAACGCCATCTCGTTCGGCTACATCGGCAATTTATTCTTCTTCATGATCGGCCCGAAGGGACCGGAGATTATTACCGGTCTTATGCCCGACAAGACGCTGGCTGCGGACAGGAAATTCATCGACGCCTTCAGGGAAACCGGCGGTGAAAACGAGCAGATATCGCTTTATGTCGATTTCGCCGCGGTAAGGGATTCCATCGAGAAGCATCTGGACCGCGCTCCGGCGCCAGCCGTCCCGCCACCCGCTACGACATCCGCGCCGGAAGGCGAAGAAGTCGAGAGCGGCCTGAATATAAAAAAGCTCGCCGCATCGCTCGGCATGGACAAGGCGACGGCCCTTGTCGGCAGCGTCAGGATCGTAGACAGGCATCTTTGCACGAAGTTCAAGCTGTTTTCTCCGGCGCCGCATCGCGGTGTTCTCATGCCGTTCGCAGGCGCAGCACTGACCGATGCGGACCTGTCCGGCCTGCCGGCGGACGCCGACCTGGCGGCTGCCGTCAAAGTTTCTCCCTCCGAGCTTTACAGGGAATTCCGCCGCATCGTGCGCGAGATCGACACCGGGGCCGACGAGGAGCTTGCCGAGGCGATCGCCGACTTTGAAAACAACGTGCAGATATCCCTGGAGAAAGACCTGCTGGCCGCACTCGGCGATACGTGGGTTATCTCGAGCGCGCCGTCGCAGGGCGGTTTTATTACAGGCACGGTTCTGTCAGCGACCATAAAGGACAAAGATAAACTCAACGCCGCCATCGCGAAAATCGAAACGTATGCGAAAGAGCAGATGCCGCAGAACAGGCGGATGCAGCTGAGCATAGAAACCATCAAGGCCGACTGCATCGAGATTCACTACCTTTCGATAGCGTCGCAGCGCATGCCGATTCCGCTTTCGCCGGCCTGGGCGATTAACGGCGACAAATTTTACTTCGCACTCTGGCCTCAGGTTCTCGAAACTACTTTCGCACGGGAGTCGGCCTCGCCGCTGACGGCCACCGAAACCTTCACCTCGCTGCGCAAGCGGGTTTCCCCGAACGCTTCGTACCTGGTGTACATGAATACTCCTTCGCTGATAAAGCAGCTTTACCCGCTGGGTCTTCTGGGCGGGTCAGCCGGCATGGCCGCCCTCAAGGGCATGGTCGGCGATCCGTCGCTGCCGAATTTCCCGCCGCCGCTCCACACACTGGAGAAATATTTCAGCCCGGAAATTTACGCCGTTTCGTCGGACAAGACCGGCATAATTTTTGAAGGCTACAGCGCCCAGCCGAGCATCATGGGCGTGGGCTCGCCGGTCGGAATCAGCATGTTGCTGCCGGCCCTCTGCAAAGCCAGACAGAGCGCCAATAAGGCCAGGTCCATGGCGAATCTCCGCGGCATAGGCAAAGCCTTCGCTCTGTATCAGGGGGAGCATGAAGTTATGCCCGAGCACCTCGGCCTGCTGGTTGATGAGAATTTAATCGGCGCGGAGATGTTTGTAAGCCCGCTCAGCGGGCGCAAACCGCCGAAATTCAACAAGGAAACAAAACAGCTCGAAGGCGAACTGGATTACATCTACCTGGATTTTACAAAAGTTGCCGATTTTAACAGCCTGGATGGCGACCTCATTATGGTTTATGAGCGCCCGGAAAATTACGGCAATAGGGGAACATTGGTGTGCCATACCTGCGGCAGCGTCACGTGGATGGATATGGAAGAGTTCGAGGCCGCACTGGAACGCACCAAAAAGGCCATCAAGGCCGCGGAAGAAAGCGCTGAAGATTTTTAGAGAAAACATAATCTGTAATCGGTAACCCGTATGCAAACCCTGCGAGCCGGTAACTGGTTTTGTGTAACGGGTTCATACGGGCCGGACTATGAAATGTATAAAATATAGGCCGCCTATACCAACAACAGGCAGCAGGGCTTAGGCGTCAGGGCTTGTCACGCCGGCTTGCCTCGCCGCAGCCGGCAGGTACTGCTCATCCATCACGAACGACCCGAACCGACCCTGCCAGAGGCGCCCGCGCCAGCCTTCACGGAAGTTCACCAGCCGAGCGTAACGGCGATGGGCCTCACCGACCGCTCGGCATAGCGCATCCTCCGATGGCGGAGAATAAATAGGTGACTGTCCCTATTTATTTTGAATAGGTGACTGTCCCTATTTATTTTGTATATATGGAGGGACGTTCTATAGGGACGTGTCTAACTAGCCGCAAACGGAAGTGAGCGGGAACGCTTTTTGACAAGTGAAGATCATTTCGGAATTCGGATTGCGGATTGTGCTCTGCAGCGCCTTCGGCGTCGGATTTT
>CAZVYJ010000014.1:0-64346 GCA_964631565.1 uncultured Planctomycetaceae bacterium
ACACATCGGTTATGAATGCGCCAGTATAAAATCAAGTTTTTGGGATAGGTTCTATAAACCTGCCTTCTTTTGTCTGATGTGTAGCAGCAAATGCAATATGTTCGATCCATATGCCTATATATGGGATTAAGAGGGAGCTTATATCGTTTTGTGATGGTGGTAATGATTTCTTCTTTTGTAAATTGCAATAAGGGATTAAAGCACGGCAGATCCAACCGCCTATAAAGTTCTAAGCCAGCATGAAATTTTTTGCTATATTCACTGCCCGACATTCCTCGAAACATTACGCCGTCTTTTGGGCTTCTGGCGCCTTTGCGATTTAACCAATCCAGCAGCCCTGTTCCTACAAGCATCGGGACACACCATGGATCTATAAGGGTTAAAAATCCAATACCCCGCTCGATTAGTTCGAAGTATTCTAAGAAAGGATTTAGTACTTCTGTTGCGAAACCGCGACTTTTAAGGGTTTCGAGATAGTCTAGATTACTTGGGAATTCAAGATTATGGTGAACATACAAACAAGGAATTTTTTCGTGAGGGATCGCTTCATAAAGCATAGCCGCCATAGCAAGGCTGTCTTTGCCGGTTGAAAAGCCAATGAACGTGTTCTCCCCTTTGAGCTTTGCATAAATTTGTTTCATTAGGGCGATTGTAGTTCTAATTTTATTTGCAAGCGTTTTTCTCATTGGCACACTCCCAGAAGAATGCCAATGACCTTTCCAGCAGTAACCGCCGCGTCTTTTTCGATTATTTGATGTTTGCAAGCATATCTGTCTATAGCAGCTTTGAAGATTTCTTTTTTCCCAACCGGAATTTTAATGGGGTAGAGTATATGATCTGAGTTCGATTCGGAAAGTAATTGCTTGTCGAAACGGGTCCAGTCAAAATCGGCCTCTTTTAGAAGCAGCACTCGTAATTCCGATTCCGAATATCCGAGAGAAAGCAAATCTATTCTTTGTGATTCAAGTTCTTCTAATACGTCACGCAATTTTGGAAAGTCCCACTCTGCGATTTCAGCTGTTTTATTGTCTGCTACGGCGAAAGCTTTTCGTTGATAGTCAGATATCTGCAGGACAATAATCGGAACCAATTGCATTCCTATCTTCATTGCCGCTTTCCATCGCGTGTGTCCGGCGATGATTGTGAAATTCTTATCGCACAAGATAGGCACGTTAAACCCAAAGGTTTCTATACTTTTTGCTACGGCGCATACTGCACCGTCATTTACTCTGGGGTTATCCTTCCATGGTTTGAGCAAAGATGGTGAAATATGTTGAATCTCAAGCATTTTTCTTCCCCCATAAGAGCATCGGGCACTTTGGTGTAATATTGGCGGTCGATCCGTAATGAAATGAATAAAAACCGCTTGTATTTTTAGCAACTACTCGTATTGCAATCGTACAACTCGAGAGTGTTGTTGTAACCCCCTAGATTAAAAACAATTATAGATTTCAGTTAGCCATTATCAAAACATAACATAAAGTATTATATTTAGAAAACACGGGTTTGTCAATACCAAAATCAGATTTTTGCCATTGTTCAGTCCATCATGAAAGAGCGGCTTAGAAAAAGACCACTTTACAGTCTCCTTTTTCTTAACCAGGTAGAGGATAAGACATAACGGCTGCAGATTAGTCGAAGGTCTGGTCTTTTTGGACCGATATATAATCCAAGATAGTTTTAATTTTGGCAATAAACCTTGAGGTGACTTTATGTCGAGTCGGGTCGAGCAGCTTGTGGTCGAAATAGCCACCATGAATCGGGTTGATCTGATAAGCATGTTGAAGAAGTTGAACTGCCGCTTCAAACTGGACTTTACCGATGATTATCTCGACAGTCTCAGTCTGGAGCGGCTGAGGCATGTGGCCCTGGCGGCTGCCCTTCACGCCGACGGCGTGGCGGCAGCATAGCTCAACTGGAATGATTTTCCCCGGGCGTCCCTAAGGGACGCCTTTTTCCTGCGCTGATTTTCGTCTACTCCGCCTTTTTGCCGACGATGGCGATTTTCATCTTGTCGGCAAGTTCCAGCGTGGTCGGCTTGTCCACGATGAGAGTCTTGCCGGCTTCGACCACCAGGCAGACGCAGTTGGCGTCTTTGAGGTTTTTCAGCGTGCCCGGGCCGACGGTCGGCACGTCGAACCGCATATCCTGCTTGGGGCGTGCGACTTTTATCAGCGTCCACCCTCCGACGCGGCAAAGCCTGCCCGCCCGGCGGATCATGGCGTCGGTTCCTTCCATCGCCTCGACTGCGATTATGTCGCGTTCCTTTACGGCGATGGCCTGCCCGATATCAAGCTCGGCGCTTGCCCTGGCGATGCGCCAGCCGAATTCGACATCCTCCAGTACGCTGCCGGGGACGGGGGTTTTTGTCATCAGACCTTCGTGGGCGAGATGTTCCTGACAGTATTTCATGGATGACACCAGTTCTATGCCCTCGTTTCTCAGTTCGTCGGCGACCGCCAGAAGCACGGCATTGTCGCGTTTGTCTTTACGGACCCTGAAATACCACACGCGGATGGCCTTGAGGTCCGGTATATAGCGCAGAATGCGGAATGGCGAATAGATTTCCCGCTTGCGGACGCCGCCGAGCATGATGGCTTCATGCACGCCGTTGCGCCGCATGGCTTTTACCCAGCTGCCCGGGCGGGCGATGCTGCACGATATGAACTCATCGGCCAGGCCCCGCAGCCTGCTCGACACCAGCCCGCTCAGCCCTATGACAATCAGCTTTTTGCCGGCCTGTTTGATGCCCTTGGCGGCGAGGAACGGCGGCCGGCCGTAACCCGCGATAAGGGCTACAGGTTCCTGCTCGTTCGGCATCAGTCTTTCTCCACGCACGAGTCGTCGTCTTTGCCTTCGATGCCGAGCTGCTTCCGCAGGTACTGCACCTCGCGCGTGAGTTTTTTCACTACGGTGCGGAGATGCGGCAGCTGCGAGAAGCTCATCATGGCGCGGCGGGCCTGCGCGAGCGGCATGGCCGGGCTTGAGAGCACTTCCTGGCCGGCCGGCACGTCGTTGGTTACGCCGGCCTGCGCCCCGACACGCGCGCCGTCGCCGATGCTTATATGGCCGACCACGCCGGCCTGCCCAGCGAAAACGCAGTAGTTGCCCACCATGACCGACCCGGCGATGCCGGACTGTGCGACCAGCAGGCAGTGTTTGCCCATCTGCGTGCCGTGGCCGATGGCGACGAGATTGGAAAATTTTGAGCCGGCGCCGATTATCGTCGCGCCCATCGTCGCGCGGTCTATGGTGCAGCAGGCGCCGATTTCGACGTCGTCTTCCAGCTCGACCCAGCCTGCCTGAGGAATTTTCTCGTGCCGGACCACGCCGTCGTCGCCCGCGTGCGTCGCGTAGCCGAATCCGTCGTGACCGATGGACGAACCGGCGTGAATCGTGACGCGGTTATGCAGGACCGTTCCGTCGTATAACGTGACGTTCGGATAAAGTGTGCAGTTTTCGCCTATGCGGCAGCGGGGGCCTACGTAAACGCCCGGGTATATGACCGTTCCCTTGCCTACGGCGGCTTCGGCTGCGATCGTGACGAAAGCGGCGATTCTTACGCCGCCAGCCAGTTTTGCCGACGGGTCTATGTCCGCCTGCGGGCTTATTCCGTCGAAGTGGGGCTTGCGGAAGCCGTAAAAATGAACCATCGCCTGGCGGTAGGCGAAGTAGGCATCTTTGCAGCGGATCAGCCCGCAGTTTTCCTGACACGGGCCATCGTAGTCGGCCGACACAATGACTGCGCCGGCTTTGCACGAAGCCATGTACTTTTCATAACGCTTGTTGGCCAGGAAAGTTACCTGGTCCGCTTCTGCGGATTCAATCGACGCCAGGCCGCGCACAGGCCTGCTGCCGTCGCCGACAAGTTCGCCGCCGAGCATCTTCGCCAGTTCCGCCAAAGTCATTTCTGCCATTTATGCTTCCTTAACAGGCCGCTTCCGCAGCCGATACTGATAAAACACCACCAAGAAGGGTATTCGCCGCGGCGGGGGTGCGTCAAGGGTTGTATGTATCAGGGCGCCTGACAAAATGCCGCTGCCGTCGGCTTGTCGGAAGCTGTTATTCGAGTCGGCCGTCATGCATGTGCAGCACCCGGTCGGCCTGCTCGGCCAGAGTCGTGTCGTGGGTGACCATGATTATGGTTTGCCCGCTTTCGCTGTTGAGCTGCTTCAGCAATTTTATGATCTGCCTGCCAGTTTTGCTGTCTAGGTTGCCGGTCGGCTCATCGGCCAGCAGCAGTTTCGGCTTGTTCATCAGCGCCCTGGCGATGGCGACCCGCTGGCGCTCCCCGCCGGAAAGCTCGCTCGGACGGTGCCTGAGCCTGTCGGACAGGCCCAGCCGTTCCAGTATCTCGGCAGCCTGTTTGCGGCACCGGCTTTTTTGTGCGGGCCAGCCGAACAGCGACGAATTGACCATCGCCGGCATGACCACGTTCTGAAGCACGTTGAGTTCCGGCAGCAGATGGTAGAACTGGAACACGAAGCCGATGTCGCGGCACCTTATGCGGTCGCGCCGGTGAGCCGAGAAGCGGCTTACATCCTCGCCTTCGATGGAAATTGTTCCCTTGTCCTGCGTGTCCAGCAGCCCGAGCAGATGCAGCAGCGTGCTTTTGCCGCTGCCGGATGCGCCCACAATGGAAAGGAATTGCCCATGCTGAACGGTTATGTCTACGCCTTTCAGCACGTTCAGGTCGACCCTGCCGAGCTTGTAGCTCTTGTGCAGGCCGTGCGCCTCGATGGCCGGCTTGCTACTCATATCGCAGTGCCTCCACAGGCTGCATCCTCGCCGCGCGGACAGCCGGCACCAGTGCGCCGAGCAGCCCGGCGCCGATGGCGGCCAGCACGATATATACCGCCGTCATGAAACTCACGACGTTGGGTATCATGTCGAACATGAAATATTCTTTGCTCCAGACGACCAGCCCGAACTTCTCGCCCACCCAGTCGTGGATCGGGTTGATGTTCCTCACGAACAACCAGCCGAGAACAGTTCCGATTATCGCCCCGACAAAACCTATCGCCGCGCCGTAGGCCAGGAAAATTCCCGCCACTCCGCTGCGCGATGCGCCGATAGCCTTCAGCGTGCCGATGTCGCGGGTCTTCTGCACGACGATGGTGTAGAAGATGACGAATATCAGCACCACCGCCACGGTCGAGATTATGCCGAACATGATAATCACCAACGTTCGCTGGCTTTCGATGGGAGCGATGGTCCGCTTCTGGCGGACCCGCCATGTTTCGATTGAAACGTCCTGGTCGGCCTCCGGATGCTGGCGGCAGAAATTTTTCCAGCACTCGCGGATGTCTTTGGCGATTCTGTCCAGCGACTCCCTGTCGGAAAAGCCGTCTTTGACCTTTATATGGAGCTGATTGCAGTGGGGCGGATTGATGATTTTCGTCGGGTCGTTGATGTCGTACTCTGCCGACATGTCGTTCAGCCGCTGCAGCGTGTCGAACGGCACGTAAATGAACGCTTCGTCAATCGGCGAGACGCCGGTTTTGCATTCGTCGATGACGGAAAGCGTATAGCTGGTCGGCGTCGCGTTTGCCGATATGCCTCTGCCCGTCGGCACCATTGTCAGCACGATTCTGTTGCCCGGTGCGAATCTGCGGATAATCTTGCCTCTGCTGGTCGTTTTGCTCAGGCCGGGCAGACCGAGGCTGATTATGACACGGTCCTGCGGGCCGAGTATTTCCGCCGCGTCGGTCAGGCTCTGCAGATTTTCGGCGAGTTTCCGGACCTCTTCGGTTTCTTCGCCGCCCGCCTTGATTCGTGCAGCCTCGAGCTTGTCGGCAGCCTCGCGGATTCTCTTCTGATATTTCAGAGCGCCGGAAAACCTGTACTGCGCATCGGCATTTTCCCGGGCGGCATATGCCAGCCACTTCAGCAGGTCTTCCTTGTCGCCGTCCATGGCTGCGAGTTTGTCTGCAATATCTGGCCGGCCCTGCTGCCGGTAAAGCTCCAGCGCCGTGTCGGGCAGCCAGGAGAGGTTGTCTTTATCCTTTTCCTGTTTGTATATCGCCTGAAGATCCCCGGCGTCACTTTTGAGCGCGGCGATGATTTTACTGAAATCAGGGTCGAAGGAGGGATTTTTGACCACACCCTGATAGTGCAGCCCGTCTTCGAAATCGCTGACTCTCGCACGCTGCGGCAGGCGGATGCCAGCGACCTGCACATGCTGGCGGTATGACGAACCGGGTACGCGAATTTCGGCGATAGTTATTATGAAAGGCGAGGCGTCTTCCACGCCGGGCACCTTCTTTTTCACTTCCTCGGCGAACTCGTCGTAATAGGCCATGCCGGACGGACTGACAGCCTCGACCACTATGTCGCCGAAAAGCCCCTTCGCCGCGATTTCTATCTTGTCGAGGAAACCGTTCATCACGCTGGTGACGATGAGCATCATCGCCACGCACAGTGCGACGGCTATGATCGCGAAAAAGCCGATAGGCCTGCTGCGAAGATATCGAAGGCATAGAAAGAATTTATACATTTCGTTAACCCGCCCGGCCGCCCCTGGGGGGGCGGGGCGATTATTCTTTCGCTTCCTGCCTGAGCATCGGGAAAAGAATGACGTCCCTGATGCTCTGGGTGTTTGTCAGCAGCATGACGACCCGGTCGATGCCTATTCCCAGGCCGCCGGCCGGCGGCATGCCGTGACGAAGCGCCGTGACGAAATCCTCGTCCATGACGCGCATCGTCTCGCCGTCGGCCTCGCCGCGAAGCTGCCGGGCGAAGTTGGCTTCCTGGATGGCCGGGTCGTTAAGCTCCGTGTATGCGTTAGCTATTTCCATGCCCGCGATGAACAGCTCGAACCGCAGGGCTATGGAGGGGTCGTCCGGCTTGCGCCGCGTCAGCGGGCAAAGCTCCGCCGGATAATCCTTCACGAACGTCGGCTGAACGAGATGCTCCTCGACTGTCGCCTCGAACACCTCGTTGATTACGACGGCGTCGTCCTTGTTGGCTTCTTCGATGTGGAGCTTGCGGGCCTTCTCGCGGACCGCTGCGATGTCGCGCATCGACACGCCGGCGTGCTCCTGCAGCAGCTCGTCGTATGTCGCCCGCCGCCACGGGCGGGAATAGTCGATTTCGGTCTCGCCGTAGGGCAGCTTCGCCGAGCCGCACACCTGCTCGGCAGCCGTGCCGATAAGCTCCTCGGTAATCTCCATCATGATTTCGTAGTCGGCATAGGCCTGGTAGAGCTCCATCATCGTGAACTCCGGGTTATGCCGCGTGCTCAGCCCTTCGTTGCGGAAGTTGCGGTTGATTTCGAAGACCCTGCTGAACCCGCCGACAAGCAGCCGCTTGAGATAAAGCTCCGGGCTTATCCGCATGAACAGGTTCGCGTCGAGCGCGTTGTGGTGCGTGACGAACGGCCTCGCCGCAGCGCCGCCGTATATGCCCTGGAGCATCGGCGTCTCGACCTCGACGAACTTCCTGCCCTTAAGCAGCGAGCGGAAGTGCTCGATTATGGCGATGCGCTTCCTGAACGTCGCCATCGTGTCCGGGTTGGTCATCAGGTCCAGGTATCGCTGGCGGTAGCGGGTCTCGACGTCCACCAGGCCGTGGAACTTCTCCGGCATCGGGTTGGTGCTTTTGCACAGCAGCGTCAGCTTATCGACCCAGATGGTGATTTCGCCGGTCTTTGTGCGGCCGAGCCTGCCTGCGACGGCGATGATGTCGCCGAGGTCCAGCAGCTTCAGCAGCTTCCAGCTCTTTTCTTCCAGGGCCTTCTTGCTGAAACCAACCTGTATCTGCCCGCTTTCGTCGCGGATGTGGGCGAAAATTAGGTTGCCCATGTCGCGGATGAGGATAAGCCTGCCCGCGGCGTCGGCGGTCTGGGTGTCGTCGCCGTCCTTGAACCTGTTTCTGACATCCTCGATGGCCTCGGCCGTGTCATACCGCCAGCCGTAAGGGTCGATTCCGAGTTCACGAATCTGCTCAAGCTTCCTGAGCCTGTCTGCTTGTACTTTTTCCAGCATTTTTATCGGTTTCCTGCCTGTTAATACAAATTCAGCATGGCATGATGAGCGACGCGTCGCGACAAGTCAAGCGCCGCTCCGGAATGGCAGCGGGGCTATTGTGGCTTCGACCGGGCGGGCCGATGTCCTTATGCTCACACGCCCGCCTGCGGCGGCTGCGCCGCTGCGGATGTAAGCCATCGCCACTGGCGCATCAAGCGATGGGCTGAACATACTGCCGGTCACCGCGCCGATTTCGTCGCCGTCGGGCGAGTTTACCGGGTCGCCCGATTTCGGCAGAGCGGGGGTAGCGGCGTCCGGCGGAGAGAGCACAAGCCCGACGCGCCTGCGGGCCGGGCCTTTATCGCGGACGGCCCGGACGGCTGCGGCGCCGAGAAAATCTTTGCCGAAATCCACGAGTTTCTCCAGCCCGGCCGTCAGAGGATCGATGGTTTCGTTAATCTCATGCCCGTAGGTGCACAGGCCCGCCTCGAAACGGAGAATGTCCCGCGCAAGCATGCCGACCGGCGGCAGGGCGTTGGCGCCGGCCTTCTTGGTGATGAAATCCCACGCAAGCCCGGCGGCCATGTTCGGCAGCATGACTTCAAGCGTCCATGTTCCGCATGCGCGGGTCCGCATGGCGACATACTTGGCGATCAGCAGCGAGCCGGCCTTCACCTGTCCGCAGCCGAGAGAGGAAACCTTCATCGGCAGCACGGCGTCCAGCGTTTCGATCGCGCCGGAGCCGATAACGGCGATCATTGCGGTTTTCTCGGTCTGGTCGTCTATTTTCACGTCCGAGCCTTCGGCATGAGACTGCAGATGCTCCTGGACCTTCATGCGATTTATCGGGCTGGTCGTCAGAAGCCAGTAATCCTCCAGGCGAACAAGCAGGCATTCGTCGATTATTCCGCCTCGCTCGTTGCACAGGAGCGTTCTTTTTGCCGTGTCGTCTTCCTGTTGCATCACGCCGGCTGTGCACAGGCGGTCCAGCAGGTCCAGCGCGCCGTCGCCGCGGATGCGCAGACGGCCGATGTGCGACACGTCGGCTACGCCGGCCCGGCGATGCACGAGGCCGTATTCATCCAGCGGCGAGCGGTAGCTCAGCGGCATCTGCCAGCCCGCCAGGTCGCCCAGCTTGGCCTCCAGCGAAACATGCCTGGAATTAAGTGCGGTTTTCAGTAAAGCGTCATCGTCGGCCATGATTTGCTCCCATCCGCTGCCGCAAGATTAACCCCCTCACCGGCAGTTGCAAGGGGAAGAATGCGCTTCATGATGGTAATATCTTCCAGCCGAACGACTATATTATTTAATTGTGGCTTGCCGCGGACAATTGGGCATAATTGCGACAGCAAAGCACATTAACATGGAGAAAAACGTGGAAGCTATTATCGAACAGGCGAAGAAACTGGGCAAAGCGATAGCAGGCTCGCCGCAGGCTGCAGCCCTTCGGGCAGCCCGTGCGGAAATCGATAAACATGACGATGTGAAAAAAACGCTGAGCGAGTTTCAGCAGCACATCCAGAAGGTTGCCAGACTCGAAGAAGAAAACAAACCCATCGAAGTTGAAGACAAGCACAAGCTTCAGGAGCTTCAGGACAGGCTGCTCGCCTCCGATGTTTTCAAGAAATTCACCGAGGCCCAGGTTGAATACGTTGACCTCATGCGAAAGGTGAACCAGGCGCTCCAGGAGCAGCTTGGGGAAACGGGAAAGTAGCGGCAAGGGATAATTTTCGGAAAAACGGCGGCGCGCCGAAAAAAGAGATGTTCCACGAGCCGACCAGCATGATCGTGCAGCGATAGTGGATCGAATTGTAGATATGCAGTGGATGGGATAGCCCCGTTACATAGCGGGGCTTTAATCTGGCTGGCATTCGGACCGGGGGCTGATGCTCATATGGATTGTTTTTTGCCGTAAGCGTTTTTGCTATTCGAACAGCGGCTGGGAATCGTCTTCATCCGCTTTTTCCAGCTTTGAGCTTTTTTTGTAGACTCGCGTCTCAAGCTGGGGCAGCATGCCGGTGAATGACGATTTCGGGTCCGGGTCGCTTTCGATGGCGTTGGCGGTCATCCACATCTTCGCGTCGAGGTTGTCGAGGTAGTGGATGAAGAACGCCTCGGGGGTGGCCGGCAGCTTCGGCGAGCCGTATTCGTAAACGCCGTGATGCGACAGCACGATATGCTGCAGCAGGTCGATGATTTTCTGCGGGAACGCCTCGCCGGTCTCCGCAGTGACGGCGGCGGCCTTCTGCTCGATCCATATCGCCGCGATTGTTATATGCCCGACGAGCTGCCCGCGGTCGGTGTAGTGGATGGCCGTGCCTGCTTCCAGCTCGGCAGTCTTGCCGATGTCGTGCAGGAACACGCCGGCCAGCACCAGGTCGGCGTTGAGCTGCGGGTATTGCGGCAGCAGCAGCTTCGCAGCACGGGCGATGTTCAGCGTGTGCTCCAGCAGCCCGCCGATGAACGGGTGGTGCATCTGCATGGCGGCAGGGCTTCGCTTGTAGGCCTCGACAAGGTTTCGGTCCTCGACGAATTTTTTTATCAGCAGGCGGATGTGGGTATTCTTGACGGCCCGCAGAATCTCCAGCAGCTCCGACCACATCGCCTCGGTGTCTTTTTCGGTCACGGGCATGAAGTCGGCCAGGTTCACCTTGTCGGCCTTGCAGGGCCTGCACGCGTCGATGACGAACTGCAGGTTGCCTCGGTATTCCTCCGTCCGCCCCTTAACCTGCAGGAACCCGTCCACGGGTATGGAGTTGTATATGCTTTCCGACGCCTGCCACATCCGCGCCGAAAGCTGGCCCGTCTTGTCGCACAGCGTGCAGGTGACGTACAGGTCGCCCGTTTTCGTGGTGCGCAAATCCTTGTCGCGGACGAGAAACACCTGGTCAATGGTTTCAGCCGGCATCATCTGTTTTATGAATCGTCTGGTTTCTCTCATGGCCACAGGATTGTACCGCATGGCGACGGTGTTGAAAAACTATGTTTTCGGGGTTATAAGCACAAGACAAACTCGAATTGAAGAGGTAACAATGCGATACAGCAGGCTTCTGATACCGACAGTGAAGGAAGTCCCCGCCGAGGCGGAGATTCCGTCGCACAGGCTGATGATACGCGCAGGCTTCATCCGCAAGCTGGCCAGCGGCACATACACATATCTGCCGCTGGGCTGGCGGACGCTGCGGAAAATAATGAACATAGTCCGCGAGGAAATGGACGCCGCCGGCGCCCAGGAAATTCTCGCCCCAGCGGTCCAGCCCATCGAGCTTTGGCAGAAGACCGGCCGACATGCCGACTACGGCGAGACAATGGCTCGCTTCAAGGACCGTCACGGGCGCGAAAACGTACTCGCGCCGACGGCTGAGGAAGTTTTCACCTTCGTCGCAGCCCAGGAAATAAGCTCCTACAAGCAGCTGCCGATAAACCTCTACCAGATAAGCTTCAAATTCCGCGACGAGTTCCGTCCGCGGTTCGGCGTGCTTCGCAGCCGCGAGTTCATCATGAAGGACTCCTACAGCTTCCACGCCGACGCCGCCAGCCTGGACGAAACCTACCGCGTGATGTACGACACGTACTGCCGCATCTTCAGGCGCTGCGGGCTGGAGTATGTCATCGTCGAGGCGGAGACCGGCGAGATGGGCGGGTCGGGCTCGCACCAGTTCACCGTGCCTTGCGAAACCGGCGAGGACATAATCGTCTACACCGAAGACGGGTCGTACGCGGCGAACATTGAGAAGGCAGCCGTTGATGCTCTGAAGATGACCGATGCCGCCAGGCAGGCCCGTTCGCAGGCGGCGGCCATCCAGGAAGTCCACACGCCGAAGGTCGGAAGCATCGAAGCCGTCTGCAGTTTCCTCGGCACGACGCCGCAGCAGATGATAAAGACGCTGATTTATACGACAGCCGACGATGAAACCGTCGTCTGTCTGCTTCGCGGCGACCATGAACTTAACGCCGAAAAGCTCACCCAGGCCCTCGGCGGCAGGGGAGCGGAACTTGCCGGCGAATCGAAAATCCAATCCGTCACAGGCGCTGCCGTCGGTTTCGCCGGGCCGATGGGCCTGGCCGACTGCGGCGAAGTCGCCCGGATATTCATCGACCACGCGGTCGCGGCGATGGGCGTCGGCGTCACAGGGGCGAACAAGACCGATTACCATGTCAGGAATGTCGTGCCCGGCCGCGACTTCCCGCTGGAAGGCGCCAAGATAACCGTCACCGATATCCGCAACGCAGTTGACGGCGATACGCACGGCGGCAGGAAGCTGCTGTTCAAGCGCGGCATCGAAGTAGGGCAGGTCTTCAAGCTCGGCACGAAATACAGCAGGCAGCTTGACTGCAAGTTCCTCGACGAAAGCGGCGTCGAGCACCCGTGCATCATGGGCTGCTACGGCATCGGCATCAACCGCATATTCGCGTCGGCCATCGAACTCGGCAACGACAAGGACGGCTGCATACTGCCCGTCAATATTGCGCCCTTTGAGGTGGAGGTTATCCCTCTGAACAACGACAAGCCCGCCGTCGTCGCCGAGGCCCGGCGCATTTACGACGAGCTGACGGCCGCCGGCGCGGATGTCCTGTTCGACGACCGCGACACACGCCCGGGCGTGAAGTTCAAGGACGCCGACCTCATCGGCATTCCGCTGCGTGTGGTCGTTGGCGAGCGAGGCCTGGGCGAAGGCAAGGTTGAGCTTAAGCTCCGTTCCGCGGACAAGCCCGAGCTTATAGACGCAGCTTCGGCCGTGAAGCAGACACTCGAGCATCTGAAAAAGATGAAAGACGCCTGCCGGCCTTAACGCGGCAGCGAACTTCGACTCATGGCTAAGCCACGCAATAAATTTCTGGATTACCTGGCCTATATTGCCCTGCGGATGTTCGCAATGTTCGTGCACATGTTCAGCTGGGAGGCCAACTACCGCACCGCGCGATGGGTCGGCAACATGCTTTACAGGTTCGACAGGCGGCATCGCAATCGCGCTCTGGAGCACCTGCGGCTGAGCTTTCCGGACTGGCCGCTGGAAAAACGCGAGCGAATCGCAAAGGCGTCGATGCGGAATATGGTTTATCTGGGGCTTGAGGTGCTTTTCACCACGCGGCTGATAACGCCGGGCAGGTGGCGGCGGCACATTAAGCTGAAGAACATGGGAGAGAACCTGCGGCTGCTTCTGGAGCACAAGACGCCGCTTATCAGTCTCACCGGTCACTTCGGCAACTGGGAGGTCGTCGGATATAACATGGGCGCGCTCGGCTTTCCCGTGTATGCGGTGGCCCGGTCCATCGACAATCCGTATATCAACGAATACATCCTCGGCGTGCGGCAGAAACGCGGCATGACGATTCTCGATAAACGCGGCGCGACGGCCATGATTCCGGAACTGCTGGCGAAGAAAGCGTCGGTCTGCTTCATCGCCGACCAGGACGCCGGCAGAAAAGGCGTGTTTGTGGATTTTTTCGGCCGAAAGGCCAGCACGTACAAATCCATCGCGCTGCTCGCGATGCAGGCCGACGCCCCGGTGATAATCGGTTACGGAAAGCGGCTCGACGAGGAATATCATTTCGAGATCGGCATTCAACGCATCATTTACCCCGAAGAATGGGCCGACAAGGAAGACCCCATGCTCTGGATTACTCAGGAGTACACAAAAGCTCTTGAAGACATAATCCGGACCGCCCCGGAACAGTATCTGTGGGTGCACCGTCGATGGAAGCACCGTCCCAGGGGCGAAGAGCCCGGCCCCGACGGCATCGCGTAGAAAACGCGATTTTCCCCGCGGATTATTTACCACTGTTTCATCAGTGCGATGCCCGCTCCGCCGCGGGGGTCTGCGTAGGGAATCACGTCCATGCCGAAGATTTTCATTTTGTGATTCTGCGAAACGGCGTGGCCGATGGCTATGCCGATAAGCGCGCCTGAAATTACGTCGGAGAAATCGTGATTGCGCGCATCGATCCGCTCGTATCCAACGAAGCTTGCGAACGCGAACATCGGTACGCCGACCCACGGGCCGTACGATTCATAAAGAACCGTCGCCAGGCAGAACGTGCTTGACGTATGTCCGCTCGGCCAGCCCCACGGGTCGCCGTTCGGGCTTCTTGTGCGAACGATAGCCTTGAGCGCAAGCGTGGTTATGCCGTTGAGGGCCAGGGCGTTTATTAAAGTTTTGGACACCTCGTAAGTTTTCGTGTCGTTGTTGTACAGCGATATGAGGTACATCGCGCCGGCGACACCGAAATGCGTGCCCGGATTGCCGCCGATGTCGCCGACCGCGTCCCAGCCTTTGCTCAGCTGGTGGCCGTGCCTTGTATAGTGGTCGGCGACGTGGTCATCCACGTTTGTTGAACTGAGAACGATGCCCGCTACGCCGGACGCTCCGATCAGAACAAGCGCCGGCACGTTCGTAGCCGTAGCCTTCGTGTCATCCCAGAGAGTGGGCAGCAGTTCCTTGGCGTCGCGGCCGAGACTGTGCCAGAAATCGCCCGGATACGCAGGCCCGCGGCGTTTTTCCCATGAAACGTAACTTGTAAGCGATTCTGTTTCTTCGCCGGTCGAAACGCCGTTGCTGTAAACGACGATTGCGGATGAACCGCCGCCGGCTAGCCAGTCAGGCGTTGTATCGGAAAACAACAGCGAGCCGTTTTCGTTATGCTGTGCGGCGATAGCTAATTGCGGCGAACTCTCGAGCAGATATTTTGTGCCGGCGGCTGTGATGTCGGCATCAGACGGCCTGCCGCAGCCGACCAGACTCGACCCCAGAATCAAAACCCCAAACAGAAACAATATGCGTTTCATCGAGCTGCTCCTTGACTCCCGCCTTCGCCACTTGGGGGCTTTCGCCTACGTCAAGACTACGGCGTAACAAGTCGGCGGGCCGGCTTCTACTGACCTGCATGCCGGGCAGGATACACCTTGCCGCCGGTGGAAACAAGCGGCGATACGACTAAATTGTTATCGACTAGGCCTGGCGGTTTTCAGAAGCCTTTTTGGGCTTTTTGCGAGACTTCCCGCGAGATTCTAACCGCGCACCAGTCTCGGCCGCACATCGAGCAGTAATCCGCGTCGAGATCGACATCTCTGCTGCGGATTTCACGTGCGGCGTCGCCATCGAACGCGAGCCTGAACTGCGTTTTCCAGTCGAATTTCGCGCGGGCGTCGCTCATGGCGTCGTCGAGGTCTCTGGCGCCGCTCAGCCCGCGTGCGATGTCGGCTGAGTGGGCGGCGATTTTGTAGGCCACGCAGCCCTGGCGGACGTCTTGCGGTGTGGGCAGGCCGAGATGCTCGGTCGGCGTCACGTAGCACAGGAAACTCGCGCCGTAATACGCCGCCGCCGTCGCGCCGATTGCCGACGTTATGTGATCGTAGCCCGGGAAAATGTCGGTGACGACAGGCCCGAGAACGTAAAACGGCGCGCCATCGCAGACTTCCTGCTGGCGCTTCATGTTCATTTCAATCTGGTTGAACGGGATGTGGCCGGGGCCTTCGACCATCGCCTGTACGCCGCTTTCGCGGGCTCGCTGCACCAGCTCGCCGAGCGCGTCGAGTTCGGCGAACTGCGCGTCGTCGGATGCGTCGGCCAGGCAGCCGGGCCTCAGCCCGTCGCCGAGCGAGTAGGCCACGTCGTACTGACGCATTATGGCGCTTATCTCGTCGAACATTTCGTACATCGGGTTTTCGCGGCCGTGATGAACCATCCACTTCGCCAGCAGGCTTCCGCCGCGGGAGACGATGCCCATCTTGCGCCTGGTCGCCAGCGGTATGTGTTTGCGAAGAATTCCTGCGTGAATCGTGAAGAAGTCCACGCCCTGGGCGGCCTGTTTTTCTATCGCGGCGAGAATGTCGTCGCAGGTAAGCTCCTCGATGGGCTTGTGAACTATCATCGAGTAAATCGGAACCGTGCCGATGGGCACCGAGGCGTTGGCGATAAGATATTCGCGAGTCTCGTCAAGGTCGCCGCCGGTGGACAGGTCCATCACGGCGTCGGCGCCGTATTTGACCGCCCACTGAAGCTTTACAAGCTCCTGCTCCCTGCAGCTGCTTATCGGCGATGCGCCGATGTTGGCGTTTATTTTTGTCGTGACGGCCCGGCCTATCGCGCACGGCGAAAGCTTCGCTGCGCCCTCGCGCGTGCCGGCGAGGTGCACTTTGTTCGCGGGAATAACCAGCCTGCCGGCCGCAAGCTCGTCACGGACGGTTTCCGGGGAAATTTTTTCCCGTGCGGCGACCAGTCGCATCTGGTCGGTGATAACGCCTTTTTTCGCCTGCTGAAGCTGAGTCATATTAACTACCTCTAATATGAGCCTGCGGGGAGACGCGCGAAACGAACGGGCCGCCGGATGAGGCAGCCGGAGTGAACAACTCCTTTTCGATTCGTCCGCTTCCCTACGCAGCTCACGCCGCCGCTGCGGCATTTGCTGATCAGGTTCCCAGGGTCGCTCTCAGTCCTTTCGGACGCCCCTAGCGGAACACAGGCAATAATAGCAGATGACGCCTCCTCGGACAAGCCGACTCGCGGGTCGCTGTCAGGCCGGACCGTCCGTGTGTTCAGTGAGCCGGCGAATCTGGTCGCGGATGGCGGCCGCCTTTTCGTAGTTCTCGGCGTCCACAGCACGGGCCAGATCGTCGCGAAGTTTTTTCAGCGGATCGACGGGTATGCGGGATTCGATCTCCATTATGAGGGCCTGGAGAACGGCTATCTCGCCGGAAGTGGAGGCGAGTTTCTCCTGGCCGAACTGATTGTAGAATTCCGTAATCTCAGCCATCGCTTTTTCGACGATTACTTTTGCGGCCTTCGGGCGGTTGTCCCGCATGGCGATGTACGCCCTCGCGCGGGCATTCATCATCATCACGTAGGGGCGATACTGTTCCTGAACGAACCGGTCGGATTCCTCATGGGCGTACGCCTTGCAGAAGTCGAGCATTCTGATGTTGCGGGCCGTGTCGCGCTCGACGGCTTCGTAATCGTCAAGCACGAACTCGGCGAGGTAGCGATGGTAGTACATGACGCTTTCGGCCCGCAGCAGCTCGCAGGCCTTCTCGTCGAGCGTGAATCCCTTGTCATTTCCGTGCACCTGCACATATTTCTGAAGCTCGTGCTCGTAGTAGCTCAGCAGGCATTCGTGCCCGTGCGGGCGGTTGCCGTCGGGCCGGCCGGTCGTTTCCATCTGCAGCACGCCCAGGTCGAGGCGCAGCTGTATTTTTTCGCGGCCGTCGTCGCCGCATATTTTGCGGGTCGTAATCTGGCCGGGCTCGAAAGGCCAGCCGTCCATGATGTGACTGATATCCAGACTCACGTCAGTTCGCCTGCCCCGGACGCGGTGCTGAAAACGCGGCGGGCTATTTTATGCTGATGTCGGAGAAATCCGCCTCCATTATAAGCGAATCGCCGAGCAGAACATGGTCGCCTATGCGGTAAACCTTGATGCTCCTGGGAAACACGAGTCCGGAAGACAGCGTTACATATTCATATGCGGTAATCGAGCCGCCCTTGCCGGGCTTCGTCGCGCCGCAGGTGATGTAAAGCAGCTGTCCGGTTTTGACGCTGAAGTAATACGCCGTCACGTCATCCATCCCGCCGCTGACGAGCACCCGCGTGACCTCGTTTCCGCCGACGAACATGTTTTCCATGTCGCCGGTTTTTTCGCCCCGGCCGAGCAGGTTAAGCGGCCCGCGAAGGCGATGCAGCTCGGTGCGAAGCGCCGCAATAATCTGGTAGCTGGTCGGTCCGTTGGCGGTGTTGCCGGAGAAAAGCTGCCTGCCGTCATCGCGCACCTGGGCGTTCCACTGGCTGCTGGCGGTCGAGCCGGTCGCTTCGATGCTCCCGCCGTTGATGTCAATCAGCTGCTTCTGGCGGGTGACATGCTGGCCGCGCGCGTCGTAAATGGCCATCACCACGTTCGCCTGCACCTGGCCGATGCTGGTCCACGCGTCAAGCCCGCCGATGCTGTCGATGGACCTTGCCACGACGGCCTGCGATGCTCCGAGATTGTATTTTCCATAGGGGTCTGCGTTGCCGCAGCCGACCAGAATCAATCCGGCGAGCACGGCGGCCGGGAGAAAACGTTTCATGGCTAAAAACTCCTTTTTCAAAACAATACGCCCGAGAGGAGTCGAACCTCTGACTTCTTGCTCCGGAGGCAAGCGCTCTATCCACTGAGCTACGGGCGCGGCTTGTAAGCTGATTGTCCGAAGAATCGGCCCGGATGTCAATCCCGGCCCTAAGGGCCTTGCCGGCTTTCAATGAATTCGGTTTGATTGTAAAATACGCCGCATGGCGCTTCCCGAAATAAAACGACGCAAAAGCAGGCCCGTTCGCGTTGGCGGCGTGACAATCGGCGGCGGCTGCCCGGTCAGCGTGCAGAGCATGACCAACATGCAGACCGCCGATGCCGCAGCCACGCTCGATCAGGTCCGCCGGCTCGCGGAAGCCGGGGCCGAACTCGTCCGCGTGGCCGTCCCGACGAAGGAAGACACAGCCGCTCTGCCCGCGATTGTCGCCGGCTCGCCCGTGCCGATAATCGCCGACGTGCATTTCCATTTTGACCGGGCGCTGGAGGCCATCGCAGCCGGCGTCGCGAAAATACGCCTCAATCCCGGCAACATCGCAGACCGCGACCAGGTCCGCCGCGTAATCGACGCAGCGGGCGAAGCGGGCGTAGCCATCCGCATCGGCGTTAACGAAGGCAGCATCGTCGAGCGGCGCGACCTCGGCCGCCGGGCCGCGGAACTGGCCCGGCCGCTCGATGAACTCATGGTCGAAAAGCTCGCCGAATACATCGAAATTTTCGAGGCTGCGAATTTCCACGATCTCGTCCTTTCGGCAAAAAGCCACGACGCATACACGACCGTCGCCGTCAGCAGGGCCATCGCCCGGCGGTGGGACTACCCCCTGCACCTCGGTGTAACGCACAGCGGCACGGCGCAGACGGGCGCGATCCGCTCGGCCGCCGCACTTGGCGCGCTGCTGGCCGAGGGCATAGGCGATACCATCCGCATTTCATACGCCGGCGACCCCGTGCGGGAAGTTGTCGCGGGCGTCGAACTGCTCTGCAGCCTGCGGCTGAGGCAGCGGCTGGGCGTTGAGCTTATCGCCTGCCCGACGTGCGGCCGGCTCCAGATGGACATCGAACCCATAGTCGACAAGGTCCATGCCGCGCTCGCCGGCGTGAGGCAGCCGCTGACCGTCGCCATTATGGGCTGCGTGGTCAACGGGCCCGGCGAGGCCGACACCGCCGACGTCGCCGTCTGCGCCGGAAAGGGCAAGGCCATCCTCTACAGCCGCGGCAAGAAACTCCGCACAGTCGAGGCCGACGAAATCGTCCCTGCCGTCCTGGCGGAAGTGAAAAAACTGCTGCCCGCCTGCAGCGGGAAATTCGAAATTCGAAATTCGAATATCGAAACAAATCCGAAATCCGAAATCTGAAATCCGAAATGGTTTGGCCCATCCGTTGCGCCTGGTTCCAACTCGTTCCAACTGACGCCTGTTGCCTGCCGCCCGGCGCCCTTGATTGCCTTTTGCTGCCGCCCCTGCCCGGTTGTGCCCGATTTTTTCGGTCGTAAGTTCATGGGCTGTAGATATTTATGGTTTTGGAGTGTGGGGAAATGTGGGTTAAGGAGGAAAGGGAATAGGGAGCAGGCAGCAGGCACTAGAAAAGAATTGCGAGTCGCGAATTGCGAATCGCGAATTTTTAGACATTGGGCATTAGTCATTCATTAGACATTGGGCATTAGGCATTAGACATTTGCCCGGTTTCTCTATTCACTTTTAAAACAACAACAAGGCGCATATCGCCTCCATACTTACAGGCCCCGACGCGGATTTCTCACGCAAACAACGCCGAAAAATGGCAGGGATTCATGGGATACACGGGATGTTTCTTTTCTAACTGCTTTGAATTCTCTTATCTGTGTGCATCCCCTGCATCCCTGCAATTTTTTTGGAATTCCGCGGGTCGGTTAAAAAACAGGGATGACGTTTCGGGCGCAACTCGCGCTTTTTGTGAGTTGTCCTGGGGCCCGAAGCATATCGGGATCGAAGGGCAGATACTTCTGAAAAACAGAGAACAGTGCCCAATGGAGCAGTAGAAAAAATGCTGACGATTATCCTAGTGTTCCCTGATGCTCTTTGGAATACTGCCATAAGGCCCTGTCGAGCGTTCGCATATCTACGCCTTGTTGCACGGCGAGGTTGCGGCACTGCTGCAAATATTCCCACCAGAACCCGAAGGTGTAAGACGGCACCTTGTCAAAACCCCATGACCAGACCGCCCGCACATCCAGAATCGGATACGGTTCCCTGTGAGCGATATGCAGTAATACGGAAGCGGTCGGCCAGCTGACGCCATGAAGGCATTGGAGAACTTCGATGCGCAGTCGCTCGACGCGAGTGGACAACGCTATCCGCGGAAAATTAGGGAAAATTAGGGACAGTCACCTATTTTACGTATCAAAAATAGGTGACTGTCCCCTATTTCCTAAAAATAGGTGACTGTCCCCTATTTCCTCGCGAGCAAGTTCGACTATCTGTGCCGTTTTAAGACGGAGTTGCCAATCGCTCATGAGATTTCCCCTTTGCACTGACGCCGAAACGCTCCGGCATTTTGTTGCATAGTATTGCAATCACCGCGGATTGTACAGCAGGTAGGGTGGGTGCTCTGCACCCACGCGTAATTTTGCGTTTCTTCACGCAATTCGTGGGTGCAAAGCACCCACCCTACACTTCCGGCCGTCCCTAAGGGACGGCCGGCTAAATATACTCTGAACTCAGAACTCGGAACTCTGAACTATTTCCACAGGATATCGGAAAAAGGCATTGCGCGTCCGTACGGATGCCCTACGGGCTGCGGATTTATGCAGGCAACAGCGCGGAGCTGTCTTTCTTCTGTGGGCGATTTTTACATTTGTGCAGTTCGTGTAACCTGCCCGACCGGCAGGCGGGTTTGTGGACTTTTTCAAATTCGCGATTCGGGCATACGCCCGCCCGTATGGGCGCAATTCGCGATTCGCAACTTCCACAGCCGAGGCAGTCTACCCGTATGGGCCTGTGCTATGGAAGACCACAGCCGAGACGGCTGTGCTACGGGAAAAAATCAATACACGCATTCTCTGCATGCATCGGCGAAGGCCTGCACGTTGGCCGGGTCGCCGCAGAAGAAGTTGTCCGACGGGCTGCATATGTAGCCGGCGTGGTCTTTTGTCGCCTCGAAACACTTGAAGACAAGCTCGCGAACTTTTTCCGGCGTGCCGTGCTCGAAGCCGGCGTTCTGGTCGAACCCGCCGATGAGGAATTTCTTGTCGCCGATTCGTCTTGAAACTTCCGCGAGATCGCAGTCGCCGCCCATGCCCGGCGGCGTCAGAGTTTCCTGGCCGTCCGCGCCGTTTTCGGCGAGCAGGTCCAGCAGCGGCATGAACCCGCCGCACAGGTGATACACGATTTTCACGTCGCAGCATTCATGCAGCGCCTTGTGCAGCACCTTGTCGTACGGGAGGCAGAATTCCTTGTGCATGGCCGGGCTTATCACCGTGCTCGAGCCGGCCCCGCCGCCGGTCTCCACTATGTCGCACTCGATTTTGCCCGTCCGCTCGAATACCCCAAGCAGCTTGTCGCGCATGTCCGCCAGCGCGGCGTGGACCCATGCGGGGTTGTCCATGGCCGAGAAGATGGCCGTCTGCATGTCGCACAGCACGCCGGCGAAGTTCTGCCACGGGCTGCCCTGCCCGAAGCCGAACAGGTACCCGCGCACGATGCCCTTGTCGCCGACGCGGTTCTTCGCCTCTATCCAGTTGCGCTGGTCCATGCGGACGGGGACGGGAACGTACTTCGCCCACAGTTCCCAGTCGCGCTGCGTTTCGATGATGTGCTTGGTGTGCCACTGCGTGAAGTTGTTGGCGGCGCGCCTGCATGTCAGCCGGCCGCCCGGCGTGTCGATTACGTCGGCGTAGTGGTGCACGCCGTCGGCGTCGATGCCCATGTCGGTCGTCGTTATCTGCCAGTTGGCCAGGTCCGCGTCGTCGTAGATGATTTCCGGCGCGATGTAGACCACGTAGTCCATGCCGAAATGGTCGTACGCCTCCCACTGGTCCATGCCGTCCAGATAATTGTCGAGATAGATATCCATCCAGGAGTGAACCTGGCACGGCATGCGGTCTGCGCGGCCGTTATCGAGGGCGGTAAGCAGTCGTTCTCTGGGCGTCATAATTCAAAAATCTCCAACCTTACTAAAAACTGTTTCAAAACTACTTTTTGTGTGCCACGGGTTGCTCGCAACCCGTGTACTATGTTGAACGAACACGGCTTGGCAAGCAAGCCGTGGCACCCTTAATATATGTAACGGGAGTTTTGAAACAGCTTTCTAATATCACTGTTTATCTGCAGGATACCCGTTCGGCCGGAGTGACAGGGTTCCTTCTTTGTAATTCGCGACTCGAGATTCGCGATTCGTAATTCTATTACAGCATTTCCGCGATCTGGACGGCGTTGAGGGCTGCACCCTTGCGTATCTGGTCGCCGCTGACGAACATTTCGATGCCGCGCCCGTCGGGCTGCGACAGGTCGCTGCGGATGCGCCCGACGAGAACGTCGTCCTGGTCGGATGCGTCCAGCGGCATGGGGAAATAGTTCTTTTCGCGGTTGTCGACGATTTTCACGCCCGGGGCCGTCGCGAGAATCTCGCGGACCTGCTGCTCGGTCATCGGCTTTGTGAACTCGATGTTTATCGACTCGCTGTGCGCCCGCATTACCGGCACGCGAACGCAGGTAGCCGTAATGAGTATTTCCTCACAGTGGAAAATCTTCCGCGTTTCGAGGACCATCTTGCGCTCCTCGACGTTGTATCCGTCGGGGCCGATGGCGCTGTTATGCGAGAACACGTTGAACGCCGAGCGGTGCGGCATGACCTTAGGCGTGAACGGCCTGCCTTCGAGGAAGGCGCGGCTGGCTTCGGCAAGCTCGGCCATCGCCGCGGCGCCCGCGCCGCTTACCGCCTGGTAGGTGCTCACCACGATTCGTCGGATGGGGTTGACCTTGTGCAGCGGCCAGACCGGAACGTTCATGATAATCGTCGAACAGTTCGGGTTCGCGATGATGCCCTTGTGCTTCTTTATGTCCTGCGGGTTTACTTCCGGCACGACGAGCGGCACTTCCGGGTCCATACGGAACGCGGATGTATTGTCCACCACGACCGCGCCGGCCTGCACGGCTATCGGCGCGAACTTTTGCGAAATCGACCCGCCGGCCGACGCCAGGACGAGGTCGATGCCCTTGAAGCTCTTTTCGGTGAGTTCCTCGACCGGCAGCTGCTCGCCGCGGAAGGGGAGTTTCTTGCCGGCAGAGCGGCTTGACGCCAGCAGCTTCAGGCTCTTGAGCCTGAAGTTGCGCTGCTCGAGTATCTTCAGAAATTCCGTGCCGACCGCACCGGTCGCGCCCATGATTGCAACGTTGCCAGCCACTTCTGTGTTTCCTTCAAACCGTGTTGTTTACCGCAGCCTGATTCAACAGGCGCAGACGAACATACTAGCAGGTTTGCGTGTCCGCGCGAAGGGGGACTTTTGGGTAGCACAGGCAAATGCGGGTAAACCGTCTCGCCTGTGAGGACATGCTGCGAAAAATACACAGGCGGGACGGCTTGCCCGTACGGGCCTGTGCTACGAGGAAGCCTTCGGCAGGTCGGGGAAGGCTTCGGCGACGGCGGGGTTGGTTATTTTGCCGCCTTTCATGTTTATCGCCGCGGCGTGGCCGGGGCAGATTGCCGCGAATGCGTCGGCGCCCTTGCCGGCGAGCTTGCGGGCGTAGGGCAGCGTCGCGTTGCAGAGCGCCTGGCTGGACGTTCTGCTGACCGCGCCTGGGATGTTCGCCACGCAGTAATGCACCACGCCTTCAACGATGTATGTCGGCTCGTGGTGTGTGGTGGGGCGGGATGTTTCGAAGCAGCCGCCCTGGTCTATCGACACGTCCACTATCACCGCGCCGTCTTTCATGCCCTTGAGGTCTTCCTTGCTGAGCAGCACCGGCGCCCGCCCGCCGGGAATGAGCACCGCGCCTATCACCAGGTCGGCGTGGCGCGAATAGTTGCGGATTGAGTGCGGGTCGCAGTAAACCGTTTTGACGTTTGCGGGCATGACGTCTTCGAGGTATCGCAGGCGGTCGAGGTTTATGTCCATGAGCACCACGTTCGCGCCCAGGCCGGCCGCCACGCGGGCAGCGCACGTGCCCACAACGCCGCCGAGAACCATAACGTTGGCGCGCTCTACGCCGGCGACTCCGCCCAGCAGTATGCCGCGGCCTTTCATCGGGCGCTCGAGATATTTCGCGCCTTCCTGGACGGCCATCTTGCCGGCTATCTCGCTCATTGGCGTAAGCAGGGGCAGCCGCCCGTTGCCGTCGGTGAGCGTTTCGTAGGCGACGGCCGTTATGCCCGACTTCAGGCAGCCTTCGGTAAGCTCGCGCGATGCGGCGAAGTGGAAATACGTGAAGACAATCTGCCCCTTCCGCAGGCGGGCGATTTCGGCGGGCTGAGGCTCCTTTACCTTGATTATCATTTCGGAGCGGCTGTAGATGTCGGCGGCCGACGGCACGATTTCGGCTCCCGCGGCGATGTAGTCTCTGTCGTTGAACCCGCTGCCGCCTCCGGCGCCGGCTTCGATAAGCACGGTATGCCCGTCCCGAACCAGCAGCTCCGCGCCGACAGGAAGAAGTCCGACCCGATACTCGTCCGCCTTGACCTCACGTGGTGTACCGATAATCACAGCGATGCCCCTTTCTAACTCTGCTTGAAGGAATGCTCCGATTGTCTTCGTAACCTATCGCCGCCGGCATTTACCGTCAAGTGAGCGAAAATCTTTTCCAGCCGCGTTGCAGAAAATGGTTAATGCTTTCTCCCGCTCTGTGAGCGACCTTTTTCCCTGCGGGAAAAACAGGTCGCTCACGCAGTCAACGGTTGACCGTCGCGGTACTTGCCAAGCCGCCCGTTGTGCGGATATCATTTCGGCAGCCGACATGGAAGGTCTGAGATGGCAAGTTTTCTGACAGCTGAGATATCCGCACAAGCCATAAGGGGCAATCTCCAGCTTATTCGCGACCACATCGCACCGGGCGTGAAAATATGCGCCGTTGTCAAGGCCGACTGCTACGGACACGGGCTTGAACTGCTGGTGGGGTTAATTTCGGAAAAAGCCGACTGCCTCGGCATCGCCACCGCGCAGGAAGCCATCCTGCTCCGCGACCTCGGCTACGAGAGGCCGATTCTCATGCTTCTGCCGGCATCGGCGTGGATAAACGGCAAGGAGCTGAGCGAAGCGCTGGAATATGTCATACGCGAAAACGTCACGCTTACCGTCGCCTCGACGGCTGAGCTGGACATGATATCCAAGGCCGCAGAGCGAGTCCGGGCCGACGCGATGGTTCACATGAAAATCGACAGCGGCATGACCCGCGGCGGAACGCTGCCGGGCAACGCGCCGGACCTCGTGGCGTATATCAAGCACCTGCCGAACGTCAAACTCACAGGCATGTACACGCACTTCGCCGTCGCCGACGAGGCCGACAAGAGCTTCACGCTCAACCAGCTTGCGCAGTTCAAGGCCGCCGTCGACAGCTGCGGCGGGCACGGCGGACTCACGCTGCACGCAGCCAACTCCGCAGCCACACTCGACGTGCCTCAGACGCACCTGGACATGGTTCGCCCCGGCATCGCGATTTACGGCTACCATCCGTCCGACGAGATACGGAACCGCCTGCCGCTGCAGCCATGCATGCGCCTGACCAGCAGGCTCATCCAGGTGAAGGACGTGCTGGCCGGCAGCAGTTGCGGCTATGGGCTTACCTATACGTTCCGCCGCGACGGGCGGATGGGCATCGTGCCAATCGGTTACGGCGACGGCTACTTCCGCAGCTTCTCCAACCGGGCCACCATGCGCGTCTGCGGCGTCGATGTGCCCATACGCGGCCGCGTGTCGATGGACCAGGTCATCGTGGACCTCACCGACGTGCCGCAGGCCAGGCTCGGCGAGGAAGTGGAAATCATCTCGCCCGACCGCAACGCGCCGCACAGCGTGGAAAACCTCGCCCGCATCGCCGGCACGATTCCCTACGAAGTCACCTGCCGCCTCGGCTTCCGCGTCCGCAGAGTGCTTGTGGATTGACGGCGGCCATGCCAAATTAATGACGACCTGTATTGATCCCCTGTGAAACCGGTGGTTATTTCTTCGCCTCGAGGCCGAGACGGGTCATGACCTTTTTCAGGTCGTCCCAGACTTTCTTGCGGTTGTCGGGCGTGTACTGCCTCAGCAGGTAGGCAGGGTGGAACGTCGGCATGACCGGCGTGCCGGCCAGGCCTTCTCCGATGTCGGGCAGCTTCTGCCACTGGCCGCGAAGCTTGGTTATGCCTATCTGCGTGTTGAGCAGGTTCTGTGTCGCCGGATTGCCGAGCGTGACGATGACCTTCGGGCGGATTATCTGAAGCTGGCGGACCAGGTAGTTCCAGCAGGCGCCGACTTCTTCGGGGGCGGGCGCGCGGTTTTCGGGCGGGCGGCACTTGACGATGTTGCAGATGTAAACATCCTTGCGCTGCAGGCCCATGGCTTCTATCATTTTTGTCAGCAGTTCGCCGGCCCGGCCGACGAAAGGCCGCCCGGTGCGGTCTTCATCGGCGCCGGGGCCTTCGCCGACGAACACCAGGTCGGCGTCAGGATTTACCTCGCCGAAGACCGTGTTTGTTCTCGTGGCGGCAAGCCCGCAGCGAGTGCAGACCTTCACTTCGTTTACGTCGATTTCATTCAGCAGCTCGGCTTTCTGCTGGGCCGTCATTGTCGATTGTTTCTCCGGTGCGCCCCTAAGGGGCGGCTGGGCCGCCGGCAGGGGATTGCGCCTGGCGGGCAGAAAATCGCCGCCCAGCATGGCGTCGGTCTCGATGAGCTGGCGTGCAGCCTGGAATAAATTGCCCGGTTCTTTTTCCATGGCGGGATTGTAGTACAAGTAATGCTGCGGAATACAGGTTTTTTCGCGGCGGCCTGGGAAGGCCGCCGCGCTAGTATGCAGACAACCACGGTCCCTCAGGGACCGTGCCACCCGTCTGTCCTGTTACTACATGTGCTTGAGTTCGCCGAGGAATGCGTTGGCGTCGTTGGCCCACTTTTCGGCCTCGAGCGGCTTGATTATTCCCTGCTTTACCAGCATCACCAGCGACCGCTCCAGCGTGCACATGCGCTCTTCGGCCGTGTTTTTCGTCTTGGTCTGCAGGTGGCTGTATATCTGCTCGGTCTTGCCCATGCGGATGAGATTGGCCATCGCGTAGGTGTTGTTGAGAATTTCCATGGCGACGACGCGGCCCTTGCCGTCTGCCCGCGGGATGAGCTTCTGCGAGACGATATACCGCAGGCCGAGCGAGAACTGGCTGGCGATTTCGTCCTGCCGCTCGGGCGGGTACATGTCGAGGATGCGCGTGACGCTGCCGCGCGCGTCCCGCGTGTGCAGCGTGGAGAAAACCAGGTGCCCGGTTTCGGCGGCCGTCAGCGTCCACGATGCCGACTCGCGGTCTCGCATCTCGCCGACGAAAATCACGTCCGGGTCTTCGCGCAGGGCGTCGCGCAGGCCCCGCTCGAAGCTCGGCACGTCGCGCCCGACCTCGCGCTGCGAAATTATCGCCTTGTCGCTTTTCAGGCGGTACTCGATGGGGTCTTCCAGCGTGATGATGCGGCAGCGGTGCGTGCGGCTGATGCGGTCTATCAGCGACGCGATGGTCGTGCTCTTGCCGGCGCCGGTTATGCCTGTCAGCAGCACCAGGCCCTGCTGGAGATTCACGATGTCCTTCCATACAGCGTTGGGGAAGCCGATGTCCTCCACCTGCGGTATGTCGCTTTCAAGCGCGCGGATGGCGATGGCAAGCCCGTCGGTGTCGCGGAAGCAGTTCAGCCGGAACTGCATGGTGTCTGTCATGTAGGAGCTGTCGACCGCGCCGTCGCGCTCAAGGGCCTCGAACTCCTTGTCGCCGAACAGCGTCCTGGCCAGCAGGCGCACCGTTTCGCCGTCGAGGTCGGCCCCCTCGATGCGATTGAGCGCACCGTCGGTCCGGTAGACCGGCGGGCAGCCGACCTTCAGGTGCAGGTCCGATACGCGCAGTCGGCCCATCTTCGAGAAGTATTCCAGCAGATCCCGCATGGAATATTTTCTGTCAGGTGAGGCGGTGTATAACTTCGCGTCTATCCTGAGTCTGTCGGGCATATGGAAACAATATTAGCTTCGCAAAAGCTCAAAGTCGATAACAGCCCGCGCGGTTATTTGCATTTACCTGCATTCGGCGTTGTTGGCGTATGCGATGCCGGCTTCATCCATGCCGCGGCCGCTGCCGTCGCGTTTGATTTTCACCTTGATTACCGGGCATATATCGTCGGGCGACTTGGCCGGCAGGCCGCTGAAAACATCACGAAGCGGCAGGTGCGTTATTTTAATGGCCTTGCCCGTGTCGAGCATTTTCGCGGAGACGAAAC
The DNA here is from genome assembly GCA_964631565.1 of uncultured Planctomycetaceae bacterium. Lineage (GTDB taxonomy): Bacteria > Planctomycetota > Phycisphaerae > SM23-33 > SM23-33 > CAZVYJ01. The sequence continues at coordinate 28,441 of CAZVYJ010000014.1, forward strand.
GCCAGCCGTGTATGTTGGCGACGCTGAACGATTCGCCCGGGTATCGCGCCAGGTGCAGATACATGTAGTCGCCCTTGCTCGTCGCCAGCCACGGCGCCAGCAGGCTGGACATCGGGGCTTCCAGCACCGCGCCGCAGCCGTATATCGACTCGCCGTGTTTTTTCATCCATTTTCCGATTGCTTCCAGGTTCCGCCGCTGCCATGGGGCGAGCGTGCCGTCTGCTTTCGGTCCGACGTTCAACAGCAGATTGCCGCCGTGCTGCACGCAGCGGATAAGGTATAAGATCAGACCCCTGGCCGTCTTGCGGTTCAGGTCGGTCGATGAGTAACCCCACAGGTCGCCCATGGTGTCGCAAAGCTCCCACGGCGTCGGCTGGGGGCGGAACTCCTGCTCCGGCGTGCGGAAATCGCCTTCGGTGCACATGCGGTTGTTCATGATGATGTGCGGCTGATGTTTGCGGACGAACGCATCCAGCTCGTCGGCCCGCCAGTATCGCCGCAATTCATCGCTGACCGCGCCCCTGATGTCCTTCGGCACAAATCCCCAGTACGAGAAATCCGGCGGGGCGTTGCCGTCGTACCACAGCACGTCGATTTTTCCGTAGCGTGTGACAAGCTCTTTCACCTGCGCGTGGATGTAATCGACGAATTCGCTCCACGCGGCCGGGTCTTTCTTCGGACCTTTCCAGAAGCCCGGCCAGCGCCAGTCCATCGGCGAGAAATAGAGGCCGACTTTCAGCCCGGCCTTGCGGGCGGCCTTTGTGTACTCGGCGATAAAGTCGCGCTTCGGCGTCATCTTCACCGAGTTGAAGCTCGTCGTGGCAGTGTCCCACAGGCAGTAGCCCTCGTGATGCTTGGCGCCCATGACGACGTACTTGAAGCCGGCGTGTTTCGCCGTTGCCATCAGGGCGTCAGCGTCGAACTTGCTGCCTGTGAACTTCGGCTCGTACTTCGCGGCGTATTCAGCCGACGAAAGCCCTTCGTTGTACATCGTCCAGCAGTCGGTGTTGGTGGCTGTGTAAACGCCCCAGTGAATGAACATGCCGAATCTCGCTTCCCGCCACCACTTCATGCGGTCAGTCTGTGCGCCGGTTGGTGCTGCCATAATGAACTGCTCCTTGTTGCACGATTTTTCAAACAGAGCCTAAACGACAATTCGCCCTTGCAGGCCCGCATCCGTTGCGCGGTCTATCTCAAGGCCAACGATGCTGCCGGTAAGTTTATCTTCTGATAAACCGCCGGCATACGGGAAAGTTACTGTCAGGTACCTGTCTGTCATCGCCTGCCGCGTTGCCGACGACGGCATTGTGCTCTCCACGATTCCTTCGGTCCGCTCGCCGACGAACTGCCGGCGGTATTGGCCGGCCAGCTGCTTTTCAAGCTCCGCCAGTTCCGCGATGCGGGCCTTTACGACCTCAACAGGCGGCGCTTCGTGGCGGTATGTCCAGGCGGCCGTCCCTTCTATCGCGCTGAAAGGAAAAATGTGAATCTTAGAAAACCCGGCGTGCCGCGCCGCGGCAAGCGTTTCGGCGAAATCGGCGTCGGTTTCGCCCGGAAAGCCCACAATGATATCGGTGGTTATGGCGGGGCGGTCAAGCGACTGCCTCAGGCTGTCCACGGTGGCGCGGAATTCATCCGGCGTGTACTGGCGGTTCATGCGTTTTAAGATGGCGGCCGAGCCGGACTGCAGCGGCAGGTGAAGGTGAGGCGCGACGTTCGGCGTGTCGCGATAGACCGCCAGCAGCTGCCCGGTCAGGTCGCCCGGCTCGAGGCTGGACAGCCTCACTCGCCACAAACCTTCGATGGCTGCGATTCGCCTTACCAGTTTCGGCAGCAGGGCGGGCCGGCCGTCCCATTTGCGGCGGATGGCGGTATCTCGCCCGAACGCCCCGAGAAACACGCCGCACAACACGATTTCCCTGTGGCCGGCTGCGACCAGATCGCGGCATTCCCGCTCGATTTCGTCGATGCTTCTGGAGCGGACAACAGGGCGGGTGTAGGACACTATGCAGTAGGCGCAGAAAGCGTCGCAGCCTTCCTGGACTTTCACAAATGCCCGCTGGTGGCCGGGAAATTCGTCTACGCTTCCCAGCCCGCTCGTTCCCGGTCGTTTGAGCTTGACAGCGGCCGACCGGCGCGGTTTTATAGTGTCAGGCACAGAGGCGTCAGGGCGGCAGTCAACACCACCCGCACTCATATATTCATCATACCCTTTGGCATCGGTTGACTGTGCTGCTTTGAGGTGCGGTTCGGCCAGACCCGGCAACCGAGCAAAATGCCCGATCAGGTCGTCGTGATGGCCTGCAATCAGGGTTTTTTCCGGCGGAATCTGCAGGGATTCGAGCAGTTTTCTGATGCGCCGGCCGTCGTAGTTGCTGTAACATCCTACGACGGCCACAAAAGCAGCCGGCGAGCTGCGAACGGCCCGACGAAGCGCTTGTCGGCTTTTTCGCATGGCGGCGGTTGTGACGCAGCAGGTGTTCAATACGATAAGGTCGGCCTGCTGACCGGCAGAGGCTTCGACAAACCCTCGCCTCCGCAACATCGCTGATATGGCGGCGCCTTCATACTGATTGACCTTGCAGCCCAGTGTTGTAATGGCGAATAACATGATGTAAGCATAGTGTAACGGCTGGCGCGGCTTGGCGAAACAAAGCGGTTTGACCCGTGGATGCGGAGTTGCCGTCCGGAATTAAAGAGTATATTATACCCGACGGCGCAGAAGCTTGCAGAACCTTGATATTTGTGAAACGCCGCAGGCGAACGGCAGTTTCGGCGCCGCCGAGTCGAGAATAAAATAATTTTGTGGGCCGATGCGTTTATCGGCCCGGTGCAGGCCGCCAAGGAGCAGCGATGGCTATACCCAAGACCGCGTGGGGCATTGATATCGGGCAGTGCGCCCTAAAGGCCCTCAAGCTTCGTGACGTCGAAGGCGAGATGCAGGTTGAAGCCTTCGATATAATCGAGCATCCGAAGATTCTCTCCCAGCCGGATGCAAACAGACAGCAGCTCATCCAGAACGCTCTCGAACAGTTTTTGGCTCGCAACAATATTTCAGGTTCATCGGTGTGCATTTCCGTACCGGGCCAGACCAGCTTCACGCGTTTCGTCAAACTGCCTCCGGTCGAGCCGAAAAAAATACCCGATATAGTCAAGTTCGAGGCCGAGCAGCAGATTCCGTTCCCCATAGAGGAAGTCGTCTGGCGATGGCAGACGTTCCATGACCCCAACAGCCCGGATGTGGAAGTCGGCATCTTCGCGATGAAGCGAAGCGACGTCGCCAACATGCTCGACAATTTCACACTGCTCGAAGTTCCGGTCGACTGCGTTCAAATGGCGCCGCTGGCCCTGTACAACTTTCTTATCTTCGACGAACAGGCCGCCGCCGACGGCGCGACGCTGCTGGCCGACGTAGGCGCCGACAAGACCGACCTGGTCTTCTCAGACGGGGCGAAAATCTGGACCAGAACAATTCAGATAGGCGGCAACAACTTCACCGAGGCGCTGGTCAAGGCGTTCAAGCTGTCGTTCGCGAAGGCCGAGAAGCTCAAACGCACCGCAGCCACCAGCAAGTACGCCCGCCAGATTTTCCAGGCGATGAGGCCGGTCTTCGCCGACCTCGTCCAGGAAATACAGAGGTCAATCGGCTACTACACCTCGCTGAACCGCAATACGCGATTCAAGAAACTCGTGGGTCTGGGCAACGGCTTCCGCCTGCCCGGCCTGCAGAAGTTCCTCGAGCAGAACCTCAACATTCCCGTCGTCCGCATCGATACATATAACCGCCTGAGCCATTCTCCCACGGTCAGCGCGCCGACATTCACCGAGAACGTGCTTTCGTTCGCGGTGGCCTACGGCCTGGCCGCCCAGGGACTGGGGCAGACGCCTATACTCACCAGCCTGCTGCCGAGCGAAATCGCCCGCAAAAGACTGTGGGACAAAAAACTTCCCTGGTTCATCGGTGCTGCAGCCGCTCTCTTGATCGCGATGTTTATCGTCGGCTGGCGAAACAGCAAGGACAATAAAGCCCTCGTGCCGGACAGCCCGGATCTGCAGGCGGCCATCCGGATCACAGGCAACGTCACCGCCCTGAAAAACCAGAACAGGAACTGGGATTCCCAGAAAGACAACGTAAAGAAGAAAGACATCGGCAAATATCTGCAGCTTTTCGGGTATCGCACATATCAGCCGGACGCCTTGGCGATGATTTCGCAGGCCATAAGCGATGTCGCACGCGACCAGGGCTATCTGACCATTGAATCGATCGAAACCATCGCCAGGAAACCGAGATCGCAGCGATCGATAGTGATTATCAAGGAAATAAACCTCGGCAATTATTATGAAGACCTCTCGACGGTGAAGCTGCTGACCGACTCCGTCGCCGAGGGAGGAATGGCGCCGCTTTCGCCCGATATCGCCGCCGCCAAAAGAACCGGAACGAACATTCAGAGAGGTTTCTGCGTCACAATCAGGGGCCGCGTACCGCTCGACGTCAACACGGCGGACTCGCAGATAGTCACTCCCCTCCAGAACAGGCTGAGGGAATTGGCCAAGGAATACGGCCAGTTCGAGATTATCGAAATCAAGCGGGATTTCGAGAGAACCGCCGCCGCAGGTGCAGGTGCAGCTGCAGGTGCAGGAGAGCATTTTGTCCCGAATGTGCCGGCCGGCGCCGCCGAGACGAAAAAAACTCTGGATGAAGACCCCTATTTCCCCGGCGAGGACATGTCCGGCGACGCTCACTTTGTCATAGCGTTCAAGCTGGCCGTTACCGGCGACGGTCTGAATCTGCCGGATAAAGAGGAAAAAGACAATAAGCGGTAGTACAGGAGACTGTCCCAATGCAATTTATACGTGACAATAAATTCCTCGCCATTCTGGCAGGCGTTTTCCTTCTGTGTGTGATCATATTCATACCAATTAAGATGGGACTCAGCACGACTTACGAAGAGCGGCTTGCCCTTCGGCAGAAGGAAATGGATGACAATGCCAGGAACAACAACAGGCCGTATGTAAACGAACAAACCGTGGAAAGGGGCAAAAAAAGCCTCGCCGAGATAGAGGAACAGGCAGCCAGGGTCGCCGTCGCCGTTCTTGAAAAAAACAGACGCAACTATACGCCGCTGATGCTGGTGAGGGAAGACGGCACGGAAATACCGGCTTTCCCCATAAACCGCAAAGAATACGACCAGGGCGGCCTTGGCCGAAAATACACACAGCTGTATCGTCAGTGGATAGAAAAGAAAATAGCCGAACTTGAACCAACAACCGTGCCGACCAGGGAAGAAGTTGAAAACGAAATCAAAACGCAGCTGACGAACATCAAGGCCGAGGAAGAACTCCGCAAACGAATGGAATCCGAAGAGGAAGCAGCTTCGCGAAAATCCGAAACCGATACCCGCAAATCGCCGGTGGCGACTCCTGGTTTGACTGATAGCGGCGATGCCGTCCGCCCGGAAGTCTCCGCGGAAGAAAAGGCCAGGCACTTCGGCACGCTCATTGCGAAAGTAGCCAGGGCCGACAAGGGCCGAATCTATATCGATATAAACACGATCCAGCTGGTGTTTCCGGCCGTAAAAGCCAATCCGCCGGACGCCGAACTGTGGAGCGCGGAAATCAGCCGCTGGGTGTTCATGGATGTCCTGGAAGCCATAAAGCAGACCAACGACCAGTCGCTGCTTGCCGAAGGCGGCACGGGCGTCAAAAATGCGACCGTGCCCAACACAGCCATCAAGCGGCTTGTCAGCATGGCGGTGGATCGCAATTACGTAACTCCACCTGCCGGCACGACCGGCTCGCCTGGCGGTCCCGGTCCTGATGGCATGGCTCCGCCGCCGATGCTCACGGATGCGCCAGGCGCAAGTTATGGCCAGCCGACCAACAAACAGTCGCATCTGAGCCTGACCAACAGAGTCTCATGCCAGCTGTACGATGTGGTTCACTATAACTTTACCGTTGTCATGTCAATAAACCACCTGCAGACATTGCAGAAGAACCTGCTGAAGCAGAATCTTCACACAATTCTCGGCGTCAGGATAGTCGAGGTGGCCGGCAAAACCACCGGCGCCGCCGTCCCCGCCGCCAGTGCCGCTGAAGACCTGTATTACTACGGGCGGGACCCGATTATGCAGGTAACCATAGAGGGCGAACTGCTGCTGCTGACGGACTGGACCCGCGGAATGCAGGACAGCAAGACAAGACAATGGCTGCCGGAATTTCCTCCGTTGGTTCCTGTGGATGTCCTCAAGCAGGATGCAATGAGGTCCGCCCTCAGGCCCGAAGATACGGCTCGGGTTAATGAGTACACCAAACGCTAAGCGTTCAGGAGTTCGGCTAATGGCCACCAAGCTTAATGAAACAAGTATCGTCGAGCAGCACGTTGAGAAGGGCGTTTTGGGAGTAGCTGTTCTGGTGCTTCTCTACGTTATGATTAACTGGATACCCTCTTCGCCCCGCAAAATCGGTCCCGAGGGCCTGAAGCCTGATGAGATAGATGCGTACCTCAAGGCGGAAGCGATCAGAGTGCAGGAAAACAACGACAGGGGCGCCGGTGACATACCTCCCGACAGCGAGAAGGTCGATTATGAGGAACTGACGAAAGGCCTGATAAGGGCGGATGCTCTCGACGGCGTAAGGGAAATGGTTCAGATCGTCCCGCCATTGCCTCCCATGGAGGATATCATCCCGGAATTTGTAAAGCCGACCGTAACGCTTGAACAGATAGCCGGCGCGATTTCGGCCCCCGGCCGGCCGAGAGTCAAGGGAAGCCTCGAATTGCCGCGGATGGAAAACGAAGCGCTCACCGACAGGCCCACGGTTCACGTGGCGGCTGTGTTCGATCGAGGCAAACTGGCTGCGGAGTGGCTGAAACTGCTCAAGGGCACGCAGGTGAAGGTCAATATCGCGGTCATCGCCGTTGAGGCCGAAGTTCGCGAACTGCAGCCCGACGGCACATGGAGCCAGCCCCGTCCGGTGAAGGGCGTCAGCCTGCCTCCGGCCGACAAGAACGGCGAGATTTACGTCGATGATGACGGCAACCCGCTGACAGTGCCGACCGTCGTTCAGTACGACGGCAAAAACAAAGAGAAAGTTCTCGAAAGCATCGATGAAATCAGCGACCTGTTCTGGCAGGAGTACATACTTCAGCCGCCTTATCCTGACATATACCTGCCGACCGGCGAATGGGGAACATGGCAGGTGAACCTGCCTAAAAACGAAGTCAGCGATACGATGAAAGAGGAAACCATAAGCAAAAAATTCAAACCGGGCGCGGCCGCGCCTCCCGTAACGGAAACGCCGACCACAAAAGAAAAGCCCCGCAACAGAACGCGCACCAAGCCGCCCCGCCAGTCGCCGACTGCGCCCTCCAAGCCGGGCTCGCCGCCTCTCATAGACCCTCGCGGCGCTCCGCCGGTTCTCGAACCGGACGTCCTTGTTCCGCCGCGCAATATGGTCGCAGCGAGTCCTCGTCTGACTCGTGAGGCGGTGCCGCTGGTGCAGCCCGGAGCCGCTGCGGAAACAAAAGAAAAAAAAGATGATGCCGTTGAACTGAAGATTGTTCCGATTCCCGGCATTAACGAGCAGATACAGGAAGGCAAGCTGCTTGTACTGGTTCATGACCAGTCCATCGAAAGCTCGAAGGTTTACCAGTACCGCGTTCGGCTGGTGCTGCTGAACCCTATTTATATGGAAGAGAAGGCTGTAGACGAGGATCACGAAAAGGATGTCTTCACGCCAAGCGTTAAGACGCCGTTCAGCGAGTGGTCGCATCAGGTCATGGTGCCCAAAACCACCGAGTTCTTCATCACCGGCAAAAACGCGAATAACGGCACTGTTCGTATAACGGTCTTCACCCGCGCCCTCGGTCAGTGGGTTTCCGAAGGCTTTACCGTCAAGGTAGGGCAGGAAATAGGCGGCGTGCAGAAAATATCGGTGCTGAACCCGGATACCGGCAAGATGGAACAGCGTAAAGTGGACTTCTCCACCGGGGCCGTCATTACCGACCTGGATTTCTCGGCGAAGGTCCCCAAAGGAGCCGTCGAGCTGGCTACGGTGGAAATGTTATATATTGACGATTCCGGCAAGCTCTGCTCCCGCATAGAGTTTTTGGACAGCGAATCCAGCCGCCTTAAGCAGTTGAAGCAGGAGGTGGAACGCGCCAAGGCGACAGCCGGCGGCGAATAGCCCTGCGGTAGTGAATTTTGAGCTTGCATAGGTAATAGTTTGTGACGTATCCTCTCTGGCCGGTATCGGCAGTAATGGTGCGTGAACTCATACATATATAAAGAGTTTGCAGGCAGAGAGTTTTAAGTATCAGTATTTGGTTGTGCGGCAGGCTGCGACGCGGTTTTCAGCCGGGTTTGTCGAGGCGTGCCATAGTGGTGACGAGTTACCCGTGCGATGCAGCTGGGATAATTCGTATTTGATTTGCTTCTGAAAGGAGTTTGGACGTGATAAACCTCCGCCGGTTCCTTCGTATCGCGTTGCCTATGGTCTTGCTGGTGGCAGTGGCTTCATCAAGCTTCGCGCAGGAAGCCGATGCCGACAAGGCCAAGGCTCAACTGAAACAGGGAATTGAAGAGTACAATTCCTTCAAGTTTCAGGCGGCAAAGGCTACGCTGCTGCGAGTCGACAGCAAAAGCCTGTCCGACGCGGACAAACAGAAACTCAATGAGTACCTCACGAAAGTAGACGTCGCCATCCGCATGCAGCGGGATGCAATGGACGCCTACAACGACGCAGAGAAGGCGCTCAAGAACAACGAACTTGAAAAGGCGCAGGCCGGCTTCGAAAAGGCCGCCTCAAGCACGTATCTCCCCGAGCAGACTGTCAAGGACGCCAAGGCTCAGCTTGCTGAAGTCAAGGCGAGGATTGAGCTGCTCAAGAGCATGGAAGATACCACTAAAAAGCCCGCTGCCGACACCGCCGAAACAGCGAAAACCGACGAGACGGCCGCCGAAAAACCCGAAGCAACCGAAGAAGACGAAAACGTAACGAAGATGGCGGCCGATATGGCTGCCCGTCGCGAGAAAGCCAAGTCGCTTGTCGCTGAAGGCCAGACGGCCCTCAATGACGGCAAGTACAAAGAGGCGGCCGATTTCTTCGAGAAGGCCCTGGCCATAGCTCCCGAGATGGAAGAAGCCCAGACGCTTCTGAATCACGCCCGCAGCCAGATGACTACCGAAGGTTCGGGCGGCGTGCTGACCAATCTTCAGAAGAAGATGCGCATCGCCAAAGAGATGGCTGAAATCGAATTTCAGGACCAGATGAAAAAGGCGACCGAGATTCTGGCCCGGGCGGACAGCCAGGCCGAATTCGCCGATGCGAAAGAAGCCGCACTCCATGCCAAGAACACGCTCGAGACGAACAAGACCTACTACACCGCGGATGAGTACAACGAAAGACTCACAAGCGTCGAGAACAAGCTGAAACATATCCGTGACGAAAACGAGGCATGGGACAAGCGGCAGGTCGCCGCCAAGGTGATTGAGCTTAAGCAGGCCGAGGAAAAGCGCATAAGCGAAGCCGCCCTTCAGCGCCAGCAGAAGATCGACAATCTCACCAAGAACGCCAAGACGCTGATTTCCGAGAGAAAGTACGAAGAGGCCCTTGAGCTGTTCGATCAGATTCTGGAACTTGACCCTCTCAACAGCTATGCCGGCAACAACAAGGAGCTTGTGCAGCAATTTGCTTTCAGCCGTCAGGAAGGCAAGCTCGACAACACCTACCGGGTCGAAGAAATCAAGAGCAAGCTGGCGATCCGCGAGTCGGAGATTCCGTGGTATGCGGAACTGATTTATCCGGAAGACTGGATCGAGCTTACCCTCCGCCGCGAGCCGTTTACAGCCAAGGCAGCCACCGAGTCCGACGAGGACAGGCTGGTCCGCCAGAAGATGAAGCAGAAAATCGGGAAACTGGAATTCAGCGGCATTCCGTTTGAAGAAGCCGTCCAGTTCCTCAGGGATTTCAGCGGAATCAGCATCTTCGTTAAATGGGGCGCTCTGGAGGCTCCGGGCATAAGCAAGACTACCGAAGTCAATGTCCACCTCAGCGACGTCATGTTCGAGAAGGCGCTGCAGGTCATTCTGGAAGACGTCGGCGGAGGCACGACTCAGCTCGGTTATGTAATCGACCAGGGCGTTATCACGATTTCGACCAAGGAAGACCTCGCCATCAGGACCATAACCAGGGTTTATGATATTCGCGACCTCATCGTTCGCGTGCCCAACTTCATCTCGCCCAGCATCGACATGAGCCAGATGGGCCAGAATCAGGGCAATAACGGCGGCAGCGGCGGCAGCTTCTTCGAGGAGAACGAAGGAGAGGGAGGCATCTCCGGAGTTGAGGAAGAGCAGACAAAGGCCCAGCTTACCCAGAAAATCATCACCCTCATCACGACTACGATCGACCCCGAATCCTGGCGGCCCGAAGGTGAGACGGGTTCTATCGGCGAGCTTAACGGACAGCTTATCGTCACCCAGACTTCCGAAAATCACGAAGCCCTGATGAATCTTATCAATCAGATTCGCGAGGCCAGAGCACTCCAGATTTCCATCGAGGCGAGATTTGTCAAGGTCAGTTCCGGCTTCCTCAACATGATAGGGCTGGACCTGGACTTCTATTTCAACCTCGGTTCGGCCCTGGGTTCGACCACTGCAACCGACCCATGGACCAATGCGACCGTTCCGACGACCGGCGGCACGAGCGGCTGGGGCGGCGGCGGAAACAACAACCTCACTCCGATGGGCGTTGTGCAGGATCTGTCCTTCGGAGACATTCTTGGCGTGTCATCGGGCATGGCGAACAGCATCGGCTCATCGATCACCACATCGGCGATGACGGTGCAGGGCACTTACCTTGACGACATCCAGGTCGACTTCCTGCTCCAGGCGACCCAGGCGGATCAGTCGACCAGGTCGCTTACCGCGCCTCGCCTGACGCTGTTCAACGGCCAGCGGGCATATATCACCGTGGCCACGCAGCAGGCGTACGTTTCTGAAGTAGAAGCGGTTGTCGCCGAAAACGCAATCGCCTACGACCCAACGGTTTCCTATGTGCCGACCGGCACGACGCTTGACGTGGAGGCCACGATATCCGCCGACCGCCGTTACGTCACGCTGACTGTCAGGCCGCAGATCGCCCAACTCGACGGCGAGATGGACAAGTACTTCACCGAAGTATCCACCACCGACGCCGAGGGCAACCCGCTTACCGGCAAGGGCTTCGTCATGCTGCCGACGATTATTATCCAGGAACTTCAGACGACAGTCTCGGTTCCGGACGGCGGCACGCTGCTGCTGGGCGGCCAGAAGCTTTCCGCCGAGGTTGAGCGCGAGGAAGGCGTTCCTCTGCTGTCGAAGATACCGATTGTCAATCGGGCGTTTACGAAACGGGGCAAGGTGCGCGACGAAGAAACGCTGCTTGTCCTGATTAAACCGAAAATCATTATCCAGCGTGAGGAAGAGGAAAAGAATTTTGGCTCGCCAGCGCCTTGATAGCAGTCAATCCCGGCAGAGTCCGGGCTGGAATTGAATCACAACGGGTCGCGCGCCCCTAAGGGGCTTGCGGCCCGTCGTTTTTTCTGCACCACCGCGCGGCGGCGAAGGGGTATCTGCCATGAAAAAGATATCTGTGCTACTGACACTGACGGCCGTAATTATCGCAGGCAGCATCGTTATAGCTCAGGACGCTCCCGAATCCAAAAAACCTGCTGCTGCAACGAGCAATCCCGAACAGCCGGCGGCCACCCAGGCCGACCGGGAGCTGAAATTCGACCATCTCCGGGTCGATCTGAAAAACCGCCGCATAATCATGGACGCGGAGGTCTGCAAACCGACCTATGGGCTGGAGTTCTTTATGTGCAAGGGGAACGAGAAATCGTATGAAAGTGTCCTGAGCACCGAGGCCCAGGCGTGGCAGCTTCATGCCGGGCTGCTGGCGCTGGGGCTTACGCCGGGCAAGCCCGCCAGGTGGTCGTCGGGCTACGGGGCGGACGCCAAATTTATGCCGCCGCAGGGCGCCGAATTGAAAATCGAAATGAAGTGGAAAGATGCCGACGGCAAGGAGCAGACCGCCGAGGCCGGCGACTGGCTGGCGCCGGCAGGCGAGGGCGAAGGGCAGATGGCCGCGCCGAAGAAGTGGGTTTTCGTCGGCTCGGAAGTATTGCCGGACGGCGGCTATCTCGCCGACATGGAAGGCTTCGGCGGGCTTATATCGGTGGCGAACCTGAGCAGCTCCGTCATCGACGTGCCGTTCCAGAGCACCAATTCCCTTGATTCGCGGCAATATATTTTCAATGAAAAAGTCATTCCGCCAAGCGGCACCAGGGTTGAAGTTGTCATCACGCCGCTGCCCGGCGCGGAGAAAGCCGAGCACGCCCGGGCCGTGCTGGATATCGACCGCTTCGGAAACCTGAAAATAGACGGCGAGGCGGTCAGCCATGAGGAACTAAGCATATGGGCCGGCCATTTCATGAGCGAGCATTCCAGCGGCATGGTGGTTATACGGGCGGCCGGCCGGGCGCTTGTGCAGGATGTCGCATCGGCGATGCTGTACCTCCGGTATGGCGGCGTCTTTGAGATGCCTGTGGTGCGGCTTGAAGCTGACGACGTCATGCCGAGAACGCCGCAGCAGACCGAAGCGGAGCTTGAGCAGTGGAAAAAGATGTTCGCCAACCCGGACGACGAAATAGTGGACCCCGCCGAGCAGGCCGAACTGAAACTCAAACAGCTTGAGGCGAATATAAAGGAACTTGAAGCGACCAGGGCGATGCTGGCCGATTACGCCGAACAGCTGCAGACCCGGCTTGACAAGTACAGGCAGGAAAATCCGCCGCAGCCGGATTCGACGGACGAAGAAGATTCCGAGGGGAACTGAGGATTCCCGGTAAAAATGACCTCTGAAAACGAACGGGAATTGTCTTCGGCGGGTAAGCAGCCCGCACGGCGCTCGCTGCTGCGGGGGCATGGGCCGGCGCTGCTTTGCGGCTGCCTCGTTACGCTGGCGGTCGAGCTTGGTTTTTACCTGGCGGCGAAACACTGGGGCGGCGATACGCGAGGAGCGGAGATAGCCGCCCTCGCCGTTATGCTCCTGTGGACCGTTCTTGCGGCGCCGGTGCTGGCGGCCGGGGCTTCCGATACGATGGGGTCGCTGCTTCGCGGCGGGGCGGTTATAGATGCATCCGCTGTGACGCTGCTTGTCATGGTCTTCGCCGGCAAGTACGTCACATTTATCGCAGCTGTGAAAATCTACTGCACGCTGCTCGCGGTGGGGCTGGCCGGAATAGCCGCCACGCGCCTGTCGCGGTCCGATAACGGACGATACGCCTGGGCATTTGCTTCCGCAGTGGCTATGATGCTCGCCGCGGCGACGCCTCTCTGGACCGAGGGTCTGCTCAAGGCCTCCGGCGAGAAGAGCGGCACGGTTATCGAAGCCCTGGTTTATGCCAATCCGTTTTATTCGATAATGTCGGCCATCTCGCACGAGGCGCAGTTTGTCTGGCATCAGTGGGGGATCATCTACAATCGAGCGCCTTACGCGTTCACCGTTGCACCGCCCGCGCCGTGGTGCGCAGCCGCGATTATTTACGGCTCGCTGGCGGGAATTCTCGCCGCTACCGGCCTGCTGAGGCGTCCGGCCCCCGGCTCAAAAAACTCCTGAGCAGTTTCGCGAAGTGCCTAACCGCCTTGCCGCGATGGCTGATTTCATTTTTCTTTTCCGGCGGCAGCTGCGCGGTCGTGCAGCCGAACTCGGGCACAAAAAACAGCGGGTCGTAGCCGAACCCGTTTTCTCCGCTCGGCCGGCGGGCGATTACGCCTTCAATCGTGTCGAAGGTTTCGACGATAATCCTTCCCGGCTCAGCCAGCGCGAGATGGCAGACGAATCTTGCGGTCCGTTTTTCGTCGGGGATGTTTTGCAGCTTTTCCAGCAGCTTGGCGTTGTTGGCCCGGTCGATGCCGTCTCGGTCGGTTTTATCGCTGCCGCACCGGTCCGCAGCGTACCGTGCGCTCCTTACGCCTGGTTCGCCGCCGAGCGCATCGACCACCAGCCCGGAATCGTCGGCCAGGCACCACCGCCCGGTCGCGGCGGCGTAGTAAAGCGCCTTGTCGCGGGCGTTTTCGGCGAAGGTGGCGCCGTGCTCCTCAGGCTCGGGTATGCCCGGAAACTCGTCCAGCCCGGCGATGCGGACCGGCAGCTCGCCCAGCACCTGCCTGATTTCCCTTATCTTGCCCGGATTATAGCTGGATATTATAAGTTCGCGGGTCCTGGCCATTTTCATCGGTTTCTTTTTTCGGAATGCGGATGAGGTAGCTTTTCGCCGGGGAGGTTACTATCTTGCCGGTCCTGGGGTCTTTGGTCTTGATCAATTCCTGCCTGCCGTTGACCGCCAGAAGCGGGAATTTCTTCATTATTTCCGTTATCTGCGGATCGAGGATTTTCAGGTCGGATACCGCGTTATCCTTGACTATTTCCTCGACGGCTGATTCGGGAAACGCCCCGATCGACACGGTGGACCGCGATACCCCGTGATGGTAATAGGCTTCGCAGCCTTCATCGCGAAGCTGCTTGCAGTAATCTACGGCGAACTGCTTTCTGCCGACGTAATTTTCTTCCGGCACGTCGTAGAAAACCGCCACGGCTATGCTGTATTCGCCGGACGCGTTATTAAGGTTCCACTCCGGCGGGCCGACCTGCTTGCCGGGTATCGGAATCACCAGCGCCTGTTTGTAGACCGGGATTTTCGCCGGGGCTATGTATTCCTTGGCTTTTTTGAGATTCTTCTGAGCATCCTGGGGCGTTTTGTACTTGCCCCAGTAAAGCGTGCTGTGGCTGGCCTCGTGGACGATGAACAGGCCGCGCCAGCCGGTGTCCTTTTCCGTTTCGGTTTTGTAGTGGATGGCCCTTGTCACGTGATCCGGCGTGGAGAGGGCGATAAGCATGATTGTGTATTCGCCGTCGTCTTCCTGCGAATTGTCAGAACCCAGGCTGAGCGTGTTGCCGTCGCAGCCGGCCGCCAGGGCCGACAATGCAGCCAGCAGCAGTATCTGCATTGTGATTTTCATCTTTTGCCACCTCGTCTGATTGCTTTGCGCTGCAGGCCGAGCAGCGTGCCTATGCCTCGTTTCGCCATGAGCAGCATGGCGGCCAGCCTTGCCGCGTCGAAGGGTTTGCCCTCGGCGCAGCCCTGGATTTCGACGAATTTCCGTCCGCTCGTCATGGCGATGTTCATATCGACCTCGGCGGTGGAGTCTTCGGAGTAGTCCAGGTCCATGACGACCCGTCCGTCGACCACGCCGACCGAGACGGCCGCCACCGCACCGGCGACCGCGCCGCGTTTGCACAGTCCTGCCCGGGCGGCCTTCTCCGCCGCCAGCGCCAATGCTACATACGCCCCGGTGATGCTGGCGGTTCGCGTTCCGCCGTCGGCTTCAAGAACGTCGCAGTCCAGGTATATCGTATTCTCGCCAAGTTTGTCGAACCGCACGACAGATCGCAGCACCCGGCTGATGATGCGCTGGATTTCCACGCTGCGCCCGTCGGCCTTGCAGATGGGGCGGCTCTTGCGCGAGCCGGTCGAGGCCGGCAGCATGCCGTATTCAGCCGTCACCCAGCCCAGGCCGCTGCCCTCACGCCATTTCGGCACGCCCGCCGTGAAGCTGGCCGTGCAGATGACGCGCGTGCCGCCGACCTCTATCAGGCACGAACCGTCGGCTGTGCGCACAAATCCCGGGGTTATTTTCACCGGGCGAAGCTCGCCCGCCTTCCTGCCGTCGTGTCGGTTTTTCGCCATGGCAATAGTTTAACAGGCAGCCCCGGCCGTTTCCATCATCGCCAGTTATACTGGCCCGCAATGCTGTTACAATGTAAAATTCCAGCACAGGTCTGTTTTCGGATACGGCCGGCGCCGGGCATCATAGCGGGGCGATAATGGAAGAGCAGGCAGATAAAAAACGAATAATGCCGTTCTGGCTCTACTTCATAATTTTTGCATTTCTGCCGGCCGCGACCGTCACGATCATATTCTGGCTGAATTCTTTTAAGCCGTATAACTATGCGGAGCAATTACTGAGCGAAGGTTACGACATCGATTTTCTGCCTGAGCCCGTAACCGAGTTTCTATCGATAGTCCTGGTAACCGGTTTGCCGTTGGCGCTGATTTCAAGCCTGCTGTACTTCACTTTTCTGGTTCCGGCGAAGAATCCGATGCCATGGTGGAAGGCTTTGTTTCTGCCGCAAAAGAAGAAAAAGAAGCAGCACTACGAAAAGAAAGTCGACTGGATTAAAGAAGAGATTGCGGAGGCACATTCGCGGGGCATTCCTCCCGGCATGTGGCTTGTGGTGCGCGTCATCTGTTTATGGGTGCCGGTTGTGGTCTCGGTCAGGTTAGCGGTTAGACATTTCAGCATGCACGGCATATTCGGTTTTCGTGCTGCAACAAATGCTATTGAAATGATATTGGGGGCCAGCATATTGACATTCGAAGTAGTGCTTTTCTTCAAAAGAAAAAAGCTGAAGGCTTTTCAGCCGTCTGAAATCATCGTTCATGATGGAGTAAAGACGGAAGGGAAGATGTGGCGTGAACCTCTGCTTTCCGAAAAGGCGAGAAATGCCACGAACTTACGGAAAGCGAAGGACAAAACCCTGGGAGACAGGCCGAATAGGGTGTAGTATAAAATGTCATCTTTCATGGAGCCCGAACATGAAAACGGCAGTGGCGATTTTTGCGGCTGTTTTATCTTTTATCGTAATCGGCTGCGGCGAGCCTCTTGTCACCGAGCAGGCTGCGGCGCGCTTCCAGCAGAGCCTCGGCAGCACGACGATAACGGTATATCCGACATTCGTTCGCACGCAGGTGGGCGCCATCTATGACGACGCCTCGGCCGCCAAAGTGGCCGAGTTCTTCGCCCGCAACAGTCTGGCCAAAACCGTGCTGGTCAACGAGAAAGTGAACCTCTCCGAGGCGCAGCGCCCTTACCAGCAGGACCTTTTCAAGGCGAGCCTGAATCTTTTCATCAGCCGCATCAAATTGTCAGCCGTCGACACCGACTACGCCCTTGTTGCCGAGTATCTCATTACGCCGACGAAAGACGGAGGGCAGGCCGTCGGCGGCATACACTGCTACCTGGTGGACCGCAGCGGCGAACCGGCGTTTCTTGTCATGCTTAATTCACATGATGAGATTTTCGCCAAAGCCAAGCCGAAAACCGCAGCCGACGCAACGGCGGTTCTGCTCGATGTGCTGGAGGACAGGCTCAAGGAGCGGCACGGGGATTAATGGCAGTTATTCGATTCCGCCGTCGCCCATGAGCACGTTCAGCAGCGTCCTCTGGAAGTGCAGGCGGTTTTCCGCCTCGTTCATGATTGTCTCGGCGTGCGCCTCGAAGACTTCATCTGAAATTTCAAAGCCGCGATAGGCCGGCAGGCAGTGCATGACTACCGCGTGCGACGGCGCCTTGGCCATCAGGCCGGCGTTGACCTGGAACCCCTTAAAATCCCGCACCCGGCGGGCCTTTTCCTCTTCCTGGCCCATGGATACCCACGTGTCGGTGTAGATGATATCCGCATCGGCGACGGCCTCGGCCGGGTCCGTCGTCTGCCGGAATGATTCGGCAGGCAGTAAAGCTGCAAATTCATCTTCCAGCTCATAGCCGGGGGGGCAGGCTAGAACGAACTGCATGTCGAGTCTGTTGCAGCCGGCCGCCAGCGACCTGGCCACGTTATTGCCGTCGCCGACGAACACAAGCGTTCTGCCCTGCAGGTCGCCGAAAATTTCGCGGGCCGTCATGAGGTCGGCCATCGCCTGGCAGGGGTGAGAGTAGTCCGTAAGGGCGTTTATCACCGGCACGCCTGCGAACTCGCCGAGCCGCTGGACCAGTTCGTGGCTGAACGTGCGGGCCATGATGCCGTCGCACATGCGCCCCAGCACGCGGGCGACGTCCTGCACGGGTTCTCGGCTGCCCAGGCCGATATCGGCCTGCGTGAGGTAAATGGCGTGGCCGCCCAGGTGCGTCATGGCGGTCTCGAAACTCACCCGGGTGCGCAGCGAAGGTTTTTCGAAGATCATCGCCAGCGTTTTGTGGTGCAGCGACGGAGCGAGATTGCCTTCCCGGAAAAGCTGCTTTTCCGAAATCGCCCTGTTCAGCAGCCGCGTCAGCTGCTCGCCGCTGAAATCCGTCAGATTGATGAAATTTTTCATCATGCCGCTGACCGCCTGTTTCTGAATTATTTCTGAATGAGTGAGCCGACGCCCTTGTCCGAGAAGATTTCCAGCAGGAGCGAATGCCCGAATCTGCCGTCGATTATGTGCGTGCGGTTTACGCCGGCGTCGAGCGCCCGCAGACAGGCTTCGACCTTCGGCAGCATTCCGGACGATATCACGCCGCTGCTTATCATTTCGCGTATTTCCGCTTCGGTAAGCTGGGGCGCGAGGCTTTCGGGGTCTTTCGGGTCGCGGCGTATGCCGTGCGTGTCGGATACGAAAACGAGCTTCTCCGCCTTCAGGGCTGCGGCGATCTCGCCGGCGGCCGTGTCGGCGTTGCAGTTCAGCTTGCCGCCCGTCTTGTCGCGGGCCAGCGGAGCGATTACCGGAATCGTGTCGGCCAGGCAGAGCAGGTCGATGAGCTTGCTGTTGACGCCGGTAACCTGACCGACGAAGCCGAGGTCGATCTTCCGCCCGTCGTCGTCGAGGAACAGCTTTTCGCCGAACAGCACGCAGCTGCCCAGCGTGTGCAGGGCCATCGCGCTGCTGCCGAGCTTTTCTATCGTCTCGACCATGCGGCGGTTTATCTCGTTGCACAGCACGTGCTCGACGACCGTCAGCGTGCGCTGGTCGGTGTAGCGTCGGCCCTGGACGAACTGGACTTCCAGCCCGCGGTTTTCCATCGCCTCGGAAATGGCCTTTCCGCCGCCGTGCACGATTACCGGACGCATGCCGACTGTGTTCATGAACACCACGTCGGTGAGCATGTCGGTCATCGCCTTTTCATCGTCCATTATCGAGCCGCCCATCTTTATGACGATGGTCTTGCTGTGGAACCGCTGGATGTAGCCCAGCGCCTCAATCAACGTTTCCGCTTTTGATATAGCTTTTTCCACGTCCTTTTCCCTTCCGGAAAGGGCAAAAATTAACGCGCAGCCGCAGATGTGTCAATCAGGGCGTTTAATCCGGAACCGTCTTGCGTGGAGGCCTGTTATTTCGATGTCGATTCGCCACAGGCGATGGGGCAGGGCCTTGTCGGCCTTGTCCGCCCATTCGATGAGCACCACGCCGTCTTCAAGCATTTCCGAAAGCCCCAGCTCGGTCAGCTCGGCATCCGGGGCCGTCAGGCGGTAAAGGTCCAGATGGTAGACCGGCATGCGGCAGGGATATTCGTGAACGAGCACGAATGTCGGGCTTGATACGACGCGGCTGTCGGATATGCCCAGCCCCTCGACGATGCCGCGGACCAGGACCGTCTTGCCCGCCCCGAGCTGCCCGCGCAGGGCGAGACAGTCGCCTGCAGCCAGTTGCTCGGCCAGCCGCCTGCCCAGCGAAAGAGTGGCCTCGACGCTTCTGCTTTCGAAAACCTCGATGCCTGTCGCCGCCGGTTCGGTCACGTGGTGTGCTCCCAGCCCGCCGCCGTGAGCTTTTCGCGCCGGCCGTCGGCATGGATAAGCGTTATGCCGCCGCCTTCGACGATTTCGCCGATTCTTGTGACTTTTACCGGCAACGGCTGGGCGGCGCACAGCTTTTCGGCGACTTCAGACGGGGCGGTGAACAGCAGTTCGTAGTCCTCGCCGTCTGTAAGGGCCGCCTGCAGGCCGGCTGCGTCGGGGTGCACCGGAACCTTGTCAGCCAGCACCTCCGCGCCCACGCCGGATGCCCTGCATATGTGCCCCAGGTCGGTGGCCAGCCCGTCGGATATGTCTATCATGGCGTGCGGCGTGTGGTTCAGGGCCAGCTGCATAGCTTCCAGAATCCGCGGAGTGAATGTCAAATGTCGCTGCGTTTTCCACGCGCCGCCGAGGTCGCCTGTTACGCATATCGCGTCACCGACCTTCGCGCCGCTCCGCAGTATCGGCTCGACGCCGCATGATACGCCGGCCCGGCGGGCGAAAACCGTCACCGTTATCGCGAGCGGCCCGTCCCACGTCGAAATGTCGCCGCCGACGATGGGGCACGAGATGTGCTCGTTGACGCTCCGCAGGCCGCGGTAGATGGCCTCGGCATCCTCGCGGCTGAAGCCTTTCGGCAGGGCGACGGCAGCCACCGCCGCCACAGGCAGGGCGGCCATCGCAGCCACGTCGGACAGGTTGCGGGCCATGGCCTTTCGGCCGGCCGCCTCCGCGCCGTGCTCGGAAAGGATAAAATGCACGCCGTCCAGCACCTGGTCGGTCGTCACAAGCAGCTGCCTGCCGAGAAAATTGACCACCGCGCAGTCGTCGCCCGGCCCGACGGGGACGGCCTTCGGGTCGAAATCGCTCTGGGAGCGAATCCAGTCTATCAGGTCAAGCTCGCGCATCTTATTTAGTATAGCTTTTCGAACTTGCTGAGTGTTAATCCAGCCTGTTTGATTATGCTGCCGAGGGTTCCTTTTTTAATTTCAGGATGCCTTGGCACTGTCAGGATACCCGGTATAGCCGGGTTAACAAGCACATAGTGTCTGGCCCCAGGTTTAACGGGGCGCATCGTCCAGCCGGCTCTTTCAAGCGCCTTGAGCACACGTTTTGTGGGACGCGGTGTGAGCTTGGGCAAGTTCGTGTTCCCCCGTCAGGCTTTTTTGCGGCGAGTGCTGGAATGCTCGATTGGAATCTCAATGCCCTCATTCGCCAGTTCATCGTGTGCTTTAAGCCAGCATGCAATGGCGTCCTGGGCATTAGCCAGTACTTCTTCGATTGTATCGCCGTCGGTTATGCAGCCCTTCAAACCGGCGACTTCTCCGACGAAGCCACCACAATCCTCGTCAGGTTCGATTTGCACCTGGTAGGCACAATCACCAACGATAACTTCTTCGATGCGCCTGGTGTTCATCTTGAATACATGATTTCTGATTTGATGGTCAATTGCTGCGATGTTTATCTGTATGAATACATGCTGGCCTTGGTTTTTGGAGACATCTATCAGGGTTTGTTCATCTTCCAAGAGATAGATTGCCTGACCATCATTCAGCAGTGTGCAGAAACCGAACGGCTGAGATATATCGGGCAGATGCTTTCTGAGATAAAGAACGCATTTCCTGATTTTCTGCAGACTTATTCCCTGGTCTCGAAGTCCCTTGATTGCACCGATTGCAATCAGGTCGGCATAAGAATAAAGCCTTCGCGAGCCTTTGCCGGCAGCCTGTTTATGCGAAGGTTTTGCCAATCCTTTCTGATCCCATGTCCTTATCTGTCTTTGGCTGGCCCCCGTCAGTTGAGATGCCTGCTTGGTGTTGAACGCTTCCTGATCGAGCTTGATAGTATGCATTGCCGTGACCTTATAATAACCTATATGTCATTATAAGACTCACAAAACAACCAATCCAGATGTTTTCAGAAGTTTTTATCCCAGTTTCTTTTTCCAGAACGCCAGCTGGCTGCGGAGCTGCTTTGCGCCGCCGGCGCCCTGCGGTGCGTAATTCTTGACCACGTTGGCGGCGCCGATGTGTTTGTAGACGTCCTGGCCTATCTGGCTGCATGCGTCCTGAAATACCTTCAGCGGCAGCTGGGCGAGCGTCAGCCCGTCGGCCTCGGCCTGGGCGACCAGCCGGCCCACGATATGGTGAGCGCTGCGGAAAGGTACGCCCTTTCCAACCATGTACTCTGCCAGCGCCGTCGCGTCGAGGAAGCCCGCGTTGATGTCCTCGGCAATCCGCTTTTCGTTGAATTTCGTGGTTCCGGCGATGCCGGCCGCCACCGTCAGCGCCTGCAGGGCCGACCGGACCGACTCGAACGCGAACCGCTTGTCGTCCTGCAGGTCGCGATTGTAAGCCAGCGGCAGGCCCTTAAGCAGCGTCAGCATGCCGACAAGCTGGGCGACAGCCGTCGCACTCTTGCCGCGGATAAGCTCCAGCGTGTCGGGGTTTTTCTTCTGCGGCATCATGGAGCTTGACGTGCAGTACGCGTCATTCAGCTCGATAAGCCCGAACTCGGTGGAGGCGTAGATTATCCAGTCTTCCGCCCAGCGCGACAGGTGCACGCCGAGCATCGCGCAGCAGAAGCACAGCTCGGCCAGGAAGTCCCGGTCGGCCGTCGCGTCGATGCTGTTACGGGATATTTCCGGGAAGCCCAGCAGCACAGCCGTCATCGCCCGGTTCAGCGGCAGCGACGTGCCCGCGACAGCGCCCGAGCCTATCGGGCTGACGTTGATGCGTTTTCGCGCGTCGGCGAGACGTTCGGCATCGCGCTGCAGCGCCTCGACGTAGGCCAGCACGCCGTGGCCGGCCAGTATCGGCTGGGCGCGCTGCAGGTGCGTATATGCCGGCATGGTGATCTGTCCCTGACTGTCGGCCAGCTCCACCAGCTTTTTCTGCAGCTCGCGGATGCGTTTTATCAGCTCGTCGACGGCGTCGCGAGCCCACAGCCGCAGGTCGAGGGCGACCTGGTCGTTTCGGCTTCGGCCGGTGTGGAGCTTCTTGCCGGCCGGCCCGATACGGTCGATAAGCGCCTTCTCGATGACCATGTGTATGTCTTCAAGCTCGACGGGCATGCTGAGTCGGCCTTTTTCGATGGCGGTCGCCACGCTCAGCAGCCCCTTCTTGATCGCCAGAAGGTCGCTTTTCGTTATAAGCCCCGTTTCGCTGAGCATCTGCGCGTGGGCAAGCGAGCCTGCGATGTCGTACCGCCACAGCGCGCGGTCGATATCCAGACTGGCTACGAACTCAGCCGTCACGGCGTCGGCGTCGGCCTGCAGCCGGCCCTGCCATGATTTTTTCGACTCGTTCGGTATTTTCGGCAAATTGCCCTTTTTTGCGGCCATCGGTTGTCTCCTTTGGGTGCGATGGTATGGCCGGCCGGCCCGCCTGTCAACTTAGGCAGGGGTTATAATTGAACTTGAAGCAACATTGGACTTGTCGCCGGCGGCAAGCCTCATATAATCATGCGCGGAATATCTTGAATGCGAAGCCTCGACGTCTGCGAGGAGAAAGGAAACATTTGATGGCAGAAGGTTTGATGGTGCCTAAGGAAGTGTTCTTCACCAAGGGGGTGGGAATGCACACACACAGGCTGCAGAGTTTCGAGCTTGCACTCAGACAGGCCGGCATCGCGGAATGCAACCTGGTCCGCGTATCCAGCATCCTGCCGCCGAACTGCAAAATCATCTCCAAGACTCAGGGCCTGAAGAAACTGGAGCCCGGCCAGATTACTTTCGTTGTTCTTGCCGACGCATCGACGAACGAGCCGAGCAGGCTTGTCGGCGCCGGAATCGGTCTGGCCCAGCCGGCAAAGGGAGACCAGTACGGCTATATCAGCGAGCATCACGGTTTCGGCCTGAAGGAAGAGAAGCTCGGAGACCTCGTTGAAGACATGGCCGCCACAATGCTGGCTACGACGCTGGGTATCGAGTTCAATCCCGAAACAGCCTACGACGAACGCAAGGAAATCTACAAGATGTCCGGCAAGATAGTCCACACCCGCGCGACCGTGCAGACGGTCGAGGGCGAAAAGAACGGCCTGTGGACCACTGTAGTCGCCGCCGCGGTGTTTGTGCTGTAATGGCTGCGAAGAACATAAATTTTCTCGGCCTGCCTCCGGAACTGTCTGACCGGGCGACTGCGAAATATGCAGTGCTGCCTGTGCCTTACGAGGGAACCGTGTCGTATAAAACCGGCACGGCCAGGGGGCCTGCTGAAATTATCGACGCCTCCATGCAGGTCGAGTTCTACGACGAGGAGCTTCACGGCGAATTCATCGATGCCGGCGTCGCGACGCTGCCCGCCGTCAAGCCTGCTGCAACCGCAGCAGAAGAGGTCGACCGCGTCCGCGAGGCGGCCCTGGCGGTCCTGAAGGATAAAAAGTTCCTGCTGACGCTCGGCGGCGAGCACAGCATAACGACGGGACTCGTCCAGGCTGTCACAGCCGTCCACGGCAAGGTGAGCGTGCTGCAGATAGACGCCCACGCCGATCTGCGAGACACCTACGAGGGCGACAAGTTTTCCCACGCCTGCGTCATGCGGCGCGTGCTGGAAATAACCGACAGCATCTGCCAGGTCGGCATCCGCAACTTCTCGAAGGAAGAGGCCGAAAGCTGCCCGAAGCAGGTGAAAAACTTTTTCACGCCGCGGCGCATCGAAGACGAGCCGGACTGGATCGACAAGGCCGTCGCCGCCCTCGGCGAAAAAGTCTACATCACGGTCGATATCGACGGGCTTGACCCGGCCTTCGCGCCGGGCACCGGCACGCCCGAGCCGGGCGGCATGACGTGGCGGCAGCTTACCGAACTGCTGCGGCGCGTCTGCGCGGAGCGGCAGGTCGTGTCGGCCGACATCGTCGAAGTCAGCCCGATACCGCCTAACCACGTAACCGAGTTCCTGGCGGCCAGGCTGGGCTACAAAATAATCGCCTACACGCAGCTTTAGACACCGGCGTTATTGTTCCGTATTGCGAATTTACGCCCGCCGGCCTACCATGACGTCCGATGTGCAATCACGCCAGTGACAAAACGGGCAAAACGTACAGAAAACGCGGCGTTTTTACCGCCGAAGTGCTGGCCGGCAGAAAGCTGTGCGACGAGCATTTTCTGCTGACGCTCGGCGTCGCAAATTTCCCGCCGTCATGCTCGGGTCAGTTCGTGCAGCTTCAGTGCCGTCCGCCTTCCGAACAGGCCGACAGGCTGGAAGACGATTGGTCCGAAGGCAAACCGCCGCATCTTTCCCAGCCGGAACTGCTCGGCAAGGAGCCTTTCCTTCGCCGGCCGTTCAGTTTGGCCGGAGTACGCAGAAAAAACAGGCGGGTCGAGATGGACGTCATCTACCGTGTCGTCGGGGCAGGTACGAACTGGCTGACCGGCGTGAAGGCGGGCGAGCGGCTCAGTGTTCTCGGGCCGCTCGGCAACGGGTTCAGAATCAATCCGGACAAGCCCTATGCTGCGGTTATCGGCGGCGGAGTCGGCATTCCGCCGATGATTTATCTCGCCGAGGCACTCGCCGCAGCCGGCAGGAACACGGTCGCTTTTGCGGGCGTGCGAACAAAAAATCTGCTGCCGCTTACACTGTGCGGCGATGCGTCTGCAGCCTCACCCGCGATGTGCACAAAAGAATTCGCCGCTCACAACACGCCGACGGTCATCGCCACCGACGACGGCTCGCTGGGCTTCGCCGGGTTCGCCGCACAGGCCTTTAAGCAGTGGCTGGACAAATCAGCCGTGCCGGCCGACAAGCTTGTCGTCTACAGCTGCGGCCCGGAGGCGATGATGAAAACGGTGGGGGATATCTGCGTATCGCGCGACATCGAATGCCAGCTCGCGCTCGAGCGTCACATGGCCTGCGGCATGGGAACCTGCCAGTCGTGCATCGTCAAAATCCGCGACGAAAGCGATGCACAAAAAGGCTGGTCCTACAAGCTCTGCTGCACAGACGGACCGGTCTTCAACGCCGAAGATATCATCTGGGATTAGCTGTATAGCCGCAGAGGTCGCAGGGGTCGCTGAGGGAGAATATATATAAAAGAAAGGGGTATAAGATGGGGCAGTTCGACTCGAGAGCGTATCCGCATTCGGAACTTACCAAGTCAATTATCGGCGCTGCGATGAAAGTTCATACTGCACTTGGTCCTGGGTTTCTGGAAAAAATATATGAAAATGCACTCTTGCGCGAATTGGCCGCCTCGGGTCTGCCGGTCAGACAGCAGGTGAAATATCCTGTTTTCTACGGAGATTACCAGGTCGGCGGGCATGTCCTCGACCTTGTCGTGGCTGACAAGGTTTATGTCGAACTCAAGTGCAAGGCGTTAACTTCGCTGGAGACGGCTCAGGCGGTTTCAGGCCTGAAGGCCAGCGGCTTGGAAGTATGCCTGCTGGTGAATTTCAACGTTGACCATCTTAGAGACGGAATACAACGTGTTGTTCGTTCAACCCCGACATGACACTGAGTTGAAACTCATTTTGTAAGTATATAAAAAACCTCTGCGTCCTCTGCGACCTCTGCGGCTATACCCCGGAGTTCAATGCTTCTTTCATCTCAGCATATTGTTTTGCGAGGTATTCTTCGCTGCGGCAGCAGGCGATGTGCGACCATGGCAAAGGTGCGCCGACGGGGAGTTCCCTGGCGATGAAGTCGGCCGGTTTCAAACCGGTCTGCTCGAAGGCTGCGAGCCATTTTTTGTAATCGAAATGCTCGTTCCACTCGTCCATGCGTGCGCCGTTTCGCCATGCTGCCTCGATTATGTCGCCGACGCGCCGGTCGCCGCGGCAGAGCATGCCTTCCAGCAGGCTTCGCTCGATGTGGTGGAACTTGAAGCTCACGGCTGACCGCTGCGACATGTCGCGCAGGCGGTTGCGGACCGACCAGTAATATTCCTCGTCGTGCATCGCCGCCCACTGCATCGGCGTGTGCGGCTTGGGCACGAACCACGAAACGCTGGCGGATATCGAGCCAGGCTGGCCCATGGCGGTCCGGCCGGTCATGGAGAGCTTTTTGCACAGGTGGAAAATCGCATCGATGTCTTCTTTGGTTTCGCCCGGCAGCCCGGCCATGAAGTAAACCTTCACCCGCCGCCAGCCCGCTTCGTAGGCTGCCTGCACGCCGGCGAGCATGTCCTCGTCGGTGATGGGCTTGTGGATGGCCTTTCGCAGCCTTTCAGTGGCGGCTTCGGCGGCGATGGTCAGCCCGGCCTTCCGCACGGCGGAAGTGAGCTTCGGCAGATGCCTGAGCTGGCTGCCTACTCGAAGAGACGGCAGCGATATCGAAACGTGGCGCGGCGCGAACTCGGCGTTGAGCGTGTCGATAAGCTCGTCGAGCTTCGGATAGTCGCTGGTCGACAGGCTCAGCAGCGAGATTTCGCGGTAGCCGGTGGCGTCGAGCGCCTTGCGGGCGGCGGCGACGATTTCGTCTATCGGCCTGATGCGGACCGGCAGGCGGCAGTAGCCGGCCTGGCAGAAGCGGCAGCCGTTCGGGCAGCCGCGCATTATCTCTATGACCACGCGGTCGTGCACCGCCTCCGACAGCGGCACGAGCGGGCATGTTATAGCGGGGGAATCAGACAGGTTTTTTATCGCGGCGTGGACGATTTTTTCCGGTACGTCGTCGCGCAGGCGGCTCAGGCCCGCGAACGCTCCGTCAGAGTAATTCGGCTGGTAGAATCGCGGGGCGTAAGCGGACGGAATCTGCTTCGCGGCAGCCAGTATGATTTCCTCCCGCGACGCGCCGGAGCGTTTCATCTGGCGGATTATTTCAACGAGCTGAGCGAGCGGCTGCTCGCCGTCGCCGGCGATTATCAGGTCGAAGAAGTCGGCCACCGGCTCGGGGCTGTCGGCCATCGCGTCGCCGGCGATTACCAGCGGGGCGTTTTCGCCGCGGCCGGTGCTGCGGAGGGCCACGCCGGCAAGGTCCAGCATGGTCAGCACGTTCGTCGCGCACATTTCATGCGCCAGCGAGAAGGCCAGCACATCGAAGTCGCCGACGGCGCAGCGGCTCTCCCAGCCGAACAGCGGAATGTCGCGGTCGCGCATCGCCTGCTCGACGTCCGGGTGCGGGCAATATGTGCGGTCGCAGGCGACGCCGTCGATATCGTTGAGCATGTGGTAAAGCAGCTGGCTGCCGAGGTGCGATATGCCTATGCCGTACGCGTCAGGGAAGGCCATCGCCACGGTTACTTCGGCGGCCGACACGTCGCCGCATCGCCGGTTTATCTCCAGGCCCACGTATTCGCCCGGCCTTCTTATGCGGGGCAGCAGGTCGGAGCTTATTCGTTCCGCGAGATTTCTTATGTTCTGAACCATTGACGCTTTCTGTGTACAGTATGTGATTGTACGCGAATTTCACGATGCTATCATAGAGCAGGCGTCGGCCGGGCGGAAGCGGCATGATTCGCCGGGCGGAAAATCTCAGTCATCGGAAGCGGGAAACAAAATGAAGACTCTTACCGAGTACGTCACGTTCAATACGAAAAAGCATCGCGAATACGTTCTTATGACCGACCGCGTCGCCGACGTGGTCGAGCGGTCCGGCATAAAGGAGGGCATGGTGCTGGTTTCTGCGATGCACATCACGGCCGGCGTTTTCGTGAACGACGCCGAGAGCGGGCTGCTGGCCGACATCGACGAGTGGCTGGAGGGCCTGGCGCCGTATCGCGACGACTACCGCCACCACCGCACGGGCGAGGTCAACGGCGACTCGCATCTGAAAAACCTCCTTGTTCATCATCAGGTGATTCTGCCGATAACAGACGGCAGGCTGGACCTCGGCCCCTGGCAGCAGGTTTACTACGCCGAGTTCGACGGGCAGAGGCCCAAGCGACTTATCATAAAAGCCATGGGAGAATAGTCATGAGCATCACCTTTCGATGCGAACACTGCCGCAAGGAAGTGCAGGCCCCCGATGATGCCGCCGGCAAGCGGGGCAAGTGCCCGTACTGTAAGCAGAGCAACTACATTCCGCAGCCTGTTTCCGAAGATGAACTGCTTCCGCTGGCGCCGCTGGACGAGGAAGAAGAACGCCGTACCGCCAGGGAAGTTGAGCAATTGCGAAGGCAGGAAAGCGAACTGATAGCCGAAATGGGCGGCAGCGGCGAGGAGGCCGTTCCGCTCGAACATCGCGAAGAGGTCAAGGCCGAGGATGTGCATCATCATGTCGTCAACTACTGCCTCGACATGGCGAGCAGCAGGCTTGAGCGGGCCGAGACGCACGTTCGCGAGCTGAAAAAATTCGGCGCCGCGGGCAGGGAGGCTGTGGGGGATTTTCTGTCCGGAAGGGTGATCGAACCGGCACTCGATATTATCCCGCGGGAACTGCTGAACGGGCTTCTGACACAATTGAACAGCAGCCTGAAATAAACCTGCAGACAATATATGAATAAAAAGCGGCTGCCGGTCGAACTGGCCGACAGCCGCCTTGTTATGCTTGCGTATGTGCGAACGGCTTAGAAATCTTCGCCTTCGTCCATTGGGCTGCCGTCGTCGCCGTTATCGTACTGTTCCTGCTTTTGCTGCTGGACCTTCTTGTATGCATCAATGCATTCTTTCACCAGTGTAGTCGGCACGAATGCTACCAGATGCGTTGACGTGCCTTCCACTGCGACGCCGACGGCCAGCGGCGTCTGGCAGGTAATCTCGAACGGCAGTATATTCTGGCCCATCGACGCTTCCATTATGCCGCCGACTGTCTTGAACAGATTGCCGGCGTTGCCCATGAAGAGGAAGCATGCGTTCTTGGGCATGTGCTCCAGCGATTTCCTGACGTCCTCGTTGGCCAGCACCGATCCCTTGCCCTGCCTGACCGTTTCGAGCGCCTTTTCCATGTAGGCTGTCGCGCCGCCGAAGGTCAATACGACGGTGTTCTTGTCCGGAGATGCGACCAGGATTCGCATCTTGTCTTCGCCGATAATCTTGACCATCATATTTCGTTCTTCGTCGCTCATGCTCTCCATTTTCGGATTCGTGATGCTGATGGCGTCAATTTTCATATCGCCTATGGTTTCCACGCCTTCGTCATAGGAAACCACCGTTTCGGCGGCGGTGTCGCTGGCGGCCTGGAAAGTAATAACCTCCGCGGCGAAAGCGGCGGTTTCGGCGAGCAGCTTCCTGGTCTTGTCGGCGTCTTTGCAGTCGATGACGAGGGTCAGGCCGATAAGACTGGAGTCCTGAACGCCCTGGCCTGCGACAAACTGCATGCCGTTGACTTCCTCGGTCCACTCTTCCGCGAGTTTTTCTGCCTGTTCGGCCTGCTCTTCCTCGAGCTTCATGTTTTTGATGGCGGATTTGATAGACGACTGAACATCAAAGACTGTGGTGTCGCTCTGGCCGCCTGCGCCGATGGCTATGAAGTATGACATATCGGGCACGCGGCTCAGCAGGGGGGCGGAAGGCGCCTTGAATGCAGCCAGCGCCTTGCCGAAGTCGCTGTCGGGCGTCCAGTCGCAGATGCCGTCGAATACCACGCCCTCATCCGTAATACGCCCGGTGAGGCAGAACGCATCAAGCTGGGAAATGATATCCTTGCTTGCGGTCAGGGCTGTCGCGAACATTTTCTCCTGCTGCGACACATACTCGCTGGTTTCGGTCTTTTTCTCCTGCGCTTTTTCGTAAGCCTTTATCATTCCGGAGAAGATAGGCCCGGCGACGCGCATGTTGATGTATATGGAGATGTCCGACTTTTCAAACAGCTCGATCTGCTTTTTGGTCAGTTCCTTGTCGGCGGCCTTGACCTTGGCTTCCAGAACAGCCTGGAGAGCCTCTTTCATCGGACTGAGCATAACGTAGTCGCCGCACTGGGCGGCCATCATTTCGCCCATCGGCATCGTCAGTTTTGTGTAATCGCCGTCTTTCTCCGGCGTATAGCCGCCGAATACTTCTTCCACACTGCTGCCCGGAATAAACGCCACGAAGGGAAGTTTCTCGGGCATCTTGTCGTCTTCGACGGCCTGGGGCAGATTGATTTCAAACTGTTCGGGATCGAGCATCATGATTATGACGCCGCCGTTGGGGTTGAACCCTTCGCCGAACCTGGCCGACATCTTGAGCAGATCCATCAGGGCGCCGGGCGATTGCTCAAGGTCCATGTTCATCAGCTCATCCGCGCCGATATCCGCGAGATATTTTTCGACGTGCTTGATTGTGACTTCGAGGTTGTTGGTGGCGATGAAGCCCATCGTCCCGGCCGGAATGTATTTAATGAACGATTCCGCCATGGGCTTTGGCGGCGCCTCTGTTTTTGCATCCTGGGCGAAGGCTCCGGCGGCCAAAACTGATACGCACACGGAAATCATGAAAATGCGAAACGCTGACATTTTGACTCTCCTTAAATTAAAAACATTCAATATTGTTTTTGGGGGCGAGGAAAAACCTTCAAAGCATAATACGTACCGGGTCGAAGCAATTCAATGCTATCCGGTTGTCTATCTGCAGCAACTTTTTATGTTCTGACACGCCTCCGTGGGCGAGGTGAGTATATTTTCAGCGGCTCCGGCGCCTTTTGTGGAGATTGCATTCATCCGCTTGCACAGGTACGATAACGGCTTGTGGCAGCTTGTGCTGCAATTTCAGCTGAATCGGGCAACCTATGGAAGTTCACGGCAAATCTTCGCAGGACAGCCACCCTGAAGTGGGGCAGGTGCTTATCACGCGTCAGCAGATATCGCGACGGGTGGAAGTGCTGGCCGCGGAAATAGCCGAGTATTATCGGGGTATGGAACTCACTGTGGTAGCCGTGCTTACCGGTTCGCTGGTTTTTCTGGCCGATCTTATCCGTCGCCTGCCGCTGAAAATGCGGATTAATGCGATTTCCGCCAGCTCATATCCGGGTAAGTCCACAGATTCACAGATGTTGGAATTGTCGCTGCCGGCGGAATTCGACCTGGCGGGCAGAAACGTGCTCCTGCTGGACGACATACTGGACAGCGGGCAGACCATTGCCGCCGTTATGAACGAGCTGGCCGGCCATGGGCCTGCAAGCCTGCGCAGCTGCGTGCTG
Organism: uncultured Planctomycetaceae bacterium; assembly: GCA_964631565.1. Taxonomy (GTDB): domain Bacteria; phylum Planctomycetota; class Phycisphaerae; order SM23-33; family SM23-33; genus CAZVYJ01. The sequence continues at coordinate 60,024 of CAZVYJ010000014.1, forward strand.
CTTCGCAAACTTCGCCCGGACATAAGCGGACGAATCAAGCCGGACTATGTCGGCTTTGACGTGCCGCATAAGTTTGTCGTCGGCTACGGCCTGGATTACGATAATTTTTATCGCAACCTTCCGGACATCTGCGTGCTGCGCGAATCGTCCCGGTCGGCCGAAAGGGGGTCGCCATGACGCCTTCCGCCGAACCCGCAAATGCCGCCGCCGAACGGGTGCTGCTGCCGGAACGTGTTCTGGACGAGGGCGAAATAGTCATCCTCGCGATGAAGCCCAGCGCATGGTTCGTGCTGATAATATCCTGGCCGGTGCTCTTGGTCGCCGCCCTGATCGCGGCGGCCGGCCTGTTCGCAGGGGAAATAATGCATCTGTCCGGCGAGACCATCGCGCTGCTGGCGTTCGCGGCGGTGTGCATCAGAATAATTGTAGCGTCGCTGCAGTGGATGAGCCGCCTCTACGTGCTGACGAACCTGAGGTTGATGCGCATAAGCGGAATGATTCGCCCCGATGTGTTCGCATGCCCGCTGAGAAAAATCCGCGATGTGCAGCTGCAGGCGATTCACGGGGAGCAGATGCTCGGACTCGGCAGCCTGTTTTTCAGCATCGACAGCGAGCAGACGCCCGAATCAAGCTGGACCAATATCTCTCACCCGGAAGATGTGCTCAAAACCGTAAAACAGGCTATCAGCAAGGCGCCTTGATGCGCGAACCGTGCCTAGAGATGGACCGCCAGGTCCGCGACCTTCGGCTTGGCCAGTGACGCATAATCCGCATATTTCATCTGAATCGCGTTGCGATGCGTGCCGGCCTGGAAATATATCTCTTCGTCCTCGGTGAGGTGTTTGTCCACCACGGTCGGGATATGATAAAGGTTGCCGAACGGCGGCTCGGCTCCGACCTCCACATCCGGGAACAGCCCGGCCATCTCCGTTTCGTCTGCGAGACGGACTTTCCTGGCCTTGACCGCCTTGGCGACTTTCTCCATGTCCAGCTTGAAGCTGGCCGGCAGCACGCAGATTGCGTAGTCGTTGTCGGCTTTGACCACAACGGTTTTGGCAAGCGTGTTGCCGCTGATGTGCTCTTCCGCGGCGACTTCCTGGGCCGTGTAGGCGGCCGGATGCTCGTGCGCAGTAAACGGAACTCCCTGTTTCGTCAAATAATCCTGTATCTTCATATTACTCCCCTTTCTGTTTCAGGACGGCTGCAGCGCATAGATATGACCTTTCGGCATTGCCTGTTTTCCGCCAATTGAATATTAGACATGGCGCTTTGCTGCGACAATGCCTGCGGGCTACTTTCCCACGCAAAAACGCGCAAAAATCCGCCCGAGAATGTCCTCGGTTGCGACTTGGCCGCTTATCTGGCCCAGTTCGGCCAGGGCGGCCCGCAGTTCGACGGCGGCCAGTTCCGCCACATCGGCTATTTCGGCCGATCCGCCCAGCAGCTCGGCGGCCCGGGCGGCGGAATCGGCCGCTGACGCGAGGCATCGCCTCTGCCGCTCATGCAGGCCTATCGCCTCTCCGCAGCGATGCGACGAGACATGCAGCCGCTCTGCGAGGCATTTTTTGACGGCATCCAGCCCTTCGCCGGTGACGGCCGAGGTCGTCAGCAGCTCCAGGCGAGCCTGCGAGGCAAGCTGCTCCGTACGGGCTGTTGCGGCGGCGGGGGAGTCGCATTTGTTGGCCAGCATCAGAATCGGCGCCCGGCGGTTTGCGGCGCGAACTTCCGCAAGCAGCGCAAGGTCGGCTGCAAAATCGTCCGCAGATGCGTCCACGACGAACAGCACGCAGTCGGCGCGGGCGACGGCCGCCCTGGCTGCGACGTGTGCAGCCGCCTCCAGCGGATCGTCGCAGTGCAAGAAGCCGGCGGCGTCCTGAAGCGTCAGGGCTGTCCCGTCGTCGAGCGTCATCGCCTCGCTGAGCACGTCGCGAGTCGTGCCGGCAAGTGCCGAGACGATTGCACGATCCACGCCGGTGAGGGCATTGAGCAGCGAGCTTTTGCCGACGTTCGCCCGGCCGGCCAGCACGACGGTCGGAGTGCGGGTGATTTCCGGCATGTCGCCGGCTTCCGCGGCTACGCGATACAGGCGTTCGGCAAGGGCGGTCAGTTCGCCGGCCAGCGTGCGGCTGTCGGCAAGCCGGATGTTTTCCTCGGCTATATCTATTGAAGCCTCGATTGTGGCCAGGCATTCAGCCGCAGTCGCCGCAGCGTCGCTGCAGAGCCGATGCACCCTTCCGCCGAGCGTCGCCATCGCCGAGCGGAGATGGGCGTCGTCGGCTGCGTCGATGATATCCGCGACTGCCTCCGCCGCAGACAGGTCCAGCCTGCCGGAGAAAAACGCCCTTGCGGTGAACTCGCCCGGTTCGGCCTGCCGGGCGCCGGCGCATATCAGGGCGTCAAGCAGTGCCGCTGTTATCGCAGGCGCGCCGGGCGTGTGGAGTTCGACAACGTCCTGGCGTGTGTAGCTCCTTGGTCTGCGAAAAACATACGCCCGCCCGGGCAGTTCGATGCCGAGGCCGGAAATGTTTATAACCCCGTCAACGGCGCGGAAGCCGCCGATTTTCTCAAGGCAGGTCCCGCCGGCGGAAAAAACGCCTTTGGCGAGATTGATTGCCTCAGGCCCGCTCAGGCGGACTATCCCGCGTGGGGCTGCGCCCGCAGCCGTCGATACCGCAACAATTGTGTCATCCGTCTGTAGCACAGCTTCGCCGCTTAATCATTGGGATTATAGAAGCCGCGAAAAATCGTAAGCAGCAGGATCCACAAATCGAAAGTGAAGGACCATCTCATGACGTAATCCAGGTCATACTGGATTCGCTTGCGGAGGCTTGACCGTCCGCGGAACCCTTTGACCTGCGCCCAGCCTGTTATGCCGGCCTTGACGTGATGGCGAAGCATATATCGCGGAATCTGCCTGCTGAATCGTTCGATGAACTCCGGTCTTTCCGGCCGCGGACCGACCAGCGACATGTCGCCCAGCAGCACGTTGATAAGCTGCGGCAGCTCGTCGAGGCTGAGCTTGCGGAGAATTTTTCCGACCGGCGTAATTCGCGGGTCGCCTTTCGGCGGGCCGAGCACGTCGTCAGCGCGCTCGGAATGGGGAATCATCGAGCGAAACTTGATTATGTCGAATTCCCTGCCGCCCAGGCTCGCCCGCCGCTGGAGGTAGAACACCGGCCCGCGGCTGGTCAGCTTTATCGCAATGGCGATAATGATCATGAAAGGCAGCAGCAGTGTCAGGGCGACTGCCGAAAACAGGATGTCGAAAATCCGCTTTGCCGCCGCCGGCCAGCCGCTCTGCGGGCTGTGCGTGAGGTTCACCACCTGCATCGAGCCTACCTGCTGAACGCGATGCCGCAGGAAATGATAGCTCAGCGTATCGGGCACGATGTTTACGTCCACCATCTCGGTGGAGATACGGCCCAGTATTTCGTCCAGCTTTTTCCTGTTGCCATTGCTGACTGTGATGAAAACAGCGTCCACCGGTTCGTCACGGAGAATTTTATCGACATTTTTTATGGGGCCGCGAACCGGCACGCCGAGAAACGTTTCGCCGATGCGGTGGTCCTCGATGAAATATTCGATGTCATATCCGGTCCACGGCTGTCTGCGCAGCGTGTGCAGCAGCTTCTGTCCCACCCGTCCGGAACCGACGATGGCGGCGGTTCGGGTGTTTCGCCCCTGGCTGCGGACATGCCTCAGGAACATCCGGGCTGCGCCGCGGGACGCTATCATCATGGTCGGCCACAATACCAGGAACATCACCTGCAGCTTGCGGGAGACCGGTGCGCTCTGCAGAAAGTGGCTGACGACTACCTCCAGGCTCCATACGACCACGCAGGCCCGGATGATTTCGACCATTGTCGCCGCGAGGCCCTGCAGGCGGTGCGGCTTGTACATGCCCAGGCGGCTGAATATCAGCAGCGTCAGAAGCAGCGTAACGACTATGACGTCGTAAATATATTCAAGCGATGGGGGCCGAACTTCCTGATATTCGAACCACTGCGAATGGAACCGGATATAGAAACACAGCAGCCACGCCGCCGCGGTGACGATGAGGTCCGTCAGGCCCATCAGGAATACGAAAAATTGATTGTGTTCCTTAACCATAGTTCCCGCAGAAAGTTGGCTCGTGTATTGTCCGGTGCGGCAGGCTGCTCGGGGCGGTCTGGACTTTCCTGCCGCTGCAGCGGAAATCAACGGAGTGGCATATTATTCTACGCCCGGTCCGCAGGCAAGTGGCGTCCGTTGTGTTTCCGGTCCGGAAAACCTGACTCATCCCCAGTTTTCATGGCTGAGTTCCTTTCGGAGTTCCCGCATGAG
>CAZVYJ010000015.1:0-61752 GCA_964631565.1 uncultured Planctomycetaceae bacterium
GCCGCCCTCCGTCCGGTCGCTGACGAAGTCATAGCTCCAGACGTGGTCCTTGTACCGCGGCCTGCGGCGATGGCAGGCATTGACGCCGCTTCCGTTTCGCCTGCGGCTGCGCACCCGGCTCAGATGTGTTTTCGAAACAAAACTTTATCTTCCCACCCGAGCAGCTTGCCCGTCCGGGAGTGTGCCATACGGCTTGTAACTGGAAATAAGGTTCTGAAACGGTTTGTAAAAACAAACCGGACGGTCTGGATTGTATAAGACCGTCCGGCTTCCTCGCCGTGTCGGCAAGTTCGTCCCTAAGGGACAGTTTGTCCGCTGCACTCTCCAGACACGGATTAAATTTTCAAGCGGGCCACCCGAACGCCAGGAAATTAATCCGGCGCCCTCCCGGGCAGCCCGGGTCGAATCTCAGCCGACCGTCACGTCAGTGCTCTCGATAACCTTTACAAGAGCGGCTGGCGTATACGGCTTCGCAAGGCACCGGTCGAAGCCGGACGAAATCAGATTCCGCCCCAGTTCGCAGTGCTCGTCGCAGCCAAGGGCAATAACCCTGGCCGATTGAAGTTCTTCGCTTTCCCTGATATTTCGGCAGATGGCCCTGCACTCATCCTCGGCCTGCTCCACGTCCAGAACGACGACTTTCGGCCTTATCTGCTGGGCCAGCACGCCGGCCTGAAAACCGCTGTCCGCGGTCTGAATGTCATAGCGATTGGTCGCGTTAATGGCGTCGATAAGCTCTTTCTGGATGCCCGGAGCGAAAACCAGGACGCGGCAGATGCCGCCGTCCAGTTCGTCGAGCGGAATTCCGTAGGCGCGCATAAAGGCGATGAGATGCTCGAGGGGAATGCGTCTGTCGCGGCTGCCCGGAATGCGATACCCGCGCAGCTTGCCGGTATCGAACCATTTACTGACCGTTCGCGGCGCGACATGGCATATTTCGGCTACTTCGCCGGTCGTGAGAACTGTTTTTTGACCTGTCGTGCGCATTTGACCTCAATTAACGACACCGAAATCGGCGTCGCCCGTTGTTTCATCGGAATTCTGGCTTGCATCTTTAGTTGCGCGGCAAAAACTTTGCGACTTTTTCGCTTGGCCTTGGCCGGCGGGCCTTAAGCCTGTATAGTGGGCATGTTGCGTCTGTTGGGCTTTTTTAAAAAGAAACAGCCTGAACCACGGAGAACACAGAGAACACAAGGGATAAAAAATACAGGATTTGAAGTTTTACGTGTTTCTCTCGTGTCCTTTGTGACCTCTGTGGTTCATTTATTATGGATTAGTTGCATTTTCACGATTTTTCGCGCTTTTTGGCGATTTTTGTCGCCCTTTAGTGGCAGGAGAGCCGGAATTGGACCTTCTCAGCGGCCTGAACGAACCACAGAAACAGGCTGTAATGCATATTGACGGCCCGCTGCTTGTGCTGGCCGGGGCCGGGTCGGGAAAAACCCGGGTGATAACGCGCCGCGTGGCATACCTCGTGAGCAAAGGCGTGCCGCCGTGGAATATTCTCGCGCTGACGTTCACCAACAAGGCCGCCGAGGAGATGATCAATCGCGTGACGGCCATGCACACTCCACGCGGCGCGACGATATGCACATTCCACTCGCTTTGCGCCCGCCTGCTGCGAGAGTACGCCGCCGACGCCGGGTTGAGCGGGAACTATTCCATATACGACCGCGACGACCAGCTGAAGATCGTCAAGCAGGCCATCGAGCAGCTCGACCTGCCGTCGTCGTCGAACCTTTCTCCGGCAGCCGTCCACGGAACAATCTCCAACGCCAAGAACGAGCTTAAAACGCCGGAGACGTTCGCAGCCGAAGCTGCCGATTTCTACCAGCAGACAGTGGCGAAAATCTTCCGCAAGTACGAGGACCTGCTTGCCGCCAACAACGCGCTGGACTTCGACGACCTGCTGCTGCGGATGGCCTTCCTGATGAAGCAGCGGCCGGACATCCGCAAGGCGCTCGGCGAGCGGTTCCGCTACATACTCATCGACGAATACCAGGACACCAACCGCGCGCAGTACATCGTGGCCCACGGCATCGGCATGGACCATCAGAACATCTGCGCGACCGGCGACCCGGACCAGAGCATCTACGCATGGCGCGGAGCCGACATCCGCAACATCATGGAGTTCGAGGAGGACTACCCCGACGCGAAGGTAATCCGCCTGGAGGAGAACTACCGCTCGACCCAGCCGATTCTGACGGCAGCCTCGCAACTGATATCGCACAACACGATGCGCAAGGAGAAAACGCTGTGGACCAGCCGCACCGGCGGCGAAAACGTCCGCGTGATTTTCACAGACAATGAGCACACCGAGGCGGAGCTTATCGCCCGCAGCATCGCAAAGTGGCGTGACAAGGGCGGCGATTACAGCGACGTCGGCGTGTTCTACCGCGTAAACTCGCTGTCCCGCGTGCTTGAAGAGGCGCTGCTGGTGGCCGGCATCCCCTATCGCATCGCCCGCGGCGTGGAATTCTACAACCGCAAGGAAATCAAAGACGTGCTTGCCTACCTGAAGCTGCTGGTGAACCCGGCCGACGACCTGAGCTGCCTGCGGATAATTAACACGCCGACACGCGGAATCGGCGGCACAACTATCGGCAAGCTGCGTGAAATCGCCGCATCCGCCGGCGGCTCGATATTCGACGCCTGCCGCAAGGCGACCGCCGAGAGCATAGGCATCGCCGCGGCGAAAAAAGTCGCAGCCTTCGCCGAGCTTATCGCGGCAATGGCGACGGTCTGCGACGGGCAGGTGCGCGACATCGTCGAGCACGTATTCAAGGCCAGCGGACTGGAGGAATCGCTCCGCGGAGGCGACGAGGACAGCAAGGAGGCGATCGCCAACGTCGAGGAACTCATATCGACGGCGGCTGAGTTCGACCAGCGGACCGAGGGCGGCAGCCTGGCCGAGTATCTCCACCAGATAAGCCTCGTAAGCGACCTTGACCACATGGATCATGCCAACGGCGGCGCCGGCGCTGTGACGCTGATGACGCTCCACGCCGCCAAGGGCCTGGAATTTCCGGCGGTGTTCATGGCCGGCTGCGAAAACGGGCTGCTGCCTTTCGTGCATGAGCAGTCAGGATTTTTAACCAGCGCAGTCCGCAACCTGGAGGAGGAGCGCCGCCTGGCATTCGTGGGCATGACACGCGCGAAGGACGAACTTACACTGACCTGCGCCCGCTACCGCATGATACGCGGGCGGACCACGCCGCAATCGCCGTCGCAGTTCATCAGGGAGATAAAATGCGACGCCGTGACCGAGGAAGACCACACGACGGCTGTCACGCGGGCATTCGGCAGCCATCGCCCGAAGGCTCGCGGCGGGTTCTACGAGGACATCGAGCAGCGGGCGATTATCGAGGCCATGGAAGACAACGCCCCCTTCCCGCCCGAGTATGAGCATCTGCGCCCCGGCTGCCGCGTTTATCACGCAATCTTCGGATATGGAGCCGTCACCAAGATAGGCCCGCAGCGATGGCCGGAAACGCGCGTCGACGTGCTGTTCGAGGATTGCGGCAGCAAGCGGCTCGTGCTCTCGCAGACATCGCTTGAGCTTTTGTGAAACATATAAAAAGCCTGCATGCGCATATTAACGAGCCGCAACTGTAAAGGAACGGTTCGCAGGATGTCGAACATTGGATGACCGCTCCCTGACGGACGCGGCTCGTATTACCAATTAACGTTCCGTCTTTTAACAATCCGCCTTTAACCGCCGAGAAGTTCCGCAACCAGTCGCCGATGCGTTTTCGTGTCGGATTTTTCCACTGCGTCGGCAATGAGATTCAGCAGTTCCGCCTGCCGCTGCGTGAATGCACGCGGCGAGACCGGGTCGAAATCGCTCATGCCCACAGCCGCCAGCACTGCCTGTTTAAGCTCTGCCAGCCCCTTGCCCGTATTGGCTGAAACCGCAACGTCGAACTCGCCGGCTGAGCCGGTCTTCAGATCGCACTTGGAGCGGACGCGAATGCACTTTAGGGCATGGCACCACTGCGGAAGCTCGATTCCGTCGCCGGCGTCAAGCAGCAGCACAAGTTCGGACTGCTCCACGCGCTGCCGCGCGCGGCGGACAGCCTCGGCGTCGATACCGGCAGCATCAGAAAAAACCCAGATGCCGGCCGTGTCGGTCAGCCACACTCCAACGCCGCCGAAGACGGCCAGCTCGCGCACCCAGTCGCGCGTCGTACCGGCGCGGTCATTGACGATGCTCACCTGCCGCCCGACAAGCGCGTTCGCCAGCGCGCTCTTGCCGGCATTCGGCGGGCCTGCCAGAGCTACTTCGACGGGGTGAAGCAGCTTCGTCATTTTCTGAAGCCCTGCCGCCGCCTCCCTAAGGGACTTCGGCGAGGCGGAACCGCTGCGGACAAGCTCACTGATGCCTGCCGACCACTGACTGCTGACAGCAGCCACGGCAAGTGCGGTTTGTGCATCCTGCAGCGCGGCGAGCATCTCTCGCCCGACAGCCGGGTTGTTCCATCTGGGATGGGCTGGGTTGAACGTGCTTTGAGTTTCGTTCGGACGGCGAACCTCTGCGCCGAGGCTGCAAAGCTGCTGCATCAGCCGCCGGGCGACCACCGGGCCGCCGTGTATGTTTATATCGACCGCGCTGCCTGTGCGATGCACGACGGCCTCGTCCAGCACTTCATCGCCGGCAAGCAGCCAGCCGAGCTGGAGCTTCCCGTCGCCGTGCTCGCAGTGGCCGGGCCGGGGACGAAACACCTGTTCGATGATTGTTCCGGCGTCCCGGCCGACGAGTGTGATAACGGCTATGCCGCCCCGGCCGGGCGGTGTGTGAAGCGACGCGAATGTTCCGGATGACTCAGTCATTTTTGAATTGGAACTATCCGGGTTGTCCGCAGCCGGTCACCGCTGCGGAACGATGCTTTTGTAGTAGGCCAGCGCCACGCCGCGAATAACCAGATCAGGCACGATTGCCTGCACCAGTCCCGAATTATTCGGGTCTTCGCATATCAGTTTCGCGTCGCCGCCTGTGATGATGACAAGCGGCCAGTGCCCCATCTCCGTGGCGTAGCTCTCAACAAGTTCCCGCAGCGCCCCGCGAGCGCCGAAAACTATTCCGCCCGCGATTGCCTGCTGCGTATTTCGGCCGAACACCCACGTCGGCGAAACCGGCTCGACAAGCGGCAGAGCAGCCGTGTTGGCCTTCAGGCTCGCCGCACTCATCGCCAGGCCGGGCAGTATCGCCCCGCCCAGGAACACGCCTTCGTCATTGACGCAGTCGATGGTGATCGCCGTGCCAAAGTCGCCGATAATGCATGCAACGCCGAGGCGGTCGAACGCTGCGGCGGCAGCACAAAGCCGGTCCACGCCGGTTTTCTCCGGCTCGTCGATGGCTGTCTCGATAGGCAGGGGCAGGTCGCGGCCGATTACGAGCACCGGCTTGCCGATGGTTTCTGCCACGGCGGCTTCCAGAGCCTTCAGTGCGGCCGGGTTCACGCTGCCGGCTGCTATCTTTTTCGGCTCGGGAATGGATTCCCACAGTTCGGCCAGGCCCTCGCCCAGGCCGTTAAGGGCGCCGACGCGGAACTTCCGCTCCCCGATGACTTTTTCGCCGCAGACGTGCGCTATGCGGATGCTAGTGTTGCCCACGTCGCATGCAAGAACGTTCGGTATCTGATCCATATCCATAAATATCCTCGGGCAATTTCGGATTTTTCTCTGCGCCTCTGTGTCTCTGTGTTGAAGGCAGTTTCTTATTCTTGCGTTTCCCGCAGCTTCCGCCAGACGGCTTCTTTCAGGGCTTCCAGACCTCTGCCGGTGACGGCGCTTATGGCGATTATATCATCTCGGCCCAGCTGTTTCTTAAGCTCCCCGAGCTTTTCGTCGCTGCCGGTAAGGTCCATTTTGTTGGCTACGATTATCTCCGGCTTCTCCGCCAGCGTCGAGGAATACTGCTCCAGCTCCGACCTTATGACGCGGTAGTCCTCAGCAGCGCTGCCGGTCGGCGGGCAGATGTCCAGCATGTGGATAATCAGCTTCGTCCGCTCGATGTGGCGGAGGAATTCGTCGCCAAGCCCGGCGCCGCTGTGGGCGCCTTCGATGAGGCCGGGTATGTCGGCCATCACGAAACGGCGGAAGTTCGACATCTCGACGATGCCAAGGCACGGCGTGAGCGTGGTGAACGGATATGCGGCTATCTTGGGCCTGGCCGCCGACATGCGCGAAATCAGCGTGCTCTTGCCGGCATTGGGCTTGCCGACCAGCCCGGCGTCAGCGATGAGTTTCAGCTCAAGGTGCAGGCTGCGGGTCTGGCCTGGCTCGCCTTCCTCGAATTGGCGCGGAGCCTGGTTGGTGGAACTTTTGAATGCAGTGTTGCCGCGTCCGCCAGCCCCGCCGGCAGCCACGCACACGCAGTCGCCGACCTTGTCGAGATCTTTAAGCAGGATTCCGTACTCGGCGTCGTAGACCATCGTTCCCGGAGGGACGCGAATGTAGAGGTCTTTGCCGTTTGCGCCGTGGCAGCCCTTGCCCAGGCCGTGCCCCCCGCGCTCCGCGCGCCAGTGATGTTTGCCCGCAAGATGCTGAAGCGTATTGAGCGACTCGTCGGTCTGGATGAACACGCTGCCGCCGTCGCCGCCGTCACCGCCGTTCGGGCCGCCCTTCGGGACGAACTTCTCACGCCTGAACGCAACGCATCCGTTGCCGCCGCTGCCGCCGAACACGACGATGTCGACCTCGTCTACAAACAACGCCTTGCTGATTGACCAGTCTTCGTTCATCAATCAAAAACCCGAAATTCAAAATCCCAAATCCGCAATAATAAAAAGGATGGCCGCGTGGACCATCCCTTATATGCCTCTTTTATTAGTGGTTGGCTACCGGTCAGATAACGTCCACGAAACGTCCGCGGAACGAAACTTTGCCTTCAGCCACCGCAAACAGCGTGTTGTCTCGGCCGCGACGAACATTCACGCCGGCCTTGAACGGAGTGCCGCACTGACGCACGATAATCGCGCCGGCCTTTACGGTCTGGCCGCCAAATACCTTCACGCCGCGATACTGCGGGTTGCTGTCACGACCGTTACGGGTCGAACCTTGTCCCTTTTTATGTGCCATAACAAAAACTCCTGAATGTCCACTTGGCGGGCCTTGGCCCATTGTCCTATTGTGAGTCCCATAGGTTACTGATTATCCGCCGGCCTGTCAATCCACCTTTTGGCCAACTTGCAGCCTGTTTTTAAACTAATTAAACCCCGCCGGGACAAGAAAACCGGGCGACTATGGGAACGCCCGGTTTTTAAATCTCTAATTTCAGATTCCGGACTTTCTTAAAACCCGGATTCGCCAAGCTGGCTACCGCATGATCCATTCCCTGCCGATTTCCTGCGCCGGTTTGCCGCCCCTGCCGTCGGCTGTAGCGGGTATCCGGTAGGTAACCTGCAGCGTCTTGCTAAGCAGGATGGTGTCTTTCTCGACTTCAACGGCCTTGCCGTTGGCGTCGGTTTCGGTGACCGTTATCGGGCGGGGCAGCTTTATCTCGGCCGTCTCGCCGCTCAGCCCGCCGATGAAGATATCGACGGTTCCGACCTTGTTGTCGAAATCCGGCCAGATGGCAAGCCCTTCCTTGGCGTTGTCTTCGCCCTGGAGCAGCTTGCCGGTGATGGCGGAGAAATCTTTCAGCAGCGGATTATTGTGCATTTTCTTTATGGCGTTGAACACCGCTATCGGCGCGCTTCGGCCGGCCGGTATCACCTCGCCCTTGTCGGTGTAGAGCACGAACTCGGGGACGAATATCTGGTCCTCGCCGGTACGATTGGCGACGCGGTACTGCATGTACCAGAACGTTCGCGGCTTCTTCTCGCCGGGGACGGTCAGGGTGACGGGAACGGGCGCGTCAAAGTCGAACTCCAGCTCCCACGACGAAGAAACTTCCGACGGCACAGGCGGCGGTGCGCTGCTGCTCTGAGTGGCGATGGATATCGTCGCGACGGCGAAAATCAGAGTTAACAGTATTCGATATTTCATAGGGCTGCTCCTGCCCGGGCCTGGGCGAATGCCAATAAATACGCCCCTGCTCAGGACAAACTTAACCACGGCAAGTTACGCTCCCGATGAAACAAAGTCAAGCGATTATAGCTATTGCGTCGCGGGCGTGTTACAGTTATGCAATCATGTTCAGAATCGGTCCGGTACCCCCGAATCAGCGTCGAAAGGCGATAGACTTCATCGCCGCCGGGGCCGCAAAAGGCCGCCGGCAGCGGGTCGTGGGCGACATACTCAACGCGTGGGCGTCGAGGCTGGATGCCGGGCGGACGAAATTGTGGTGGGCTACGAGGCTCCTCCGCCCCGTCGCCGCGGTTATCCTCGTCGAAAGTCCCGGCCGGGCGGGCATGATTGTTTTTTCGTCGTCGACGGCGCCGGGCGTGCGGCACGACGCGCTCGTCGAACTGCTGCGGACCGTAACCGAAAACGCAATCGCGGGCGGACTGGCGATCGTCCAGTCGCAGCAGGAAACAAACCGCGAGGAAGACATTGCCGTTCTCAGCGAGGTCGGCTACTTGCGCCTGGCGGAACTGATATACATGGAACTGCATCTCAACGACTTCGATGATGCCGGCGACTCTCTCGAACAACCACAAATCGCATGGCGAAATTACGACGAGTTCAGCGAGCCGCAGTTGGCGGAGCTTATCGCGGCGACTTACATCGACTCGCTGGACTGCCCCGCCATTGTCGGCCGGCGGAACATCAGCGACGTAATCGCGACGCACAAGTCGGGCGGAATATTCCTGCCGCAGTCGTGGTGGATTCTCGAATGCGCCGGCCGGCCCGCCGGCTGCGTGCTGGTGAACGATGCGAGCGATTCGGAAAATTCAAAAAGCAGCGAAGTGGTCTACATGGGCGTCGCGCCGGAATTCCGCGGGCGAGGCTTCGGCAAAATGATGATAAACCGCGCCGCAGCCGACGCCCGCAGGCGCAAAAGGCGGATGCTGACGCTGGCGGTCGACTCGCATAATACCCCCGCCAAATGCGTGTATAATGCAGCCGGCTTCGTCGAAACCGCCCGCAGACTGATATGCGTAGCGATTCAAAAATAGCCGCCGCCGGGCGCCTTTTTTCGCAGATTGTTAAGAACTTGTGGATGAAAACTTTTTTTTGTCGCCAAGCACCGATAATTGAAGGTGTTGGTTCGTGTGGATAAGTTTGTGCAAGCTTTTGTCGTTGACCATTGCCTGATTCGTTCTTAAATTCTGTTTCATCGTGCTGAAGTTGACAAGCATGATGCCCGCAAACCGGTTCGCCGACCCCTTAGGGGCGGCGGAGAGAGCGGATTCAAATTTGATGTAGCGGGTCGGCCGTCGCCGAGGACGAGCCGGACAAGGAAGCCGAAGCAGGCGATGCCAAGCATCGTCGATGCAGGCTGACGAAGTCCGGCGAAGCCACAGGCAGGCCGGACGCTACAGGAAAGTTGAATTCGCTCTAGAATCCTCGGCGGGCATGGGTATGGATTCAGGTCGTAACGAGGGATCGAATAATGACTACTTCGACGGTTTCTCTGCGCGCTGAAAACGCCGCAGACAAAGACATAATGGCTCTGCTTCAGGATCGCATCGGCCCGCAAAAATACAATGCTTGGTTCCGTCACGGCACGCGCGTCAGCCTGGAAGACGGCACCGTTCGCGTTTTCACTCCGAATCCTTTCGTCGCCAGATGGATCGAGACCCACTACCAGTCTGAGATCATGGCCGCCGCCGCAGAGACATGCGGCCACACGCCACAGGTTGTTTTCACCATCGACCCGGCGCTGACTGGCGAACTCCGCAAAAGCCAGCTCGACAGCCAGGCTGACATCGTCGCAAAAACGACCACCGGCCGGGCCAGGCCGAGGCAGCTTTCCGCCCCATCGCCGCTGAAGCACAAGCTGGACGATTTCGTCGTCGGCAACACCAACAAGCTCGCCTACTCGGCTGCGTTGATGATGGCTTCCGGCAAGAACGCCCCGTTTAACCCGCTGTTTATTCACGGCTCCTGCGGCGTCGGTAAGACCCATCTGCTGCAGGGGATATGCAACATGGCCTCCCGCCGCCGCAACGACGGCGAACCGGTAAGATGGCGATACGTAACCGGCGAGCAGTTCACCAACGAGTTCATCACGGCGCTTCGGAACAGGCAGCTGGACCAGTTCCGCGCCGGCTTCCGCAGGCTGGACCTGCTGGCGATTGACGACGTGCATTTCCTGGCGGCCAAGAAGGCCACGCAGGATGAGTTCCTGCACACATTCAACGCAATCCAGAGCGCGGGCAACCAGATTATCCTCGCATCCGACGCGCACCCCCGCATGGTCGGCGACCTGAACCCGCAGCTTGTCAGCAGGTTCGTAGCCGGCATGGTCGTCAAGATCGACGCCCCCGACAAATCGACACGCATGGAAATTCTGCGTCGCAAGGCTGAAGGCATGAAGCTGTCCATACCCGCAGACGTGCTGGAGTCCATTGCGATGCACATTCACGGTTCAGTGCGCGAGCTGGAGGGCGCGCTGATCAAGTTGGCCGCACTGGCGGCACTGGAAAATGGAAACATCACGCGGCAATTGGCCGGCGAGGCCCTGGCGGATCACCTCGCCCGCACCGACAGCGCGGTCACGCTCGGCGATATCGAGGCGGCCGTGGCGACCTTCTTCGGCATTACGCCGGCCGACATTCATTCCTCACGCCGTACCAAAACGGTGTCGGCCGCCAGAATGATTTCCATGTTCCTCGCCAGGAGGCACACGCAAATGAGTTTCCCCGAAATAGGAAGATTCATGGGGAAAAATCATTCCTCGGTTGTGCTTGCAGTCCAACGATTGGAGAAACTGCTCGCCGAGGCCGGGCAAATCGAATGGATGACGCCAATGGGCCCGAAATCAATGAATGCTTCCCAACTCATTGAGCTGCTCTCAGAGCAGCTTAAATGAGGGGCCGGATGGCGCCGGCATTTTTCAAAAACCCTTTCAGGGACGGGCGTTCAGGCAGGGATGCCTGAACGCCGGAATTTTTTTCTTTTTCGTAGCACAGCCGTCTCGGCTGTGGCGGAATCGTTCCTGATGGATGATTTGCGGATTTCCCAAAAAATTTGCAGGGATTAACGCAGATAAACACGGATTCATATACCGCAGCTTGGCGGCCTTCCCAGGCCGACAGGCGAAATGCAAAATGCTATTCCCTCCGACTGATTACCGTTTACTGATTACCTCTGTTTTACAAATCTTTGTGGTCTTTGTCATTGGCGTAAAAGAAGTCATTGCCCCCCTTTGTCCTGACATACCAGCCGCTTTCGCCGTCGCCCGGGCAGTCAGCCGTCCCGCCCGTTACCTTATGCGAAGCCTCTCCTTCAACAAATGGGTTATCGGGCATATGGTGCAGATACGGACCGTATGGATAATCTTCCTCATTTCCGTCGGCCGGCATTACCTGACCTGCGGTATTGGTTCTGGAAACCATCTGCCTGACAAATAAATCGCCGTCAAAGCTCCCGTCGGACTTGAAGCCGGGATAATTATCCAAGTGCTGAACCTTGTACAGTTCAATCTGACTGCGCACTGTCTGGAGGTCTGAACATAGCGCAGATTCACGGGCATCATTGCCGGCAGCCACAAATTCTTTCTGCGCCTGTTCAGTGAAATCCAGTATCCGGTTAAGCAGCGTAAGTAACTTCTGCTGGATTTCCTCTTCAACTGGGGTCGGCCTGTTCGGCGCCAGCGGCACCCAGCCGTGCAACATCACAAGAGCTGCACACAGCGTTACAATCCCCGCGATAAAACCGCCGATAAACCACAATCCATTTTTCATCTGAATGTCTCCTGCAGCAGAAGGCGCGTACTTTCGGCGCTGCATCCCCTTGTTTTATCGCCGGAGTCTCACCAGAGACATTAGCTGAAATTGCTGACCACCCGCCCCACCTTTCGGCCTGCCTGGCGGCCTTCCCAGGCCGACAGGCAAAATATCGGCCGTCATCGCTCCAGGTATCCGACGACACGCTGTTTCATTGAATTGGCGTTCAGGCGGAATGTCGCGCCGCCGGGCAGGTCTTTGGTGTCGATGACCTTGATGATGTCCGACCAGTCGGCGCCGTCCTTCACCAGCGTCGGCAGAATGTTTTTCACGCCGGCGCCCGTGAAAATTTCCTCCTGCAGGACGTTGCCGGTCCTGCCCGGATAGAGCGTGAAGTACATGATGTCCATCTCGACCATGTCGCTGAAGAAATGCGTGCCCAGCGAAACGTCCGGCACAAGGTCGTCGCGCATCGCGACTATCTCGCAGATAATCGACGCACTGTTGATGTCGGAGAACCGCGTCGGCACGCCGAGCGACGGCGTGGTCGTGCACCACCGACCCGGACCGAGCAGCATTATCGTCTTCTCGCCGCTGCCTTCGGCGTGCATGACCCGCCCGATAAGCCTCGCCGCCGCGTGGCGGCGCGCTATCGGCAGCTGCCCGTAGGCGTGCGGCACGACGTAAACGATGCGGTCGACCGGCGTGTTGCGGCTCTGGCCGAGAACGGCCCCGCGCGATCTTATAATGATATCGTCATCGGCGAGGTCTTCCGGCGGGTCGACGACCTGCCCGCCCTCTTTCACCTGCAGAGGCCGGCACTGGACCACGTTTATGCGGTAGCTGCCGTCCTGCAGGAAATTCGCGGTGAACTCGACGTCGACGGGATAGTTATACGCCTCCTGCAGCCTGCCCAGCAGCTCGCGCATGTCCTGCACGAACGTCGTCTCCGAGAAAACGCCGTCGAACGTGAGAATCCACGGGAAGGCGTTTCTCGCCCTGCTGTCGCTGGCGTGGCGGAGCAGCGAGGCATCCTTCGACGCGAACATCTCGAGCGGCAGAGTTTTGCTGGCAGCGGCGACCGTGGCGAAATCCGTCGTGAAAAGCTGGTTCGCCTCAAGGTCTATCACGTCGACCTTCCGCTGGCTGTAGCGGCGGACCTCTTCGATGTCCGTCTCGACGCGGCGGTGCGGCGCGTTCAGCGCGACCAGGCGGGTGTAATCGTCGTCGCTGCGGTCCACCGCGCGGGTGCCCAGGCCGAACACCAGCCGCAGCATGCCCGCCTGCGGATCGATCTGGTCGGACCAGACATAAGGATTGAATGAAAATCCCACGCCGGCCATCTGCGGATAGTAAAGATTGTCGCCATACATCGCCCCGCTGACCCGCTGTATGAGCAGGGCCATCTGCTCGTCCATCTCCAGCAGGCCCCTGCTGGCGCGGTACGCCAGGGCCTTTTCGCTCATGCAGCTGGCGTAGATGGTTCGGACGGCCGACATGAAATCGTCGAGCCTTTTGTGCCGCGGGCCCTGGTTGGCGCAGAAAACGCTCTCGTACTTGCCGGCGAACGCGTTGCCGAAGTTGTCTTCCAGCAGGCTGGACGAGCGGACGATAATCGGCGACTGGCCGAAGTAGTCCAGCATGTCCTCGAACTGCTTCTGGATGTAATCGGGGAACGTGCCGGTGAGTATCCGCTGACGGGCTCGCTCGGAGCCGTCGAGAAATCGCGACGGGTCTTTCTGCCGCTCGCGAACCCACCATATGCCGTTGCGAACCAGGAACGTGTAGAACACGTCCGAGCCTACATAGAACGAGTCGTGCGGCTCCAGCCGGGCCGCGATGCGCGGCTTGTCATTGCGAAGAATCGCGCGGGCCAGCAGCATGCCTACCGACTTGCCGCCGATAAGCCCCGTGCCTATCATCCGCCGGCCGATATCGACAATATCCCTGAGCGAGAAATATCTGTTGCACAATTCCAGCACGCGCTCGTCGCGTGATATGGCCATTCTCATCAGCCGCTGCATATAAGGTTTGGCCTGCTCCGGGGAAAGCTCCCCGCCGCTGCGGGCGAGCATTTCTTCGGCCTGCAGAAACGTCCGCTGCCATGCGCCGGCCGGCGCCGCCGTGCCGCCGAGCCTGCCCTTGTTGCACGACGTGAGCACCTCGGAAATGGTGGTGCTTTCCATAATCGGCTTGAAATCGTCGCCGTCGCGGGCGTGCAGCATGTGCATGGTCGGCGAATAACGGGCCTGCACCTTCCACGGATGAATGTAGAACCTGCCGCCGTGATTGTAGACGTCGATGAGAACCTGCGTCGTGTCCGATATGGAGTTTATAGCCTGGAAGGAATGCGTGTCGCGCAGCAGCGAGAAATACGCGATGGCCTCCATGTCATACAGGTAAGGGCACGTCAGCATGAAAAAGTTGCCGAGCATCTGGTCGCTGTACCAGTCGGCCGCCAGGTCGGAAAGGCAGTCGAACAGGTAGTACCCGCCCCGCCCGGTTTCCTCGATGGTCTTGTGGACGCCGGCAAGGAAAGGCTCGAAGCCTTCGGCCGGGTCGAGTTCGCATATTTTCACGCCGCTGTCGGCGCCCAGGAGCGGGGTGTGCTTGGCGAACCGGAAATAGACCAGCGGCTGGCCGAGTTTCTCAGCGGCCTGCTCGTACGGCGCAACAAAAGGCCTGTAGTCATCCACCGAACCAAGCTGCCAGACGATATTGTCGCCGGGTATCAGCCCGCGAAGGACCTTGTCAAGGCTCCGCAGCCCGGTGCTCAACTGAGAATCAATCTGTGCCATGACAACTCCGATTTATGAGATAATATGAATGTGTAACCTGAACCTCAGGAAAACATCTTTCGACACAGAGTTACAGAGAGAAACATTGCATTGTCATTCTTTGAAATATTTTACTCTGTCTCTCTGCGTCTCCGTGTCGAAAACAGCCTTTGCCGGAAACTTTGATTAAAGACAACACACATGATAACTACGGCGGCTCCAACTGGGAATACCCATTAGCTGCCGCAGGCGAAAACCGCACATATCCATAAGTCCCATTGGATGCCACTATTAGATTTTCTAATGTTTGTATAGCCTTATTATGCGGTACGCTTATTTGTTTCCGTGCCGTCGCGGCCCCCTGCTGCAGCGGCAGGGACGACGTTATCCTGTGCCGCGGCCGTTCTGGCCGACGGTAATAATGTACAAGTGGACAAACACCAGCCCAAGAGAAAAGGAGCAGCAAATGTCCGCCAGGTCGTATGTAGATGATATTATGGCAGTGGTCACCGCGCGCAGCGCGGGCGAGCCGGAATTCCACCAGGCTGTCAGGGAAGTCGCCGAATCGGTGTCTCCTGTTATCGACAGCCGCCCCGAACTCGCGAAGTTGAAAATCCTCGAACGCATAGTCGAGCCGGAACGCCAGATAATGTTCCGCGTTCCGTGGGTCGACGACAACGGCAACGTGCAGATCAACCGCGGTTTCCGCGTTGAGTTCAACAGTGCTATAGGCCCCTACAAGGGCGGGCTGCGCTTCCACCCGTCGGTGTACCTGGGCATCATAAAGTTCCTGGGCTTTGAGCAGATATTCAAGAACGCACTGACCACCACGCCGATAGGCGGCGGCAAGGGCGGCAGCGACTTCGACCCCAAGGGCAAGAGCGATCTTGAAGTCATGCGTTTCTGCCAGAGCTTTATGAGCGAGCTGTTCCGCCACATCGGTCCCGACACCGACGTGCCGGCCGGCGACATTGGCGTGGGCGGCAGGGAAATCGGCTATCTCTTCGGCCAGTACAAGAAACTGACCAACACATTCACCGGCGTGCTGACCGGCAAGGGCCTGACTTACGGCGGGTCGCTCGCCCGCACCGAGGCGACCGGCTACGGCCTGGTCTATTTCGTGTCGCGAATGCTCGCCGACCGCGGCACCGACTGGAAAGGCAAGAAGGTCGTCGTGTCCGGCAGCGGCAACGTGGCAATCTACGCGACGCAGAAAGCCCAGCAGCTCGGCGCGAAGGTAATCGCCCTTTCCGACAGCAACGGCTACATCGTCGACATGGACGGCATCAAGCTGAAGACCGTCCAGGACATCAAGGAAGTCCGCCGCGGGCGAATCCGCGAATACGCAGAAGTTCACAGCAACGCGAAGTACCATGAAGGCTGGCAGAACATCTGGACCGTGCCCTGCGACATCGCGCTGCCCTCGGCGACCCAGAACGAACTCGACACCGACGGCGCCGAGGCGCTCGTGAAGAACGGCTGCATCGCGGTCGGCGAAGGCGCGAACATGCCCTCGACGCCGGAAGCAATCGAAGTGCTGCAGTCCAACGGCGTGTCTTTCGGCCCGGCCAAGGCCGCCAATGCCGGCGGCGTGGCCACCAGCGCCCTGGAAATGTCGCAGAACTCGATGCGGCTGAACTGGCCGTTCGAGGAAGTGGACAAGCGGCTGCGCCAGATCATGAACGCCGTTTACGACCAGTGCATCGCAGCGGCGGAGACCTACGGCCAGAAAGGCAACCTCGTCGCAGGCGCCAACATCGCGGGCTTCTGCAAAGTCGCAGACGCAATGATGGCGCAGGGTATCGTATAAGCACTGTGCCAAAGCACAGTGCTTAAGAGCAGGAGAGCAGGAGAAAGTAGAGAGTTGAAATGCATTGCACCGAAATTTTGAATTGGAGTCCAAACTGCTCTCCTGCGGCTTGCCCGACGTAGTCCCTCAGGGACGAAGACGGGTCTATTTTCTCCTTTCTACTCTACTTTCTGAAATTTTTTGAAATGCCGTTCAAATCCCGATGAATATCGGGATTGCATATAATCTGGCAAGCCGCCCATTAACCAACACGCCCCTTGCCCAGCCGCCGGCCGGGCAAGGGGTTTTTCTTTATCACGACTGTGCAGGTAAGCACTTGCCCGGCGGCTGTCCGCTGCGTAATTTGTACAGGCGATGGGACTTCTCGCATCCAGCCTGACCTTTCTCCTGCCTGACTGGCCGATGCTTCTGGCGGCGGTCGCGGCGGGCGGCATTGCGTGGGAACTGGCGGCGCTAATCGCAGCCGTCGCAAGGCGGCGAGTCACAGTCAGAGGACTGATATTCAGGCTTATCGTAATCGCCGCGGCGCCTCTGGCGGCGATAGTGCTGGCCCTGCGGGGCTGTCCAGCCGAAACGTGGCTCGCCGGGGCGTCGATGGTCGCCGTCGCACTATGCGGCACGGCGTGGTGCGTGCGCAGCTACGGCCGAACCACGAACCCGGTCAGGCGACCGTGGAAGCTTCTGCTGCTGAGCCTGCGCATCGCCGTCGTTGCGATACTGGTGCTGCTCGTCTGCCGCCCTGCCATACAGAACAGCTCTATCAAAAAAATCCGCGGCACGGTGCTGATAGGCATCGACGCGTCATCTTCCATGCAGCGTCGCGACATGCCGCAGTCGTATCGCAGGGAGAATCTCGACAGCGGAGAAGAGCCGCAAACCAGAATATCCGCGGTGACCCAGGCACTGGAAGACAGCCGCAGCCGCATACAGAACATAATGGATTCTGCGGACGTGGACATTTTCACGTTTTCCGACAAGGCCTTCGACTTTACCGGTCGCGGTTACGACATACAGGCGACCGGCGCTGCGACGGCCATCGGCGACGCGGCGGCATCGGCCTTCGAGTCGCATGCCGCCGCCGGCAGAGACATCCACGCAATCGTGCTGCTGACGGACGGATGCAATAACACCGCCGACGTCATTTCGCCCGACAAGCTTGCCGAGCTGATGGGCGCCCGCGGCGTAGCTGTGTTCACGGTGGGCGCCGGCTCGGAAAAGGCGACCGAGTCGTCGCACATACTGAACGTGAAAAACCTGACCGCGCCGGATGAGGTCGAGGTGTACAACCGGCTGCCGATATCCTGCCGAATCGAGACGATATCGCTGGCAGGCAGGCAAATCGAAGTCATCTGCACGTTCGGCGACGAAACCGTCGCGACAAAAACGCTCGATATCGCTGACTCACAGCAGGACGAAACCTGCCGCTTCGAACATATCCCAACGACCAGCGGGTTCCGCCGGCTGAGCGTCATCGCGCGCGTCGTTGGCGAGCAGCCTCGCGACCTGACCGGCGAATCCGCCGCAAACAGGCTTGTCCAGGTAACCAACCGCGAACTGAAGGTGCTCTACGTCGAGGGCAAGGTGCGGTACGAGTCGAAATACGTCGCGCGGGCGCTGGCGTCGAGCAGGCGGATTACGCTGGACCGCCGGGTTATTCTCGACAAGTCCGGCGCCGCGGAGCTGGGCGAGAACATCGACGACTGGCTGCAGTATCACGCGATTATCTTCGGCGATATAGCCGCGTCGCAGTTCACGCCGAAGCAGCTCGAAATCATCCGCACGCTTGTGGACGAATACGGCAAAGGGTTCGCGATGATAGGCGGCCGCAACAGCTTCGGCAGCGGCGGCTGGGCCGACACCCCCATCGCCGACGTGCTGGGCGTGAACATGAGGCTGTCTGCCGGCAACGTGGACGGAATGATAAAAGTCGCGCCCACCGAGGCCGGCCTGAAAAACGAATTGATGAAAATCGGCGAATCGCCGGAAATCGCCGACGACTGGGGAAAGCTGCCGGAAATGCCGGGCGCAAACCGGCTCGCCGGAATAAAAGAGGCAGCCGAGGTGCTGGCGACAACCAGTGACGGCATTCCGCTGATCGTCGCACACCGATACGGCAAGGGAAGGTCGCTGGCGATTGCGTTCGACACGACGTGGCGATGGGTGCTCTCGCCGAAAGAGACCGCCGAAAGCCAGAAAACATTCTGGCGCCAGGTGGCGATGTTCCTCGCCGCCCCCCAGGGTCACATCTGGATATCGACCGACAAAACCTCCTACGACCTGCGGCGTCTGGCAGCCGGAAGCGACATGATAAACGTCGCCGCCGGCCTGGAGGACTCAGCCGGCCTGCCGGTCACCAACGTGCCCGTCTCGGTCACGCTTATCGACGGCAGCGGCAACGAAACGCCGGTCGAGCTGAACGTAAGCGGGAGGATTCGCAGCGGAATGCTCGCTCCGCCGGCCGCCAGCGGGCTTTATCGCCTGACTATCGCTGCGGATTTCGAGGGCCGACGGATGCAGGCGGAATATCAATTCGACGTCACCAGCAAAGACCTTGAAGCCGCGGAAATTCTCGCCGATTTCGGCCTGCTGCGCCGGATGGCCGCCGCGGGCAACGGGCGATTCGTGCCGCTGAAAGACTTTTGCTCGCTGCTGGAAGACATTCAGGCCGCCGCAGCGCCGAAAGTCAGGCGGGTCATCGAGCACGAAGACCTTTCGGCGGAATGGCGATGGTACGCCGTGATAACAGTCATTTCGTTGATGTGCATCGAATGGATGCTGCGAAAGCGGCTGGGACTTGTTTGAAAATCACAAGCTGTTTCAAAATTATTTTGTGGGCGCTACGGCCCCTCAGGGGCCGTGTACTGTGTTGAACGAACACGGCTTGGCAAGCAAGCCGTGCCACCCTTGGCATAATTGGTTGTTTTGAAACAGCTTTTAAAACCTGCTGCCCTGTATGTTGGATTTCAGTCCGTCTCTCAGCGAAGGCCCGCGGCGGTTCAGCCGCGACCTCTCCACTATCAGCCAAACCAGGCATGTAACCCACAGCAGCACGGCGATCGGCACGATGATCGGCAACGAAATCGCGCTGACGGTCTCCAGCGGGCTTCCGGCGTTTTCAAGTGCGCTAGCCGGGCTTATGTGAGGCTGGTACGAGGCGTAGCTGACCAGAACCGCACCGAGGGCGGCCACGCTTATCTGCAGCCCGGCCGAAAGCCACGACCATGAAATGCTTATCTTCTGATACGAACTTATTACAACCAATATCATCGACGCCACCAGCCACGCCAGCCCGACAATATCTATGACAAATCCGGCATCGACGAAGAAAACCTTGACCACCTCCGTGAGCCACGGCAGCTTGAGGCTGCTGATGTGGGTGGACTTGATCATCTCCTGAACGACGGCGCGGCTGACGCCGGCGACCAGCGCCCATACAAGATAGGCCGAGCCTGTGAAACAGATGGCCAATCCGACGTCCATTCTGGTTGTCCTCTTGAGGCGTCCGAGCATAACGGCATTATTACACCACTTTAATCGGCGCGCGTCAAAACAAAGTAAGAGCGCCTGACAAAAAGAAAAAGCCTGAACCACGGAGAGCACAGAGAACACAAAGAACAGAGAATACGGTATTGGAAGATTTTTGTTTTTACTTCGCGTCCTCTGTGAACTCTGTGGTTCATTTTGTTATGGGGGCCAAGATGGTATGGCTTAAAAATAGGGCGTAAAATTACTTTTTCCGCCTGAACCGCCAAAACATTTGCCCCCGTCGTTTCCGACAAATAGAATATCTGCAGACGCCGGGCAGTCCGGCAGAACAAGCAAAGTCAAAGATCACTTCTTTTTACCGCCGTGCCTTAGTTAGCCTGCGGCCGAAAGTTTGGTTGCCAATCCGGGAGATTGTGCATGTGTGCCAAGCATGAAAATGCTGCATCAGAGGAAAGTGGTCACAAATCATCAAGGCAGCCGATCTGGGCTGACGCTCTTAACGCCGTAAGCGACATCATATGCCTACTCGATGCCGATGGCAGAATCACCCAGTGCAGCAAGTCCATGAGCGAAATGTTGGGCGCCAATGAGACCGACATTATCGGCCGGCATTGCTGGGAAGTAATGCACGGCACAGACAAGCCCATTGAAAACTGCCCCTTCCAGAAAATGCTTGGCAGCGGAAAAAGGGAAAAGCTCACGCTCCCCGCCGGCGATAAATGGTTTGAAGTCACCGTGGACCCGATTTACCGCGAGGGCGAGTTTGTCGGCGCCGCTCATGTAATGAAAGACATCACCGAGCAGAAACATTGGGAAAGGGCTTTGCAGGAGAGCGAGGCGCAGCTCTCGGCCGTGTTCAACCACGCTCCCATAATCATAATACTGGTCGATTCAAAAAGCCGCATCCGCCGCATAAACCAGGCGGCCGTCAAATTTTCACACATGGAGCCGGATAATCTGCTTCAGGACGGACCCGGCCGGGTTTTGAGATGCGTCAACGCACTGAAAAATCCCGATGGATGCGGCGCAACGGAGAACTGCCAAAACTGCATCCTGCGAAACACGCTGCTGGGCGCGCTTCAGACGGGCCAGCCTCATCGTAACGTCGAGGCGACTCTGGCCGTCCTGAACCATGAGCATTCTCACGACATAAAAGTGAAAACATCCGCCGCTCCGGTTGACGTCGGCGGCGAAAAAATGATCATCGCCTGCATCGAAGACATCACGGAGCAAAAGCTGGCGGAAGAGCATCTCAGCCGAAGCGAGGAAAAGTTCGCCAAGGCCTTCCGGCGAACGCCGCTGATAATGAGCATCAGCAATCTCAAAGACGGCGAATTTATCGAAGTCAACGATTCATTCCTTCGATGCCTCGAATACGAACCGGGCGAGGTCATAGGAAAAACCTCCATAGAACTTGGAATATTGGATACGAAAACCAGGGCGATTCTCGTTAATGACCTGAAGACAAAAGGCAGGATTGAAGATCGGCCAATCGTGGTTCGAACTAAAAGCGGCAGGCTGCTTGACTGCCTGTTCTTCGGAGAATCGATAATACTGGAAGGCGAACCGAAACTCCTCGCCATAGTTCGGGACATCACCGAACAGAAAAAGGCATTGGAGGAACTGGCCGAAAGCCAATCGCTCCTCGCCGAAGCGCAGCATATCGCCCATCTCGGAAGCTGGCGGTGGAATGCGGCGGAAAATGAAGTTCACTGGTCGGATGAGGTTTATAACATATTCGGCCTGTCTAAAGATGAATTTACGCCGTCTTTCGAAGGCCACATGAAATACATCCCGCCCGAGGAGGCGGAAGAATACAGGCGCACCGTGGAGGCCAGCCTGCGCGGCGGGAAACCGTTCGAATACGAATTTCACATCGTCAGGCCCGACGGCGAACTGTGTACCGCATGGGTCCGGGGCAACGTCAAAGTGAACGAAAACGGCAAACCGATCGGCATGTACGGAACCGTTCAGGATATAACCGAGAGGAAAAAAGCCGAGCAGGAAAGAAGAATGCTCGAATCGCAGATGCAGCATGCTCAGAAACTCGAAAGCCTCGGCGTGCTGGCGGGCGGCATCGCCCATGACTTCAACAATCTGCTGATGGCCGTTCTCGGCAACGCCGACCTGGCGCTGCGGGACACGCCGGAAACGTCGCCGGCCTACTTAAATCTGACTGAAATACGCAAGGCCGCAGTCAGGGCCGCCGAACTCACCGCCCAGATGCTCGCCTATTCCGGCAAAGGCAGGTTCGTCGTAAAACCAATAAGCCTGAACGAAGTGGTTACCGAAATGGAGCACCTGCTGGATGTCTCCATATCGAAGAGGATCGTTCGCAGGCTGGAACTCGCCGACGATCTGCCCGCAATCGACGCCGACGCCTCTCAAATCAGGCAGGTGGTGATGAACCTCATCACGAACGCCTCGGAGGCAATCGGCGACAAAAGCGGATTCATCAGCATCACCACCGGCGTAATGCAGGCCGACAAAAAATATCTCGACAGCGCCTACATAAACCACAATCTGGAACCGGGAAGATATGTATTTCTTGAAATCGCAGACACCGGCTGCGGCATGGACGGGCAGACCATATCAAAGTTATTCGACCCGTTTTTCACGACCAAGTTCACCGGCCGCGGCCTGGGCATGGCCGCAGTGCTCGGCATAGTCCGCGGGCACAAGGGCGCAATCAAGGTTGAAAGCAAACCGGGCAAAGGTTCGAGATTCCGGGTAATCTTCCCGATAAGCACCCGTCCGGCGGAAACAACCGCCCAGGCCGCCATATTCGAGCCTTCATGGAAAGGTTCGGGCACTATATTGCTGGCCGAAGACGAGGAAAGCGTGCGCACCGTCGCCGCCATGCTGCTCGAACGCATCGGGTTCAAGGTGATACCCGTAAGCAACGGTCGGCAGGCCGCGGATACCTTCCGCAAACATAAGGACGAAATCGACGCCGTCATGCTCGACATGACAATGTCCGGTATCTCCGGACAGGAAACCGTCAGGCTGCTGCGGAAAATACGCAAAAACATCAAGGTGATACTCACAAGCGGATACAACGAGCAGGACGCCATCGCTCGGTTCGCGGGTGAGCGTCTGGCCGCCTTCGTCCAGAAACCTTACGAGCTTAAGAACCTGGCCGAGGTAATGCAGAAAGTCCTGGGCAGAAAAAAGAGGAAAAATTAACCTTGCAAAAGATTATTGAGCGAAACGGAAAGATTATATCCGCCAGAATTAACTTCTTTCAGATCGCCAGATCGTTATCTGCGTCCTTATCACCGTGCGGCGTGCGAAAAAACAAGGCCATGCCGAAAGTCAAAGGCCCAAGACGCCCGCAGAACATCAGAAACGTCACAATCAGTTTGCCCATATTGCTGAGCGTCGCCGTTATTCCGGTGCTCAAACCCACCGTGCCCAGGGCCGAGGCCGCTTCGAAAAGATTCTGCTCGAATAGTGCCTTCTCAGTCAGCTCGAGCAGGTACGTCCCGGCAAAAAGCAGCAGCAGGTAAAACCCCAGTCCTGCGACGGCCGTCCATACCCGCTCCAATGGAACAAGCCTGCCCCAGAATCTCACCTCATGGTCGCCTCGCAGCGCGCTTCGCATAACACCTATCAGCGCCGAAAACGTCGTGGATTTCAGACCGCCGCCTGTGCCGGAAGGAGATGCTCCGATGACCATGAGAACCGTCAGAATCAGAAGTGTAGCCTTGGAAACCTGCGAAATGCTGATTGTATTGAAGCCAACGGTCGTCATCGCGGTCATCGCCTGGAAGAAAGCATCCAGAAGCCTCTCGTCAGCGGGTTTGGACGCAATGGAAGGTTCCCCAAGGAATATCAGCAGCGTGCCTATGACGCTCAGCCACAATGTGCTCCACAGTATAACTTTGCTCGTCAGCGTAATCCGCTGAATCTTGCCCGTAAACATCCGCCAGCAGTCAACGAATACGATGAATCCGATTGCACCGAGATAGCTCAGGACGGCTACGACAAAATTGAGCCAGAAATTGGTGCTGAAAGCCTCAAAGCTGTTGTTGTAAAGGCTGAAGCCGGCCGTGCAGAAAGAAGATATGCTGTGAAATACCGCACTCCACAGGGGCGTCGGCACGCCGGCAGCATTAAAGATGAAATACAACGCCGCCGCCCCCAGCGTTTCTGTCACGATTGTAAAAGTAATCACGCTGCGAATGAACTTGTCGATATGAAACGACCTCGGCAGGCTGAAGACGGTATGACCAATTTCCCTGCGCGTTTCGGAAAGGTCGGATTTGCGGGAAAGAATGATAAATGATCCGAGCGTCATGTACCCGATTCCGCCCAATTGAATCAGGACGAGAATTACGATTTGGCCAAGTACGCTGTAATCGTCCGAAACGCTGACCGTGACCAGACCGGTTGTCGAAACGGCCGAGGTCGCCGTAAAAAGATTGTCCAGCGGTTTTACGTCCCCGTGCTGCTGGGCGAACGGAATACAAAGCACCAGCCACCCAATCACAATATACGACAAATAGCCGAGCAGCGCGAACTGGGCCGGGTGAAGCCTTTTAACCAGAGCGTGTAAACCGGCAAAAAACTCCATGAATGTCTTTCTCTTTTTCATATAGAGTCGCACTCAACGAATTTTCTGAGGTTTGAATAAGCCTGATATACACAGCGATTTATGGTAACGGCCTGCTCCTATGCGTACAATAACAAACGGACAAGTTTACGGGAACCTCCAGTCGCAACGGGCGTCAAATATATAAACACGGAACCCACTGTGTTAAAGGAGCATAAAAATGCGCAAAATGAACATTCTGACCCTCATGGCAGTTCTCGCCGTTTGCCTTAACGCTTCCGGACTCACGCCTCCCCCGCCCGGATACGAAAAAGATCAAAAGGAAAAGAAACAGATAGCCGCCGTCGTCAACGGGGGCAACGAGTTCGCGTTCGACCTCTATACAAAGCTGGCCGCCGATAACAAGGGCAACCTGTTCTTCTCTCCCGCCAGCATCCACACCGCACTGGCGATGACCTACGCCGGCGCGAAAGGCACGACCGCCGAGCAGATGGCCAGGACGCTTCACTACACACTGAAGGACGACGAGCTTCCGCCGGCCTTCGCACTGTTCATCAAGAAGCTGAACACCCCCCGCATGGACCGCGAGGACAAGCCCGTCTACCAGCTCACGATAGCCAATGCGCTGTGGGGCCAGCAGGGCTACCCGTGGCTGGAGGAATTTTTGAAAGTCACGAAAGACAACTACGGCGCGTCCCTGCAGGAACTGGATTTCAAAACACAGGCCGAAGAGTCCAGAAAAACCATCAACAAGTGGGTCGAAGAGCAGACAAAGGAAAAAATAAAGAACCTCATCCCCGAGGGCGTCCTCGACGAAACCACCCGCCTGGTCCTGACGAACGCCATCTACTTCAAGAGCTGCTGGCATGAGCAGTTCAAAAAGGAAAACACGAAGGATGAGTCGTTTAACCTCACCGCGGAAAAAAAAGTCGACGTCCCAATGATGCACCAGAAGGGAAACGTGGCCTACATGGAGACCGACGACTTCCAGGCGGTGCAGCTGATATATCAGTACGGCGACCTGGCGATGTTCATCTTCCTGCCGAAGAAAATAGACGGTCTTGCCGGAATGGAGAAGCAGCTCACGGCGGAAAATCTCAAGGAGTGGTCCGTCAATAAAATGAAAACCGCCGAGGTCGAGCTTTCGATGCCTCGGTTCAAGATCGAAAGCTCCTTCTCGCTTGGCGACACGCTGAAGGCGATGGGCATGCCCGACGCATTCGACAAAAAGCTGGCCGACTTCACCGGTATGTGCGCCGATGCGAAAAAGGACCAACTGCGGATTTCCCAGGTCATCCACAAGGCTTTTGTGGCCGTTGACGAAGAAGGCACCGAAGCTGCGGCAGCCACCGCAGTCGTCATGGTGGGCGCAACGGCGGTCAAGCCGAAGCTTGAATCAAAGATATTCAAGGCCGATCACCCGTTCGTGTTCGTGATTCGTCACAGGGATACCGGCAGCGTGCTGTTCATCGGCCGCGTGATGAACCCCAAGGGCGAGTAAGATAATTCTGAGGGTGGCCCGTACGGGTTGCTTCCATGCGAACACGGCTTGACAAGCAAGCCGTGGCACACTCAGCTCTAGTCTGAACAACTGGGCGTTTTTCAATGGAGTGGCGGCAGATTCGTCCGCAGCGATGGCATCGGCCGACGGTGAATTTCTTCCACGACTTCGCCTTCAACCTGACGCTGTATTTGCCCCACGGCTCGGTGAACCCGCACCTTCCGCAGCGGATGACCCACCCCGGAGCTTGCCTTTCGTACTCAGCCAGCTTCTGCTCGTCTTCCTGTTCCGCCATGAGTAGTTCCCCCTTATATATGTCAGCTTCCTGCGGATTTATTCAAACGTCATTCCGTTCAGCCAGATGGTGAACGGCTCGTCCGGCCACCATGATTTCTATGGCACAATTCCGATGCGGTCGATGCTCTCCAGCGAGATTGTATCTTTCTCCTGCCTGCCCTACTTGTCCGACTCGTCAAAGTTAATCGTAAACGCGAAATGGGGCAAACGGCCATTTCCGGCTTGCTGCCGGTCGCAGCCGATGCAACAATTACCATGAACATTTCAACGGGCGACGGGAAAGGAGCTTCCACCGTGGCGAAAATGGCATCGGTCGGACAATACCTGCTGGATCAGCTTTACCGTCATGGCGTGCGGCATATATTCGGCGTGCCGGGGGATTACATTCTCGGTTTCTACGAGATGCTGGAGCACAGCCGCATCAAACACATCGGAACCACGCGCGAGGATTCCGCCGGTTTCGCAGCCGACGCCTACGCCCGCGTGCAGGGCCTTGGGGCCGCGTGTGTCACATACTGCGTCGGCGGGCTGAACATGACCAACCCGGTGGCTGGCGCCTACGCTGAGAAATCGCCCGTGATTGTCATCAGCGGCGCTCCTCCGCTCGCGCAGCGATACCGGCATCCGCTGGTGCACCACCGCGTGAAAGATTTTTCGACGCAGCGCGAGGTTTTCTCGAAAATCACCGTGGCTTCGACCGCACTGGAAGACCCTTACACCGCCTATTGGGAAATAGACCGGGTTATCCACGCCGTGGAGCGGTACAAGCGGCCCGGCTACATCGAACTGCCGGCCGACATGGTGGACGTGACCCGCAGGCACGAGCACCGCGACCAGAGCCTCGATGAAATAACCGACGCCGAAGCGTTGAAAGAGTGCGTCGCCGAGACGACGGAGATGCTGAACCGCGCCAAGCGGCCGGTCATTTTGGCCGGCGTCGAGATGCACCGCTTCGGCCTACAGGACGAACTGCTCAAGCTGGTCGAGAAGACTCGAATACCGGTGGCGGCGACAGTACTGGGCAAGAGCGTCATCGGCGAGGCTCATCCGCTGTACCTCGGCGTATACGAGGGCGCGATGGGCCCCAAAGAGGTGAGCAGGCGGGTCGAAGCGTCCGACTGCCTGCTGATGCTCGGCTGCTTCATGACGGATATAAACCTGGGCGTCTACACGGCGGAACTGAACCCCGACCGGACGATTTACGCGACGTCGGAAAAGATGATGGTCCGCCGTCATTCATACGAGGATATACCGCTGCGCAGCTTCGTTCCGGCGTTGCTCAAGGCAAAGCTGAAGCGCCAGCCTCAGATGAAAGTCAGCAAGCCTAAACTTCCCAATGTAGGACGGCAGCACGACGGTGAGCGAATCAGCATGCGGACTCTCTTTGCGATACTGGAGAGCATAATCACCGACGACATGGTTGTCATAAGTGACGTAGGCTCGTGCACGTTCAGCGCGGTCGATCTTACGATTCCGCGCAGCACGAAATTCCTGTGCCCGGCCTACTACACCTCGATGGGTTTCGCCGTGCCCGCCCTGCTCGGCGCCCAAACGGCCGACCCGTCGTTGCGGCCGCTGGTGCTGGTCGGCGACGGCGCATTCCAGATGACAGGGCTTGAGCTGTCGACGGCCGTTCGTATGGGCCTGAACCCCGTGGTGGTCGTGCTGAACAACCACGGCTACACCACCGAGCGGACGATACTGGAAGGACCATTCAACGACATACTCAACTGGAGCTACAGCCGACTGCCCGAACTGCTGAACAGCGGCAACGGGTTCCGCGCAAAAACGGTCGGCGAGGTTAAACAGGCCCTGAAGGCTGCGCTGGCTGACCGTAAAAACTTCAGCATAATTGATGTGGACCTCCGGCCGCTCGACACGTCGCCCGCGCTGGACCGTTTGGGCGAACGGCTGGGCAAAGGCAAACACTGCTGACAAAAAAGCACAAATGCAAAAAGACCGGCCATTCAGACCGGTCTTTTTGCATACGAGGCCGATCCGATTTCGCCCCGAGGGGCTTCGTCGAATAAACGGGATTCACTTCGCGGCGCGTCTCTGCGCTCCGCGTCGAACCCGCTAAACGGGCCTTCGACCCGTGCGGGTTCTCACCCAGCAGACATACAAAAAGCCCCAAAGATGCACCTTGGCATCTTCGGGCCTTTACGAGGCCGACGGGATTCCTTTCAGGGCGCCTTCGGCGTCGAACCACGCAATACATCCCCTCGCTGCGCTCGGGTCTGTTGCGGGTTCTTGAACCGGCGCACAAAAAAGCGGATTGGAGGTATTCGCTCCAACCCGCTTAATTTACGAGGCCGACGGGATTCGAACCCGCAACATCCGGATCGACAGTCCGGTACTCTAACCAATTGAGCTACGGCCCCAACTTGTCAAACCGCCGCACTACAGGCGGGTCAGGTAATATATATTGTATGGCGGAATTGTCAACATTGTTTGGGCTTCCCGCCAAAAAACGTCGCCGGGCTGAGCATGTCCGGCGACGTTTTTTCAGGCCGCTTAAAAGCGGAAATTTTCAGATACCCGGCTGCCTTAGAACAGCCAGTTCTCGCTCTCCTCGGTATTTTCGGCGAAGGACGATGAGTCTTCGACCACTCCGGCGCCGACGGCGACCGGCTCGGTATGGTCTTCTTCAAACTCTTCATATTCCTCGTATTCATTGGAGAATTCTTCAGTAAATTCGTCCGAAGGTTCTTTTTCATATTCGTCGACGGGCTGTTCCTGGACGCTGTCGGCAACGGCCACCACTGCAGCCACCTCCTGCTCCTGCAGCTCTTCCTCAGCAGGCGCTTCGCAGACAGGCTCGGTGCAGACGGTTTCCATTTCGGCTTCCGCCTCCGCCTCGACGAATTCCTCGACGGGCTGTTCCGCCGGAATGTGCCTTGGCTCCACCGAAATCGACGGGCAATTCGCGAAATACCTGTCGTATCGGCCCTTTTCACCGCTCAGCCGCGGCGTCTGGAGCACCAGCAGATGGTTTAAATATTCGTTGAGATCCACCTCGTCGAATCTGGCAAGAAATTCCGGCTTGGCGGTCTCGTTCAGTTCCATTACGCGGTCGATCAACTGACGCTTTGTCATGCCCGTAACCTCTCAATTAACTACAGGTTATAGTTTAGTCATCGAGTTGCAGCGAAGATTATATCGGTCGGGCGACCGCAAAAACTTTAGCCGTTCAGCCGAATAAATCATTAATAGAAAGGCGACGGAAATATCCATATACTGGTTGGCTATGAACAACGCCGAAAAAATGAAATCCTGGGTTGCGGATATAGAGTTTGAAAACAAAGGCCCCGTTAAACGGGCGCTCAGCAAGGTGCTTCTGAACCCGCTGGCGAACTATCTGCCGGCTGGGTTTATAAAGGCCGTCCTGCGGTTCACAAAAAGCGAACTCGCCGCCGCCAACTGGGCCGACCCTGGGGGCTGGCGCAGCATGGTCATCAGCTACGAAGGCCGCCCGAAGCAGGTTGCCGACAAGGTTCTCGTCGGCTCGGGCGCAATTCCGATGGCCCTTCGCAACCGCCGGAGGCTGGGCAGCCGGCTCATCGCAAGGCTTATAGACGCTTCCGACACGGAGCCGGTCCACGTCCTGTGCCTCGGGGCTGGGCCGGGCCGGATTATAATCGATGCGATGACCCAGGCCCGCCGCAGCAGCTATGCGACGCTGGTGGACCTCAACCCGGACGCCTTCGATTACGGGCTTGAGCTTGCCGACAAGGCCGGGCTGGGCGATCGGGTGCGATACATTGAAGGCGACGTGCGCGACGTCAAGAACCACATCGACCGTCCCCCCGCTATCGTGAAGATGATAGGAATATGCGAATATCTCAGCGACGGGCAGATAGTCGATATCGCCGGAGTGCTGGCCGGGGTAATGCCGCCCGGCAGCTCCATCGTGTTCAACAGTATTTCCAAGAAGCACGGCACAGACCGGTTTTTCCGGCGGGTTTTCGGGCTGCACATGATACATCGCTCGCCGGAGCAGCTTGGCGAGCTGTTCAGGCAGGCCGGTTTTGAGGATTTTAATGCAATACCCGAGCCGCTTGGCGTATACCATATCGTAGCGGCACATCGAAAGAGCTAGAGGGTTTTTCGGCAAAAGCCGATAGCAGGTAGATGGAAAGGATTCTCACGGATGCCGAATTTGTCTCTTCCATTTGGCAAAGGCACGCTTGAAATTTCGCTGCCCGAAGAGTGGAAGCTGCAGCAGGTGGCGACCGCCGATCTGCGATCCTCCGGCAAGGACTGGCCGGAGCGGGTTGCGACCGCCCTGAACAAGCCCTGCGCCGGCGAGCCTCTCGGCAAACTGCTTTCGGCGAGAAAGAACGGCCGTATAGTCATCGTCGTCGAAGACCTCACCCGCCACAGCCCGCTGCCTGAGATTCTTGAACTGGTGATGCGTGAAACGAAGCACGCCGGCATCGACGACGATCAGATAGAAATATTCCTGGCGACCGGCATGCACCCGCCAATGACCAAAGAAGAGGCCGCCTCCAAGCTGGGACGATTCGTTGATTTCAACTGGCGATGCAACCCATGGCACGATGAGCACGCT
This sequence comes from uncultured Planctomycetaceae bacterium, assembly GCA_964631565.1. Taxonomy (GTDB): domain Bacteria; phylum Planctomycetota; class Phycisphaerae; order SM23-33; family SM23-33; genus CAZVYJ01. The sequence continues at coordinate 30,774 of CAZVYJ010000015.1, forward strand.
TACAAACATCTGGGCTACATAGGCCGGCTGCCGGTGGAAATCGACCGCGGCGTCGCGACTGCGGAATTGCGAATCGTAATTTCGTCGGTATCGCCGCACCTGCAGGCCGGTTTCGGCGGCGGATACAAGATGTTCTTCCCCGGCTGCGCCTCGATGAAAACAATTCGCGGCCTGCACCGCCTGGGCCTCGGGCGAAAGGCCCGGCAACTGGTCGGCACGGATTCAAAGGCCAACCCGATGCGGGCGGCAATTGATGAGGCGGGAAAACTCGTCGATGCAAACGGCGGCAGAACATTCGCCATCCAGTACATTCTCGACGACTTCAACCTCCCCACCACCATCGCGACCGGCGAAATGCTGCCGGCCCAGCAGATGCTCGCCAAGCAGTGCTCGGTGATGTGCGGAGTGATGTGCAGTGCGCCGGCCGATATACTCATCGCAAACGCCTACCCCCGCGACACGGACCTGTGGCAAAGCTTCAAATGCATACCAAACACGCTGTGGGCGGCCAGACCGAACGGAGTGATTATCGCCCTGGCGTGCTGCAGCGACGGGCTTGGCGGCATGAACGTTCCCAGAAAATGGCCGGTAAGCCCCAAGTGGACGCGGCGGATTCTGCGTCTTCTCGGCGGCGAGGCGCTGTTCTCGCTGCTGATGAGGCTCATGCCGCACCTTGCCGGCGACGCGGCGTTTTTCGTGCGTCTGGCGATACAGACACTGTACCGAAACCACGTTGTGCTGGTTTCGCCCGCACTGGCCGAGGCGGGCGCGAAATTCCCCGGCATCCACCTGCTGGGCAGTTTTGAAGACGCCGTCGCCGTAACGCAGAAAATTCTCGGCGAAGGTCCTCACAGGGTGACTGTATTCCCGTCCGGCGGCATTACCTATCCTGTACTCACCGGAGGTCCGGCCGCCACGATAGACGCAACAGAAACATGAACCGCAGACAAACCAAAATGACCGGCCGGGCCGACACGGGCGGCGAAGAGCTCAGCGACCTGCACAAAGTGCTGGAGGTCAGCCGGGCCATGGTCGCCGCAGCCGACCTGGACAGCCTGCTGAATCTCGTCATCGAAAGGAGCATGGAACTCGTCGACGCCGAACGCGCGACGCTGTTTCTCTACGAGCGGGAAACCAACGAACTTGTCAGCCGTGTCGCCGCCGGAGTGGACGAAATCCGCGTCCCGGCCGACAAGGGCATATCCGGCTCCACGGTCCGCGGCGGCAAAACGATAATCGTCCCTGACGCCTACGCCGACAACCGCTTCAACCCGGCCGTCGATAAACAAACCGGCTTCCGCACGCGAAACATTCTTTCCATCCCGCTGAAAGATTACGAGGGCGGGCTGGTCGGCGTGCTGCAGGTCATCAACAAGCGGAAAGGCGACTTCACCGACCACGACATAACGCTCGCCGAAACGCTGAGCGCGCAGGCCGGAGTCGCGCTGCAGCGGGCCGTGCTCATTCAGCACTTCGCCGAGAAAAAACAGATGGAGCAGGCGCTGGCGATAGCGAAAGAAATTCAGCAGGGCCTGCTGCCCCAATCGCAGCCTGATGTTCAAGGCTTTGATATAGCGGGACTTACAGACCCGGCCGACGAGACCGGAGGCGACGCCTACGATTTTATGACAACGCCGGACGGCAGGCTGATGCTGCTCGTCGCCGATGCATCGGGGCACGGAATCGGTCCGGCTCTGGTGGTGGCCGAAACGCGGGCGATGCTGCGTGCGATGGGCGTTCATAATATCGACATGCGAAGCATCATGGACACGGTCAACGACCTGCTGGTCGCCGACCTTACCGGCAGCCGCTTCGTGACATGCTTCTTCGGCATGCTCGAACCGAAGGCCGCGACGCTGCGATACTCATCCGCCGGGCACGGGCCGCTGGTGTTCTACAGCCGCCAGCGCGACGAATTCACGCAGACAGGCGCGACCGACCTGCCGCTGGGCGTTATGGATGGAATGAAATTCTCCGAACCGGTCGCGCATAAATTCGAGCCGGGCGATTTCGCAATAATAGTAACCGACGGCGTGTTCGAAGCATCCGCCCCCGACGGCGAAATGTTCGGCATGGACCGCGTGCTGAAACTTCTCCGCCGCGACCGCGACAAACCCGCCGCCGAGATGATTGCAAACCTCCACCGTGCCGTGCTCGAATTCAACGACGCCGCCGTCCAGGACGACGACATAACGCTGATCGCCATAAAGCGGTCATAAGAACTGCAAGCCCTACAGTCCCTGCTTTCCGCCCATCAGGAGGTTAATCGCCTCGTTCCGCGTTTCGGAGCGTGTCTTGAATATTCCGCGCATGGCCGAGGTCACCATTACGCTTCCGGGCTTCTGCACGCCGCGAATCGTCATGCAGGTGTGAGTCGCCTCGATAATCACGCCGGCGCCCTTGGCGTCAAGTTTGTTCATGAGCATGTCGGCGATATCGCTCGTCAGGCGCTCCTGCACCTGCGGGCGGCGGGCGATCGTTTCGACGACGCGGGCGAGCTTGCTCAGCCCGATAACCTTGCCGCGAGGCAGGTAGCCTACGTGCGCCTTACCCATGAACGGCAGCAGGTGATGCTCGCACATCGAGTAAAACGGTATGTCACGGAGGATGACCATTTCGTCGTATTTCTCGGTGAAGGCGACCTCGAGGTGACTGGCCGGGTCTTCATACATGCCGGCGAACAGTTCCTCGTACATGCGGGCGACCCGCTGCGGCGTAAACTTCAGGCCCTCGCGGTCGGGATTTTCGCCCACGGCTACAAGTATGTCGCGGACAGCCTTTTCAATGGCGGCCTTGTCTACCCTGCCTGTGTTCTGCTCGTTCATATCAAAACTCTCCTGCGAATCAGCCCCTTATAAGCACTGGGGCTCGAAGGGTCAAATATCATTATTGCCTGCGGAAAGGCGATTAACCGCCCAATTGACGATATCGGCCAGCTCCGTATGTCTCCGGGCCAGTTGCCGCAGCGGCTCGGTCAGCGAGGCGTCGCCGGAATTGCCGGCTGCAATAGCGGCATTGCGCAGCATTTGCGGCAGCTTTGCGCGGCGGATGCTTGAGCCTCTGGTGGCGGCATCCCACGCTTTTTCATCCCAATCGAGAATATCCGCCAGCGCCGGCGGAGCCGGGCGTCGCAAAAATTCTGCGTCGCCGGGCGGCACATCGCGGTTGTAGGGGCAGGCAGCTTGGCAGGCGTCGCAGCCAAACACGCGGCAACCCATAAGCGGGCGAATGTCGGGCGGGATATCGCCATGGTGCTCTATCGTAAGGTAGCTGATGCACCGCCCTGAGTCGACCATGCCGTCAATGCCGATGGCGCCCGTAGGGCAGGCCTGTCGGCATACGCCGCAGCCGCCGCACTGAGGCTCAATCGGGCTGTCGGGCACAAGCTCAAGGTTGCACACAATCTCGGCCAGCAGAATATAACTGCCGAGGCCGGGAATAATCAGGCAGCCGTTTCCGCCTATCCATCCAAGCCCGGCCGACGCCGCCAGCGACCGTTCGGCCACCGGCGCGGAATCGACAAACGCCCTGCCCTCAAACTGCGGGACGATTTCCCGCATGCAGTCCATGAGTCTCAGGCAGCGACCCTTGAGCACCTTGTGATAGTCCCGCCCACGGGCGTAGCGGGCGATCAGGCCGTCGGCGTCATCCGGCGAGGCGTAGCCGGCGGCGAGGCATATAACGCTTTTCGCGCCGTCCACGAGCTTCACCGGATTCAGGCGCTTATCGACGTTGCGGCCCATATAGTCCATGCCGGCCTGCAAACCCTCCGCCAGCCAGCGACGGAAGATTTCGCCGCCCCTGACAGGCCCGGCCGACGTTATTCCGACGCGCGCGAAGCCGGCCTCGATGGCCAATGCCTTTACTGCCGAAGTTAGTTCGTCGCCGCTCATGACATGAGTTTAACGCAGATACGTCGAAAAACCGCGGCAAACGCTACCTGATGAGCCTTGCCGAGACAATATCAAGATGGTCGCCGGCGGAGGTGTTGTCGCGGCCGAAATCGACGCGAATCGTAAGCTCGGCCGCCCCCTTGATATCCAGACGAACCACCTGGGGCTTGTCCTTGCCGCTTATCTCGACAGGTTCGCCCACAGCCTTGCCGTCGGCAAGGAACGTCACGGTAACGTTGCCTATGGACTTGACGGCATCGTCGATGCCCAGCATCGCCACAAAACGGGAATATTTCCCGTCCAGCTTCCACGTGAGTTCGCTGTAGCTGTGCAGGCCCAGACCGGCGCCATATTCGCGGCCGTCAAGTTTCAACTCGCCGCCGCTGACCGACCTGTTGACGCGATACGAAAATGTATGGTCATCCTTGCCGAAAAAGCCCCGCTCAATGACTTTGGCCGGCGTGAATGCCGCCAGATCGACCGCACAATCGCTGCAGAACCGTATTGCCGCAACCGACGCCGGCTCGAAGGTCTTCAAGCCGAAATTTTTCGTTCCGACTTCAAACTTCGAGCCGTCAAAGCTGATGCTATTGAAAGCAACTTCAGAGCCGTCAGGCGAGATAACGACGCCGGCGGGTTTTCCGTCGGACGATTTTACCGCGGCGAAACGAATCGCCCGGACAAGTTTCCGTGAGACGCTGCGGTCCTTGTCGCGCCAGCTGAAGGCGACCTTCTCGTCGTCCATTCCTTTAACTATGCCCTGCAGGGCGACGATGCTGCCTCCTTTTTTTTCGACATACATCACGTCCCCGACATCCTGCGGTGCCGGAATTTTTTCGACCGCTGCAATCAGGTCGCCCACCGTCATGCCCCCGCCCGGCACATATATTTCCCTGGCGGCGGTCAGAGGCAATTCCGCATCACCCAGCAATTGGTTCTTGAACATCACCTTTTCGCCGGCCAGTGAAATGTTCGGCACGCTCAGCCTGTCTGCATCGGTGACAAAAAGGCTCTGAACGTTGATTGCGGTCAGATTTTTGGCGACGGAGATTGTCATCTCAACTATTTCGCCGCAAGGAATATTTTTGTCGCCGTCGGCTGTCCTTATCTGAACGGTACTATCCGAAATTGCGAGCAATTGCCCCTCGAAGCTGCTTGCGTCGACGGTCTCCACCCGAACCGACTGTTCAGCCGCAGCAGCCGAGGAAATCATCAGCAATATAAAACCCGCGAGTTTTAGTCTCACAATACGCTCCGCCTTATTTGGAGGCCTCTTTGGCTATCCGCTTGTTATAAGCCTCAACAATATCTTTGTGCCTGTCGGAAACGGCATTGCGTTCGAGGTTCCGAAGCTTTTCACGCTCGCGAGGAGGCAGATTCGCCCAGTCGTCGCTGTCGGACGTATTGTGCAGCTTGGACAAGTCCTTGGGCCTGGTAGTTTCGCCCGGCCGAAGCGTGCTGACCTTCGCACCGGTCCCCTGGCCGCCGGTATTTTCTCCGCTGCCCTTTTCCGTGCCGCCTTCGCCCTTGCCGCCTTCGCCCTTGCGTTTACCTTTTTTCTGACCCTCACCCTGCCCCTGGCCGCCGCCGGCCTGATTTTCCTCGACGCTCTTTATCAGGTCTTCCAGAATGGCGACAATCTGTTTTTCCTTTTCCTGCGTCTCCTTGCCGCTGTCGATATTCTTGAGCCGCTCATGCACGTCGTTCATTCTTGCGGCGACCGCGGCTATCGGATCCTTGTAGATATCCTGGTACTCCTCAAGTTTTTTGGCGATTTTCTCGACATCGTCTTCGTCGAGGGCGAGGTAGTAGTTGTTGATAGCGGCCGCGTACCACTGCATCGCGGACTGGAAGCGGCCCATCTCTTCAAAAGTCTCGCCGGCGCTGACGCCTGCGCACGCGGCGAAGCTGATTCGCTCCGGCATCATTATCATGATAAGGGCGTACACTTCGACAGCATCGTAGCCCTTGCCTTCCTTGCACAGCGACTTGGCGTACATCCAGTGGGCCGCTGCGCTGAAATAGCTCGTGCGGTTCGGATCGGCCAGCTTTTTCGCCGCCTCGGAAGCCTCCGCAAACTTGCCGTCGTTGTACAGCGTGCATATTTTGTTGAAACGCGGGTCAACCGACGCAAAAGCCTTGCAGATAAGTTCGATATTGTCCTTAAGCGTGCCTTTGCAGTTTTCTTCCATGGCCGTGATTGCGGCTGCGACTTCCGCCTCGTCGTAAAGCAGGTCTTCCTTGAGTTCCGCGGCGACCTGCTGACGTTCGACCTTCAACCGCTCGGCCTTCAGCCTGCTTATGAGAGCTTTGATTTCTTCCGGAGTCATGCCCTCGAAGATGTCCATATCTTCATCGGCTGCATTGCCGGCTGTGTCGTTTTCCGCGGTTTTATCGCTGGTGCTCGACGCGGAATCCGATGCAGGCTCAGCAGCGCTCTCTTCCGTGCTGTCCTGGGCGAAGAGAACCGGGTGCCATGAAGCCAGCAGAAGCAAAGCGAACAGCGTTGATATATATTTCATGCTTTTCATGTGTTCAGTCCTCAATTAGAAGCCGCCGTCGTCTCCGCCGCCATGGCCGCCTTTAAGCTTCATATCTATGTCATTGGTCATTTTTGTAACATTTTTCTGCTTTTCAGCCAACAGCCGATGCTGCCTGGCTGATTCGGTATCATTTATTGTTTTGTCGGCTACCTGCTTATTTAGGCTTTCCGTTCGCCTCTCTATCTGCAGCTGCATAAGACGAAGCAGTTTCAACTCGGCCAGCGGGGGCACAAGCGGGCCGCCGCCACCGCCGCCACCGCCCCCGCTGCCGCTGGCGCCCTGCTGTCTGCGGCGGTTGGTAAGCTCCTTGCGTATTGCATCTATCATGTCCTGGAGGCTACGTTCGATATCCTCCTGCATCGCCTGTGTCAGTTCGTCGGCCCTGTTCTCGCTGAGAAGTTTCTGCACTTCCTGGAGGTCCGACTGCACCTGTTTCAGCGCCTCGGGGAATACTACCGTCGAACCATCCTTTATCAGCATGTCGAGAACGACTTTCACATCGTCCGAAAGCCGCCCTTCACTGCGGGAAAGCTCGGTGAGCTTGACCAGTTCGGCACGTTCATATTTTTCCGGGCCGGTGCGCTTGGCGTAAGTATCCTTTGTGTCCTTGGTAATCGTCTTCTGCGACTTGAGAATCTTCTGGAGCAGGTCGTCTATTTTCTGCAGCGACTCGGCCTGGAGCTTGTCCTCTTCATCGACGATGGCCTCTTTCAGAGTATCTTCGGCCTTCTTTAGGTCTTCGAGAGACTGGTCCTGATCCTTGTTGGCGTCGCCGCTTTTGCCATCGCCGAGCTTGCCGGCTGCCTTCTTCATGTTTTCGCCGGCGTTCTTGACCGAACTCTGCCCGGGCGTGCTGTCGGAGTCCTTCTCGCCCTTCATCTGTTCGGCGAGCTTGTTTGTTCTTTCAGCGAGGTCGTCCTGGTCCTTGGCCTGCTTTTCCTTCGGTTCCTTGGCCTTATCGAGAACCCTGCGTTTAAGCTGGGCCAGTTTGGGCTGGTCATCTTCAAGCTGCTTGACGGCTTCTTTCTGATGCTCCGAGGCCTTTTCGCCGTTTTGGCTGCCCAGGGCGTCGGCAGCCTGGTTCATCTCGTCGATGGCCTTCATAAGGTTGCTTGTGTCCGACTCCATGCCGGCCCTGTCGGCGACCTTGGTTACTCTCCTGGCAAGCTCCTCGGTCCTCTTGGACAGGTCTTCCTGCTGCTTTCTAGCGTTGTCAGCCGGCGTGCCTGCAACGGACTTGCTGACGGCTTCGTCCAAAATCGCCAGGGCGGCCTTGAGGTCCACGACGGCCTGCTCCTGCGGGTCGGCGGCGCCTTCGCCGTCGGACTTCTTGAGACTTTCCGCGGCGATTTTCATCTCTCCGGACGCCATGCCGACATTCTTGCCCGCCTGTGCGAGCTTGTCGGCGGCTACATCGACGGCAGCCAGTGACTTGGCAAGAGTTTCGTCTCCGGAGGCTGCGACCAGCTTCGCCTGCAGTTCGTCGGTTTTCTCGGATAAACGCAGCTGGGCCTCGCCGATAATAATCAGCTTGGCGATGGTTGAGTTTTCGACCGCCTCGATGAGTTTCTGCTGCCGCAATATCAGCTCGCGAAGCTCCTCTCTCAGGCCGGCGAGCTTTTTGACCTGCTCCGACGGCGGATCAAGCCTGGTCGATGCGGCAATCAGGTTCTTCTGTTCTGCAATCACATCCTTAAGCTCTTTCTCGATCGCCTGCATCTCATTGCTGATTTCGTCGGCGTTCATCGCCAGTTCGCTGCCGTGCTCAAGGACCGTCTCTTTCTTGATGGTGTCTCTTATGTTCTCAAGCTGCCTCTTCCATTTTTCCAGGCGAGCCATGCGCTCATCTGTGTTCAGTATGCCCATTCTCAGAACCTTGAGCATTTCCTGAAGCTCCTTGACCACGCCCTCTTCGGTCTGGCCGGCCAGCGTCGTCAGCCCTTCCTGGAGATACTTGGCGACTTCTTCCATATTGGAGTCGACAAACGCCGCCTGTGCGTGGTTGACCGCCGCGATAATGGCCTTGGCGGTTTCCGGGTCGGATTTCTCCAGCAGCTCGGCGGCTTCCAGCATCTTGCCGGTGAACTTTATGAACTGTTCCCTGGTGAACCGCTGCTTGGCAATCAGTTCACTGTTGCCGGCATCCGGCATGGTTGTCTGCGCCTGTGCCTCGAACGTGGCTGCAAGCACCCCCACCGCGACCAGCAGCACCGCTAATGGTCCCGTTACGGTTTTCATGGTTTTTCCCCTTTTAATGTCATTCATCTTTTTTTTCATTTCCGGACGGCTTGAGAATGTCATCCATTTCGCTTTCTTCTGACTTTCGGATCTCTTCCAGTATTTCCCTGGACCAGTCGATAAACAGCTTCAGCTGGTTGGCGAGTTCCTGCCTGCTCTGAAGGTCCTGCATATTGGTAAGAATCTTCTCCATGATATCACGAAGCTTCTGCTGGCCTTCAGATATTTCAGTTACCTTCTCGCTGAGGGTTTTGATGTCATTGATTGTCTCGGTCGCCTTCAGGGCTTTCGAAATATTATCCATGGCGGCGTTGAGCTGCGTGAGCGGCTCTATAACGCCCTGGCCCAGCTGCTGATGCTCGGCGTCGCTGCCAAGGCGATTGGCGACCATCTCGTCAAGGACGGCCTGCAACGTGACGGCCGCCTTTATGCACTCCGCTCCGACGGAGTTTTGCAGATCCGCCGCGTCGTTGATTCTGCGGCGTATATCGGGAGTGTCGGAACCACCGGCAAGCTCCGTTCTGGCGTCGTTAACCTTGGCGTGGGCCGCTTCATGCATGCGGATGGCTTCGAGAAATTCCATGCGGACCTTGTTCTGGCGGGAGACAAGATCGGACATCAGCTCTTCCGGCGTAACCACCTGCAGCGTGATGGCGCCGCTGCTGCCGATATTCGGGCCGCCGAGTTCCGCCGGCAGAATATCAGCCGCCTCGACGCAAATGACTATGTTTTCGCCCGGTTCGAGCAGGTACGGCTGCAGGTCCATGCTGTATTCCTGGCGAATCTCGCGATAAACCCCCGAAGGCATGGGGATGTTCTCCGGTGCGGCGACCGGTTTTTCCTTGTTTCGCGAAAGAACCGCATGCAGTGCGCTCACGCCGCAATCATCCTTGGCCTGTATGATAAACGGAATAACCGCCTGCGGAGTGACCACCGAACCTATGGCGCGTTTTTTCACATCTATGCTCGGCGGCATGTCGGGCTGAATCCTGATGGCGTATTCGCCGCCGCGTTTATTGATGTAGCCCTCAGTATCAAGGAGGTCGAATTTGAGCGTCTTTGAACTGGCGCCTTTATCGCCGGCCACCTCGAAACGGCCTATTATTTCCCTCGGCCGTCCAAGATATTCCTTTATGTCCATCATGCCGACTTTTTCGCCGTCGATGCTTATGGCCGCAGCCTTGAGGTCCTTGGTGGTGCGTGCCTGAACCAGAACACTGCTGCCCAGAGGCACAGCAAGCATGCCGCTGTCGTCCGAGAATTTTCTCGATTCCCGCCTCATATAAGTCGGATATTCGACGGTGAAGATAAGCTGGTCTATGTCAGGCGGCTCGACGATGCGAACATTGTGCAGACGCCGGCGGTCGCGCTTGTCGTCCCCGCCGGTTACGAAAAACTCGAACGGTTCGCTTACCGAACTGAATTCCTTTATGTAAAGCGCCTTGACGTCGCCGATTACTCCCTGCGCCTTGAGGGCCTGGACTTTTTCCCTGTCGGCCAGCGAAAGTGTCTCCTGCGTCATGCCAAGGGACGGATACCGCGCGTTAAGCGTGATATTCGTCGGAACATCGCTTTCGTCCTCGACACTGATGTACACGACAAGGTCCTCGCCGCGCATGACGACGAAATCCGGGCCGCCCAGCACCTTCAGATACGTATCCTGCGGCCAGTCCACTTCCGCAAACGCCACGTTGCGCTCGAACCACAGCCTCATCAGGTCCGACTGCCAGAAGCCGAAGCCCGCCAGAAGCGTCACGGCGATGGCCGCTATCTGCAGGCTGCGTATCATTCCCTTTCGTTCGACGACTTTCTTGAAATTCAGCCCAGCGGCCATCTCGTTGGCCTGCTCGGCCGTCTTCCGAATCATGGCCTCGCTTTCGAGTCCGCCCTCGCCGAACTGGATTGTGCTTATGAGCCTGTCGCCCAGTTCCTGCCATTTATTTTCGACCAGCAGCGCCAGTTGCGGCACATTCATAGGCACGATCAGCGGCCTGATGAGCATCTTCCAGACCACCCACGCCCAGAACGCCAGGCCCAGGCCGATGACAAACGCCCGCAGAGGCCGGTCCAGACGCATCGTGTAGTCAACGGCGAAACTCACGAACACAATCGCAACGATAACCGTCGCCAGCCACGCCAGGCCGTCTATCGCCAGCCTGAGCTTCAGCGACCTGCGAAGCCCAAGCAGTTTGCGTTTAATGCCGGCATGTAAAAGATCGCTACTCACAGTCACCTCTTCGCATATATAACAGACTTCAATTACGCCATATTGTTCTGTTTGCGGATAATTAATTCGACGGCCAGCAGCACCACCACGAGCACAAGCATGGCCTTAGAATCCCAAAGCTCCATCGGCATCTCCTGAACGGTCGTAAACCGCCCTGACGGAATAAGCCCGGAGAGCTTGTCGACATCATGTACCCACATGAAGTTTTCTTTCCTGGTGGCCATGCCCTGCATAACGGCCGGGTCGGATTCGCTTTTTTTCGCCTCGGCCTGCGGCAGTTCGATAATAATCCTTTTCGTCTCGACCGAGTTCGGATCGACACCCGGTGCAGTCAGTTCAAATGCGCCGGTGGCCGTGGCGGTAATCGTAGTTCGGAACTTGCCGGGCATGTTCGGCACGGCGTTGAGAGTTATGGTCGTGGCCTTATTTCTGTCATTTACATCAACCATTTTGACATTGAAATTTTCTTCGGTAATCGGCTTGAGATTTTTGTCTCTCGCGTCGGCTTCGATGGTTATCTTTTCGCCCGCACTGAACCGGTCGCCGCCGACAGTTATGACCACGCGGCGGATATTGCTGGCGAGATACCTCACGACATTGCCCCAGAACTGCCTGTGATAGAACCCGTCCCGCACGAATCGCCACCGCCACGTGTCTTCAAAGCCGATATAAAGCACCTTGCCGCCGCCGTAAGACTGGGTCACGATGAGAGGCCCCGGTTCGCCCTTGGCGGTTCTGCGCATCGGGTTCGAGCTGACGGCCAGCACGCGTGCAGCCGGCTTGACCTTCGCGACCGGGTGCGACCAGTAGATGCCGGGCAGCGCGTTGAATATCTGCTCGGTCTCTTTCGCGGTGGAGCCGAGGCGGACCACCTGATGGTCCAGCCCATACGGCGTAATCTGAACGGGCCACGCTTCGGGCTTTGTCTGCCCGACGCGAATGGCGAGGTTGATTTCATTGGGGGCGAGCACAACCGGCAGCATCTCAGCCAGAGCCAGGTATTCCTTGTTATCCATGACAGCTTCGGAATACTTGTTGCCTGCGATGTAGCAAAGCCCGCCGCCCTCATCCACATACTTCTGAAGAATCTCCTCGCAGAAGAATTTGTCGAAGCCGCCTTCTGTCGGCTGCGGATCGTAAAGTATCACTACATCGTAGCCGGGCTTGTGCTCCCTGTCGCTTTCGTCGCCGATGAGCTGGATAAGCTCCCTCGGCAGCGATGACAGTTTCATGCCGCTGGAGGCCATCTGATTGAGTTCCGCGTCCGCATCCTGCTGCCATACACTCACGCGGTAAAGATCGCTCTGGCGATACAGGAAGTTCCGCAGATACTGGAACTCCCATCCCGCGTCGCCGCCGATAAGCAGGACGTTAATCTGTTTGTCGAGCACCTTCAGCGAAGTTTCGGCCTCGTTGTCGTCCTGATTCTGCTCGTCGCTTCGAGGCTCGATGGCCACCTTGTAGACGAAGTCGCCGAGTTCTTCAGGCGTAACTGACAGCCTGACCGTCTGCAGGCCGTGAGACTCGTCCAGTTCCGCCGAGCCGGATTCTTCATCTTCACCGTCAAGCACGACATCTTCCGAAACTCCGGTGTCGGCCCACTTGCTTCCGTCTTCATCCTTCCGGCTGTACAGATGGAGCTTGACGGTCTGGCCCTTGAGGTTCCGGTGCGAAATGACCGCAGCAAACTCGGCAACCGAACCAACGCGAACTTCCCTTGGAGATCGCAAGGCCGTCACCGAGATGTTCTTGGGCTGCGTCGGGTCGCCGACGACAACTGAGTACACGGACACACCCCGCTCCCTGGCGAAGTCGTTTGCGCTTTTCATGTGCTGCTGCGAATCGCTGGAGGTATTCTGGCCGTCGCTTACCATAACGATGCCGGCCACCCGCATGCCGCGGACGGATTCCAGTGCGTCGCGAAGCGCCGCAGCCATGTTGGTCTCGAAACCCGACGCCGTCATCGACTGCAGCGCCTCGGCGATCTGCCCGCGAATAGCCTTCATGCGGGCATCAATATCTTCATCGTCGTCCGGGGGGTCTATAACCGCAAGCTGCCGCGTGTAGGACTCCATGCCCGGCTTGTCGGTCGAGAACCGCAGCAGGACAAGGCGATGGCTGCGGGCAAGCTCGGCGAGCACATTTTCGCCGCCGGTCAGGGCCTTTGTGACAACCTGGAGACGAGACAGGTCTTCGAGATTCACCGGATCGACGCCGATCGAGTCGGCTATATTCCTGCGGAGTTCTTCGTCGGTGTAATGGTCCTTGAACGACATCGACTGGCTGTCGTCGATTGCGACCACGACGGTGCGATACAGTATGCGTTCGAAATTCAGGACTATGGCAGGCCTCAGCACGATTACGAAAAGGAGCACAATCGCGGCTATGCGGATGGCTGCCAGCACAGCCTTTTTCCGCATCGGCGCGTCTCCCTCGCGGCGGTAGCTCCGTACGGTCAGGTACACCATGGCCACGAACGCCAGCAGCAGCGCAAGGTTGATGTAGTTTCCGTAGTCGGAAATAAAATCAACTCGCCAGTTCTTCGCTCCGGCCGCCTGATCTGTATCCACACCAAAAAGCCATTCAATTATCGACTTCACTTATAGCCTCTCAGGACTTCCGTATTACGTTTCGAACTTCGCCTGTATTTCAGGAATAATGCCCGAACCGCTGGGCCAGGAGCGTCTCCGCCGCCATGAACACCATCATCGCGGCAATCGCCCACAGCCAGTATTCCTTGTCGGATTCCGCCTTGATTACGCCGGACGACTGGTCGTTGGTGCGCCGCCGCCAGTAATGGAAATCGTCGTCGCCGAAGGCGGCTATGATTTCATCCTCGCCGCCGGGCGTAATTTCGCCCTCGGCCGGGTCAATATTGCGGGCGAAGAAAAATTCCTGCTTCTGCCCGTCCGGCAAAGAGAGCGACAGCTTGTAAATTCCGGCAGCCACCGACCGCTCGTACCTCAATCGCAAGGCGTCCTGTTCCTCAACCGGCGCCAGTGAAATATCTTCGACAGCCGGAAACTGCGGCGTTCGCAGCAAAGCCGCCGCATCGCGGAATTTCTCGCCCATATCGAACACGATAGGCACGCGAACCCCTGCGTTGTAACGCTGCCCCTGCGGACGCGCTATGCCGCACACCATGTCATAAACCATCGTTACATAAATGTTTTCCTTGGCCCAATCGTTCCAGAGGGTATTGGCGGAGGTGTAGAACATGACCACCGTTCCCTTGCCGAACTCTCTGGTGACGACGGCCGGAGAATTGTGCGCGTCGGTAAAGCGGGCCAGCACCTGGGGCGCCTTCACGTCCTCGGAGGTCTGGACTTCAACGGTCTCGTCGACCGGCCGGTAGGCATAAAATCTCACCACCATGGTCAGTGCGGCAAATTCGCCCTTGTAGCTGCCGAATATGCCGTTGGCTCCGAGGCTTTTCGGATCGAGCCTGACAAAAGCCTTCCGGGCGACCGGATCGCCTTCCGGAGGCAGAATCTTGTACGGGCTGAGGCCAAGCCCCTTGCCGTAAAGCTGTTCGTTATAGAAAACGAGATTCGCGTCCTTCCCGGCGAAAATCACCAGCCCGCCGCCGTCGCGAACATACTGCTCGAGCGCCTTCAGTTGCGGGTACGGCTGCTCGCTATCGTCGGCATCCAGCGGAAACGACGCAACGCTCAGCAGCGCCACCACGTCGTAATCATTGAAGTCGACCGCAGTCAGTTCCGCGGTTGTTATTACCTTTGTCCGTATGCCGAAAAGCCCGTTCTCATCCGGATCGAGAGCGTAACGAAAGAAGAACGACTCGCTCTCGGTCGGGTCCACGATATCGGGCCTGCCGTCCACGATAAGGACATTGACGGCCTGCTTCACGTCCAGCACCGTCTGCATGACATTGTCGCCGGGCAAATCGTCGGCAGGAAGCTCGGCACGTATGACTGCCGGCGCCGGCTCGGGCGGCGTAAACATGAACTCGACCCGCTTGCTTTCACCCGGCGAAATGCTGTTTATAACCTGGACGGGCATCGATACTTCGCGATAGTCTTCGCCGTCCGGCAGACGTGAGGTAAGTTTTATCTCCACCTTGTCCGCGACGGTATTGCCGTTGTTGCGGACGGATATCGCCAGTCTCGCCGGCCGATTGGCCACGACAAACCGGTCCATCAACTCCAGCGCCTCCAGCGTGAGGTTGCTGTTTACCTCACGGCCGTAATCCATTGCGACAATCTTAACGCCGTTTGAGCGGAGCTTTGCGAACCGTTCCCGCAGCAGTTTGCCGCGTTCCCGGCCGATCAGGTCGCTCTTGCGATAGTCGCTCAGCAGGTACAGACGCTTTGAGCCTTTTTCTGCATCGAGTATTTTTCCGGCGCTGTCGAGGGCCTCGACCAGGTCAACCCTGCAGTCGGACGGCTTAAGCGTCTGGAGCCTGGCGACGAGGGAATCGACATCGGTAATGTTGTCCGGGCCGAAGAACGGCTTGTTGGTGTCAAGCTCGCTTGTCAGGAGAATCGCAACCGTGTCGGTCTTGGACAGCGATTTGAGCTGGTCCGCAAGATCGGTGGTGGCCGCGGCGAATGTGCTGGTAGCGCCGAATTTCTGCCCCATCGAATAACTGTCGTCGAGGACGAACACGATGGTTCTGGAGCCGGCCTCGCCGCCGGGCAATATTTCCATCGCCCCGCAGCCGGTGAAGCGGCCTATCGCCAGGGCCAGCATGAAGATAATCAGGCACCGCAGCAGCAGGAGGATCATTTCCTCCAGCCGCACGCGGCGGCGGTTCTTGCGAAGCGATTCGAGCAGGAACTTCATCGCCGCCCAGTAGCGGATCCTGTACCGCCTGCGATTGAGCAGGTGGATGATTATCGGCAGAGCAACCGCCGCCAGGCCTGTCCAAAATATTGCTGGATGTATAAAAGGCATTCAACAATCCTTCAAAAAGCCGAAATATCCTTTCAGCTTCGTTTTTCCTTTATTTCTTCGCGCTGGCCTTCCGCACCGCCGCAGCTCGGGCGGCAAGAAACGCCAGAAGCGCCGCGTCCAGGTGGTCAGCCGTCGATATCAGCTTGTAGTCGATCCTGCCGGCTACGCATTTCCGCTTGACCTCGTGGCAGAAGTTTTCCACTGCCTCAAGATAACCCTTGCGGAGCACACGCGGCTCGATGGTCAGCCGGCCCATGTTTTCCAAACCGCGGAACTGCGTATTGCCTTCGAGCTGAAACTTCAGCTCGTCCTCGTCCATGATGTGCATCACCATGACTTCGTGATCGTAATGCCGGAAATGCTGCAGCCCGCGAACCAGGCCCTCTATATCGGTGAACAGGTCACTCACCAGACACACCAGCCCGCGCCGCGGCAGCTTTTCAGCCAGCGTGTGGCAGATAGGCTCCAGCGAAGTCTTTTCCTTCGGCTCGTGTATGTCCATGGCGTGGACGATGGCCTTGATATGCGCCGGATTGGCCGACGACGGAACCTGCATCCGCAGCTGGTCGTCGAACACGGCCAGCCCGACAGCGTCCTGCTGCTCAAGCAGCAGGAACGACAGCGAAGCCGCGACGGCCGCCGCGTACTGGTACTTGCTCATTCGCCCGTTGCCGCCCCGGCCTCCGGGGGCCATGGGATACAGCATCGACTCGCTTGCATCGAGCAGGAACGTAGCCTTGAGGTTGGTCTCTTCCTCGTACTGCTTGATGTAGTAGCGGTCGGTCTTGGCGTGGACCTTCCAGTCGATGTGCTTTATGTCGTCGCCGGGCACATATTCGCGGTGCGATTCAAACTCGACGCTCAGCCCGCGGAACGGGCTTTTGTGCATGCCCGAGATGAAACCCTCGACAACCAGCCGGGCCTGCAGGTCCAGCCGCGTTATCTTCGCGAGCACCTTCGGGTCGAGATATTTGGTCAGTTCTTCAGCAGCCGTCTTAGCCACAATTCACCTGTCTGCTTCCTGTATTCATGCAGGCACAATAAAAAAACCTACCTTACCTGTCTTTGCCGCCATGTTCCTTCAGGAGTGCCGCCATTTCCGTTTTTTTAGATATTTGCGCCAAATTCAGCGGGGTGCGGCCATAATTGTCTTTCACGTTCATGTGTGCGTCTTTTTCAATCAGGCACAACGCCAAGGCCTTGTCTCCTGACATTGCGACATAGTGCAGAGCCGTACACCCATAGGAATCTCTCGCGTTTATGTCAGCGCCGTTTTGTATCAGCAGCTGCATTACCTCAATCTGTTCCTTTTGGCCGCCACCACCAAGGTCATCAACAGCATCCGCTTTGGGATAAAGCTTTGTATCCCACAGGTGTCCATTGAGCGCCCAGTCAACCGCGAATCCAACGCGCACCATCGAAGTATTCATGTGAATGGGATAAAAACCGCAGCGACTGACGTTCACGTCCGCGCCGGAAGCAAGCAGCAGCTTAACCATTTCCACGTCAGCACGGGCCACAGCCACGTGAAGCGGAGTAAACCACGATAAAGTGTTCGGCCTGGCTCCATGCTCTATAAGCATGCTGGCCGTTGGAACATCATCGTTGTAAGCGGCGATGGTCAGGGCCGTCCTGCCGCCCAATGTGTACGCGTTCGGGTCGGCCCCCTTGGACAGCAGTTGCGATGCCTTGTCAATGTTCCCAGCCGCCACGGCCTCATGCAGTGGCGTAACGCATCCGCTCACAGCGCAAAGGCAGACCGCCGCGGCGAAAAGCATGCTAGCCTTCGTCAGCGGTGCGACGGAACTACGGTATTTCTTCGGTCTCAATACCATAACTCATACATCAGCCGCCGAACCCGTCCCTAAGGGACGAGTCCGCGGATATCGGGGTTCCTGCAAAAAACTCCTACTGAACGGCCTTGCCGGTCGCCGGGTTGGAAGCTATCGAAGATTCCCTGGCTGGGATAATCTTCAGCAGCTCGTCGATAATCCTGTCCGTGTCGTATCCCTCGGCGTCGGCGTTGAAGTTGGTGACGATGCGATGCCTCAGCACCGGCTTGGCGACGGCCTGGATATCCTCGGTGGACACGTGGAACCGCCCATGCAGAACCGCACGGACCTTGCCGCCGAGAATCAGGTACTGACAGGCGCGCGGGCCTGCGCCCCACGACAGGTAGTCGCGGACGACATCGGGCACGCCGCCTTCGCTGATTCGCGTCGCTCGGACAAGTTTCATCGCGTATTCGATGATATGATCCGCAGCAGGCACGCGGCGGATAATCTCCTGCAGCTGGATGATATCGTCGCCGCTGAGCACCGGCTTGATGTTGATATCCTGCACCGCGGTGGTCATCCTGATGACGTCGAACTCTTCCTGCCAGCTCGGGTAGTTCACGAAAATCTTGAACATGAACCGGTCCTGCTGGGCCTCGGGCAGCGGATATGTGCCTTCCTGCTCGATGGGGTTCTGCGTGGCCAGCACGAAGAACGGGTTTTTCATCGGCATGCGTTTGCCGCCGGCGGAAACCTGCCGCTCCTGCATGGCCTCAAGCAGTGCAGCCTGCGTCTTCGGCGGGGTTCGGTTGATTTCGTCGGCGAGGATGATGTTGTTGAAAATCGGCCCGTGGATGAACTTGAACGCGCGGTGGCCGGTCGTCTTGTCTTCCTCGATAACTTCCGTGCCGGTGATGTCCGACGGCATGAGGTCGGGCGTGAACTGGATTCGCGCGAAGTCCAGGTCAAGACACTTGGCCAGCGACGAAACCATGAGTGTTTTCGCCAGGCCCGGCACGCCTTCGAGAATGGCGTGGCCGCGTGCGAAAATGCACATGAGCAGCTCTTCCAGCACCTGCTCCTGTCCAACGATGGCCTTGGATATCTCAGTCCGCAGCGTTTCGTAAGCCTTCGCAAGTCGGTCAGCCGCCCTGATGTCGGCGTCCTGCATCGACGCGTTTGTTCCGGCTTGGATATTTTCTTCAGTCACATCTGTCTCCTTGCTTGTGTCCAGCGCCAGGCTGGGTCGTTATCTTTTATCTCTGACAAATCGGTAAGTATCCGTACGGCAGCTGCAGAATCGTCGTCGCTATTGCAGTGCCGTATATGTTTCCAACGCCATCGCCGTTCCAGCTGTTATCCCCGCCCTTTCGCCTGAGAAGCTCCTGGGCCAGCTTTGGATAATAGAACTTCCAGTCGGCTCCGCCCCGCTGATACCACGCCTGGGCAAGATAGAAATGCACGTAATACCAGTGCCCCTGGCCGTACCCGACCGGGTTGTTCCCCATGCCGTTCTTGAGGTACCTGACGAGATTCTCGACCATCTTGGCTTCTTTTCCGGTTCCGCCGGTCGTCGGGTCGTACACGCCCGCGGCATAAAAGCATGCAATCGCGGCGGCCGAGATTGCCGGCATGGAAGACCCGCGGGAGTTCGACGAATAGCAGATGCCCCCGTCGGCCTGCTGGCAGAACTGGAGATACTTTACGGTCTTCTCGATTGTTGCTTTGGGAACTTTTATGCCGGCGTTTCTGCACGCACGCAAAGCCTGCAGCTGCGTTACGGTCACCGAGCCTTCGTCCGACCTGGTGGCCGGCGTGTAATACCATCCTCCGCCGTTGGCGCCGAGGTTCGACTGGCTCTCGGCCGTCATTTTCACCGCTTTATGAAGCACATCGCGAATGCGTGTGGAAGTTTCGGTGCTTACATCGACGCCGTAGCACTGCGCCAGAAACAGCATGGCGAAACCGTGCCCGTACATGGAATGGCCTTCGCTGCCGGGCCCGGCAATCAGCCCGTCCTTGTTCGCCTCGGCCACCCTGAGCAGATACTGCATCGCCCTGGAAACTTCCCTGGCGTAAGGCCCGCTCTCCGGCGTTGAGCCGCCGGCCATGAAGGCGATGCCGGCAAGCGCCGTCATCACCGACGGGTAGCTGCCCTGATAGCCGGTGCTGCGCCAGCTGCCGTCAGGACGCTGCTTGTCCTTCAGATAGCTCAGGCCGCCGTCGATGGCCTTGACGATATCCTTGTCGACCATCTCCGGCAGCACCGGGCCGGGCGCGCCGGCGATCGCCTGCTGCGAAACAATTGACATTATTAAAATAACAACCGCAGCAGCCGGAAACGTCAGCCGCCGCTTTCTATTGATTCCCATAAACTCTTATCCCTTCAGCCGTCTCAACCACGAGTCGGCCGCTCATAATCACAGGTGGCCCGATAATCATTCGCATCGGGTCGAGTTTCTTCTGCTCCAGCGCGCGGGCGAGTTCTATTTCTTCAACCGGCTCGCCTTTGTCGGTTTCCAGCAGATACACCTTGTTCACAAGTGTGCTGTCGCCGGGTTTCAAGGTGACGGCGACATGATTCCGTCCGATTTCCAGCGGCAGAACCATGCTCTCGCTTCTTTCGTCTTCAATCATCCTGCTCCAGGCGAGTCTGGACTGGGCGATATCGAATTTCTGAATAACCAGGCCCTTCGCCATGCTCATGAAGCCATATAACTGCTTCCTGCCGTTCGCCATCTGCGGCTCGGCGGTGCCGACGACATACAGGCTGTCTCCGGCGAATTGCGCATCGACCGGAATTACGCCCTTTCGGCCATCATCGGCATTCACGGCGGCAAGCGGCTTGCTGCCGTCCCCGGCTATCGCGAGAACCTCGACATCGCCGGTGCCGGGTTCCGGCGAAACGGCTATCTTGTCGTTTGAAACCGCCAGTATCACCGGCCGTTTGCGCCCGTCGTACTTCCTGGACCACATGGGCTTGTCGAGGCTGCTCTTGTCGCGGACCGTCAGTTCGCCGTCTATCATCATGACCAGCAGGCCGCTGTCGGTAACGAAGCCCTGGGCGAATATCTCAGCCTTCCACGGGTCGGCGAGCAGCCGGCCGGTATTCAGATCGAAGCACGTGATGGTTTTGAAGTTGTCGTTGCAGGTCAGCACCATGCCGCCGCCGATCTGGGGCGGGCTTATCACGAAGCGATTCTTGCCCACCGTCGTTCCTCGCCAGCGGATTGCTCCGTCGGACATGTTTATGCATGTCACCTGGCCTGTGGTTGTAGTTGTCACAAGCACGTCGCTGCCGACCGCGATGTTATAAACCGCGTCGATTCCGTATTCGGACAGCTTTTTGTTGTAGATAACCTTCGCCGAGGCGACATCGAAACCTGCGACCTGTGTTCTGTCGGCGATAACCAGCCGCTTTTGGTCGCTGCTCAGGCCGGCCACAATTCTCATACCGGGCGGATATGCGGCGTCCCGCATGATGTTGTCGGTGTTTATCTCGGTCATCAGACCCGCCCACCTGACGGCCGAGTCGCTGCTCGAATCCGTAGTCTCGATCATGACGGCCCTGGGGCCTTTGAGCGCCAGCAGCATCTCGCCCAGGCGCACCGGGCGATACTGCTGATCCCGCAGAATCTGGGTCGGCTCCTCATCCATCCGGAAGATTTCCCGAATCGGCATGGTTATTCCAACGTCGAGTTTTGACGCAACCGCTGCAGTCGCGTCTGACGCTTCAACCTGCTGGATGATTTCGTTCAGGCTGCCGCTGATGTCCGCAAACTGAATTGTCTCTGCGCCGTTGAATTTCGGGTCGGCCTTCAATTCGCTGCAGATAAGCGATGCGATTACCGGGTAGCCGCTTCGCGACCAGAGAACAGCCAGCAGAGCCTCAGCCTTCATGCACAACGGGCTGTCCGGCTTGTTCGCGACCGCGGCCAGATATGACCGGGCGGTCGCAATCAGTTCGTCACGGTTTGTCACATCCGGAGCGGCCAGTTTGCCGCAGCACAGTTCCGCAGCCGATACCAGCGAAGCATCCGCCCATATGCTGTTGGGCCAGCGGGAAGCGACTCCGGCGAGGCGATCGGCGTCCGCAGCCTGCCTGGCGGCGTTGAATTCTTCCCCGGCAACGGCGTCTATTTCGGCATAAACAGCCTGCCTGCCGTATTTGCGTATCCAATCCGCTATCATGCCCTGGGCCAGAGTCTTGCACAGCACCATTGGATCGATTTCTTCCGTACGAACCGAAGAATCCGCCTCTGGGCCTATTTCCACATCGGTGATTTTCTGTTCCGGGTATTCTTCGCTGAGTTTCTGGGCCAGCTTCGCTGCGACGGACCAGTTCTCCTTTTTGGCGTAATATTTCACAACTCTCAAAGCCAGATGCGCCTTATCCTGCGGCGATACCGCATGTGGTTCGGCCTTGCGGAACCATTCCAGCATCTGATCATCCTGCCGGGCGATATTCGCCATGGCGATGCAGCTGCGATACAGCCAGGGCTGGAGCCGGGCGGTAAACGCCCGCTGATCGGCAGTGCCTTCAGCGGCCCTGAGACTTTCATTGAAATCATCTATCGCCTCGGAGAACCTGAGCGAATCGAACGCCACGCGTCCACGTTCAAATAACGTCTCAGCCAGTTCCTCTCCCTGTTCATGTTCAGCCCGCCGTGTCAGTTCCGTTCGCGCCATTTCATAGCTGAAATAGGCGCAAACGCCGGCCGAGTTCGCCGCATAAAGTTTGCCGCCGGCACTGATGAGATTTCCGAGCAAACCGTCGGACCGCACAAGCGACATCGTATCGAGCTTCATGTCGTCGAGATTTAGAACATGAATCAGGCCTTCAGAACTGGCCAGTACGCGTCCGCCTGTCACTGCGGGCCTGCCGGTAATTTCCGGTCGCGGAGCAGCGGAAAAAACGGTCTTTCGGGCACTGATATCAACAACAGCCAAGGCCGGGGAACTGAGCAGGACCCTGTTGTCGTCGATGGCCGTCAGATGATACTGACTGCTACTGCTGGTGTTCCAGATCAGATTGCCATCCTCGCCGGACAGAACCAGCAATTGACTGGAATCGGCCGGCAGACATACAACCTGCCCGTTAGTGACGATAATCGGATTTGCAGGCCGGAGAACGCCGCTCATTGAGCTGAAAACGCCAGAAACGCTCCGGTCGGTCATCGCGGCGACTTCGCTGTCGTATTGATATGCCCAGTAAGGCCGCCCGGCCTCAGCATCGAAAGCGGCTATCACCCCGGCATTGGTAAGTGCGTAGCATTTTCCGTCGGCCACCGCCACCGGGCTGGGGCGGTCCAGCAGGCTGCTGTAATCCAGGCCGTTTTCATTTCCGAATTCCGGCGCCTGGGACACGCAGCTGGACCATATTAATGAACCATCGTTGGCGTCAAGGCAGACAAGATGGTATGTGTCATGATACATGACTATCGCGTAAAGTTTTCCGGCAGCATAGGTCGGGGCGGTGAAGAACCTGCATGCTTTCAGAAACTCGTCATCTTCCTTCTCGCCGCCTACGGCCCACAAAAGCCTGCCGCCCGTCGACAGCGCCGCAAGCTCCGAGTTGTCAACGGCCTGCTCACCATTATTCGGCATGCGCCTCATGGACTCGGCCAGCGCTGGCAGGAAACCGTAAACAGTGAAAATTTTCCCGCCGCCAACACTGAGGGAATATCGTCCCTCGTCGCCGAACTGAAGCATGCTGGCCCAACCCCACCATCCCTGGAAATTAGAGCCTTCTTTTCGGGTCATCTTCAGCGGCACGGATTCCCACTCGACGTTCCCTGTCAGGCCGTCAATCGCACGGACCCGGTCCTCGCCGCGGAAAATCAGCTTGTTGCCGACCGCAACAGGATGGAGCGTCGCCGGCATGATAATTTTGTTGCCGCTGGCGCCCAGAGATGTACCCTTCAACTGCACCTGGCCGCCGCGCACGCTCACCTGCAGCCGTGAAGGCGGTTGGCCATGGTAGCGAGTCTGCATGAACGTGAATTTCTCTATAGCTTCAGAAAGCCCGAAGAGATGCTGGATTAGGCTGCGATCTTCTATGTGCTGGCCGTTCTGGCCCCACTGCCATCGCGGAATGAGCACCACATCGCAGTCGGCCATGGTCCCGATACCGTTGGGTATGCCGCCCAATCCGGGCCAGCCGTCTACAGGCCCTTCCTTCGTGACAACAACAGGCGGAGCCGCGCGAACAGCCGAAACAAAGTCGATCAACTTCTGCTGCCTGCCGCCGATTTCCGCCGTGGCATCAGGATATTTCTCGGCGAGTTCCGAGGCGTATGCCTGCGAGTCGGAATCCCAGCCGGCATAGTGGCATGCAACGGCGAGCCTGGTCAGCAGCAGCCCGTCGTACGGCCCTGCCGCAAGCCGCTTTCGCCAATACATCGCGGCAAGGGCGAATCTGCCTTCGTCGAAACTGAATGTCCCGAGGGCCTCAAGGGCCTTCGGGCCGTAAGTGGTGTGAAGATAATTCGTGGCTACCTTGTAAAGCGACGCCACGTCGTTTTCCTGGACAGCCTTGTCATATATCGCCTTGGCCTGCGCGTCGTAAAGCCGTCGATACATTTCTTTGCCGCGGTCGTCCATGGCGCCCAGCAGTTCATTGGCCCTTGTGGCGACGGACACGAACAGCCGACCGTCCTTACCGGAAACAAACGAAGTTTCCGTGGATGCGTTCACCAGATCCTGTATCCTGCGGATCGCCCTGTCCTGCTTGCCTTCCTCGGCAAGCATTTTTTCAGCCTTGGCAAGAGTCTCGGCAACCTCGTCATTGGCAGTTACCAGCGGCATGGGCTTGCTGGCATCCGTAGAATCAGCGGTTCCTTCAATTCCGATAACAGCAACCTGGGCAAGCAACAACCCTACGGGCAGCGCGCACAGCAATATCAGCCAGATAATGCAGACAGATTGCGATGACTTACGGTAAGTCACATGCAGCCTCCGGCACCCAGACCGATTTCATATACCAACTAACACTGTGGACGCATGAAGTTCATAGTTTATGACGCGCGTGCGTCGGCGAGGTTCCCGATTTTCCGCAAGTACTGGAAAAAACATCGTCTTACGCCCATAACATTGAACCCCGGCGAGGCAGTGCTGTTCCGCCACAAGTTCTTCTTTCGACAAGCACAGCAGGCCCGGCTGACGCTCACAACTTCAGCCGTCCCGCCCCAGTATGGCCTGTTTTTGCTTGCCGATACCGCATCCCATAGAGTATCATGTATATCAAGTTGTGAAGCCAGAAGATACTAAAAATTAACCGCCTCATCCATATCTCTTACCCCTGGCCACAACAGGACATATTAGTGCCTGTGGCTGCATATCTTACGATAGCCAATGTGTGTTTGCGCGCTAACTCGATGAAAGGAAGTTACGCCCATGCGCATCGAGCACGATCAGGCCGACGGAACAGGTGCATCAGCGGTGAATTCCAACGACTCTACGGCGGGTTCAAACGGCGTGGCGGCCGCCCTTCAGGAACTTAAAAATATCGTCAAAACCAAAAAAGCAGACCCCATATGCAACGCGTACCAGAATCTTCACAGGGCGGCCAGGGGCATGAAGGTCAGCAAACTTTTCGAGCTTATCAATAATGTCCTGGGAGAGTCCGGGGTGGATATTATAGCATCGGCTTACTCGCACCGGCGTTGTTTCATGTGCAGCGACGGCACGGCACAATGCGAAACCTGCGGCGGGACGGGGCTGCTCGAAAAAGGCCGGCGATGCCCCAACTGCGAAGGGCTTGGCGTCACGCCATGCGGATTCTGCCGCGGCACCGGCTGGGCCGACAGGGATACCATACCGCAGGAATTGAAAGTCGCAGCCATGAAAAGACAGTCAGCACACCTTAACAAGGAATTGCAGCGTCTTGCCAAGGCGTTTTCCGGAATCACCAGGGAAAGCGTCGCCGGCATAAGCGAAAAAGTGCGGACAGAACTTATCCACTGGCTGATGCGTCTTGAAAACCGGATTTCCGACCTCGGCGAGAGCGAAAACGTCTTCGACGACGACCGGCAGGTGAAAATGGCGTTTACGCAGCAGATTGATAACTGCCTGGACCTGCTGCGAAAACCGTGACGGAATAAATCTTCCTTCATTGCAAATCAGCCCCCCTTACCACACCGGGCCAAATGAAGTATATTCACCTGCAATGAATCAGCCCGCGCACAATCATGTGACATTCAGCATAATCATGCCGGTCTATAACCATGCCGATTACCTCGCCGAGGCGGTACAGTCGGTGACGAACCAGACGCGGCAGGACTGGGAGCTGATAATCGTCGACGACGGCTCGACCGACGGCAGCGGCGAACTGGCCGACAAACTCGCATCGAGTGACGGAAGGATAACCGTCATTCATCAGAAAAACGCCGGGCCGGCTGCCGCACGCAACACGGCGCTGGCGCAGGCGAGAGGAAGCTGGCTGGCCTATATCGACAGCGACGATGTCTACATGCCGGACGCCCTGCAGAAATTCGCCGACTACATAAGCGAACATCACGATGCGAAATTTATTTATGGCTATCGCTACAGGATAGGCGACGGCGCGAACGAAAAGGAATGCGGCGAATACCAGGACTGCACGACGGGCACAACGGAACTGTTCGGAAGGATGTATCTCTCGCACCTGTGCGTGTGCTACCGCCGGGAGCTTATCGAGCAGGCCGGGCCTTATGACGCCTCGCTGCGATCGTGTGAAGATTATGAGCTTTACCTCCGCATGAGCCTGCACTGCCGCTTCGAGCCGCTCGGCAAGCCTACGGGGTATCGTCGCAGGCACGGCAGCAACATATCGCGGCAGACCGGCTACAGCCAGATTCTCGAAGCCGAAGTGCTCCGCAGGTTCATCGACACGCAGGGCGGCCGGGATGTCGTCGCCCCGGAACTTGTCCGCAGCAGGCTGGGACGAATCTACTATCGCGCAGGCAGGCAGTACTTCAAATCGCGATGCTACCGGCAGGCGATAAAGGCATTCGGGCTGGCGCACCGCTACAGAAAGACAATAAAGGGCATGGTGATGGCGGCGACAGCCCGCCTGCTGCTGCCGCTGGGGCGCGACGACGGCAAACCTATGCCCCTGCTCCAGGCATCCTGAATCAATCGGCCTGCATGCTGTTGGCAAGCCACAGTTGGACCTGAGCAGGACTTACTTCCCTGCCGAGCCGCAGCGACGACGGCGCGACCAGCTTTATCGGCTTGATATTCATATCGCCCCATAGTTTCTCGGCCGGAACGATAAACAGTCCGGGCCGGCTCTTGAATTTGTCGAGCGTCGCCTTCGGCCCGGCCAGCAGAAGCATATCCATGTTGCCGTGGTCGAAATCGACAACGGCCTTTACTCCCTCGAATACGCTGCAAAGCGTCATCGCCACGCTGAGGGCGGCGTCTATCCGCCTGGGCCCGACCTGCGTTCTCAGGCAGAACACGCCGCCGGGATGTATGCGTTTGGCGACTCGTTTGAAGATCGTCGTGTTGTAGCACCGCCATGCCTCGTGGTGATCGGCCGGCAGAGGCGAAAGCAGAACGCCGTCGTATTTTTCCGGACCGGTCTGCGTCGCCTGCAGATAATCGCCCTCGCTGCCGCCTATGAGCAGCTCGCTCCATACGCCCAGCGGAACGGCTGACGGGTCCGGCGACGAGTAGACCATGCTGACGACCAGCGGCATGTCGGGCGGGATATTCTCGCGCGAAGTGGTTACGGTCCACCATCGCCCGCCGTGCTCGCCGCCGTCAACACGGTCGAGCATTATTTCGGCAAGCACCTCGGTAATGCGGTCGCTCCGCCAGTAGCTGCGGATCGGCATACACCCTTCGACAGCCTGATTGGGGCGTGTGCCGTTGCGACTGAACGATGTCAACCATACGCCCGGCCTGGCCGAGCCTGTCATTTCGGCGACCCGGCTTATGGCTGCCAGCAGCGACGCCGTCACGGAGCATAAAAGCAGCGTACCTGAAACGGCCAAGGTAATCTGGACGCGGATGAACCTCGCCCTGCGGACCATGCCTATAAGCCCGCCCGCGGCGGCTGTGAGTATTATCGCCGGCAGCAGAATCATGCCCAGGTGCGAAGAGCTGAGCAGCATGTATGCGACGGCGGCCAGCGAACATCCCCCCGCCGCCATGGCGACATAGGTTCTGCCCCGCCCGCCGGCCGACGCGAAAACCTGCCGCTGCCTGGAAATTATTATCGCTGACATCGCCGCAAGCGGCACCTGCGCCGCGATGGCCATCGAAATAACGAACACTCCGCCGATACCGCCGACGAGGCTGAGAATCATCATCGCCGCCTGGAGCATAAGAACGGCCGAGACGCCTGTCACCGCTCCGGCAAACTGCCCGCCGCCGGGCTCGTGCGATTTCCGGTCGACTCTCGTCAGCCAGGCGGCCAGCAGCGCCATCGCGCCGCCCGCCCAGCAGACCCGCCCGGCAAGGTCAAGCCCAGCCAGGTCGGCGAGCAGCCGCATCTGAACCAGAATCGCCAGCGTCACTCCGCTGAACGTAATGAGAATTCCCATCCGCCCGCGCCGCAGCGAAGAATTGCTTACGGGCGCCACCGGTCTGACGCCCCTGCCTCTGTCAACCTGCCTGCGAAACAGCAGGACAGCCGCGAACGCCAGCAGAACGCCAATGGCGAATATCATCGCCAGCAGGTGCGCCCCCAGCCACCACGCCAGCGAAAACAGAACCAGACCGACGGCGACAGCACACAACCAGTCGCGAACCGCGGCTGCGTAAATATCTCTGCCGCCCGTTGCGAGAATTATCGAAGTCGAAATGAAAACCACCGATATGCCCAGTGCGATTGGGAGCATTGCAACGGCCTGCGAGAAGAATTTCAGACACGCCCAGCCCAGCGGCGTCCACAGAACTCCTCGGGAGACAGCCTCGGAATTCACCGCAGCCGCAACGAGAAAAACCGCACCGGTACTCATCGCGGCGCAAACGGCTGCAAAGACAGCCGACGCGCCGAGCAGGCGGACCATCGCTTCGGTTTCGCGTTTGCCGCCGTCGGGCATGGGAACCATCAGCACGTCATGAAGCCGCAACAGCTTCATCAGCCGATGAATCCCGCGTGCGGCAGCGCCGGGCAGCCTGGCCGTCGCCCAGACCGCGAACATGAACGCCGAAAGACTTATGAGAAGCGACCCGCCGCTGGCGTCGAATGCGAGCGACCAGAGAATCATCAGGCAGCATGTCCACGCCACCAGCAAGGCGGCTACGCAGATGACGTATATTCTGTCGATACTGGTCGGCTTCATCGGTTCGCCCGGAGATCGCGTCAAAAAATGTCGGAAAAAGTCAGAAAAATGTCAGTGCGGCATGGCCAGCACGGTCGAACACTCAGCCGGCAGGTGCACGATCTGACCGCTGTCGACTGCAAGAATCAGCCCTTCAAGCGGACTGACATCCAGCACTCGCCCGGTATAATTCCGGCCGGCCGATGCAATTTCTACGCGACGGTTCAGCATACCGCAACGAGAAATCCACGCGTCGTGCAGGCCGGCGAAGCTGCCGGACGAAATCCCGCCGATGTGAGCGTCCAGCCTGATGAGCACATCGCGAAGCACTTCGAGGCGTTCGACACTGTGGCCGATGTGCCCGGCCAGGCTCGTCGCCGGAAAATCGACCTTATCCGGCGGCGGAGACGCGTTGACGTTTATGCCGATGCCGATAACCATGCACCGCCTGCCGCGGGCGAAACCCGGCGAGCGAATCTCCACCAGGATGCCGGCGACCTTCCGGCCGTCCAGCAGGACATCGTTCGGCCACTTCAGTTCGCACTCCGCACCGGATGCTTTTTCGATTCCCTCGGCCACGGCCAGTCCGGCCGCTATGGTTACCGCCTCGTGCTGCAGCGATTCGCTGTCCGTCAGCAGCACGCTGAACATGAGGTTTTCACCCGGCGGGCTGAGCCAGGTTCTCCCCAGCCTGCCCCGCCCCGCTCTCTGAAACTCGGCGGTAACGACCAGGCCGTCGGCGTCTTCGTGCCTGGCTGAATCCATGGCTGTGTCGTTGGTCGAATCGACCTCGTCGAAGGCTATTGCGTTGCGGCCGACCCGCTGCGTACCCAGATTGCGCTCTATGAGAACCGCATCGAGTTTTACCGGCGTTACAAGACGCACACCGTGCGACGGCCCGAACTCCAGTCTGTGCCCGCGATCTTCAAGCTCGCGCAGGGCGGCTTCCACCCGCTGCCGCCGTTTGCCTGCAGCGGCGGCAAGTTCGTCCAGAGAGAAGAACCCCTCCCGACGGTCGTAGAGCAATTCCAATACTCTGTCCGCGGTTTTCATGGGCGACCCGTCATGAATGAATTGCAATTATCAGCGGTCAATCTATTTCGATATCCAGTGCGATGTCAGCTGCACAGGCCGAGTGAGTCAACGCTCCGATTGCTATCCGTTTCACGCCAGTTTCGGCTACAGCCCGGACGTTCTGCATCGTAATGCCTCCGGACGCCTCCAGTTCGATTCTGTGTGCGGATGGAACTTCGTTGCGTCTCCTGACGGCCGTGCGAAGCTCATCCAGAGACATGTTGTCCAGCAATATGATGTCCACCGGCAGCGTCATCGCGACCTCGAACTGCTGAAGCGTATCGACTTCGAGTTCGATAAACGCCTTGTCCGGCAGGAAGGGTTTGAGGCGTTCCAGTTCGCGGCCGGCCGCCGTCATGGGGTCCTGGCCCTCCACTCGGGCAAGTATCGCCAGATGATTGTCTTTCACCAGCACCGCATCGTAGAGGCCGCGACGGTGATTCCTGCCGCCTCCGACGCGAACGGCGTATTTTTCCAGTTCGCGCCAGCCGGGCGTGGTCTTGCGCGTGTCATAAATTTCAGCACCGGTGCCTGCGACCGCATCGACATAGTTCGCCGTGGAAGTCGCGACACCCGAAAGCCTCTGCAGGAAGTTCAGTGCCACCCGCTCGGCCGCCATCATGCTGCGGGCCGGGCCAAACCACTCCGCCAGCACTGTGCCGGGCTGAACCCGCTCGCCTTCGCCTATAAGAGGCTCGGTGCGAAGGTGCCCGTCGTAGCTGACGGCGATTGTCTCCAGCAGTGCTCCGCCGCAAAAAACCATTTTCTGACGCGCGACGAAATACCCGGTAGCCGTCACCTCGCTGGGGACTATCGAGCTTGTAACGTCGCCGCCGCTGCCGAGGTCCTCGCTTCGGGCCATCTCGAGCAGCTTCCACAGATTATCTCTTTCACGTTTTCCCGGACTGATAGACATGGGCGAAAGCATACCCGAACTCGATGAAATAGAAAAGGTACCAGCTTCATAATGTGGAAAGACAGGCCGGCGTTAACTTATGCCCACAAATGAGCCGCGACCGTCAGGACATTATGCACTAAGCCTCCCCAAGTACGTATCTCT